>NZ_CP084275.1:0-424980 GCF_022879615.1 Caballeronia grimmiae
CGATCGCGGGCTTTTTCATTGCCCGTGTCGTTAGGCCGCTGTATCGGCCCATGTTCTGCATCTCTTCCCGCATGAAAAACCCTTCAACTGGAGATGCAACATGAATCAGCAGAACGACGGTCAAATCGCAACGACGACCCGCGCATATCGCGTCCATTTGTACGCTGTCATCCGCGTGCCGGTGAATGTGCCGGATGCTGTGTCGCAGCTTGACGCGATTGAAAAAGCCGAGGAATCCGTGAATCTCGAGCTCGACTGGAAAGGTGGTGAATATGCCGACGAAGTTGTCGGCGTGCTCGTCGACGAAGTTGGCGATGGCGAGTACATGAACACGCGCAACTACGTGGCGGACGCAGACTCCGGCAAGTGGGTTGAGGAGCGCCCTCAAACAAACGGGGCCCAGCAAACCGTCAACCCTGACGGCGCCTCGAGTGTCGAGCTCCGCCAGGCGCTCCGCAAGTTGATCGATGCGACAGCGAGTGCGAACACGAACAAGGCAATGGAGGCTCGCGAGACAGCCTATGCGGCTTATCGCAATTCCCTCAGCGCCAGCGAGCGTGAACGCGTCGTAAAGGAGGCGCAGTCGCAGCAGAAGTCGGCCCCTAACGGCCATTTTCTGAATGATCTCGATCCGATCGAAAGCTACGACGACGCCCTCCGAACCTTCGGAAACAGCCTCATTTACGAAGTTCTGGGCGCCGACGCCTGATCGCAACTACCCACCCCGTGCCTGTTCAAGTCAGTCACGGGGTTTTTCTTTTCTGGGGTCCCGTCGACGCCTTACCCACACGATCACCGGCGACCGTTTCTGATCTGACCGCGCCGCTGCCCGGCCGCCGCACTTACGCATCCGCGTTAGACATCACGCTGCACCAAGGATTTCCATCAGGAGCATCGCGATGAGTCAAAGCAATACAACAGCGGCCAGACCGGCACGCGTCGATTTCTCGAAGGTGCGCGATAAAGTTCCTCTCGACTGGTTCTTTGAGCATCTTCTGGGTGGAACCCCCAAAAAAATGAGTGGCTCGATCCGTTACACGGTCTGCCCGAATCCTCAGTGCGGTGAGTCGTCAAAGGATTCGGTAAAGATCAAGGTCACGGGCGACAGGTGGCAGTGTTACGCCTGTCGTGAGCATGGTGATGTGGTTGAGGCTGCTTCACTTTATTGGGGGAAGTCGCTCGCTGATGCAGGTGCCGAGCTGCTTGGTGCGGACGAGGACATTTTGAGGTCCTACGTCCCTCCCAAGCCGCTGCCTGCTATCAATCGAGACGACTCGGCCCTCGCAGAAGCCATCTCACGGCTTGTTGCGGCGCTGCCTGAGCCTTCGCGCGACGGTATCGAGTATCTCGCTGGACGGGGCATCCCTCCAGAAGTGACTCGCACCGGATGCAAGAAAGGCATCGTTCTGACGCTTCCATCGAAACCGAACGAAGCGAAGGAATTTCTTCTGGAGACACTCGGTCAGGAGCTCATGCTCCGAGCCGGGTTGTGGAAGGAGGGGGCCAAGGCGCCGTCGGCAGCCTTCCGCCCTTTGGTGTTCGTATCGAACAGCAAAAAGGCGGCGGAGTTTCGGTACCTGCGCAAGACCAAGCCTGGTGAGGTGAAGTCTTTGCGCTACGGATCGATTGCTCCGTGGGGATGGCTGGGCGAATCGGATCGGCGGATCTTGATTGTCGAGGGCTGCATGGACCTGTTGTCTGCTGTCGCGCTTGGAACGAAGCGCAGCATCATGGGCCTTCCGGGCTGCGAGAACTGGCGACCTGAGTGGTTTTCCAGATTTCGTGGCGCTGATGTCCTGACTGCCTTCGACGACGACGACGCAGGGCGCACTGCGTTCGAGAAAATTCGCCCCGTGCTTGAGGAAGCCGTAGGTGGCCCCATAGGCGCCTACAAGCACATGACCGGGGCGGAGGATCTTAACGAGGAGCTCTGCCTGAAACTGGGCCTCGCAATCGCCTAATCCACCCATGCCCGGCATTTTTTGCCGGGCTATTTTTTTGCCCGTCGTTTTCTCACCTCGCATCTCCTTGGCCGGTGCATTAGCGCTAGCTGTGGCCCATCACCTGGGTATGAGGACTATCCCGGTCCTCGCTACCACTCAGGAGAAGAGCAATGGAACAGTTTCACCTTTTTGATGAGGCCCGCCCCGATCACCATGACGTGCAAACGCTGCCGCCAGTATCACACCCCGTCGCCGCAAGCCCCGCAGCGCGACCTGACAACCCGTACGTGCAGCTTGCGTACGACAACGGGTGGTGGTCGGACATTCTCGCGTTGAGCGTTCACAAGGGCGAGATCCATCAAAGCATCAAGTCGCAGATGATTCTCAATATCGCGGATCGGACCGACGATCTGAGTGATGCTCGCCGCGCAGTCCGCCTGATCAGCGAGCGCATAATTGCCCTCATCCAGCAACATGTTCAAAACGAGCACGTGATCAAGGCAAAAGAGGGAGGCGTTTGGGACGACCCCGAGTCGCTTCACGTCCTGCTGACCGATCTTCAGGGCGCGTTACCGGACCGCAGGGCAACTGTCGCAAACAAGAGTCCAGCCGTCGCGGAGACCCGTCTGGCCGTGGCTGTTTTCGCTGCTCGGCTATCTGTTCTCCGTCAGCGCTTCAATTGATCACCGCCCCGGCTCCGCTTATAGCGGCCGGGGCTTTGTCATTCCGCCCCGGGAATTCTGTTCCCGTGATGTTGGTGCAGAGACTTGACAAAAAAAACGCGTTGCCCATCCATTACACGTGCCTATAATACCGTCTGTATTTATTCGATACAGGCGATGATATGACTCAGGAAGGCAAGGTCTACGACGAGTCCGATTTTGATGTGCTCGAAGGTCTGGAGCCGGTTCGACAGGTACCCGGCATGTACACCCGTACCGAAAACCCGATGCACATTATCCAGGAGGTTCTTGACAACGCCGCAGACGAGGCGCAGAACGGGCATGCATCCCGGATCGACGTGATCGTCCACAGGGACAACTCCGTCACCGTCGCGGACAATGGCCGCGGCATCCCCGTTGGTCTTCACCCAACGAAGCAGATTCCCGTTGTCGTACTCGCCTACACGAAGCTCCATGCTGGCGCCAAGTTTCGCAAGGGCAATTCATACCAGCGATCTGGTGGCTTGCATGGCGTTGGCGTAGCCGTTACAAACGCGCTATCGACCAAGGTCGAGGTCGAAGTAAAGCGAGAAGGGAAGGTTCATCGCGTTCACTTTCTGGACGGCGACCGCGAGATCTCCGATGTTGAACTGGTTGGCGATTGCGGACCTCGCACAACGGGAACTCGCGTACGTGCATGGCCAAACCCCAAGTATTTTGCATCGCCCCAAATCCCTCTCGCCAAGTTTGAAGAACTCCTCCGATCCAAGGCGATGCTGATGCCCGGGGTCACCGTTAACTACCGGAATGATGAAACCGGTGACGAACGCAACTGGTGCTACAAGGACGGAATTGGCGACTACCTCTCCGAACGCATTGCAGATCTGGAGCTCGTTGGAGAAGTCTTCACGGGTCAGGGGTACGTCGCTGAGAGCGTGGGCTCGATCGTTGAAGGTGATGGAGCGAAATGGGCGATCGCATGGACCGTAGAGTCAGGAAGGGGCGAATCGTATGTGAACCTCATCCCTACGCCGCTGGGCGGCACCCACGAAGCTGGATTGCGCGCTGGACTTTTTGAAGCTCTGAAGGCGTATTGTGAGCACCACGCCATGCTTCCCCGCGGCATCACGCTCCAGGCTGAAGATGTGTGGTCGCACGCGCAGTTCATCCTGTCGGCCGCCGTCACAAATACACAATTTCAGGGACAGACCAAAGACAAGCTCAACAGTCGGGAAGTTGTGCGTCTGCTGTCCAGTGTGGTGAGGGACCCCTTCGATCACTGGCTTATCGATCATCCTGAGGCCGCGAAGAAAGTCGCTGAGCTGGCGATCCGGCAAGCCACCGCACGTGCACGCCAGGGCAAGGTAGTCGAAAAGCGCAAATCGTCCGGTGTTGCGACGCTGCCGGGCAAGCTGACCGACTGCGAATCAACTGACATCACTCGCAATGAACTCTTTTTGGTCGAAGGCGATTCCGCCGGCGGCAGCGCTAAGCAGGCACGAAATCGTGAGTATCAAGCGATCCTCCCGTTGCGCGGAAAAATCCTGAACACGTTCGATACCGCTCGCGATCAACTCTTTTCGAACAACGAGGTGCACGACATCTCAGTCGCCATTGGCGTCGATCCCCACGAGCGCGGATCGGCAGTGGATCTGGCCGGATTGCGTTACGGCAAGATCGCTTTGCTCACTGACGCAGATGTGGACGGATCGCACATCCAGACCTTGCTGCTCACCCTCTTTTTCATTCATTTCCCGGAGTTGGTCGAACGGGGGCACGTCTATATCGCCCAGCCACCGCTATTCCGCATCGACGTGGGCGCACAAGGGAAGGGGCGCCCCGCGCGGAAAATCTACTGCCTCGACGACGCCGAGCGGGTCGCGGTACTTCGACAGCTCGCCGATGAAGGCGTGCGGGATTCAGCGCTGTCCATATCACGTTTTAAAGGTCTCGGCGAGATGAATCCCGAACAACTCAGAGAGACGACCATGCACGCTGATACACGGCGCATGTTGCAGGTCGGCGTCCCGGATGACGGACTAGCCGATACGCTGAAGGCGTTTCATCTACTGATGGCCAAGGGCGAGGCGGGGTCTCGTCGCGCATGGCTCGAAGAAAACGGCGATCTGGCAGAGCTGGACGTTTAATCGGGGAAACACAATCATGATCGAAGCAAACGACAACGGAACCGGCGACCTCTTCGCAGTCGTAGAGGCTGAACGCGAATCGCCCCAGCCAAACTCCGCCGACGCTGCAACGCCTGTCGCCGGTGGCGCCGATACGCCACCGCCGTCGCGCACCGTCGATATAAGCGAACTGCCCAACGGCCGAATCCCGATCGGCCGATGGGCCGAACGCGCGTACCTCGATTACGCGATGAGCGTCGTGCGCGGTCGCGCCCTCCCTGACGTTGAAGACGGTCAGAAGCCGGTGCAGCGCCGTCTCCTTTATGCAATGAACGACATGGGCCTGACGGCGACTGCAAAACCCGTCAAGTCAGCTCGCGTAGTAGGTGACGTTCTCGGTAAATACCATCCACACGGCGACCAATCCGCCTACGACGCTCTCGTTCGACTGGCACAAGATTTCTCGATGCGCTACCCCCTGATCGACGGCCAGGGGAACTTTGGGTCCCGCGATGGCGACGGCGCCGCAGCCATGCGATATACCGAGGCCAGGCTCACTCCGTTTGCCGATCTGCTGCTTGCGGAAATCGATCAGGGCACCGTCGACTTTCAGCCCAACTATGACGGGGCATTTGAGGAGCCATCGCTGCTTCCGGCTCGCCTTCCAGTGCTTCTCCTGAACGGTGCATCAGGTATCGCTGTGGGTATGGCAACCGACATTCCAAGCCACAACCTGCGTGAAGTCGCCGACGCATGTTCACTGCTAATCCGCCGTCCAGACGCAACCTTCGGTGACGTGATGTCGGTTCTTCCCGGTCCAGACTATCCTGGCGGCGCACAGATCATCTCCGACATCGCGGACATCCATAAAGTGTACGAAGGGGGCCGTGGCAGCCTCCGCGTCCGCGCCCGATGGTCGCTGGAGCAACTCGCAAGAGGGCAGTGGCAGATCGCGGTTACGGAACTGCCGCACGGGGTGTCAACTCAAAAGGTACTCGAGGAGATCGAGGAACTCACGAACCCGAAAATCAAGGCCGGAAAGAAAGCGCTGACGCAGGAACAGGGAAACATGAAAGCCCTTCTCCTGTCGGTGCTGGACAGCGTTCGTGACGACTCTGACGAGAAGCATCCCGTGCGCATCGTTTTCGAGCCGCATTCGTCCCGCCAGACGCCCGAGCAACTGATGAACGTGCTGCTCGCCCACACGAGTCTCGAGTGCAACGCATCCGTCAATCTCGTGACGATCGGCTTGGATGGCCGCCCACAGCAGAAGGGCATTGTGCCGGTCCTGACTGAATGGGTTGAGTTCCGATATCAGACAGTCACTCGTCGAACCGCGCATCGCCTCGCCGAGGTTGAACGTCGAATCCACATCCTCGACGGACGCATGGTTGCGTTCCTGAACATCGACCGGGTCATCAAGGTCATTCGCGAATCAGATGAACCGAAGCGCGATCTGATAGCAACGTTTCACCTGTCTGAAGTGCAGGCAGAGGACATCCTCGAAATCCGCCTGCGGCAACTAGCCCGCCTCGAAGGTATCAAGATCGAGAAGGAATTGGCACAGTTGCGAGACGAACAACGCCACCTTCAGTCGTTGCTCGCGGATCGAGCAGCCATGACAAATCAGATTCTCAAAGAGATCGAAGCGGACAAACAAAAGTTCGGTGACGACCGTCGCACGCTCATTGAATCCGCGGAGAAGGTAACGTCAGGCGCCGTCGTTCCTACCGCCGATGATCCGGTCACGATCATCGTTTCTCGGTCTGGTTGGCTTCGAGCGAGGAGCGGCCACGGCATCGACATTTCGACCCTCACGTTCAAGGCGGGGGACGATCTTCTCGCCAGCATCGAGACGCGCACCTCGACGAGTTTGGCCGTCTTCGACACGAACGGACGTTGCTACAACGTCGCGTCTGCTCTTATTCCCACCGGCCGCGGCGATGGCGTACCGCTCACATCGTTGATCGAGCTCCAAGGCGGCGGCCGACTGACGCACGTTATCGTCATCGACCAGACGGCGAATTACCTGATCGCCTCAAGTGGTGGCTATGGCTACGTCTGCGCAGGAGCGGATATGCTGACCCGCCAAAAGGCCGGCAAAGCATTTGCAACGCTTGAGCCGGGCGAAGTCATGCACGCGCCCGCGAAAACCGCAGGCAATACGGTTTCCGCCGTTTGCAGCGGTGGCCGCCTCGTTCTTTTCCCACTGTCCGAAGTCAAGGTGATGCCGAAAGGCAAAGGCGTGAAGCTGATGGAACTCGAAGCTCGCGAGACGCTGGTTGCTGTTGGGATCGGAGACGGAGCGTCCTGCGTCGTATCGACTACCAGCGGTAAACCAATCACGTTGACAGGGACGGCCTTGGACAAGTATCGCTTGCACCGCGCAAGAAAGGGTTGCCAGCTACCGGGCAAAGCCAAGCCCACCGGATTCGAACAGGGAGAGCCCAGTGGAGAGGCGTGATTTTCTTCGCATGGCGACGGGGGGCGTGCTGGCCGCCTGCACCGAGCCACTATTCGCCGCCACGCGGAATGACTTCTGGGACAAACCACGCAGTTTGTGGGTTAAGCATGAGATCAAGAAAGGCGTCTGGGAGGAGGTGAACGAAGTCTATTTTGCCAGTGGCAAGCTAGTCTGGCCCGGTTATGCCGCTATCTGCCGCCTTATGCGTGACACCCATGCGGACAAGGCGGTGCAAATGAGCCCCGTCCTGTTCGACATTCTGTATGGCATGCAGGGCTTCTTTGCCTTGCACAACCAGCACCGGGTGATTGTGTTGAACTCCGGTTATCGCACCAGGTTGACTAACGAGGCGGTCGGCGGTGTCGGCGATTCGCGTCATATGCGAGGGGAGGCAGCTGACATCGAGTTTCCAGGCGTACCAGTAAACTACATGGGGCGGCTCGCGCTGTACCTGCAAGGAGGCGGCGTAGGGTTCTATCCCTCACGAGGCTTCGTTCATGTCGATGACGGTGCTTTGAGAAAATGGAATGGATAGTAGCTGGGCACACACTTCCCGCTACAAAAACCCGCAACTCGTATTTATACCCTTGCTGTATCCTTTCGATTCTTTTAGAATTACGCACATTAGCTGATCATAATTGATCGCTTTTAGTGCAGCAGTGGTTTTGGGATCGTGACTGTTCCCTCCCATCGGCCTCTCTTCCTGACATGCTGAGAAGGCTACTTTTAAAGCCAGCTTCCCCCGAGGCTGGCTTTTTTTTTCGCTCGCTCAGCCCGGGTATGGGTCGCTTTCGACACACCGATAAAAAAGCCGCGCTTTGCGCGGCATTCCTTTTCATCAGCGAGCGACTCGTCAGAATTGCTTGGACCACGAGATCTGGCTGGTCAAGGGACGATATGGCGACGTTGACAGGTCGATCGCCCGCAGCATCGGGTTCCGGCCGGTCAGATACCACGAGTCAGCCTGCTGCGACATCAGATATCGCTCTGCCAACAGTTCAAGCGCGTGACGGTATCGGTCGACATTCTCGCCCGCTGAAGCCTCTTCAAGCAGGGCAGCCGACCGAATGCCCGGCTGAAGCCACGCAACCCGCGCCAAGTCGTAGCCCTCGTCGCCGGCGACGATGTAAACCTCCCCCTCGACCGCGTCCGGGACTGGATCGATCATGAACGGAAATTCGACCGGGAACACATACCAGCGCCGCCAGAACTCGTAATGAACACGCAACCGGATAACGTCCTTTCGTGCGCAAAGGGTCTCACAGCACTGCTGGAAACTGAAGTCTCCAAACGTTCGGCCGAATACCCATTGAGCAGCCTTCACATGGTCGGCTGCCTTCCGCTTCTTGTCGAAGAGCGCCTCCACATTTGCTTTGATGATCTGGAAGCTGAGCCGCTCCATCCCGGGCTCGAAGTCTTCTTCCGTGAGATTTCTCAGGTGTTCGTCTTTTTTCGGCCTTTTTGTTGCTCCAGCGTTGGGAACACCACTGAGCGCGGCGAGAGCAAGTTCCTGATTAAAAGGCTGTGTGAGTCCCACAGCTTCTTCATCCCCCAAAGAAGCCACTTCGCCGTCGCCGTCAGAATCGCCAAGATCGAAGGCGTCAAGATCTTTGAAAATATCGGAACAATCAAAGCTCTCAAGCCAGCTACGCACATCAGCAGGGTTAGACAGATCCCCCCGATCACCAGAAACACCATCAAGTCCGACGAGATCATCGCCTGCTCCTTTCGTTGCGAAAAAATCGCTCATATTGCACTCCTTTATTCTTCAGGCGAGGCTTACGCCATGCTCGTACGGGTGAAGCGGTCGGCACCGTCGCGCGGGGTGCCATGGCCGCGATTGAGTTGTTCGCGCGTGAATACGTCTTGACCATCATCGACACGCGGCGCGAAGCCGCGACGAGCCCTCGCATCCGGGGAAAGAAGCACGAACTCCCGCGACGCAAGATCGTGTAGATCGTCGGGGCACGAGACAACCGGATCGTTCATCTCATTGCTCCCACCGCCGGTGACCTCACGACCGAGGTAGCCGGCAAACAGGAGCGATTCGTCGATTCCTTCCAGGTTGAACACAATCTGAGACCCTGTGTTGGCGAGCACAACTTCGGCCAGTACCGCGCTCTTCTTCGCCAGATCACCCATGGATGCAACGCGAAGCCACGTCGATACACCCATGCTGCGTCCTTGTGCCAACAGGCGGTTTGCGAGAGCACGATCGCAGCTCGCCGCACCGTTGAAAACGATAATCGGCGGGACTCCCCCGACATCGCGCGATCGGTTGCCGAGTGCGCCCGCTACATCGAGATAGATCATTTCCCGAAGTGCCGTCGCGACAAGATGCTGTGCCGAACCAGGAACATCCATGTAGATGACCTTGGATTCATCGAGTGCACGCCGGACATCGACTTCGGGCGAATACGTGTTCAGAACCTTCCCCAATTTGCCGCTGGCGAACATGTACAACCGTCCGGCAATCCCTCCCATTCGTTGCTTGAGGGGGAGCGGATCGATCACCCCATCTTTGCGAAACTCATCAAGCCACGCGGACAACGCGTTGGTTTCAGCGCTGTCGGGCGCTATTTGTTCCAGTGACGCAAGCAGGTCCTGCAAGGATTCCGGCTTGATGATGAACAACGATAGGTCGAGGAAGCTGTAAGCAAGGCCTGCGCGTTTGAGCGCAGATATGATTACAAAAATGCCTCGGCGGATCTCTTCCCGGTTGTGGCGGGCCCCTTCGTTGTCTTCCTCTTCCGGCACCGTGGTGAACGCCTGGGCAACTGCCGCCTCCACGTCGCTCGATAGGATCACGTTGTAAGTGTTGCTGAGATCGGGATCGTGAGGCCTCACGACAAGGAGATCCTGCTGGCGAGAATGCTTTCTGCAAGCGCCTGCGAGCGAGTTGAGAATTGCTGTATCGGAGTCACCGTCGAACAGGATGATCGCGCCACCTCGTTCGATCTGTTGTGACAGCGCCTGCGCAAGCAGTTCTCGGGAGCCCGCGCCAGTAGGGTCGACGATCAGCACATGACGCTCCAAGTCTGCATCCTGAAGATGTACCGCAACAGCCTTGTCATTTTCTTCACCGAGCACGATGCCATCGGCTCGGACAATTTGTCCTGTCATAGTATGGATTCCAGAAGTTGTGAGTTACTTATTCGTTGGCAAGCTCTTGCGCGAAGTCGCGTTTTCGACCGCCTGTGGGAACGCTACTTCCGCCAAGGTACTTGTCACTGTTCTTGAAGAAATCTGCCCCTTCTACGCTTGGCTTACGGAAGTGATTGATGCGCACGCGGCCGATTTCCTTCTGAAGTTTCTTGTCGATCGAGATCATCGGCACGCGCAGGTTGAAGATCGTGTCACCTCCGTACATCACAATGCACTCGCCTTTGCTCAATGCCTTCAGATCATCCGGCGACACTTTGTATTCTTCCTGCTCACGCTCTCCCTCAGACAGCCCCGCGCCGCTGCCGGCACCGCCTTCTGGCGTCATGTTTAGCATCGGGCTGTTGATCGACTCATTTTGCGTCGCGCTTAGAGACTTCGCGATCCCAATCTGCATGCCTATCAGCTCCGCGAATTCCTTCGCAGTCTCTTGTGAACCCAGCTTGAATATGATCTTGGTCCATGTATTTCCGATCACCATTTCCTTGAAGTCAGCCGATACAACTTCAAGGTTCGCCAGCGTTTGTGCTGCCGGAAAGAGCGCGATGTGAGCACTGCGTGCCTGCTCAAAGGGGCGCGCGAGCGATGCAACTGCGTACGAGCCGAGTTCGTCCATGAAGACGAGAAAGGGCGGATTGGGCCGAAGGTTTTCCGGCAAAGCCTGTACCCATGAGATTGCGGTACGGAGATCCCCCAAAAACATCTTGCCGAAGTTCGACGCCGCTTCGTTCTTGCCCATCGTGGGCAGGGCGACGTATATGATCTTGTTGCTCCTGATGGCCTCAAACAGGTCAATATCCGGCGTATAGGTGTTCATCACCTTGCCAAAATTACCTGTCCCGAACATATACATCCGGCCGCCGACGCCACCAAACGTATCCTTCATCTTTTTGATGTCGACCATGTTCTCAAGGCCGGAGCCGGGCTTCCCGCCCCCCTTGTACTGCTCGAGGAACAGCGACAGGTTCTTCGTCGCGTCATGGTGAGGTTGCATCTTTTTCAAACGCGTTTCGAGCTCCTCGATCGCCTTGTGGTTCATCAGGAGGATCGAGAAGTCGATGAAGTTATACGCGAGGCCTGCCGTCTGGAGCGCCGCTACTAGCGTTGAAATGCCTTGGTTTGCACTTTGCTTGTAGTGGTCCGCTCCCGGATTATTTTCCGTGGATGGGATGAGCGACAACACGCGGGCCGAGACTTCATCCGGCTCGCCGCGAAGAATTGGGTTGTAGCTGTTGCTCATCGCCGGATTGCCCGGGTTGAGAATCAGAAGATCCTGTTCGCGCCCGCACCAGCAGCAATACTGATAGATCGTCTCGATATCGTCGGCGTTCATTTTCCCGTCAATGAACGCCAGTCCACCGCCACGCTGGATCTGCTGAAACATGAGCAGCTTCCCCAGCACGGTCTTACCGACACCCGACTGTCCACCAATGAAACCATGACGCATCAGGTCCTCATCGGGGATGTACATGGGCTGACCCGTGTCAGTCGTATATCCAATGAGTAACCCATCCGGTCTCGTCAGATCCGCAGCGGACTGGATGCTGATTTTCGATTCGAGAACGCTCTGTTGGCGCCAGAAATCAAACAAACGATTCCCGAGATAGGCGCTTCCCGCGGCGCCCAATGCCATTGGTACTGTGGCTGGCATGCTGGAGAAATATGGCGAAGACAGAAGTGCTCCCGTCCCGAGAGAGCTCAAGGCGAGCGTGTCCAACGACCCGCCAAGTTTCGTGCGGTACATCTGAGCTATGCTCACGCGAACGACCTCCAAAGAAACGCCGGTGCAAGCGGTACACACATCTTGTTCGGTGCGAGATTGCGCATGCCTTCGCCCAGCAAAAAAGCCCCGTATCGCGAAAGCGATCGGGGCTGGGTAGAGTTAAAGGAAAACGCCGTCGCCGCTGGGTTGCTCGGCTTCGGACAGTTTCAGGCGTTTATGGGACAGCAAAAGCGCACGCTCGATTTCCGTAAGCAACCCATCCGCTTGCACAGTCTTGCGCGCAAGCGAAACATCTGCGATGGGCTGGTTTTCGTTATCGAGACGCGACTTCAACTGGTTGTAGCGCTCAGAAAGCGTCTGCTGATCGCCGACATTTCCTCCGCCTTGCTTTGAGGGATTGGTAGCCTGTTGCGCAGATGGTGTCGAGTTCATCCCTCGAGCGCCAGCCGGCGCATTTCGCGATAACGGGGGAGCGTCGTCGTCGGCTTCTCCGTACACGGCCTGAAGACCTTCAACGTACTTCACGTCGCTGAAGAGATTCATGTGCACATCCGCTCCGAAGCCCAGCAGCGAAAGACATTTCGACATGCCGTCCGTGAGACTCTTCTTCGGCGCTTCTTCATCGGTGAAGATGCCGTGTTGGGTCTTGCCGACAAACGTCGTCTGACCGAAGTGGACGATTTCACCTTTCTGAGACTCGCCTGAATTGCTCTTCACCACGTACCACAGCTTCACCTTGAGGCGATGGATGATTTCCCGGCCCCAGAAGTTGCCATTGGGGTCCCAGCCGAGCGGAGCACCCTCCAGAAAATCCTCCTGGAGAATATCCATTCCCCAACCTATTCCCATCGGGCCAAAAATCTTGGTGGCCTTCATAGCAAGATAGGTCGGAGTGATCGCGGTTCCCGAGAAGCCACCTTTACGGTTGAAGCTCTTCGTGTATGCCGGGTCCGTGCTGAATACCTTGTCCCAGATCTCCGAACAACCTTCACCAAACGGCTTTAGCTGCGCGCTATCCGCGTTCTGGCTTTCGCCAGACTTCTTGTTGCCTTGTTCACTCATTCATCGACCTCCTGTGACTAATTCCGGGGAATTCCTTGCGATCGGATATGCGTCACAGACGCGGATAACTGCGCCATCACGTATCGACCACCACACCGATACAGATGCAACGCTTGCGCATACTTAACACGTCGTTATAATTATAGAAACGACACCGACAGTTTGCAATCTGATACACGTGTTGTTGTATTCGTTATCGTTACGTGTTAGCCTTCGCAACAATCAATTTCTGTATTCGAGACTACGTGATGACCAGATTTCCCAAACTGGCCCTTGTTGCGACGCTCGCCACCCTCGCATCTCAGGCTTGGGCAGTGGACGCACATCAGATGGTCGTTCCCCAGAACGACGGCATCGCGATCGAACCCGCTCACCGGGCTCAGGTGCTGGCGAACCCGAACCGGGACTTCGTGCTGCATCGGGAAGATGCGTCATGGCTCGTCACCGAGCCGCCTCGGACGCGTGCGATGATGCCGTTCGACGAAGCGCAACTTGCCGCGGAAGAAGCAAAGCTGAACTCGGACACGGAACTGGGCAACCAGGTGGTTCTCCACTACCGATTCAACTCGGTCATTCCGACTTCATGGGCTCCGCTCAGCAGCATCTTGACTCGGGCGCGCGACGACGAATCACCGATCAAGGTGGTAGGCCACGCCGACGAGGTGGGCGGTGATGATTACAACCAACGACTCTCCGTTCGACGCGCGACTGCCGTCAGCAACTATCTGGTCGCGAAGGGCGTCTCACGCAACCGCATCGAGTCCGAAGGGCACGGCAAGCGGGAACCCGTTTCTCCCGGCGTTGGCGCACAGAATCGCCGCGTCGTCATCGGCTTGATCGGGGAGGGCGCAGAATGACCGAGATCGACATCCCACGTTACATAGACAACCAGCCGCAACTGTTCTTCTGGGAACTGGACGAAGCGATTATTTTCATCGGTTGCCTCGCGGGTGGCATCTCACTGGGGGGCTATTTCACCCTCGTGAGCATGGCAATGGGCATCTTTGCAGTAAAGGCGTTCAAGCGCTTCAAAAACGGCGCCTTGGAGGGAATCCTCTATCACCTCTGTTATTGGGCCGGGGTTATTGGGCTGAACAAACAGTACCCGGACTCCTCGAAGCGCGACTTCTTCTTTTAAATCAGCAAAACGGTCGTTTTTCACGCAGCTAAATTATTGGTACGTGTTATGTATCGTTTTGCAGTCTGAAACCGGAGATTTGATGAAACTGCCTTTGCTGACCTCCTCATGGGAAGGGGCTAACAAGTTCGCGGGAGCGATGCTCGTCTCAAACGTCATCCTCGCGTCGCTGCTGGCCGTGTCCACCGTCGGGAATCTTTCCAGGCACGAGACGACGCGTCTCGTACCTCCGTATCTCGCTAAGGCGGTCTCTGTCGGCTGGGACACGGCCGACATGGACTACCTCGAGGGTATCGGGCTGTATGTCGCCACGCTGACGGCAAACGTAACGCCTAAGAACGTGAATTTCGTAGCCGATCGACTTTCGCAACTGTTGACGCCACGCGTTTACCAAGGTGTTCGCCAGCAGATTCTGGCGCTCGCGCAAGACCCTGTCTTCAATAGCAACGGCGGGTCAGTGCGCTTTGAAGCCACCAAAGTCGTTTCGGAAAAGGAGACGCAAAAGGTTTACGTGATCGGCCAGATGACGACCCAAAGCGTCAATTCGCGCGATACCAAGTCGGCCGTCATTGAAATGAAGATCGTCATGAAGGACGGTCGTCCGTGGGTCGACTCAATGGATCACTACGACGGGGCCGATCCGCACACGCTCACATGGATTGAAAAGAACCCGGGCAAGTTCCAGCAAATCCAGAAGCAGCAGGCCGATGTCGCCGCTAGTGCGACGCAACCGGTCCCCGAACAGTCTGCCCAAGCTTCGGCTCAAACCAACTCGGAGGTCGCGCAATGAAGCGCATTGCATTCGTCGTTGCTGCGCTGTTTGCGCTGCCAGCTCTCGCACAGGAGCTCCCCCCGCTTCCCAAATCCGCCAATGCTCAGGTGCGTCTCAATGCGCTTGCGGCCAAGCACGTCCGGAAGGTTGCTGCTCAACCGATGCCAGGTCTCGGAACGATGCCCGGTGATTCGTCGGTCTATAAGACAAACGTTGTCCGCGTCAGCACTGATCGGACCGAAGTGATCAATGTTTCCGGGCTGTTGCCGAACCGCATCGCGACGCCGTTCGCTAACCCGCAATCCATCGACAACCAGTCTGAAGACTTCGAGGTTCAGGCGGTAGGCCAGTCGCTCTATGTGACGATGAAGTCCGACAAACCCGTCGCGCTCTACGTCACAGGCGACAAGCCGAATGATCCCGTCATCTCGCTGACTCTGGTTCCGAAGAATCTGCCCGCGCAGACGGTGACGCTGCAACTGGACAAGCCGACGACAGGGGGCAGCGGTGATGCGTCCGACGGCAGCGAGCAGGCCCCCGACAGCAACGTCTACACCGACAAACTCCGTTACGTACTGCGGCAACTGGCGATCGGCAAGGTTCCTGAGGGGTTCAGCGAAGGTGCACTTCCGCGCTCTGTCGCACGTATGGGACAGGTCGTGGCGTACCCGCTGACCCGCTACAGCGGACCAAGCTACGACATTTTCCGCTATCGCATCGAAGCCGTCGCCGACAACGTCGAACTCGGCGAAGACGCGTTCTATTCCGCTGGCGTACGAGCGGTTGCGTTCTTCCCGAATGCATCGCTGCATCGCGGTGAGTCGACCGAAGTGTTCGTCGTGTCCGACAAGACGGAGAGCAACTGACATGGCTGGCAACCTCAAAGACATTCTGAAGAAAAAGTGGCTCGAACTGCCACCGAAGACGCGTACCGCGATCGCCATCGGTGCGCTTTTTACCGGCCTCGTTGCAGTAGGGTCGATCTTCGTTCATCCGGGTAACGCGCCGCGAAAGCAGAAGGTTGCGCCGACCGTAAGCAATCTTCTCCTTCCGAAACCGAAGGATCAGACAAGCGAGCAACTTGCGGCGGCAAACAAGGCGACCAACGACGAGGTCGCCAAGATCAAGACCGAACTCGACAAGAGCAACGACGAGAAAGCGGCCCTTCTCAAGAAGATCGACGAGATGCAATCGAACAGCGCTCATCCGGACGTGGGGGTCAATTCGGACATGATGAAAGAGCTCATGGCCATGAAGTCCCGTCTGGACGATCTCGAGAAGTCGAAGGGCAATGGGAAAACACCGGGTCTTAACGATCCGCTGCCGCTGCCATCGGCCGGCGGAAAGACCGACGACGACGCTCCCGTGGCGGCGGCCCAGCCCGAAAAGCCGCATCTCCGTGTGACGACGAACACGAAGGCAATTACGAAGGTGTCGGCAAAGCAGGACACGACGCCTGCGGCGTACCTCACGGCCGGCTCGATGTTTGAAGGCATCCTCCTGAACGGTATGGACGCGCCAACGAGCTCGGTCGCACAGAAAAACCCCGTTCCGGCCGTCATGCGGATCAAGACGGACGCGATTCTTCCCAACAACTACAACCACGACGTAAAGGAATGTTTCGTTCTGGTCTCTGGCTACGGCAGCCTGTCCAGCGAACGCGCACAACTGCGCACGGAGACATTGTCGTGTGTTGGTGACGGCGGGAAGGTGTTGGAGACCAAACTCGATGGATACGTCGTGGGTGAAGACGGTCGCGTTGGAGCTCGCGGTCGTCTCGTGTCCAAGCAAGGGCAATTGATCGCCAAGTCGCTTGCTGCCGGCGTGCTAAGCGGCTTCAGCGACGCGCTCACGCCTCAGCAAATCCCGCGTCTCGATCTCGGCTCCGGCAGTGGTTACATCAGCACCGAACGCGCAACCGCCGGCACCATCGCCGAAACCGGCGTTGCAAAGGGCTTTTCGACGGCCGCCAAGTCAGTTGCCGCTTTCTATCTCGATATGGCCAAGGAAATGACGCCTGTCGTGGAAATCGATGCGGGCCGGAAACTCACCATCGTCCTTATCAAGGGCGTGGAACTCAAATAAGCAAGGAAGCTAGTCATGTACAAGCGACTTCTGGTGGCCTCGCTGTTGCCGCTTTTGGCAACCGGGTGTTCCTCCGTGTTCAACACGGCCGACAACGATTCGTTTTCGTGCCCCGGCATGCCACAGGGAATCATCTGCAAGACACCGATGGCAGTCTACAAATCGACCAACCACATGCCGGCCCCGACGGACAGCGATACGCCGTACGGCCCGAACGTGAAGCAAGTGGGTGTGAAGTTCGGAGACGACCAGGGAAACGTTGTTCGCCCTGAGCTCGCTGCTTCTGCTTCCAGCAGCTTGCCAGGGCTGACCCCTGTCTCCGCGTCTGCGTCCGCCCGGCCAGTGCGTACACCAGCGCAGGTTATGCGTATCTGGATTGCGCCGTGGATCGACAGCAAGGACGACCTCCACTACCCGTCTTACCTCTTTACCGAGGTACAACCCCGTCGCTGGTCATACGGCAAGACTGAATTTGCCGGCAAAGGGATGGTTGTACCTCACCGCGAACTCGTCGCGGTCGCACCGGTTCAGCAGCAAGAATCGGCGCGACAGCGCGGGAAACCTGCTGCGCACGAATTGCCCGATGGGGATGCGCAACAGGTTGACACCGGCCTGACCGCGCCAAAGAGCGCAGACCTTTCAGTGCCGGGAATGCCATCCCCTTCGGACATCAATCTAGATTGATTCACCACTACGTTAGGAGAAGTTCTTCATGAAGCGTAACAAGCAAGCTCTGCTGACCCTCGCACTGTTCGCCGTCGCTCTCGCACTCGACGCGTCCGCCGCCAGCGATGGCACGTTCAGCGAAATCGTCGACCGCCTGACCGGCTGGATGACCGGCTCGCTGGGCACGACCTTCGCACTCGGTTCGCTGGCGGTCGGCCTGGCCATGGGCGTCGTCAAGCAGTCCGTCATGAGCGTCGTGACGGGCGTGGCCGTCGCACTGAGCGCATCGCTCGGCCCGAACGTTCTGCAAGGTCTTTTCACCGCAACGCTGTAATGGCGCCCGCCCGGTGCCCTGGGCTGACCCCGGGGCACCGCGGGGCGAACCATGTCGAACACGGGTTCGCGGCTATGCCGCGGACTTCTCGCCACCATCCCAATATCCAACATTTCGAAGTAAGAGAGGCTTCATATGCTCGGCTTTTTTAAATCGAAGGGTTCAAACGCCTCGCCGGTCATCGAGGGAAGCCGGGAGGACCTCCCTTACCAGAAGGTCACGGTTCAGGCGTGCGACCCGGAAAGCAAGGTGTTTCTCGCCTCTGACGGAAGCGAACACTATCTGGGGGCCTGTTTCGTCGCCGATCCCCTTAAAGGTGCTGACGACTCGACTGTAGACAAGTTTCGCTCGGCACTGAGCATGCCGTTCCCGGCCGGCACTTTCGTGCAGATCGGGTTGCTCGCTTCACCGGACGCCGACGACTATCTCGACGCCTACCTCGAAGGCAAATACCATGACAACGAAGTGCTCCGTGCGCTCGCGTTGCAGCACGCGGCGCTGGTTCGCAAAGGCAAGGATCAGGCCCTCGTGTCTCGTAGCGGCGTCCTGCTGAACCGACAGCGTCTCATCGTCACCATTAAGACGCCGTGCGCACGTGCATTGCCTACCGACGGCGATATCGCCGCGGCACGCGAGACCGCGGATCGTGTTCAGGAAGCGTTCAAGGCCGCGGAACTCCAGACCGTGCAACTCGACGCGGAGGGATATCTCGTCCTCTTGCGCCTCCTTACGAAGTTGTGGGATCACCCGAGCCACCACTACGACGAAACCCGACCGATCAAGGAACAGGTGTACTTCCCTGGCGACGCGGTCAACTTCGACGACCCGACAACCATCAAATTCAACGACGGCTCTCATTACGCGAAAGTGATGAGCGTCAAATACTTCCCAAAGAGGGCCAGTCTGGCGATCATGAACCATATGATCGGCGATCCGCTGGGGCTGTCGAATCAGATCACCGATCCGTATTACATGGTCCTCACGCTCCACTATCCGGACCAGGTGAAGAAGGTCGACTGGGTCAAGGGACGCTCTTCCATGCTGAATCATCAGGTCTTCGGACCGACTGCCCATATGATTCCCGCTTTGGGGTACAAGAAGCACGGCATGGATGTGCTGATCCACGATATCGAAGGAAAAGGCTCGATCGTTTGCGAGGCCAACTTTACGTTGTTCCTTTTCTCGCGCAGTCGAGAGAAGCTCAACAAGCTAGTTGCCGGTCTCCAGGCCTACTACACTTCGCTTGCGTTCGAAATCCGCGAGGATCGGCGCATCCTTGAACCGCTCTGGAATAACCTGCTGCCGCTGAACACGTCCCGCGAAGGGATCAAGAACCTGTTCCGCTTTCACACGATGGGCATTTCACACGCCGTCCAGTTCATGCCCGTGATCGGGGAATGGACCGGTAGCGGGCGAAGCGGCGCACTCTTGCTGGTCACGCGTCGTGGCCAGCCCGCGCTCATCGACCTGTATGAATCGAGCACAAACTACAACGGGGTGGTATTCGCCGAAGCAGGCGCCGGCAAGAGTTTTCTGACGCAAAAAATCGTCAGCGACTATCTCGCGGAAGGCGCCAAGGTATGGGCAATCGATGCAGGGCGCTCGTACTTCAAGCTGTGCAAGGCAGTAAAGGGCACGTTCGTTGAGTTCAAGCAGGATTCCGATCTCTGCCTGAACCCGTTCACGTTCATCGAAAACCTCGAGGAAGAGATGGACATCCTCAAGGCGATGCTCGCGAAGATGGCGGCCCCAGACGAGACGCTCGACGCGTATCCGATGTCACGCCTTGAGGAGGCGATCACTAGCGTCTATACCAAGTACGGCAAGAACGCGACGGTTAAAGCTGTCGCCGAATTTTGCCTCGCCCAGCCCGACGAGGACACTCAGCGCCTCGGGAAGCAACTGTTCCCGTTCGCTGGCGGCGCCTACACGCGATGGTTCGAGGGCGACAACAACCTGGACATGGACAACGCGTTCGTGGTCCTCGAGCTCAGCGATCTCAAGGGCCGCAAGGCATTGCAACAGGTCGTGCTGCTCCAGTTGATGTCGCGGATCAACTACGACATGTTCCTGACGCGCGGCCGAAAGAAGATCCTCATTATCGATGAGGCGTGGGAGCTTCTGGACGATCCGTTGATGGGAAAAGCCATGGAAGCCCTCTACCGTAAAGCTCGGAAAGAAGAGGGTGCCGTTCTTATCGTTACTCAATCGATTGAGGATCTCTACAACTCGCCGAATGCTCGCGCCATTGCAGCCAACTCGGCGTGGCAGTTCATCCTGAAGCAAAATAGCGAATCCATTGACGGCGCGATCGCTGGTGGGCAGTTCAAGATCGAGCCGTACGGAGCGGCAATGTTGAAGACTGTGCACACCGTGCCGGGTAAGTATTCCGAAGTGATGGTCAAACGCAGCGAGAGTGAGTGGGGAATCTTCAGGCTCACTGTTGACCGCTTCACGCAGGTGCTGTTCTCAACGAAAAACGACGAGCGCAATGCCATCTTCGACGCGATCGACCGAGGTGATAGCGTCGTAGACGCTGTCCACCAGTTCATCGACCGTGAGAATTCAGAGAAGGCCGAGTTGGAAGCTGCATAGACGTTCCGCCATACTCGTGCGTCCAGCCCGCCCCATGGCGGGCTTTTTTGTTGTTGATATTCCTATGCAAAAGCGGCAAAAACACGTTTCCAATACTGTTGGCGTATCTACACGTGTTATGATTCGATGCAATCAGCAGCGCTTTCCGAACCACCAAATTCTTCGTGTAATCAACGATCAAAGAGGCCGCAATGTCCGACCAGAACCAACTCCCGACCGAGGAACGCAAAGAGCCGACCGTATCTGGCACACAACCCACGCGCGCAATTGATGCGTCGACAGCAGACGCCAGCGCCACTGCATCCCGCGCTCCGGCCGGCGGTGTTTCGCTGATTACGGTCGTCGTTGTGTCCGCCTTACTCGCCGCATTCTCGGGTGTGCTCTCGTGGCAATTCTCGACAGCGAACAAACAGCAGGCGCCCCAGTTCGTCACGCTTGATGCACCAAAATTGGTGGCAATGCAGGCGAAAATCTCTCTTTCCCAACCGGGCATGACTGCGGAGCAAGCCGCGAAGGAGGGGCAGCAATTCGTCCAGCGTCTGAATCAAACCCTCGATGAATACACCCAGGCCGGCATTCCGGTTTTTAACGCCTCCGTTGTCCTGAACAGCCCCGGACAGTCGGACATCACTGCTCAAGTCGCGCAAAAGCTCGGCCTGAAGATGGAGTAAAAGCCCATGTTCAGCCTCTTTGATGTCAAGGCTTTTCCTGCGCGGTGCTCTTCGCTAGTGCGCGACCGCAGCCGGATGCGCTTCCTCCGCAATTCCCTGGTCGGAGTTGCTCTAGCCACCCTCGTCGCGGTAGCGGGTGTCTCCGCGTTTCGCGAACACTACCGGGTCGGGATTGACCTCACGTCCATCCGCTGCCTGCCGGAGCGCCTCTACTGGGTCAAACTCGGTGCGCCGAAGGAGCTGAAGCGAGGCGACGTGGTTGCCTTCTTTGCACCCAAGGGCCTGATGCTCCCGCGCTTCGACGGGAAGATGATCGCAAAGCAGATTGCGGGCTTGCCGGGCGATGTCATCACTGTGCGCAACGATCGCGCCTACGTGAATGGCAAGCTGATCGGCGCGTTGATCTTGAATAGCAAGCTTGGGCGCGGTCCAGGCGCGTTCGATCGCCAGGAGGTCGTGCCGCCCGGGAAGGTGTTCCTCGTGGGTACGATGCCCCGCAGTTACGACGGCCGCTATTGGGGATTTTTGGACCAGCGGGAGTTGGTTGGAAGCGTAACGCCCATCATCTAGCCGATCGATTTCGTCGGCTCGTTCGTATTGCTACGAGTAAAGGCATGAAATTAAATAAATTTGTATCGCTTCTGCTGCTCGGATCGCTGGCACTGCCGCTGTTCGCCCAGGAGCCCACAGACCAGTCAGGCCGATTCCTCGAGCGCAAGTCAGAAGGGTGGTTTTGGTACAAAGACCCCAAAGACGAGGTGAAAAAGGAGGTCCCACCGCCTCCGCCGCCCCCTCCTTCTCCGGAGGTTGATGCCAAGCAGCAACCCGCCGAGAAGCCGGATCAGCCTTTTTCAGTCGAATGGCTGCGCAAAAACATGCCGAGGTTTCTCGATGCTGCAATCAACAATCCGACCAAGGAAAACGTAGAAACCTATCTCTACGCCCAGCGTGTCGCCATGGACAAGTCGCAGCGCTACGCGGAGATGACGCAGCGTGTCGTGGCCGCCGACCCGTTTCTTGACGAAAACAACCGCGTGCCTATCGCGGCCTATACGAAATCGTTCTTCCTGCGTCAGTTCAATGCGGGCAACGCTGAGGCACTCAAGCACATCGCGAAGGTCGGCGGGTTGTGGGTCTTTTTCGATTCGAAATGTGAGTATTGCCGACCGCAGGCAAACAGCGTCCAAGAGATCACCAAGAAGTATGGCTTCGTAACGAAGTTCATCTCGATGGACGGCAAAGGACTGCCCAACGTAACCGAGTTCGTGAAGGACAAGGGCCAAGCAAAGCTTTTGAACTTGCGTCTCACACCAACGACGGTTCTCGTGGTTCCCCCGAACAACTACTTCATTGTTTCGCAGGGAATGATGGCGCAGGATCAGCTCGAACAGCGGATCGTTCTCGCTGCCGACTCCAACAACCTGTTGCCACCGGATATCGCAAAGAAGATTCGTACCTACGATCGCGGCGTGCTTTCAAACGACGACATGCAGAAGGGTGCAACCAAAGATCCGAAGGAATGGGTGAAGTATCTGAAAGACCGCCTCGAAGGGCGTTACTAACGCGGAGCGCAAGCACATGAAAATGAGATTCAAGCGAGTCATCCTCCTGATGTCGCTCGTTTGCAGCGTGGGGATGTCCTCGACGGCAAACGCTGGGCTTCAAGACGCCCTCGACGGCATGTTTATGTCGAACTCGACCACGCCGGACAGCTTTACTAACCAGTCGCGTGGGGGACTGGTCGGGGGTGGTGCGTCGGTACGCATGCCTATCCGGAACATCAACCTGATCTCTTTTGATCCGCCACGACTGTCGGCCGGTTGCGGCGGGATCGACCTCTTCGGGGGTGCTTTCTCGTTCATCAACGCTGACCAGCTCGTCGCGCTGTTCCGCCAGATCGCCGCCAATGCGGTTGGCGTCGCGTTCAAGGCAGCGATCGACGCGATCAACCCGGCACTCGGCAAGTTGATGCAGGACTTCCAGAACAAGATCGCCGCGTTGAACTCCATGATGAAAAACACGTGCGCGCTCGCGACTACGATCATGGACAAAACCGGCGTCAGTGGCGCGATTCGGTCATTTGTCGACGAGAACGTGTCGTCCGAGACGGGATCGAAGTCCGGCATGCTCACCGACATGTTCTCTGGTATCGATTCGTTCCTGTCCAACGCGAACACAGTCACGCGAAACGTCCAGAAGTCCGGCAAAGAGCCCGAGCTCGGCAACCTGACGTGGATGGCCCTGAACACCACGCAAGCGGGACAAATGCTCGGTAATCCCCAGACCGGCGAGACCGATGCCAACGGCGCCAACGAGATTGTCATGAGCCTGATCGGCACTGTCGTGAACGGCCCGGAGAACAGTTCTGACACTACCGCTTCAGATGGCAGCGTCGCCGTCGACAATGGCCGCTATTGGGCGCCGACCATCCGCCTGTTGGACCTCAAAGACGGAAACATGAGCGGCAACAAGCCCATGTATGCGCTGCGATGCGCTGATGGATACGACCTCAACAAGTGCATGAAGATCTCGAAACAGAATCTGTCATTCGGCGGTGTGAGTGGCTACGTCAATCTGATGCTGTTTGGCGATGCAGCCGGCCGATCCATCTCGACTGATTCGATCGTCGGCAAGCTGGTCTCGTGCTCAGGCAACGCTTGTGACTTTACGTCCGCGCAGAAGACGTTCATCGGCAACATCAGCGCCCCTGTGCTGGGTCTGATGAAGAAAGTGCAGTCGATGCCCGGGGCCGCCGCGCAGATGGCCGTGCTCACGGCGCCGATCGTGACCGACGAGCTCACACTCAAATATGCCGAGTCAGCACTTGTCGCTGCGCAAGCCGCGTTCAGTGGTACGACATACACGAAGGACGAGAAGATTTCTTCTGCCGAGCGTGACCTCTTGAACGAGGTTATTCAGCTCCGCACCAGCTCCTCTGCCGACTTCGAAAAGTTGAATGCTGCGATCGCCTACTCGAAGGCAATCAGTGAAAACAACCCGGCTGTCTTCGTGAAGCCGCCGATCAAATAACGAGGGGCGCACATGCCGAGCTTCAATATCTACGTCTTGGGGGACGTTAGCTCCTTCTACGCGACGCTGAATGCCGTCGCCATGATTTTCGCTCAGAAGGGCTTTCTGAATAGTGCGTTCATGGTCGGCGGTCTCGTGATGCTGATCTCCGGCATCCTGTACATGATCGGGAAACAGAGTGATGGATCTGTGCCCGGCGTTATGGGGCCGATTAGCGGGATGTTCGGGCTGTTCGCTGTCGTTTGGACTTCGACCATCCCGACTTCCGTCATGATCAACGACATCTACACCGGCAACGTTGCCAAGGTGGACAACGTGCCGTTGATCATTTCGGTGCCAGCGAGTGCATTCACCACGGCGAGTAACCGGATCTTCCAGTTGGCTAACACCGCGTTCCAAGCTACGAGCGGAAGCTACATGGCCGTCGGTGAGCAGGGCTTCATGATGCCCCTCAAGATTCTCTTCTCACTGCGAGGAGGCTTCGACAACGCCGATGCGAATCTCGACGCGAGCCTGCGATCGTTCATCCTGGACTGCATCCCGAATTCCGACACTTTCTCCATGGATGCACTGAAGCAATCGGCCAACTCGGTCGACTACATCCTTCAGAACGGGCGCCCCAACGGACTGACCACGTATTGGCCGTCCGCCGATGCCGCTGGCAATCCTTCGCCGACACCACAGGCGCAATCGGTGTCTTGCAGTCAGGCAAAGGCATTGATCGATACAGACGTGTTCGGCAAGTTCTTCTCAGGCTCTAACAAGAACCTCATGAACCTGATGAACCAGAACATGAAGGACAAGAATCCGCACGGTGCGTCCTATACACAGGACGATGCGGCGAACGCGTGGGCGGGCCTCATTCCCGCAACGTGGCAGGCAGCCCAGTCCGCCACGACCTTTATGTCCAACGCACTGACGTACAACACGATTACCAATACGTTCAACTGCATGGGAGCGAACGGGTCCCAGGCGAGCTATGACATGTGCAACGTGCAGATGACGCAGGCTTTCGAGCAGAGTCGTACCGACGCTGCTGCGGCCGGCTCGTTCTTCTCGAAGATGATGATGCCTGCAATGATCTTCATGCAGCTCATGTTCTTCGGGTTTGCGCCCTTGGTTGTCATTTACGGCGTAATGAAGGGCGGTGGTGCGCTCGGGATGTATGTGAAGTATCTCCTGTTCGGTATCTGGACCTCGAGCTGGCTCCCGTTCGCCGCTGTCATCCAGATGTACATACAGAATGACGTTCTCAGCAAATTCGCCGAGATCAAGTCGAACGGTCTGACACTCGGCAACTTCTCACCGATCTACTACGATCTGCTGGCCTCCCGCCTATCGGTGGCGTCAGATATGCTTGCTGCCACGCCGCTTGTGTCATTGGCGATGCTCACCGGTTCAGCGATGGCAGTCACGTCACTCGCCGGTCGCTGGTCTGGGCGTGACCACGTCGACGAGAGGCAATCGAGCCCTGATCTGCTGAAGAATGGCGGGCTCGTCGACGTAGGCGCGGCGGCCAAGTACGGCCCTTCTCAAACGGGGGATCGACTGTCGGGCTCGCTGCGCACCGACGCATCGCTTCCGAGCTTCCGGATGGGTGAAGCGACGGACAACAGCGTGTCTAGCGCATCAGCGCAGGTTGCGTCGAGTCGTGCAGAAGCCGCACAAAGCTTCGAGCGACTGCTGAATCAGATGAAAACCCACTCCACTGGCTCCAAGGTGTCGGATTCCGACATCAGCGGCATCGCCAAGGACTATTCGAGCCGGGCAAGTCAGGTCCACGAGCAGGCAAACGCAATGATGGACCGGCTTGGCTTCAGCCAGGAGCAGAAGTCGTCCGTGCAAGCAGGGGTGGAGGCTTCCGGCGGCTTTAGTAGCCCATTTGGCGGCGTAAAAGTAACTGCACAAGCTATCGCCAACGCCAGCAAGGGCAAAGTGAGCGCTGAGGAGGTTCAGAGCTCGATGTCCTCGAAGATCGGGACAGACGAAAGCTGGGCGACCAGCATTACCAACAAGGCGCAGCACGCGGTTGATCACTATGTCGGCGACGACAACAAGACTGCCCAAGGTCTGGCTGCGTCTGCTCGCGAGTCCATTGGGCGCGTCCAGCAAGCCGAGCAGAGCTTCCAGCGAGCCACCAGCCTGAAAAACTCCGTCGGAGCGGATTTTTCCGTTCAAGGATCGGAGCTGGGCGCGAAAATTCTCGCGAACCCGGCCGCGAAAGCAGAACTGGACAAGGATCACGCTGAACACCTGAACGACAGCGGTTATCACGCACGCTATGAGGCCGCGAGGGGGCAGGTGGCGCGTGCAGGTGACATTCGCGGAGGCGAGGAGCTTGCGCGCTTCATGGCGCTCGCGGGCCATAAGGGCGGCATGGTTGGTGCGGCGACGGTGCTGTCGATGTTGAGTGGCGTCAGCGCTCCGAAAGACTTCGACGCTAACGCTAACCAAAATGTCGGCGCAGCCGCGAACGCAGTCCCCGCGGACCCGTCACGCCGAGCGCTCAGTCTGCGCGACCCTCACGTGCTAGCTCACAGCGCCCCATCGCCCTCGGGCGGAGCGTCGGCGCCGGGGAGTGGTCCAACCGCAACAGGCGGCGGTAGCGGCCCGGCAGCCCGGCAACCAGCGAATCATCGGGTGGCACCGACCCGCGCCGCTGCACCGAGTGCACCGACTGCGGGCGGCAGCCCTGCCAACATGAACGACCTTCAGTCACGGGTGAACGCGCTTGCGGCAAACTCAATCCCCGATTTCGACGCACATCGGGCCGAGCTCGGTGCAAAGACCGGTGGCGTGGACCAGGCGATTGCGGATCAGCGTGCTGATCTTGGGGCATCGGTTCCGGTGCTCTCGGCTGAGCAAGTGCAGGACGTGTTCCATCGCGAAGTTGGAACCGTACAGAATGCGCTTGCCGGTGCCGGAATGGCATATGGGGACTTTGAGCAGGCGCATCCAGTACTTGCGGCTGGAATCGAGATCGGTATGACGATGATTCCGGCGGTACGTCTCGCAAGCGGCGGCATGAAGGTGCTGAAGTTGTCTCGCGTCGCGCAAGAAGGCTGGAAGGGTGTCGAAGCGGCCAAAGCGGGGGTGTCGGCCGCACTGAAGGAGAAGACAGCGATGGAGGCAGCCTTCACGTCCAAGAATGGCGCATTGCTGGGCGGGGGACGGACGCTTGACGCTCGGCGAGTTGCTGATATGGGCTTCAAGAGCACTGACGAATTCCTTGACGCATACGCGAAGGCTGGCAAGAACGTCATCGGCGCCGAGAAACACCTGGCGGAAACGGCCACCGATTACACGAAAAAATTCGGTGCTAGCCTCGGCGAAGGTGGGCTGCCCAAAGATGCCACCATCGGCTTCGTTGCCAAGAACGCATCTTCACAGGTTGCGTCTGCCGGGAAATCCGCCGGCGGAGCGGCATGGCTGTCGATGTCCAAGTACGAGGCGAACGTGCATCAACAGGAGCTCGAGCACGAGAAGGAAGTGCGCGACCTTCGAAAGGGTGTGCGCGGCCGATAGCGGATCTGCATCGCTCAAACTGAAGTCCTGCCCCTCTCCAAAGAGGGGCTTTTTTTTGGGCAGTGCTCGCGCCGATCGGCAGGGGAAGGTCCACATAGATACTTCCCCCGCTGAGCGACCAACAAAAAGCCCAGCAGCTTTCGCTTGCTGGGCTTTCTTACGTCGAGAGACGCGGGCGATCAGTTCATCGACTTCGACACCATCCCATTTGCCAGCTTGAAGAACAGTTCCTGATCCCCGTTAGTGTTGTCCGGGGTAATCACGTAACGCCCGCCAATCGCGATCGACGGCGTCGCGTCGATCCGATAGCTGACCAGCTTGTCGAATGCATCTCTGAGCGACTTCTCATCCACCTTCTTCCACGCTTCGTCGAAGCCATCGAGGTGCGAACTGCGAGCAATGTAGTCCCACGTCTTGCCGTCGTCGACAGGCATCCCACGGTCCTGAATTGCCGAGAACGCGTACGTCATCCACGTCGGAACGTAACTCGCATTCACGAGCTTGGCTGCATAGAAGGCTCGCGCAGCAATCACCGTGTCCCGCTGCGGCTCCACGACGGGAACAAACTCTGCCTTCCATCCCGGCGGCAAGGATTTCGCCCACTTTGCCAGTTGTTCGTGATATCCCGCGCATACCGGGCACGTGAATGAAATGAAGATCAGCGCTTTCTTGCTGTCCTCCGCCTTCGGCGCGACCTCCCTATACGGTAGCTGCGGCTGCGTTGACACCTGCTGCATTGCTTCCTGAGCCATTGTAAGGGCGGGCAGTGCGAGCAACGCGGCGGCCAAAAAATTGAATGAGCGACGGATCATTGAAATCATCCTGTGTGAGGTGGTTGAGTTCGAAGTAAAGATGAAACAGTGACTGGCCAGCCCTTTCATGCCGCCATCGCGCTTCGACCTCAATGCTGAGACTCTGGGAAACCCGCCCGTTCAAAACAAAGTAGCGGATCATTTCCGGGGCGCCTTCGGTGAAACCGATCGCCTCGATAACCTGCTGTGCGGTACACACACCGGTCTCAATCAGAATCTCGCCGATACGTCGCACCTTGCCGCGCTTTCGCAGTTCAACCTGCTGCTCCGCGGCAGCGAACGTCTGCTCGGGTGTGGCGCATCCAAGATCGACCAGAACCTGCCCCAGGCGTTTGATCTCCGGAACGGGTGGTTCATCGCGGTCCAGTTTCATCGCGCGTTCCAGAGTCGTGAAGCCGGCCGCCGCCAATCGCGTCGAGGCCTGCGCCATTGTCTCGAACTGCACTTGTCGCATCGCCGCATTGAACACATCGATCTCGCCACCGCGAGAGAGGATTGCCTCGCGCACGCGGCCATCGGCGCGGAAGATCTCCATGACGGGCATACGTCCGGCGTAGTCTTCTTCGGTCACGTTCGCGGGGAAGCGCAGGCCAGCATGATGGATTCCGGCATTCTCCATCCAGTGCATTTCGGCTTCAGTTGCTTCGCGCATCATCCGTTCCGGATTCGGCGTCAGCTTGTCGACGAGCCGCTGCGACAACACGCCGCGAAGGGCGTCCGCAATCGTCTTTGGATCAAGACCCATGTCTAACAGTCGAGTGACCGCCATTCCGGAATTGTTCGCATGCACAGTTGCCAGCACAAGATGCCCGGTGTTAGCAGCCTGTATCGCGATCATGGCCGTTTCAAGGTCTCGAATTTCACCGACCAGCATGACATTCGGTGCCTGCCGTAGCCCAGCTCGCAGGCCGCCAGCAAACGTCATGTGCTGATTGATAGGCACTTGCGTGATGCCCGGAATGATCTTTTCGACCGGATTCTCAAGGGTGTATATATTGCGGGTTCCATCGTGCAACTCCATGATGGCCGCATATAGCGTTGTGCTCTTTCCGGAGCCTGTGGGACCGCAAACGAGGAAAATCCCGTTTGGCTCCATCAGGATGTCCAAGAGACATTGACGCACCATCGGGGTCATCTCGATCTCGGCCAGCGTCGAGACCGATTCCGAATCGTCTGTCAGGCGAACGACGATTTTCTGGCCGGAGATCGTGGGCACGATCGAGACGCGACCGTCGACGATGCGGTCCTCGAATTTGAGGCGCAGCCTGCCGTCCAAAGCGGTATGACGATCCGATGCTGCAATGTTCGCGCGAGCGCGCAACTTGTCATCGAGTTGTTTCGCGAGTGAATTCGAGACACGGTCAACTTCGACCAGTCCGCCCGAGATACCGTACTGGATCAGTGTGGTATCGGACTCAAACAACATATGAACGTCTGCGGCCCGCCGTTGCGCTGCTCGCAAAAACATATTGTTCAAATAGTCCGCAGCAACGCGATCGTGCGAACCGGTCGGGAAAAAGAGGTCTGGTTCTTTCATGTTGTCACTGACGGCAATCGAGGGAAGGGCCGTAAAAAAGACGACCAAGGAATTTTTGCGTAACGCCGTCGGCAGAGATGCTCCATGAAATCAACCGGAGCCTGCTGTCCTGCGTGAGGAAGTTGTGACCTCCCCATCGAACAGCGTCGAAAGCGATTCGCACAGGTGCGGCGCCACGATAGATGCGTTCGCACGGCTGCTCGGCGAAAGCTGCATAGAGCAGCCAGCCAACGAAGACCACAACAAAGGCACCACCAAATATCTGCTTCATCTACTCTCCTTATTGAAATTCCGCCAAACCTTGGTGATGTACCGTCGTTGCGCGGCTGTGTCGTCCGAATACTTTCCGGTGTTGAAGGCGCCCACCGACTTCCATGTAGCGCCATACCGAACTTGAGCGTCGCGAAGCACCCATGCCCCCACATTGACGTTGATGCACGGGTCCATCAGCCTCTCGCGATCGATCCCATATTTCTTCAGCTCCGGCAGCCAGATCGTGCTGATCATCATCAGGCCGATGTACTCCCAACCATCCTTATCCCGGATCACTAACCGAGGGTCATACGCCGCGTTTTCTGTTCTGGCAATCGCCCGCAGGAGGCGTTCATCGACCTGGTAGCGGTCCGCGGCTTCCTTGAAACAGAAAGCCAATGCGTGCGTGCTCGCGACCGCGAGTACGGCGAACAGTAACGTGGTCAGTAGCTTTTTCATCGCTCGAATAATACAATACACGTATCTATAATCCAAGGGTATCACATGACACACTGGAAGTTTCACGGCGGAAACGTGATCGCCGCGGCGGCGCTGGTCCTGTCATCCTGCCCGGTATATGCGGATCAAGTCGTCTCCGCCCCGGACACACCGTCAACCGAGGCCGTACGCCAGGTGGTTGGCGGCGCCCGACCCGATTCGTTGCCGGCCGAAACGGGCACGCTCGATATCACGGAGAAGATGGGCAATCTCCTCACTACGGCCAAAGAAACTGGTGAGGTGATGAAGCTATACGCGGACTGGAAGTCCGGTCGAGCCGATGCGGTCGCCGACATCTTCACGCTTGCGAAGAACGGGAACGCTCGAGCTCAGAATCTCGCCGGCTACATGCTGGATAATGGCGAGGGCGTCAAGCAGGACAGCAAGGCCGCCGCTGCCTACTTTAAACACGCTGCCGATCAGCTTCCTCTTGCCAAATACAACCTCGCGGTCCTGAACTTCTACGGGCGCGGCGTCAAGAAGGATGAGCGGACCGCTATGGCGCTCTTCAAAGACTCCGCAATCCACGCCGGGGTAGAACAAGCCTGTGTCCAGTTGGCCCTCTATTATTTGCGCACGAAGAACGAGGCAGAGGCTTACAAATGGGCGAACGAGGGCGCCAACCGGGGTAATGTGAAAGCGTTCTATATCTTGGGGCGCATCCTCTATCAACGAAAGCAGTATCAGGCTGCGTGGACATGGATACAGAAGGCGGCGAGCGCATCGGAGCCCAATGCACCCGCCATCGTGTCGCTTATGTATCGCGACGGTCTCGGCACAGGGAAAAACCCGATGATGGGCGCGGCGTGGTGGCTGGTCTATACGGGGATGAGCCGCAAACAGGTTGGCAATAACCTCGCGTCAATCTCCTCCTTCAATCTCACCGAGGACGAACAGCGCCGCGCGATCAACTTCGCGAACAACTGGATCGCCAATCATGGCAGAGACAAGCGTGTCGACTACCAGAAAACTTTGCTTCAGACGAGTTGAGCAGTGGGCGGCGGCCAGGCAGTCCGGATACTGCACCGCTGCATCTTTAGTCACTCAGTCAATCACCGGTCTCAAAGTCTGGAGCGGGGAAGGGTGGCATCTCCGTGCCTGTCAGTGGCTCCCATTTCCACCATTGGGATACTCCGTAGACCCTGTTGTAGTACTCCTCCTTAACCGTCTTCCGCGCCGCGTAGTCGAGGTCGCTTCGTCCAAAGACCTCCATGGGGGTCCCGCGCTCACCACCGGCGTCCCGCAGCACGAAGTCAGGGAAAACCTCCTCGAGATCGGCATCAAACTTGAGTGGTTTCTGAAACGATCGCGAAGCGGTAACCAAGGCATTCGCAACCTCGCGCTCGTAGCTCGACTCAACACTGATCCAGTGATCTGTTATCTGCATTAGAGCGATTCCAACTATTTCACCCCTATAGCTTGACGCTGTCTGACGGTTGGGTTCGAACTGCGCGATCGCCAAGACTTTGTGACCGTTTCGCCATGCCGAAACCGCCAACGGGAAGCGATTGAGCGCCTGGCGCCAGACATCGCCCAGCAATGTAAACTCGATTTGCGGTAAAAAGTCAGCAAGCCCGAACTGTTCCGCCTCCGGCCGGCTTGAGTTCCAACCAGAGAGCGGTGCAACAAGGAAGGCGCGTCTTTGGCGCTTTACCGATGTCTCCAAGACGGCTTTGCTGGCTTTAGTGTTTGAGAAGACCATCAGGCATTCAGATAGACGCACCTTGCCAACAAACACGCGCTCGGCGCTTTTCAATAGCCTGAATCCGACGTTTCCACGTAGGTCGACTGTCGCCGGCGCACAGTGGTTCAGGCGGGATTTCTCCCATAAAAGATGAAGCAAGCCGACGAGGGTCACTCGAGGCACCTTGGAACCGGGAACACCCGTTTCCGTCTGTCGATGAAAGCTGGAGGCGGGCGTTTCGTCAGCCATCTTGAGGCCCATACCAACGCGAATCGTGAATTCACCTGAGTCGTCGTCGACCACGCCCACCGCATAAGCCCCCAAGCCCGATTTCGATCGGTCTGGCGCGTAGAAACGGCATTCATCATCGTGTTCCTGCCCAGTCAGTTTCTTCTTGGCCAGAAAGAAGATGCTCTCCAGGTTGCGCACTTCCAGTTCACGCTCACCATCGCCCCTCGCGCCACGGCAAAGACACTGAAGGCGCTGACCGGCTACATGCGCCGTCTTCAGGACGCTTTGCCAGCTTGCCCGGGTATTGGTTTCCGTTTGAAAGCCTGCCGAATATGTCTTTTGATTTGACGGGTTGTAGATCGTGCGATGGTTGTCTACCATGATTCTCGGGACGGATTGGGTTCTAGAAGGCTATCACGACCGCAAACGGACGTAAAAAAGCCCCGAATCTCGCGATCCGGGGCCTGTCAAGCTAGTTTTGCTTATGTCGAACGACATTTCACCTATCGTTTTTCATATATCAACTTATGGTGTCTTGTCGGCCGATTTTTTGTGATGGCGCCGTGGCTTAGCCGCAGGAACCTACGTAGCCACACTGGCCGCACTTCTGGCATCCGTCCACTTTGTGAAGCTCGTGGGCACCGCAGTCGGGACACTTCTTACCAAGACCCGATAGCGGAACAGGACCGTTTTCCAGACTGCGGTTCTCTTCCACCTGGCCGATCGCGTTGTCTGCATCCCTGCGTGCCAGACGACTTGCAAGCGCCGCAACGGGTACTTGATTGCCGTCTGCGTCCAGAAGCCCGCGTTTAATCAGGATGCGTTGGAGCGCATAGCCGAGCGCCGCGACCTCGGAATCATGGTACATCGGAACCTGCGTGCCGTCTTCCTTGGTGAAGAAGCCGTAACGCACCGTGCCTTTGTTCCCAGACAACTTCCCGCATGTCTGCCAGCGCTTTGGCCACTGATCCGCCCGAGCGGGCAACCATCGACAGCAACCGCATGTTAGACGTGATCCACTGTTGGCCGTCATTGCGCTGGCCAGCAGGCATGAAGAACTCGACCGGACGTTCGATCTCGACCTCATTGCCATCAACCACGCCGTTCACACGCATGAAGTTCACAGTCAGGTAGACCGTCGATTTGCCTTCGTAGGTCATGTACTCGACTTTTGAAGTGACACCTTCCAGATCACCAGCCGGACGACTGTCGAACTGCTTGCGCAGTGGGTCTTCTCCGACAATCGGCGTTACCTCTGCTGCTTTCTCTGGTGCCGCTGGTGCATCGACCGACAATACCGAACCGAGAACCGAGTTCGGACGGTAGGTAGCCAAGCCCTTCAGGCCCGCCTTCCAGGCTGCGAAGTACAGGTTCTGAAAGTCCTCGTACGGGTAATCCGCGGGGACGTTGACCGTCTTGCTGATACTCGTATCGATGTAGGGCTGGACCGCCTGAAGCATGCGCAAATGGTCCATCGCAGACATCTCGAGTGCCGTCACAAACGAACCTGGCAGGCTGTCGGTATTGCCACCGCGGTGGCGATACAGTCGATAAGCATGATCGGCAACTTCGAAGATCTCATGCGTCCCGTCTGCCATACGCTTCTTGCGGTTGTAAGTCCACGAAAACGCGGGCTCAATCCCGTTCGATGCATTGTCAGCAAACGCCAACGTGATGGTGCCAGTCGGCGCGATCGACAACAGATGCGAATTGCGAATACCGTGCTCGCGAATCTGCGCACGGATGTGCTCCGGAAGACGCTTTGCAAAGCCGCTTTCCAGATACTGCTCGACCTCGAGAGCCGGGAATGCGCCTTTCTCCTTCGCAAGTTCGATCGAGGCAAGATAGGCTTCGTCTCGCATCACTTCGGAGATCTGCGCGGCCATCGAGCAGCCTTTGTCGCTGTCGTAACGAATCCCCAGCATGACTAATGCACTTCCGAGTCCGAGAAACCCGAGACCGATCCGACGCTTCGCCATCGCCTCATCCCGCTGTTCCGGGAGCGGCCAAAACGTAGCATCGAGAACCAGATCAAGCATGCGCACACCGACACGAACCAGATCTTTGAACCCCTCGAAGTCGAAGTAAGCCTGGTCTGTGAACGCGTTACGCACGAACATGGTCAGGTTGACGGAACCGAGATCGCAGCACCCATACGGCGGCAAGGGCTGTTCACCGCACGGATTGGTCGTGCGAATCGTTTCGACGGCGTGAAGGTTGTTTTCTTCGTTAATCCGCGAAATGAACAGGATGCCTGGCTCAGCATGATCGTAGGTCGAGAGCATTACGGCCTCCCAGATTTCCCGGGCACGCTGCTTTCGATATACCCATGTCCCGTCCTCACGACGGTACGTATCGGGCTGCTTAACATCCGGGTGCGGCTCCGCCGCATGCCAGAGTTCAACTTCCTCGTCCCGCTCAACCGCACGCATGAATGCGTCCGTCACGCCGATGGAGATGTTGAAATTCGTCAAGTCACCCTTGTCTTTCGCGTGAATGAAAGTCAGGATGTCGGGGTGATCGACGCGAAGCGCGCCCATCTGTGCACCGCGCCGGGCGCCCGCCGACTCCAAGGTCGCACAAGATGTGTCGAAGACTTTCATATAGGAAACGGGGCCAGATGCGCGCGAAAACGTTCCGACTACCAATGCACCCGCGGGACGGATCTCACTGAAATCATAGCCGACTCCTCCGCCGCGACGCATCGTCTCCGCCGCCTGCAAAAGCGCGGGGTAGATACCCGGCACACCGTTTTTGTACTCCGAGACAGAGTCACCGACCGGCTGGACGAAGCAGTTGATGAGCGTCGCTTTGATGTCCGTGCCGGCAGCCGAGTTGATGCGTCCGGCCGGAACGAATCCGTGCTCCAGCGCTTCGTAGAACACAATCTCCTTCTCCGCTCGGATCTCCGGGCTTTCCACTGCCGCCAGAGCGCGAGCAACGCGGCGACGCACGTCTGCTACCGTGACTTCATCGCCCTTCGCATACTTCTCCCGCAGAACTTCGACGGAGATGGTTTGATCCGGCATCGCGCCATGGACAATCTTTTCATTTGCATTCATCTTGATACTCCTGAGTGAGTTGAAAATTTCGGCGCTAAGTCGCCGTGCTCCTTGCAATCGGTAATGTGATTCACGTGGCAATAAAAAAGCCCTCTCGCAACAAGACGAGAGGGCTTTGCTGCTGGATTAGAGAAAGAAATCCGGAGAGAAAGCCTCTCCCTTGTTCGGTGGCGGCTCAGCCTCTGGCTGCTTATCGCGCGTCGGCTCGGGCAGATCCCAAGGCAGAATCGACTCGTCTGGCTGGCCGTTGCCTTCAGGTACGGCGGGGGCGGGCGCCTGCGGCGATTCGATGACCGCGTCGGGAATAGGTCCGACGCGAAGGTTGAAGTCGCCGCAGCCGGCGCGATTGGGATTCAGATACACGGCCTGGACAGTGATGATCCCGGCTCGACGCGCAGCCTGGCCGGTCTGGCACCACAGCATCCCCTCCATACCCCTCACGGTCGCTCTTGCGGAGGACGTGCAGTTTCCGCACGTTTTGCCGCCTTCAATGTTCATCTTGAACTCCTGATGCAAGGTTGTTTTGACGGTGGGATATGCGACTCATGGATGCGGAATCCATGCGAACCAGGCGATTGCGCCAGCCGCGAGATAGATAGGCCAGGAAAGGAGAGAAAGACGCAGATCCGTCGAAGACGGCCAGCACGTCAGAAACTGCGGTGCAAGAAGCGCCCATAGCAGGATGTCCAACGCTTCGAAATGCCAGCCGCCGTTCACTCGCAGCCATGCCACGAACGCCAGCAAAGGCAAACCGAGCAGGGGAGCAAGGCAAGCTGGCGCTGCGTTGTACCAGGTAAGATTCTCAAATGTCACTGATCCCATGACGTAGCCGCGCTTATCCGCCGATCTACGGGGAAACAGACTCATTGAGATGGGGCGAGCGCCCGTCAAGGCTCCGACAATGGCATGGAGGAGCTCGTGAACCATCGTGCCCGTGAGCGTTGCAAGCGCGAAGACGGCGATCCGTCCAGAAAGCGATCGCAACATCAGCGCTGCAATCGCGGGCGGGACCAGGTAGGTGAGCATCGCGGCCTCGATGGCCGTCAGTCCGAGATTATCGGCAGCCACGATGCCTCCTCGACCGCCTGTAAGGGTGAAGCACCGGAACACCCATCGGTGTCGTGGCATCCATGATCACGTGGCACAGGCCGCTCAGACAGAAGCCGAAGGCGACGCACCAACCAAACGTTCCGACCTCAACCGCTCGTACTGCGACCCACAAGCACACGCAAATCCATCCGAGGAGCCAGTGCGTAATCGTGCGGTGAGGAATCAGAGAGATCCGCTTCCCCCATATCCACGACTTGATTTCCAGCGTATCCGGGGCGCTTGAGCCCATGAGGCATCCCACAAAAATGGTCAGCAGTTGCCAGCCTGAGAAGACATCGACGGTTGCATAAACAACGCCGGCGCCGAGCACGACTCCCGCCGCGTAATGGGCCGTTTTTGAACTCATCTCCCGCATCCATCCCTATTTATTTCTGGAACCCACTATTCGTTGGGAAAAGACCACGAACGAACTCATAAAAACAATACATAACGCGTACTAATACGTTTTCACGGTGAAAACGCCCGCAACGGGCAACGCTCCCCGCTACCTGTCCCCCTTGCAAATACAGACAACACGCGCGAGAATACATAACATTTACGCGTACTACAACAGTATCCATTTTGAGGGATTTCAATGTATTCGAGTCATGCTCGCCGGTTCGCCCGCGGCTTAATCGGGCTAACGGTGCTGATCAGCTGCGGTCAGGCCGTCGCGGCGGAACCGAAAGACATTCTTTTTGCGGCGATCCGCAACGGGTCCGCTTCCGAAACACTCAGCGGTGCCTTCCTCGAAGGCTGGCAGTCAAGGACCCATTCGACCTCACCAATCCTGATGACCGCAGAGGTCGTGAAGCGCTACCAGCAGCAGGATTGCGCGCGGCTGCGAGTGACGATGCGACAGGAAAACATTCCGAAAAAGGATGGAAGCACCGGTCCGCTCCAGTTTTCCTACGAACTGAACCTGTGCACCGATGGAATGCCGCCGGCTGAAGCGGTCGACTGGTCGAAAGTGCCGCCGGAAAAATCGGCAGCTTCTCCGGAGCAGATCAAATGAGACGATTTCTACTACTCGGTGCTCTTAGCTGCGCTTTGGCCTTGCAAAGCGGCCTCGCTCTGGCTGACGCGCACTCAGACGGGCTCAGCTATGGCAAAGGCCAGCTCGACAAGCTGAACGGCAATATCACGAACAACAACGCCAAGAACGTACCTTTCTATACGACGACGCCGAGCCAGAGCTCAAGCTTCGGCGGCCCGTCGCTCTTCGACGTGGGCGTGAGCCGGATCACGTCGTGCAAAACAGCGACCCACGGAAGTGACGCCGTCGCCAACCAGGAGTGCGACGCTGTCAATTTTCTCGCCAAGAACCCGGATAACCGGGTCAAGGTGCCGATCGGCAACGACGATCCGATTATCAAGGGCATTGGCGACACCATCAACAACGCGAACGGCCATTACAACGACAACGGCTGCGTGCCGGCGACGACCACGACGCCCGATCAGCACTCGACCGAAGTTTGTAATGAGTATCTGGTCACGGACGACAAGTTGTGCAACATGGGCCAAGTGGTTGAGGTCGACGCGGACAGCAACTACCAGTGCAACGTGACGAAGAACAGCCTTTACACGCAACAGTGCGACAAGGTGCTCAACGTATGGTGTCAGCCTGGGCAGGACGGCTGCGATAACGGGGGCATTGTTCCCGGATCAACGCAGGGCGACATGCGCGTCTGGCTCGGTCCGGTCGGGGGAGGCACATGGGATCTTCAGTTCGGCACATTCGCGGACAACTACTGGGCCGGTGATAAGACCAACGGTGCTGTCTTCGACCGATCGCTGAGCTTCAACATTCGCGACATCACTCAACTTACCCAGTTCACTCTCGTCAGGGCGGCATTCGACGACTGGCTGTGGGTACAGGTCAACGGCATCACCGTGTACGTTGGTCCATACGGTGGCGACCGTCTTTACCAAGTCCAAACGTCGTATCAGGCTAGCTGTGGCGGCAAGGACTCGGGGATGTGTACCTACTACCACACACAGATCCAGTACGGGCCGAATTCCTTCGGCAACGCCGAACTGGGTAGCAGTTGGAACATGGGGCTGAACATCGACTTGCGACCGTTCCTCCATAACGGCGAAAACACCATCTGGACTCGCACGATCGTCGCAGGCAATGGCGAAAGCGCGCTCGATATCTACGCGCGCATGTATTGCCCGGCCGTTTGCTACGACAGTTGGGATAACCAGTGTCAAAACCTCGAGTCGCGATCGTGACCTCAGGCTACCAGGAGCCTCGCATGACAAACAACCGAAACGGCCTTTGGGCACGCGCCATTTGCGCGTTTGCTCTCTGCCTCGTTTCCGCATTCCTATCTTTGCTCGGTCCGCAGAATGCGACCGCGGCCGAGTGCCGTCGCACCGGTGAGGTATGCGTCGAGGGCGGGGGCACGCGCAATATCTCAGGCGTCGACGTCTATCGCGATTGCTGGCGCTATCGGGATACCTACGAATGCAAGAAGCCGGAGTCGATCGATTACTGTGCGCCTTTTTACGCGATGGCGGGATGCTGGCAGACTTCTACCACCTGCGTTGCGACTGCGTGGGACGGTACCTGTTTGACCGAGCAGCGCACATACCGATGCGGCGATCCTTCTACGCCACCTCCGACTAACACGGTCAAGCTCGGCGACACCTACACAATTGTGAAGGATGCCCTTGACACCAAGCAATGCGATCCCTACAGCCAGAATCCGCTCTGTACACTCGCATCGCATACATGCGTTGAAGGCGCAGAAACGCGAGTGATCAACGGGCTGCCGGTGTACAAGGATTGCTGGAAGTGGCAGGACGACTACGCCTGTATCAACACGACACCCAAAAACGATTGTCAGGAGTACATCGACAAAGGTTGCAAGAAGCTCGACGAAACCTGTGTTGAGAGCACCGATCCTGTTGGTTGCGTAATGAAGCAGATCACCTATAGCTGTGTTACGAAACAGGGTACGACGACGACAGGCGAAGATTGTAGTGCGCGCACGTCCTGCTACGACGGGACTTGCTGGGATACTGGCTATCCGCCCGATACCGATTTTGCTACCGCGGTAGCAGGCATGGAGGCGGGCCGCGAAGCCGGTGTCTATGGCGCAAAGGCCATGGACCTGTTTAAGGGTGAACACGAAGAATGCCGCAAAGGCTATGGTGGTCTGAAAAACTGCTGCAAGACCGATCCGGGTGGCAAGAGCAACAACACCATCATGCTTTCCGCGGGTCTTCAGGGCGCTAAAGTGGGCTCGAAGTACATGTTCGACTACATGTATCAGAACACTGAGTGGATGCAATCGGCATTCAGCTCGATGGGCTTTGACGGCATTGACATGGCTTCGCACTTTGGCTCGTCGTTCTCGATGTACGGCCTTTCGTGGACTGCTGGATCGACCGCCCTTGCGGCCGGCGAGACCGGAACAGGCGCGTTAGGGCAGACCGTCTACGGCCTCGGTAACGGCTTTGCGTTCGACCCGTACTCCTTTGCAATCATGGTCGCCATCCAGATTGTCATGTCGCTGATGGAGTGCAATGCAGGCGAGCAGCAGCTCGGCATGCATCGTGGCTCAAATCTTTGCCACTATGTCGGCGACTACTGCTCGAAGAAGACGTTCGGTGTTTGCCTGCAAACCAACCAGTCGTACTGCTGCTACAACTCGAAGCTGGCCAAGATCATCAACGAGCAAGGCAAGCCGCAGATCGGCAAGGGTTGGGGAACGCCCGAAGCGCCGAGTTGCGACGGCTTCACCGCTGAGGAGTTTCAGAAGATCGATTTCTCGGCAATTGATATGAGCGAGTTCGTCGGCGACATCATGGATGCAACGGACATCCCGGACATCGGGAATCTCCAGAAGACCATGTCCGACAAAATGAAGGGGCTTTCGACCAATCCGATTGGCAACACCTCTGGCGTGTCGACTGGCTCCGCGCAGACCGGCTCGACAAAGTAATAATCCTCCGCAGCAACCGCAAGTGGCCCGCATGATCTGCGGGCCATTTTTTATCCTCGCACGACTGGCTTCGAGCGCAAAACTCACCTGTTCTGGTTGTGTATTGCGCAATCCACATCCTCCGGGGGTTTCTTATTCTGCGTTCTGCATCTCCGGGCTGTCAGGTCATCGCAAGTGGCTTGGCGCTCTCAAATCACACAGGAGATCGCTATGTTCCGCGCAGGAGAATGGGTTGGAGCAGGGAAGTGGGCAAACCGGGAATCGCATCCGAGCGCTTGGGGGCGACCCTTTCTCGGTTGCGTGCTGGACCCTGCCGATTTCAGGGCATGGGCCAACTCGTTCGAGTTTCCTGAAAGTCAACCCGATCTGGGGCAGATCATGTCCCTCGTAATCAGACTCAAGGCAGAGAACAAACTCGCAGACCGGGTGCCCGTTGAATGGAACTTCAACAACGTTCGCATCGTGAAGTGGGAGCTGATCAGCAAACTTCGCACGGCAAAAGAGGAGCACGCCTTGTGGAATGCTATGAAGCTGCAACGCATCGACGAGCTGAATCACCCACGCCGTAGGAAAAAGCGCCCTTTAGCCGACTTCCTGTCCGACGGATTCACGCACCTTGTCACGGCTTGAAAATTGATCATCCGCGCCCTTAAGCTTCATGCTTTGGGGCGCGTTTTTCTTGATACCCATAGACTGGATTGTCTTCACATTGCCTTACGCTTACGTGTGATGTATTATTTTTCCCACTGCAATCAAAACCCGCACGCGCCATGACTGACAAGATTGGCAGGTTGTCGCGGCTCGGCTTCCGCTCGCTGGCTGAGTGCCTCCTGTCGGCGCCGAAGGAATATCGCGACTACCTCGAACCACTTCACATCCTGCCGATCCCTGACACCGGCATAAAGCATTACCTCGTCCTCACGCTTACCGAGAAGACCCTCTACGACAAGCAGCGAAATGTGACGAGTCTTTGGAAAAACGCTAGCCGCCTTGTGATGCGTGGCGTTGACGGGCGCGGAGACGGGATTTCGATCACCGTATTCGGTAGTGTCTGGCCGTGGAAGGAATTCAAACTCGGCGACGAGCTTCACCTCTTCGGCGAGGTGACGACCTGGGAAGGGCGGCGTCAGCTCAACAATCCGGACCTCGTTCTCGCTTCAGATCGCGGGCGGGTTGTCCCGCTTTACCAAGGGAAACCCGGGCAGGTGAAAGGCGAGTTGCTTTCGCAGGCAGTCGCTCAGGCGTTACCGATGGTGAACGATGCCTCGTGCATGCTGCTGGAGCAGGCAGGCATGCGTGAGTCTGACTTTCGAAATGCCACTGGTTTCAACGATCCCGCCGACCTGATTCGCATGCTCCACCTGCCGCCATCAGTTCGGGAAGGGGCTGCTGCCGTCGATACGGCACGCAGCCTGTCACTGAAGGCCATACTGAACCGTGCGATCAGAAACCAGTCGCACCAGCCGGTCGCGGGCTCGTCGATCGCCGTCGATCGCGACAAAGTAGGCAGACTTGTCGCTGCACTCCCGTATCCACTCACCTTGGACCAGGCGAAGGCCATCGACGAGATCGTTGCAGATCTGCGATCACCCTTTCCGATGCGTCGCCTCTTGTCCGGTGATGTCGGCACTGGCAAATCCGTCACCTTCATGGTGCCGGCCGTTGCTGCGCATCTGGAGGGGGCGCGCATCGCTATCATCGCGCCGAGCCAGCTTCTTGTTGAGCAGCTCGCAGGGGAAATCCGCCAACTCTTCCCGGGGACGCCCGTGTGCGAAGTTGTATCCGGTTCGAAGATTGGAGAGGGAATCGTGGTCGGCACGACCGCCGTCATCTCCGCAGCGAAAAAGAGCGCCATTCAGTTTGACCTCGTCGTCGCAGACGAGCAGCACCGGTTCTCTGTCGATCAGAAGGCCAGTTTGCTCGCATCTCACACGAACTTTCTGGAGGCCACCGCCACAGCTATTCCCCGAACCCTTGCACTCGTGCAGTTCGGTGGCGTCGCGGTCTCGATCCTGCGGGAGTGTCCGGTGACGAAGCGAGTACGGACACGCATCGTCAACCGGAAAGACGGCGGGAGGCTATTCGACTTCGTCTACCAGCAGATCCAGGAGGGTGGTCAGGTCGCGGTCATTTATCCTCTGGCCGAGGACAAGGGCGACGGAGATCGCAGTTCCGTTGAAGCCGCGTACGCGCGATTCCACGCGAAGTGGGGTGATCGGGTCGGGATGCTTCACGGAAAACTATCGGATGACGAGAAGAATACAGTTATTGCTAAAATGAAGGCTGGCGGCATCGACATACTCGTTAGTTCGACCGTCATCGAGGTCGGAATCACACTGCCGTCGCTCCGGGCCGTGGTTGTGGTGAATGCGGATCGGTTTGGCGTGTCACAGCTCCACCAGCTCCGCGGACGGGTGGCCCGGAAGGGCGGAGACGGGTTCTTCTTCCTGTATCTTCCCGAGGACGCGGAAGACGACGCGATGGCGCGGTTGCGACTCGTCGCGGAATGCAACGACGGATTCACGCTCGCCGAGCGCGACGCCGATCTCCGCGGGTTCGGGGATGTCGAGAGTTCGAGCGATGCCCAAACGGGCAATTCGCGGCTGTTGTTCTGGGGAGTAACGATTGAGCGGAAGGAAATAGAAAGCGGCGCAAGAAGCATGGGGCTGGTGTCGGCGTAGGAATCTGAGAGGCGTTTAGCTTGGCAAAGGCAACACCGCTACCGATCAAGGTGGCGATCTACCACAGAATCATCAACGGAGACATCTCCCGCGTGGTTGCGAAGGACTTTCGGATCAGTCAGCCGACAGCCCTGAAATACGCCGCGGATGTCATCGAGATGCTGAGGGGGCGGGATGACGTAGAGTCCGCGCCCAGCCTTCGCGCGTTCATGGCCCGAACGATCAAGAACCAGTCCTTCCAGTACGCCGACGAACCAGAGGTTCGTGCGCTGCTTGAGCCGATTCTTGCCCCGTACCTCGCGCAAGCCGAGACGATCGATTTCGCCGAGCGCGAAGGGGCTGATAACCCGCTTTCCACACGTGTCAATGCGACAACGTTCGAGCGGTTTCAGGGGATCGTCGCTGAAATGTCGGTGGATCGGCCCGACCTGACGCCTTCTGAACTTCTCCGCGAAATTGTCGAATCGTTCTGCGAACAGGCGGTCGTTCCGGCGCCGACCGTGAATATTGCTGATCCGAAGCACTTCCGTGACGCACTCACGGATTCGATCACGGATGTCCTTCGGAAGTTTGGCATTTCGGGCGTTTGATGGCCGCAGATAACCCGTTCGACCGCCCATCAGACGGCCCCGCCGTGCACATCGCAGCAGACGGCGCTCTTATCCGCCCTGCGCCGGTGAAGGATATGGTCCGCGAGCTCGCGTCTTCGCTCTCCGACCGTAGGCTGAACATTTTCGCTCCTCCCGACCTCAACTACTGGCACGCCTTTACGTGGGACGGCCAACGCTACGCCGCCAACCTGTACATCTGCGACAGCACCGCTGAGACCTTTCTCGACCTATTTCCGCTTGTCGCTGACGCGGCCGATATGGGTATGCCCCTTGCCATCGGACAGCGCGTTGCAGACTGCATTTTTCTCCTGCCTGCCGGAAACGCGTAGCTGATCGTTCGATCTCGCTCGCGGCACATCACGTTCCTATACACACCACGCCGAATGGGGGCGCGGAGCACGTCCGGCGCACGATTCCGTCTGCCTGTAGTTCATCCCGGAGTGCAAGGCTTTCGCGCGTAAGCGCGGCTACCAACTTCACTCAGGAGATCAACATGCAACAACAGAAGAAAGTGTCAATGCGGCACCTGTACCTGTACGCACATCTGCTGCTGGCAGAAGCAAGCCGCAAAGGTAAGGCCGTCCGTATCCAGTGGGCGAATATCCCTACCGCGTGCATCGGCCCTGATCCGGCGAATCCCAGCGGTCTGGTGATGACGCTTCCGCACATGGCGGCCGTGGGGACCGAAGAGGACGCGAAGTTGCTCAAGGCATTGGTATCGCATGAGATTCTTTGTCATGGGCACCATACCGACTTTACAGTTGTTCCAGCAAAGGGTATCGCAGGCGATCTTTCGAACGTTCTCGAAGATCCTCGCGGTGAACTGCTTGCGGCCAAGAAGTACAAGGGCTCGCAAAAGGTAATCCGAGAGGGAATCGAGATCCTGGTCGATCGGCAGATCTTCCGTGGTCCTGACCCTGACAAGGATACGCCCGCCTCGATCCTCGTGAGCTGGCTGGTCACCGAGCTGCGTTCTGAACTGCTTGGGCAAAACTGTCTGGAGCAATTCTCTATCGACTTCCGCAAGCTTGCGATTGAGCAGTTTGGCGCGAAGTTGACGGGTAAGGTGAAGGCCATCGCACTTGAAGGCGCCACCGCGATCGATACGCTTACCGCTGATAACGCGGCGCGGAAGATCGTCGAGTTGTTGAAGATGGCCAAGGAGGAACAGGAGAACCAGCAGGGACAAGACCAGAGCAACGGTCAGTCACAGCAAGGTGATCAGGGCTCCAACGACGCCGGCAATCAACAGCAGCAGAGCGATTCTGGCTCTGGGAGTGGCGATAGTCAGCAAGGCGGAAACCCGGGAGATCAGGGTGGCAAGCCGTCAGGTAGCAGCGGCCAGGGCGACCAACAGGGCTCCGGCTCGACGGCGAGTGACTTTGAACCAGCCCCCGGAGACTTGATCAAAGCGATCGACGATGTCCTGAACGCTGACTCGGCCGACCTCGGCAACTACGGCAAAGGGCTGGAAGATGTGCTGTGCTCCGGTAACGAAGCGATGCAGGAGGCGAAACAGGGCGGTCACGGTCAGAGCCACACTTCGGAAATGACGGAACGGCAAGCACCTTCGTATGCTTCCGCCGACAACCGGTCGCGTCTTCGCGCGGGTGCCAAGGCTACTGCCGCAGCACTGGCTCTGAAGATGGAAGATCTCCTCGAGGCGTTTTCGGCAGCCGTTCGGCGCAATTCGTCATCGGGTAAGCTTCGACCGAATCGCGTCTACCGCGTCGCGCTTGGTGACACTGACGTGTTCCGGAAGAAGGCTCGAACCGAAGAGCTCGATACCTGCATGTACCTGCTCGTGGACGAATCGTCGTCAATGAGTACGTGCTTCGACAGGGAACGGGCGCCGCAACTTCATAAGGCACAGGCCAGTCCGAACGATCCGCACCAGCATTTCGACGTATCGAGGGCTGTCGCGGCAGGACGCGTTGCTGTCGCGGCAGGTGAAGTACTCGATGGTGCGCAGATCCCGTTTGGCGTGGCGAGCTATAACACCGCAGTTCGTGAGTGGCAGGATTTCGACGGTAACTGGTCGAACACGCTGCAACGTTACGAGGCCGCAGCAACTGGCAGCACGAACACACACCTGGCTGTCGTGTGGGCGCTGCGCAAGTTTGTGGACCGGAACGAGCAACGGAAGGTACTCGCTGTGGTCACTGATGGCGATCCCGGCGACGCTACCGTTCTTGAGGCTGCGCTGAAAGAAGCGGAGATGTTTGGTGTCGAAGTTCGCTTCATCCTGATCGGTGCCAGCGAAGAGGTCCGTTACAAGGGCCTTTCTGCTGCGTACGGCGTAGCGACCAACGTTCGAGAGCTCGCCAAGGCAGTGTTCGGTTCTCTCGAAGCGGCAATCTGCTAACCCACGACCCCAGCGACTTTTGTCCTGGGGTTTTTTTTTGTTTCCTCGCCTCTCATCTCCGGGCGCTGACCGACAATATTCCGCGCACACACGCACCCACGCCGCGTCTCGCGATTGCATACCCGTGTTTCACATCACCCTCCTGTCAGGCCTTCGCAAGGGGCCATTCATTCCCACCTCAGGAGAAAAAGCATGGAAGCAATCGTTCGCAAGACAATCGACGAAGTTTTTGGTGTCGACGCAGCACCGTTCAAGGCAAGTGGCAACCAATCGACGACCTCGGTTCGCGTCTTTGCTGCCACACCGGAGACACCCGAGACAATCGACGGTTTCGCGTTTGAAGCAGACACGCTGCGTCGCGTGATGGTCTGGATGGCATCGGGCACGCTCCCGGCAACGTTCGCGAAGGCGAAGATGAAGCGTAACCTGATGGTATTTGGGCCGACCGGATGCGGCAAGACGGCGATGATCAGCCAGGTCTGCGCGCGAACCGGACGCTCTATGTTCCGCTATCAGTGCAGCGAAGACTCTGAGGCATCGCAACTGTTTGGCACGTGGAAACTGTGCGGCCCACAGGAAGTTAGCGAAAGCCAGTCGAACGCGCCTCAGATGACGTTTGTTGATGGGCCAGTTCTTCGCTGGGCGCGCACGCCGAATTCGATTCTGCTTCTAGACGAATTTGACCAGTTGGCCCCGTCGGTCGCGATGAGCCTCAACGGCGTGCTCGATGGAGACGACATCCTCGTGCCGGAAACCGGCGAGCGTATCAAGATCGCCGCCGGCTCGCTCATCGTAGCTACGGGTAATACCAACGGCCGTGGCTCGGCTGGCGGTAACGGAGGGAGCGCATCGCTGTATAAGGGCGTCAAGCGGCAGAACATCGCCAGCCTCGACCGCTTCTTTGTCATCAACGCAACCTACCTCGGCGAAGACGAAGAGAAGAAGCTGCTCCAGCATCAAGTCGGGATGGCAGAGAAGGCCGCCGAAGCGATGGCGAAGCTTGCAGCAACCGTTCGAAGCCAGTTTCTTGGGCTGAACGAAGATGCCGGTCAGAATGGTGAACCGTTGGAATTCACGATCACCACGCGCAACCTGCTCAACTGGGGCCTCACCCATCGTTTGCTGATGGCGATGGGTCTCGACAGCACGAGCGCCTTCAAAGAGGGCCTCCGCATGACGTTGCTGGACTTCGGGACGGTAGCTGAACGCTCGGCGATTCTCGACTCGTGGGACAACATCATCGGAGACATCTCCTAACCCCCATACCCTCGGCTTCGCGCCGGGGGTTTTTTATTTTGCAAACATCACCTCGCAGCGCAAATAAAAAACCCCTCAAGCGACATAGTCGACATGAGGGGCGGTCACGTTAGCGTGCATCTTTTTGGGGAGGCGTTGTCCTTGACCTCCATTACCGGCTCGTGCAAATACCACGATCCATGCGCTTTACAGCAATTCCCACACAACTGATCACCAAGCCTACGCTTGCGACCAAGCTGGCTAGGAAAAGTTGTGCTGCGTTAAGACTTTCCATGTCTAATTCCCCAAAAAAGGCGCTTGCCTAAACAGCTCTTACTCGTCTTTCAGCAGCCACAGAGCGACTGCGTTGAAGGTTACGAAAAGAACTGCGCCGAGGATAGCGAAGCCCACATCCGACAGGGTCAGGGCGGTGCCATTCAACATCTTTTGAACAGCGCCGAAGCCGAGCAGACCCCAGGTTGCGACTCCGATATCCTTCAACAGGCCAGCGAGATGCTCAATGACCTTTACGTGCTTCTTGGCCATGATTGAGCCGTCCTTTCTACAGTTCGTCTCCCGCGAGACGGTTGATGATAGCCCCTAGAGGCGGGACGAGAGTGTTGCTCTCGCACTAGGTTTGTCTGTGCGAGATAGATATGAAGAACACAGTCGTGTAATCGATCGTGTCTTAGGAGAAGAGAGAAGAGCGGGGCAGGGAGGAGGATACGGTACGCGGCAAAGAGCAAGCGACGAATATAACGACGCCGCCGCCTATACGTTCCCGCGCTTACGGACTTCGTATAGCCCGGCGTTTCGCATATCCATCTGCTATTTCAACCCATCAAGGAGCTATCCCATGAATCAGCAGAAAGATCATGCGTTAACAGAATCATCCGAAGTTGTCGAGCTGACCGTCGAAGCTTTACTGACTGGCGATCGGGTCGATCTACGGTCGTGTCCATTTCTGCGGACGCGTGCTACGGTCGAGTTCGAGTACGCGGTCGTCGAGTCGGTAGTGCGTGAAACACCCGACTGCGTCGCTGTCGCATACGAGGACATCGATGTCGTTGGCTATCGCGTCGGTACCAAGCTGAAAGTGTCGCCCGTAAAAGTAGAAGTGCCCGACATCATCTGGGAACACGCCTTCTGTACCGGAACCGCCAAAGTGAATGGAATGGCGATCGGCCATATTTCACTCCGCGGCAGGCCGGACCAGAAGGGCGCATTTGAGGTGGTGCTCTATAACTCTAACGGGGAAAAGAACAGTTGGTCCGGCAAACCTTTGCCGGCGGCCACCGCGAACGTCACTGGAGAACAGGCTGCTACTGCGCGTTTCCAGAGGTTGGTCAAAGACGCTCTTGTAAAACGGACGCCCAGTGATGTACTGAATGCCGTGGCGGGAGACAAAAAATGAAGAAACTTGCTATCAACACGCTCACCTTGTCAGTGGCTCTCGCCCGTCTTCTCGTAGCAAATATCGCGCATGCAGAGGATCAAGCTTCTGCTCCTGATAGCAGCGTGACGGTCGTCACACTCCACAGCGAATGGCGACCTGTCAACGGTGCCATCACACGCAACGGAGACCAGCTTTCGCATCAACCCATCAGGATCGTCGATGGGGGCGTGAAGAGCGCTGGCGATTCGTGCTGGAAATTGAGCGACACGGGTCAGTTGGTGTCCGTGCCAGGCAATTGCTACATGCTACGCTCAGCAGAAATCGGCGAGACTACGCCGGCACGATGACTGGTTTGGACCGGTCGACTTTGGTAACCCTCGAAGCCCTCTTTCTCACTGAGATTGAGGGTTTTTTCTTTTCGTTGAGCGATTACGCGTGCATGTCCTGCATCCCGGGTCACCAGGCCTTCGCAAGGGGTCTGTCTTTTTAACTCCTGGGAGATTCAGATGAGCCAAGCAGCAAACGACGCAGTCGCTGAAATGCAAGTTTTGAACAACGTCGCACTCTTCGACTTCATCATCGGCGGCAGCACGGGTGAAAAAACGGTGGAAGCCGACGATTTCATCCGCGAAGTCGGCAAGATGCTTCCCCGCGGTACCTTTTCGTGGGTATCGAAGTATCGCTCCGAAGCCAAACGCGAAATCCTGAAGGTCGGGGTTGCTCGTCGCGTCAACAACCGTGTTCGAGGCTACTTCGTGCCACTCGAGCAGGCGGGTTCTCTGTCGACAAAGCTGAAGAAGATTAAGGCTGATTTTCAGGCCGAGAAATCAAAGTTCCTCGCCAACCTGCCGATCATCATCGAAGATTGGGCTAACAGCCCGGTCAATTCCGGTGTGACCAGCAGCGGCCAGTCGAGGGCGACTTTGATCCGTCAACATGCGCCGAAGCGAGAGGATCTCGATCGCTTGCTGTCATTCGACACGTCGGCGATCCGGGTCGGTTCAACCGAATTCTTCGGGGCAGACGACGCATTGCAGACGGAAGTGAAGGGCTTGGTCGGTCAGGCAGCACTGGAAATCGCCGACGATGTGAAGAAGTCGTGGAAGGGTCCGAACGCAGGCCGCACGAGCAGCCGGGTGCTCGGTCTGATCCGTCGCATTCGCAACAAGGCCGTCGCGATGGGGGTTCTCTCCCCGAAGTTCAGTCGACTGGCCGAGATGTGCGACAAAGTGCTGTCCGCTGTGCCTGAAGGACAGAACATCGAGGGCATCGAATTTCTGATGGTCTCATCGTTGCTGTCGCGCTGCATGAAGCCGGAAGACATCCTCGCCGAGGACTCTGTCAAGTTCGATCCGCTGGATGTTCAACTGCCGGATACGGGTGTCGAAACACAACAACCCGCAGCTCTTGCACAGCCGGACACGTCCGATCTCTTCCTTGTGATCGGCGACGCAACGCCTAAAATTGAGGCAGCCCAAGCCACCGACCAAGGTGACGCTGAGCAACCTGCTTCGGAACCGGTGACCGCCGAGCCCGTTGCTGAAGCCCCAGTCGAGCCGCAGACCACGCTGGAACTGGTCCTGTAAAGTAAATCGCCCCAGTCTTCTTTCGAGAAAACTGGGGCGCTTTTTTTGTACGGGACTGATCGAGCGACTACTTATCCACAGACTACTCCACAGTTTCTGTGGATTCCTGTTCTCCCGGCGGACCAGCCAACTCGGGCACTTCGATCTGGGCCTTCTTCGTCAGCACCCTGTTGAATTCACGTTCATACAGCGCAGCAAAACCGGCCCGAAGCTTGATCGGGAGCGCGTGCCACTCCTCCTTCGTCGGGGCGTATGCGGTCCACTGCGTGTCTGCGGTCATCTTGACGATGGAGAGCCACATTTGATCATCCAGCGCCTTCGAATTCATGAAGTCCGATGGATCGAAGAAGTCAGCCAGAATGTAGACCTGAATCGTGGGGAGCCCCAAGAATTCTGCGACCTTCGAGAGCTTGTCCTTCCCGAGAGATTTGATCGTCCGGTTCCCGTTGGTCATCGAGTTCCAGTAAATCGGCGTGACACCCATGATGTCGGAGATGGTGCGCTCTGGGAGGTCACGTTCGACGAGCGTCTTCTTGATCAAGCGGATCAATCGGAGGCCCTCAACCTTTCGCTTATCGACTGCGGGCTGCGACTCCGCCTCTGCCAACTCGAGTTGCTCCGGGGCCTTCGAACCTCGCCCTTTGACCGTTTTGGCCGAAACTCGACGCTTGGGAGAGGGCGTGTTGGCCGCCGATGCGGCTTGCTTTTTGGTGGTCATAGCTCGACTCCAGGAAGGCTACGGCTCGTTAATAGGGTCCGGGGTCTTTGTACACCTTGAGTCGGATGCATCTACCCCGCATTTTCTTAGCAATTCGATTCTACACACATAACAACAAGATACAAGCACTTTTGCCGCTGAAACAAGTGGCTTTTTCTTACGTTACGCCACCTATGTCACGGATCGTCGTAATGACGCCGGGGATGATCGCCGTAATGGCGCCAGTTTGAAGTGGAGTAAAACGCGGATTCGAACGTACTCAAGGATGCGTTTTTTTAGCCGATTTCGCAAGCCGCATCTGGTCGGGTTCGGGCATTGGTCTGGGCGCCCGGAAACTGTCACCATCAAGCACGATGCGATAGGCGCCGTGTCGTAGGCGATCGAGTGTCGCAGCGCCCAGGATGCGGTTGCCGGCGAACGCATCGCCCCATTCGCTGAAGTCGAGATTACTCGTCAGGATCGTCGCGGCGCTCTCGTACCGTTCCGCGATCAGGTCGTGGAAGTCTTCATCCTGCGGCGAGCGCAGCGGCTTGAGCGCGAAGTCGTCGACGATCAGGACCGGTACGCCTGCAAGCTGCTTCAGTTTGCGCTCATAGGTACCGGTCGCGCGCGCTGCCTGCAGACTGTTCAATAGCCTAGTCTGCGTGGCGAACACGACATCACGCCCCTGCCGGGCGGCGCAATTGCCGAGCGCCTGGGCTAAGTGCGACTTGCCGGTACCGGTTGGCCCGGCAATGAGAATCGCGACCTTCTCATCGATATAGCGACCGGTAGCGAGGTCGTGGATATGGGCTCGATTCAGGTTCGGCAGCCGGTCGAAGTCGAACGTTTCCAGGGTCTTGCCCATTGCGAAGCCAGCACGGGCCAGACGGGTGCGCAGCTTCTTCTGGTCACGTCGGGCGACTTCATCGTGCAGCAGCATGGCGAGGAACTCCGTGTAGGCGAGCTGGCCGTCAATGGCCTGCCGGTTGCGTTGCTCAAGGGAATCGAGCACGCCAGACAGGCGCAACTGCTTGAGGGTCGTGTTAAGTTCAGGACTGGGATTCATGCGCGTTTAGTGGATCAGCAGGGATTGGAGATTGCGACCGAAGCGGCCACCGTTGACGTAGGTATCGGTGAGCGTTTGCGGGGACTCTGCGATGGGCTCGCTCTCCAGACCTTTGTCCAGAATCGTCTTGACGGTTCGCCACCTCGGGCTGGCATGCGCTAGCGCCCGTTCGCATGCAGCATCCAGCCGGGTGTCACCAACCTTGCCGCGAAGCCGGATGATGCCCTGCGCGCCGCGCAGGTTGACGAGCACCTCATCGTTGAAGAGCGCTAGAACCAGCGCGTGGCAGGACGGACCGATTTCTTTGGCCTGCGCCAGACACCATTGCGGATCGTGTTCGAGCCACGCCTGTGCTGCCGGCGGCTGATGATCGCGAACGGTTGAGCGCGCACCGGGTTTGCGCAGCCGGGGATGGGTGGCGACGAGTTCGTGCTGATGGAACAGCTGCACGACCGTGTCTGTTGCCTTCACCCACAGCGTCTTGCCGACCAGGGCGAACGGCACCGAGTAGAGCGCCTTGTGATGCTGGATGTGAGCATCACGATGAACGGTGACCGTGGACCATGCTGCGAGCACCGGCGGCACATCGGGCAACGCCGTCAACAGCGGCTTCTCGATGGCGAAGCGTGCCAGCGGCTGTTCGCGTGTCGTGCCGTGTTCACGAACGCTGGCTTCCCGCATGATCCATTCGCGCAGTTGCCGATTGGCATCCGGAAGATCACGAAACGCGCGCAGCGGCATGAAGGACTTCTTGACGTATTTGACGCCCGATTCAACGACGCCCTTCTTCTGCGGGTCGTGCGGGGGACAGGCATCGATCCTGAAGCCATATCCTTCAGCGAGGCCCGCGTATGAGCGCTGGACCTCGGGGTCGTACGTGCATGCCCTGATGATCGCGCACTTCGCGTTGTCGATGATGATTCGCCCGGGGCAGCCGCCGAACCACTCGAAGGCGCGCCGGTGGCAGGCCAGCCACGTCTCGACGGTCTGATCGAACACAAGTTCGACATACTGATGACGCGACCAGCATAGCGTCATGACGAAGAACCACGTCTTGAGCGTGTGACCTGATTCGTGGATGAGCGCGGGACCGGCGCCGAAGTCAACCTGCGCGGCATCGGCCGGCGGGAAGTCCAGAATCGTCGTCGCGGTGACACTGCGTTCGGCCTCCAGATGCTTGAGGAAGCGGCGCACAGCCGAGTAGCTGCCGGTGTAACCATGGTTACGTTTGAGTGCACTGTGAATCGTCGTGCCCTGCACGTCAGCCGCGAACCAGTTGCGGATCTGCTCGCGAAAGGGCTCGAGGGTCGACACGCAGGTGCTGGGCAGATGCGGCGTGCGGCCGAACTGACCGGCGATCACAGTGTCTTGCGGCAGCGGCAGCGCCGGATCGAGCCAGCCGAGCTCTTGCGCGGTGCGCCTTACGGCGGTGAGCTTCTTGCGGCCCATGAGCCCGGCGCGCGCTATGTCGCGGTCGGAATCGCCTTGCCGCATACGGACAAGGACTTGGCGGTACTCAAACAATTCGAACCTCCGGTTGGCCATGGGCGCTCCGCTCAGAAAAGAGCGAAGCGTACCCAGCTGGGAAAGTTCGAACCGCGTTCTGCTACACGGCGCAGGTGGCGCCTATACGCCGATCATCGGGTGGCGCCATTACGGCGATCATGGACTGGCTCCATTACGCCGATCCTGCGCTGGCGCCTATGCGCCGATCATCAATTGGCTCCTATACGGCGATCCGTGACAACCTATGACAAACGATTGGTATAGCTTTGTCGTTTCGTTGTATTATCGATACGTGTTCAGTATAATTTCTGTGCGCGAACGTACCGATCAACTCAATCAGGAGATTCTCCATGCTGCCCATGGACGCCAAGAAGAACGCCGACTCCTATTCGTATCCGAACGGGATGCTGAATTCGGGGTATATCGGCGGTGTGCTCCGCAAGCCGGGTGATGGCGTGTGCTACATCCAGCAAACCCGCAGTGAAAACCACATGCTTCCGATCGAATTCGATCCGAAGAAGACGCCGCTGCCCCGAAACCTCCAGGAAGGCGATCTGGTCTTTGCGATCTGCCACGCCTTTGGAGACAAGGAAGGCGACCAACGCGTCGTGCGGCTTCGCAGTATTTCGTTCGAGCAGCCGAACACCATGCATATGGACAAGCGCTATGCAGAAGACCTGCTGCGCAAGTGGGGTACGCTCGTGCACGAAGCGGCGAAAGACTCTGGGGTTCCCAGCTCGATCAAGCGCCTCGAAGAGCAGTTCGGACGGCCGGAAGACACTCAAAAGCGACTCGACGCAATCGACTGGCGCGTCATGGGGCTGAACCGCAACGCGACCAACAACGTGCGTGTTGCTGGCTTCATCCAAGCGAAATCGCTTGAACGCAATCGCGTCGGCCCCGAAGGCAAGCCGCTCAACGATCGACTCGTGGTGCTGTTGCGCCAAACCAAGGACGCCGACAAGTGCCTCTCGATCCGCTGGTACGGGAAGAACCTTCAGCCGCTCGCCGACAAACTCCAGCGCGGATTTGCGGTCAGCGTCAGTGCTGAATTCCGGCTCGACGTGAAGGCCATTGGCGCCCCCGATCCGGAAACGAAGATCGCGCCAGTGTCGATCATTCCTTTTCTCCAGGCGAAGGATTTTCCGGCTCCCGTTCCTCCGGGTTCGGAATTCATCAAGGTCATCCCCGCGTGGGCCGTCGAGCTGTTCGAGCGCGAAGCACGTCCGGTCCGCGAAGCCGCAGCAACGGCCACGAGCGCGGAAACGCCCGCCGGCGGGGATGTGGATCGCACGGCACTTTTCGCCTCCGCCTTCAACCAGCCCGAGCAGTAAAGCGCGGAAGGCCCCTGTAAGTCTTGAGGGCGCAGGGGCCAACGCAGAAGCGGAGTAGGCTGCGCTCGCTGTAAGAACAGGCGCCGCAAGCCGATGTGGGCTGCCACATTCAGCAGCCTTGAACGGAACACCCTATCTTGCCCGGTGGCCGGCCGGCAAATTCAGCCACCCTGCGGCTGGCCCCCTGAGCAGTAATCACACACCCAAATTCAGAGGGGAACACAGTCGATGGGGAAAACTCTCATCATTGCCGAAAAGCCTTCAGTTGCTAAGGACATCGCTCTGGCGCTGGGGGGGTTCGGGCGCGTCGATAATTGGCTTGAAAGCCCGGATGTCATCATCTCATCGGCGCAAGGCCATCTGGTTGAGGTTTTCTCGACGTTGATGGACACATCCGGCAAGGATCTCCAGTCACTCCCTGTCATCCCGCCTTCATTCGATCTGCGCGTGATCGACGGTGCCAACAGGCCTCAACTATTTGCGCAACTCAAGCGTCTTATGTCTCGCCAAGACGTTGACGCCGTAGTTAACGCTTGTGACGCGGGGCGGGAAGGTGAACTGATCTTCCGCCTGATTTACAAGCTGGCGGGCTGTACGAAACCAATGAAGCGCATGTGGTTTCGATCAATGACCCCCGAGGCTATTCGGGAATCGTTCCACTCGATGAAACCTGGCGCGGATTTCGACGGGCTATCAGACGCCGCGTTCTGTCGCACCGAGGGCGATTACCTTGTCGGGATCAACGGGTCACGTGGCGTAACTCGCCTGTACGAACGACAGACGGCATCTGTCGAGAATCGTTCGGTTGGTCGCGTCCAGACGCCGACGGGTGCGCTGGTCTACGATCGGGAAATGGCTATCCGAACCTTTAGAGCCAAGGACTATTGGGAAGTCCATGGTCATTTCGGCGTCGCTGCCGGAAACTATGTCGGAAAGTGGTTCGATCCTAATTTTAAGGCCTCCGGCGAACAACAAGAGCTGGGTGAGGGCGGCGGCAGCGGAAAATCGGACGAGACCGCTAACCGGTTCTTTGAGAAGGACAGGGCGGACGCGATTGTCGCAAAGTGCAGCGGGACGAACCCAACCGATGTCCGCGAAGAGTCGAAGCCGACTGCGAAGGGATCACCGCGGCTATACGACCTGACGAGCCTACAGCGCGAGGCCAACCGCAAGCTGGGCCTTTCGTCCAAACGCACTCTCGACATCGCGCAGGCGCTCTACGAGAAGCACAAGGTCACAACCTACCCTCGCACTGACTCCAGCTTCCTGCCGGAGGATTACGTCGCAAAAGCGCAATCCACGATCGAGTCACTGGTGGGCACGACATACGAACCGCACGCGAAGCGCGTGATCGATGGTGGCTGGGTAAAACCGGACAAGAAGATATTCGACAACGGCAAGATTAGCGACCACTTCGCCATTATTCCGACGGGCAAGCGTCCCGAAGGCCTCACGCCGGAAGAGGGAAAGGTGTACGACATGATCGTGCGCCGCTTTCTCGCCGTGTTTCACCCGGCGGCGCAATACCAGGTCACAACCCGAATCACGGTCGTCGCTGGCGAGCATTTCAAATCATCCGGCCGCGTGCTGATCAGCGAAGGCTGGATGGCTGTCTACGGCGCAGATGTCGACGATGAAGATAAGAAGACGCCAGCCTTGGTGAAGTATGAAGCGGGCGAGGCGGTAACGACAGTCAGGATCGAGCTGAAGACGCTCAAGACGAAGCCGCCTCTTCGGTACACCGAGGACACGCTTCTTGCCGCCATGGAGAGCGCCGGCAAGTTCGTCGATGACGACGAGTTAGCGGATGCCATGAAGGAAAGGGGGCTCGGCACCCCCGCGACGCGTGCAGCGATTATTGAAGGGCTGCTCGCAGACAAAGACGGAAAGGGTAATCCGAAAGAACCGTATCTGAAGCGCGACGGCAAAAGCCTGGTGCCCACGCCCAAACTCATCAGCCTGATCGAGTTCCTGCGTAATAACGGGATCGAACTGCTTGCGTCGCCAAAGCTGACTGGGGAATGGGAGCACAAGTTGCGTCTGATTGAGCGGGGCGAATATCGACGCGATGCGTTCAACAACGAGATCGGTGATTTGACGCGCCAGATCATCGACGCAATTCGCAAGAAAGCAGCTGAGGTCGTAGTAAAGAAGCTCGACGCCAAATGCCCTCAATGCGGCGGCGAGATCGCGATCGGTGCAAGAACGTTTGACTGCGAATCGGCCTGCGGCTTCCGACTGTGGAAAGAGATTGCAGGGCGTCAACTGAAGCCATCAGAGGCCAATACGTTGCTGACCACGCGCGTGGTCATGAACCTCAATAACTTCATCAGCAACAGCAAAAAGAAGTTCACCGCGTGCCTGCGTCTCAATGACGAGCACAAGGTGGAGTTCTTCTTTGACGAAACTGTAAACACCACCGATGCATCTGGCAATCCGGTGCATTGCCCCGTCTGCGAGAAGCTGATGCGTCGGATTTCCGGTGCTAATGGTCACTTCTGGTCGTGCACTGACCGTGAAAATTGCAAGACGACACTGGATGACAGTGCGGGAAATCCCGTGCCGAAGGTGGCCGCTCAGCCTTGCCCCAAATGCAGCTCAGACATGAACCGCGTCCGGGGAAAGAAAGGTTACTTCTGGTCTTGTACAGATCGGGAAGGCTGCAAAAACACGATGGACGACAAGGACGGTGCCCCGGTGACCAGGCCCGATCCAATTGCGTGTCCGGATTGTGGAGCGCAGATGTTCAGGCGCGAGCGCCGCGATAAGAAGGGCTACTTCTGGGGTTGTAGCGCGTTCAAGAAGGATGGCGGTGGATGCGGCTGCATTTTGCAAGATGACAACGGCAAGCCGGTAATGAAAGCTGGTGCTAGTGCTACCGGTGCCACGAGCGAAGGAGCATTCCTGTGAACTCGAAGAACCGGATCTTCCGGGCCGCACTCATGGTCTTCGGCTTCTGGTGGATCATACTGACCCTGGTCGAGTTCGGCGGCTCGCCGCTCGAAGTGATTCAGAACTGGGGCTACGTGTCCTACTCCCTTGGGTACTGGTTAGCCGGCACCTTGGGCGGCTTCGGCATCGGCGTCTGGCTGATCTGGTTCGAACGAGTTCAGGCGATGAACCGGCTCTACAAGGGCCGGGGCGGCAACGCCGTCAACGGGATATGGTCGACACTCGGTCATGTCCCCATGTTGGCGCCCGCGTCCCCGCGCGTCCCGACTGCTTCTCAGCGCCTTCCGATTCAAAGCAAGATCGTGTCCGGCTGGGTAGAGAAGACCAAGGTCGAACACCCCGAGCATGCGGCATTCTTCCTTGCAGTATGGGATGTGTACTCTGCTCACAAGGGGCACCCGGCAACCCACCGGAAGGGCGGCCATGCAAATCGCCGGTTGTGGGAGCATTGCCTCGCGGTGACCGAGATGGCTCTCCAAGAGGCTGGAGCTTGGACATACGAAGGCGTGCACGCGAAGAAGCGCGGGAAAGCCAAGCGTCTCATCATCGCCAAGCGCAATCCGGAATATGTGTTTGATGCGGCAGACCCGCTGGTGCCGATCATCGCGCTGGCTCACGACTTCGGCAAACTCGAAGCCTATACGATCAACGAAGACGGCAGCATCGCCACGCGCGAAGAAGGGTCGAGTACCGACCACGATGACGACCGCATCTTTCATGACTCGTTGGGCGCCCGGATGCTCGCGCGTCTCCCGGAATATTGGAAGCTGTCTGCACGCGATCGCCGTGCCATCAACCTCGTGATTGGACATTACCATCATCCGAGCGCCTTTCCCGTGGATGAAAATGGCCTCGCAATAGATGACCGGATGTCGGCGTTGATGGAATTCCTGATCTATGTCGACAAAAAAACTGGGCTGATCGAGAGCGGCCGTGATGCCGCGGACGAGGATGACGAAATCACGGAAGAGCAAGCGACCTCTATCTACAACGCCTTTGTTGAAGTGGTCACGGAATTCGGCCGCGTCAACGGCACTGGCGACAAAGCGCGCGATGCCACGTTCAAGATCGGGCAAAAGCACGACGGGCTGATTGTCGTGAAAGAGCTTGAACTCCGGCGCCTCATTCTCGCGAAGCTTGGATGGTCTCTCGACGAGGGCGAATCCCGTTATCGCGTGACCATGAACCTTCTGTTCACGCTGGGCGAGAAGGGGTTGCTCTACGACCAGCACAACGGCATCGATTTTGCGCGCTACCACCCAATGTATGCGGTCTCTTTCCGCAGTAGCAAGAACGGGCAGCATATTTCGACGTGGGAACCTGTCGTCATCTTCAAACCGCTGACGACAACGCCTGAATTTGCGGAGCTAGGTGGCTTGCCGAATTTCGGCTCACGAATGGTGATCAATAAGCCTATCTATACGCACAATCCGGGCATTCGTGATCCCGAGGTGCTTCGTGACCTCGTCCGCCGCGCGTTTGGCGACGACGTAGCCCGTGGTATCAAGATCAGTGGCAGAAGCGAGACCAAGGCGCAAACGAAGTTGCGGCTTGAGAAGGGCCCGGTCGCGACCACCACAGAGCCTGCGGTGACACCTGCCCCAGCCGCGACACCTGCCGCGTCCCCCCCTGTGAACCAGTCTCCGGCGGCTGTTTCGGCGGCTGTTCCGGCTGCTGTTCCGGCCACCGCAGCGGTGAAGACGGCAGCGAACAGCGTATCCGAGAACTCGAGTGCCAACGTCAAAAACCCGGATGCGAGCGCAGTCGCGGCGCCGGTGGACGTGCCTTCCGTCCCAGTGAATGATTCTGAGGCACTCTCAGTAGCCGCGGATGCAGATGAGGATAACAACCACGAGCTCGACGCATCCGATATACCAACGATCGGGGGCGATTCAGACTCCGCTGTTGAGGGTGATTTGCCGACGATCGGACCCGTCGAAGCATCGCACGCTGAAGATCCGTTCGACGATATTCTGCCCAAGGCTGGCGAAGGCGCTGAAGACATGGGCTCGATATTTGATGGCGGAGACTTCGCTGACTTCCCGTCATCCTCAGTGGGTTTAGACGGCACTCCGCCACAGGCCTCAGTGCCAACGGTCGAGGTTCCGCCGGCGCAGCCCGCCGCTGAAGACTTTACCGCTAGCCAGGCTTCGGAACAGCCGCTGATCGTTGACCGGCCGGGGATCGCCATACCCGACGCCGATATGCCGAACGTCCGGAAGAAACAGTCACCCGAGAAGGAGGCTGCCGCGCTCGAAGCCCTGTCTGCGCTAGGAGCGATGACCGATCCGCTGTTATTCAGCAAACGAACACCAAAGGTTAAGCCAGTCAAACGTACCGCGACGAAAACGCTCGAACGGTTGAAGGATCTTATCGCCTCGAAGCAACTGGTCGTATGCGGCAACAGAAATGGCTTCAACTATGTTCTCGCCACTGACATCCCGAAGGTCGCGAGCGACATCGATATCGAGGAACTCGCCAAATCCGCCAAACTGCCAAGCATTGAGCCTCAGCCTGGCGCAATGATGGTCGGCATCCCGGAGTGACCACATGGATACGTTGCTGCGTAGGCCGACAAACGCTCGTGAGCAGATGCCGGAGACCACGGCGTTTATCGATGCGCTTCGCCAGGCATTCGGACGCGAGACCATCGACGACGCGTATAGCAAGGGTAGAAAGAACGGGGAGTTCTGGGCGATCGAAGGGGAATTTGTAGTTGGCCTGCCGCCGACCAGTGTGATCGAAAGGCATTCTCATCGGCTTGCGGAGAACAGTTCGCTTGTCGAGTAGATGCGGCTGTTGTGCATCACACGCACACGGTCAATGAGGAGAATCAACCATGCACTACGCCAGTGAAATCCAACATCTTTCCCGTTTCCTAGCGGCGCGGGGCTTTAAGGCCGAAGTTGTGCCCGGGTCAGTCCCGGGAGAGAGCGCGTCTCTCATTGCTTCGAATGGCAACGTGATCGAGCCGGACGCCGCTCCCGAGGGGGTAGCGGCAGCCGCACATCTGTGGTCCCTACTGCACGATCTGCGCGATAACGTCATCACCAAAGAGGCATTCGACAGTTTCGGCGGGAAGCGCTGCCGAGATCTCGTGCGGAGAGAATGGTCACTGTCGCCCAAGGCGCCGAAACCACAGAAACTGTTAGAGAGTCTCGCGGCGAAGTTGCACGGTGCGAGATTCAAGCTGTCACAACGGCGTACACCGCTTGTTGTGGTCGGAACGCGCAGCATCTGTTGGTTTGGAACGAACCGTGTCTATCGGGTATTCGACGATCACGGTGTTTTCACAACGAAGCAAAAAAAACGTGATTTCCCGTCGGAAGAGGAAGTGTTGAGCTTCTTCGAGTCACAGGGTATCTCTGTAACCCGATGAACCGCCATGCCCCGATGCGCGTCATAGCGCGCTCGGGGCTTTTCTTTTTTTATCCCGCAAAACTTCCATTGCCTGAATGCCATCAGATCAGACAGTAGCCGCGTTCGACTTCGACGGCACCATCACCACCCAGGACTCGCTCAAATCTTTCATACGTCACACAGTGGGACGCACGCGCTTCGCATTGGCCGTTGCTGCCGCGCTGCCGTGGCTAATAGGGGTGCCATTGGGTCTCACCGATCGCGGCAGCGCCAAGGCCCGATTCCTCCGTCATGCTCTGCACGGTGTCTCTGTTGGTGCCTTACAAAGCGCGGCTGAACGCTTCTGCTCGACGCGGCTGTTGGAAATCGTCCGGCCAGAGATGCTTGTTCGAATCCGCGATCATCAATCTCTCGGACACACCGTGGTTATCGTAAGTGCCTCTCCATCGCTTTACCTAGAGATCTGGGCGAGAACCCACGATATCGATACGGTGCTGTCCACAGAGCTCGAGATCGGTGAGCGAGGCTTTTCCGGCCGGCTACTCTCGGCCAATTGCTGGGGACCTGAAAAGGTTCGGCGCCTGACGCGATGGTGGAATTCGATGCCTCCCTCGACACTATATGTGTACGGAGACAGTAGAGGGGACCGAGACATGGCCGCGATCGCTACGTTCGCATGGATTAGAGGAGAGCGGCAGTTACCTGCACTGGCCAACTGGACACAAACGTCGCGTTGACACCCGAAAAGAAAGGCCCGCCAGAAGCAGGCGGGCCGAATCCATATCAGGAGGAGACATGGAGGAGACGGAGTAAGTATAAACCCTCATGCCGACAATACAAGCTACATTTCGCGCCTCATTGATGTTTTGGGCGATACTGTTTATATTTACAGCACTGTGTTTACGTACAGGATAGCGCGAATGGAGCACCTTATCCGTGTGCAAAACGAGCGAGATCGAAAGCTCATGTGCTGGCTGCGGGAACGGGTCAGCGACGAATCGATTACCGCTGCTGCAAAGCGTTGCGGCGGTAGCTCGAAACCATATCTTTCTGCTGTCTGCCGCAAACTCGGACTGACGGCGCCTTCATATCTCTTGCACCGTCACGCAAACCCGAGTCCGATTGCCGAGAAATCGCTTGCAGCGATCCGGGAAATTCTTGCCGCGAAGACGAACGCTCCCGGCCGATCACCTTATTGATCGACTCGACTCGCCGATCTGAGGCTGCCTGGGACCACCGCATTTCCGTCGGGGCAAGCAAACTTTCCTCTAGTTGCCGCGAGTGCTCGTTTCCGCCCATACTCTCCAAAAACGATGAAGGAGAGCGTATGCGCCCCGAACAAATGCTGCCTGCGGAAAAAGAGGCCCTCGAACGACTTTTGGCAATCGCGTCCGGCTACACCGACCAGAGTCGCCGCGTCGCCGATTTCCTGCTGGCATGGTGGAACCCAGCGAACTGCGGCAGCTATGACATTACATCTGGCTGGGGTCTCGACGAGGACATTACAGAGGACGTGTGTACTGTGTTTCGGCTTGCTACGCGTGCAAATAGTTACCCAGACACCCTGGGATACGAATCGCAGTTCGAATCGGTGGTACGCGCATGGCGCCCCGAACTCGTTGACAATAGCGAGGCCGTGTAGACCTTTGCGCACAATCTGGGCGCAAACACCTTGTTTTAGCGAACGCTGCCTGCCCCAAAACGCTACACATCGTTGCTGTTGATTCTTGGCACTTATGGCGTGGTGTTGCGCGCGATCTACCGGATAATATGCTCGTCTATATCTCAGGAAGGCTCTCGGCGCGGTAGCGTCTACCAGAGGAGGTTTCAGCATGTCGCGCTATCTAGAGACGAGCGTAGCGCCATCTTGGCGAAAAAAGTAAAGCAGTTCCGCGAAGATCTAGGCGAGCTGGGTTTCGAGTCCTCGTTTTTTTATCGCTCGCCAGGATCAGCAGAAGCTCCCGTCGCCTATCTGCTGATTGGAGAAACTTCCGGCGACGTAGAGGAAGCGCGCACCGAGAAGGCCCGGTAACGCTGAGTAACAAACGCCGATGAGGTGTTGCGTGGTTCGACGGTCGGTTTCTGTTGCGCGAATTCTGGCCGTGCGCCTTGATCGACCGTCACCGGACGCCCGAAAAACGCAACAGCCCCAAACATACCAACAGCGGTGATAATTTATATTATGTCAAATTAATCAGGGCAATTGTCAAAAACCGACAGCCGAGTCGGCTTGGGCAACCAGACAGGTGTGACTTTGATTTCTGAGCAATTTTCCGGTTAGGGGCATCTAGGCATGGCGGGGGTCTGCCTTGTGGACCTGTATAAATTACCTTTGCAATCAAACACGTGCTGACTAACTGTTTAGTCTCGACAGCAGACCTCCAGATCGTGGAAGTGACAGCGACGTTACCGCTACTTCGAACTGGCATCGATAGCTGCGACAGGCGGCTCGGCCCCGTGGCGGTCTATGGTATCTGCGCGTTTCATGTTTCGCGGGGCATGTGCTTGATGTGGCAGGCGCCGACGCAATAACGACTGTGCACCCGAGGAGCCACCTGTGCTTTTCAAGTCCCAGGCTTCCTGGCGGGGTGCGTCCGATGCAACTGGAGCCTTGCACGGATTCCTGAATACTTATCCCGCGCCCGGGTCAATGGAGCGGACAGACCGCTGAGGCTGGCGATCTGCCTGCGAAGGCTTGGATGAATGCAGGCCAGTCCCAAGACGAAGAAGGCTCCGGGTAGCATCAAAAGGCCAACGATTGCTGCGCTTTTCAACATAACTCCTCCAGAAACCGCATTTGTGTCGCCATGGACCCAGCATAGGTTTCGTGTGTCCTGACAGATTGACGTGTGTCAAGACCATCGTAACGCGTGTGCTGTTCCTCGCATCCGATTCTCGTCGTCTGATGGAGCCGTTCGTTGAAAGTGAAAACGGCATCCCATTGGAGCATCATGAGTGGTCCAACTACATGAGGAGAGCAGGCTGACGCAGATGATTTGTAGAGAGTGTTATAAGAAGGGCGACGGCACCGATGGTGACACCGGTGACGATCAACCATATAGAAAGCACGTAGCCGATCCGCTTCCAAAACTCGGCAACGCGTTCTAGGAGAATCAAACTTGTATAGGAAGTTGTGTCGCCGGCGGCGTTGTGTCCTGTCGCCCGGTAGAAAAAGTACGAATGACGGGCGTCGTCGTCGGTCAGGGATGCGAAAAGCACGGAGCCCGGCGCTATGCGTCCGACTCTCCCGCACTCAGATGACATCATTCTAGTCACAATTGCGTTTTCCGTTGGATGATTGACGACCGCGCTCAGCCAGGTCGTGGCGATCGCCAACAACGTCTTCACAGCGGTCGCATATACGAATCCGGTTCGCCGATTTTGCCGGCGGCGATCGCTTTCGAGTTTCAACGCGCTGCTCCGTGACTATATTCACCCGGACTTTCTCGCTGGCAAGGGGCACATGACCCGGCTCAAGCGACGCGTAATATAGAGCCCTTGGACCTGGCATGGGCAGAAACAGGCGTCTCCCTCCTGGCTTGATCTGAATCAATAATTCAAATAATTCGCGCGACGCGAGTGATAGTTTGAATTCGACCGGGGTCATCCATGTTGTGATGCACCGGATTCAGTCTCGGTGCGTCTTCAAGGGGGCGACATGGTCAGGTGGCTTCTTATCGGATTTGCATTCATTGCATTGATCGCCATCGCGGCGTTTGCGGTGATGCAGTACGTCATCTGGCAGAATGCGGATTGAAGCGATAGCGGTCGCTATGGCAAAAATGGCAGCTTGAAGTCGACGGCTAACGGGAGTCGAGCAGATACGTTGCATCTATTCCGCAGTCGGCTTGCCACGCGCTGGCAGTCAGATGACGTCAACATGACCGGGCAGATCGCCGGCGAGTTCACTTTCCGTGTAAATAAGGTAAAGCATCACCAGCCGCTCTGAATCGAGGATGCGGATCACGTGCAGGGCTTTGAAGATCGGGGCTCGCGACTCGTCAAACACAATAGCCTGTTTTGGCACTTGCCCCGATACACTCAATTTCCCGACCTGATGACAGGAGACGTCGGCTTGGGACATTGACCTTGTTTGGGCGTTCCCGGACCGGTTGTCTTCGTGATTCCTGGAAAGGTAGCAGGTTACGCCCTTCAGGAGGGGATCGTCATATGCCGATATTTCTACTTCACCACCATAGCGTTGCGAATGGGTCGAAATTCTGGCGAGTTCTTCGCCGTGCGCAGCCTGGTTCGCGAATAGCGCTACCGCTATCACCAGGCTGCGCTGCAGCACAAGGTATCGTGTCATGAAGTATCTCCTCACCAGCGGTTGGACGCCGACATAAAGTCGTGAACATCTTTCGCGCGCCACTGGCATCACACTACGTCGACTCATCCATCAGAGCTTGACGCACGTCAAACGATTATTGGTCCCGGGCACCATGCTGGTGTGGTGAACACTCTTTTCTCTGGGCCAGCGCTTCTTCTGTATATATGCGTGGCAGTTGCCACGCGCCCGAGAAGCGGGGCCGGGAGGTATCCATGTTGATCTTTCTTGCTCGAGTATTTTCAACGTCGCTTCTCTTTAGCGCAATAGTTTGCGCCAACGTGTCGGCGCAGCCGCTGCCCGTGCCTGCAGAGCACAACGGTATCCGATATGTAACGGGCGGCATCGGAGAAGATGAAGTCAAGGCCTTTCGTTCAGTCGCACCCAGATACAACGTGCGAATCACGCTCTCGGCCAAGTCTGGTCATTACCTGTCCGATGTCGATGTGAAAATCTCGGCGAAAACACGATCTCTTCTGTCGGTGCGGACGGCAGGCCCATTCCTCTTTGTGCATTTGCCCGCTGGCCAGTATCAGATCTCTGCGCGTGACAGGCACGTGACAGAAACAAGGAAGATCGTGGTTCCGCCACGAGGCGGCATCGACGTTCATTTTTCCTGGGAGGATCCGGACAGGCATGACGTCATGCAGATATGTACTGGATGCCGCGCTCCTTGATCACCAGGTATTCTCCTTGGCGAACAATTCGTGCTCGCTACGGCATCAGCGCCTATCGGTCTGTTGCTCGGATATGGCATCTGCGCGTTGCTGATACGACGCCTGCCACCGATCTGTACCGTCTGCCGCTTGTTAGTGTTGTGCGCGGGTCGGTTCGATTATCCGCGCAATCAGTTTCAAGCTCGTCACATCGACGTTCAATGTTTCGCGATGAGCCTGCAGTCTGATCTTCCCGGAAATATCGGTTCGACGCAGGCCGCGTACCGCACGGATGCATTCATACCTTATGCTGAAAGCAGCGATTTCAAATCAGCTCCAGCTTTTTCATTTGAAACTCGAACCCCTTGTGATCTTTCCGCCATGCCACGTCCGTTTCACTCAGTCGAGCTTGTCCTGCTGGCCGTCTCGGCCGGAAGCCTCGTAACGGGCATCGTGCTTGCCGCGCTCGGACACGTCGCGCTCGCGCAGGTACTTTGGGCCGTTGGAACCTTGCCTGTCCTGCTGGCGCTGCTGGTGTCGACCGTCAAGGCGCTGCGGCGGCATGAAGCGGGCGTCAATGTGCTCGCGCTTCTTGCCATCGGTTTCGCACTAGGCCTCAGCGAGTTTCTCACCGCCGCCGTGATCTCGCTGATGCTGGCGAGCGGACGGGCGCTCGAAGCGTACGCGCAGGAGCGGGCACGCCGCGAAATGACTGCCTTACTAAGCCGCGCTCCGCGTCACGCCAACCGCTTTGAGGGCGGTGAGTGGCGCCGAGTCGAACTGGATGCGGTACATCCCGGCGATCGTCTGCTGGTCCGAAGCGGTGATCTCGTTCCTGTCGATGGCTCGCTAATCGGCCACGCTCAACTGGATGAGTCCACGCTCACCGGGGAGTCCATCATCCAGCAACGCTCACCCGGCGAACCGGTCAATAGCGGCGTCGTAAGTGTCGGTGCGGCGTTCGAGATGGTCGCTGCGGCGAGCGCGGCAGACAGTACGTTCGCCGGGATCGTGCGAATGGTGCAGTCAGCGCAGCGCGAGCGCAGTCCGGCAAGCCGTCTTGCCGATCGCTACGCGCTGTGGTTCGTGTTTGCCGCCCTTGCCCTTGCTGCAGGTAGCTGGCTGATCTCCGGAGAAATCACCAGGGCGCTTGCGGTGCTTGTCGTTGCAACCCCGTGCCCGCTGATTCTTGCGGTTCCCGTGGCCATTGTTTCCGGCATGTCGCGTTGCGCGAAGCGCGGCGTGCTCGTCAAAGGTGGGGCTGCATTGGAAAGGCTCGCGCAAGCGAGCGTGCTGTTCTTCGACAAAACGGGAACGCTGACGGGAGGGCACGCGCGCCTCGTCGCAATTGAAGCCGCTACCGGCACCTCTCCCGAGACGGTCCTGCGCCTTGCTGCATCTCTTGGCCAAGCGTCTGCGCACGTCATATCCGAAGCGGTGACTGTGGCTGCACGCGAGCGCAATCTCGTCTTGTCACTACCTGGCCGGGTCGAGGAGCAGCCCGGTGCCGGGGTAAAGGGCGAAGTGGATGGCCATTTCGTCGCGATCGGCTCTTATGTCTTTGTGGCGTCGCTCGCGACGCCAGCACCCTGGAGCGAAGTTTTCCTTCAACGCCTGACGTACGAGGGCGCTTCCGCCGTGTTCGTCGGGGTGGACGGCAGCATGGTCGGGGCCCTACAGATGGCTGATCAGATCCGGCTTGAAACCCCACGCGCGCTGCGGCTGCTCAGGCACGAGGGCATCAAACGGCTTGTCATGCTCACGGGCGACAGACGCGATGTGGCCGAAACGGTGGGGGCAATGCTGGGCGTCACGGAGGTGCGATCCGAGCTGTCTCCGGCGGACAAGCTTGCAGCGATCCAGGCGGCACGCCGTGAAGGGCCCGTTGTCATGGTTGGCGATGGCATCAACGACGCGCCCGCGCTTGCAGCTGCGGACGTCGGCGTTGCGATGGGCGCACGAGGCGCGGCGGCGTCCTCCGAGGCGGCGGACGTGGTGCTGCTGGTCGACCGGCTGGACCGGCTTGTCGAGGGGTTTCGGGTGGCGAAACACACGCGGCGAATCGCCGTCCAGAGCGTGATGGCGGGCATTGCACTGTCGGTGGCGGCAATGATCGTCGCCGCGTTCGGGTTTCTGCCGCCCCTGCCGGGCGCGTTGCTTCAGGAGCTAATTGATGTGGCTGTCATCGCGAACGCGCTACGGGCGTTGCGGATTCGTTCCACGGCAATGGTGGGCAGCCTTGCCCGTGACGACGAAGATCGCCTGAAGACCGAGCATGTTGAACTCGGCCCAGTAATCGAGCAGATCAGGGAACTCGCGGACAAACTGCCCGGTTTGCCGGGACCATCTGTGGCGGGCGCCCTGGCCAGCATGAACGATTTGCTGGCACACAAGCTCGTTCCGCATGAACAGCACGACGACCTGGAAGTCTATCCGGGCCTTGCAGCCCTTCTCGGCGGAGAAGACCCGATGGCGGCGATGAGTGCTATGCACCGAGAAATCTTCCGGATCTCCCGCTTACTTCGGCTGATGACGGACACAGTACCAGCCGCGGGACCCGATCCCGATTGCATCCGCGAATTCCAGCGCCTGCTGTATGGACTCGATGCGATCGTACGCCTGCATTGTGCCCAGGAAGAGGAACTGTTCCATACGCTCGGGGAAGGAGCGTAAAGACCGATTTCCTGTATGTGTGCGCTGGTATCGATGCGGGCAGCGAAATACATCAGGGTCGATTACCCGGCATCCTGACCGCGAATATAGGAATTCCGTCTGAGTTCAACGGCACTGTCGCGGCAGTGCAGGTTTGGTCCCACGATAATTGAAATTGCAATCGGTTTATGTGCGCTGCGGCTCAGGCGTCCTGTGTGCCGACGAGCAGTAGTGGGGATTGCGCAAGATGCGCGACTCGCCCCGCAACGCTACCAAACAGCCAACGTGATATACCACGCCTGCCATGCGTGCCCATCACAATCAGTTGCGCGTGACAGTTGCTGGCTTCGCGAACGATGGTATGGGCCACATCGTCGCTGGTACGCCGCGTCTTGACAAGTGCGGTACTCGACCGTATCGACACATGCGAAAGAACCGGCTCCGCGGCCGCGAGTGCATGCCTGCCTTCATCGAAGAAAGCGTCCTCCAGTGCGTCGATGGGAACGAAGTCGCTCAGCCGTACCGCGCGATCGATCACATAGATGGCTCGCAAAGAAGCGTCGGGTGCCGCAAACCGCACACCAAAGCGCAGCGCGGTTGCCGCATGTGGACTTCCGTCGACCGCGAACAGGATGCGCTCCGGCAAGTGTTCGTTCTCGACGTTATAGCCTTCGGGTACTACAAGCAGCGGGCAGTGCAGAAGCTTTGACAACGCCTCGGAGACGGTCCCCTCAACCCAGCGCGTCAGCCCATGGTGGTGGCGCGCGCCTACGACCATCAGTTCGGCTTGCCATGCATTGGCTGCATTCACCAACGCTTGAACAACGACCCCGCCGCGCTTCGAGAGGTCAACCACTTCCGTCTCGATGCGTACGTCACATGACGCCAGTACAGCTTGGGCCTGTTCGAGCGCCGCGGCCGCATCCTTCAGCAGTTCTTCGCGCACTGAATCGAGCGTGTGGCTGACATGCCGACCGCTCGGAAAGAGTGTATGCGGATTCTCGGCCACGCTCACGAGCCGGACTTCGCCACCGTGCGGCAGGAGGTGACTCGCGTACGCGAGCGCGTTCCGCGATGCTTTCGATGAATCAACGGCGATGAGTACTCGGCGTGGCAATGCAGGATTGATGTCGTCGGGTCCGTTCGAATTCATGGTTTACCCAGTAAGGTTATCGACCGCCATCCGTCAAGCCGGACGCTTTTGCCGCGGCTCGCTCAAGCCGGCATAGCCGGGAGACATACCAACTTCAGAAGCGATGGTCGTAGTTGAACCGGATCTTTGTCGGCTTCGGCTGATCCTTCTGCGTAACAGTCAGATCAACGTGATAAATGCCACTCCACGGCATCTGGAAGTCGTTGTCATAAGTGACGGCGCCGCCCACCTTGACGGCATCCAGACGCTTCTCCACAGGCTTCGTGTGAAAGTGTGTATCGTGGGCGCGGGGGCCTTTGACGCTGGCAAGTACGGTGGCGTCGCTCAAGCGTCTGCCCGTGGCCGCCTCAAAGATTGCGACGGTCAGATGGTACTGGTTGGGACTCGGAGCGGTGATGTTGCTTGCTGCGTTCGATCCGGATTCTCCCAGCTTGCTGGATGGAATCACGCCGTAGTGAACAGTGAGACCGTGTGCAGTGACACTGTGCGAGAGATCGTCTGCGTAAGCGACAGCGCATACGCCAAGAAGAAACGTCGTAAAAATCGCGCTGATCAGCTGTAGCCTGATTCGCATGTGCACCTCCCACCTGTTTGATCGTGCAGACTATGGATACCTTTGATCCAAGACTCCTCAATGGTATGGTCAGGCCTTGTGGGTATGGCGCCTTGATTCAGATCAAGCATTGCCAGCATGCCACTTTACCTCGACTTCGAGACCCCCGAGGGACTTCGAGCGACGCACGTCGACGGTTGCCGCGTGAAGGTCGACAATTCGCTGGACGATCGACCAGCCAAGACCACTTCCGCTTTCGTTGGTACCCGGAACCCTGAAGAAGCGCTCGCCCAACCGCGAGCGATCCGCATCGGCGAGTCCTGGGCCGCTGTCTCCAACCGACAGGGATGCGGTGGCGCCATCTGTCGTCGTTCTGATCAACACGGATGCGCCAGACGGGCTGTAACGGATGGCATTGTCCACGAGGTTGCGCACCAGGGCCGCGAGCAACATTTCGTCGCCTGCGACGTGGCAGGGTCTTTCGCCTTCGAATTCCAGTGACAGCTGCTTCGCGATCGCCGTTGGCGCCAGTTCTGCGACGACGCGCTGTGCAAGCGCACTCAGGTCCACCTTCGTGAGTGCGAGGGTTGCCCCGGACTCGAGTCTTGAAAGCACCAGCAGCTGGCTCACGAGACGCGTCGCGCGATCACACCCTTCGAGAGTGGCGCGTAACGCGTGCTGACGAAGGGCGTCATCCGTTTCGGCCAGCGCAACTTGAGCCTGCGTCCGAATCGCCGCAATAGGCGTGCGCAATTCATGTGCGGCGTCCGCAGTGAACCGGCGTTCTGCTTCCCATACCGTCTGGATACGCTCGAAGAGCTGATTGAGCGCGTCGAGCACCGGGGACAGCTCGGCAGGGGGTTGGGGCATCACGACGGGAGCAAGATCATCCGGGCCACGCTGGGCAATGCTTCGGCCCAGTTTCTTGAGCGGCGTCACCCCTTGCCGCACGGCCCACCAGGTGGCAAGTCCAAGAAGGGGCAGGGCGGCGGCCATAGGCCATAACGTACCGCGCAATACCGCTAGCAGTATCGCGGTGCGCGAATCGATACGCTCTCCGACATAGATGCGTGTATCTTCATCCGTCCCGCGCACGGAAAACACACGCCACGCATTACCATCAATCTGCACGGTGGCGAAACCCTGCCCGAACTCACCACCGGAGGGAATCATGGGCTCAGCCGGTGCATTGGCCGAACGCACGATTGCCTGTCCCTCATGAAAGATCTGGAAGGCAACCTTAGGCGCATACGGATGCGGTACGCGTGTATCGATCTCATCATCATCGTCAATCGATTGCGTCTGCTGGACAATCAGCAACGCCGCTGCCTGAGCAAGGTGGCTATCGAGCAGTTCGTCGAGCTCGCTGCGGGCGTCACGCCAGATGAACACCGCGGTAACCATCCATATGCCGATCACGCTCCCGATCACCAGGACCAGCAGACGCCCCTGCAATGAGCGCGGCAGGAGCATCACGTAGCGCAACCCTCTCGCATCAGTACGTACCCGACCCCACGAACTGTCCTGATCAGATCGCTGCCGAGTTTGGACCGCAGGCGATGGATGTGCACTTCAACTGCGTTGCTCTCTACTTCCTGACCCCAGCCGTACATGGCCTGTTCCAGCTGTTCGCGCGACATCACACGGCCCGCATTCAGCATCAGCACGTACAGGAGGTCAAACTCTCGGGTGGAAACGGACACGGTTTCTCCATTGCGGTAGACAAGCCTCGCTGCCGGTTCAAGTGTGACGTCCTGCACTTCCAGCTTTTCCTGCGGCTGGCCGTGCGCGCGGCGCACGAGCGCTCGCAGGCGGGCGGCAAGCTCCAGAAGGTCGATGGGCTTGACGACGTAGTCGTCGGCGCCGATGTCGAGTCCACGGACGCGATCGGGAACCGTGTCGCGTGCGGTCAGCACCAGTACGGGCATGGTCACGCCCGCGTGACGTACCGACGACAGGACGTCGATACCATCCTTGAGCGGAAGTCCGAGATCGAGCACGGCCGCCGCGTAGGACCGGGTACGCAGTTCCGTTTCGGCAGCCTGACCGTCGCGAACCCAGTCGACCTGAAACCCCGCTTGCCGAAGGCCCGCGCGAATTCCATCGCCAAGCAACAGATCGTCTTCGACGAGCAGGATACGCATTATGTCCTTGACCTTTGAGGGGCATCAATCGGCATCATCGCGGTCGGTCTGGTGTGAAGTCGCTGCGTTGCTACCGGGCGCTATTGGCGCAGGTGCGACTTGCCACTGCCACCACCAGAACGCAAGCACACTGGCGAGCACAATCGCCGCGACGCTTCGCCACACGCGCTTGATGCCTGCGTCGGGGTGCCCGGACTTATGTCCGCTCAGCATCGCGCCGACCAGGTTTTCCCGATGAAGCCAGCTGCTCACGACGACGCCGGCCACATGTACGCCAACCAGCGCAAGCATGATGCTGGCCAAAGCCTCGTGCACTTCACCTGGCCAGTTTCCTCCGACATCGTTATAGGTCGCCCAGCCCGTCATGGTCAATGCGCATGCCAAAGCTAGCATGGCGACGATGACGACGGCGCCGGCCGGGTTGTGTCCGACATGGCGTTGCGGGTGGCCACGCAATATCCCCAGGAGATACCTCCACACGGAGGCCGGGCCGCAAACGAAGCTGGAAAAACGGGCGTATTTCGTTCCGACCAGCCCCCATGCAAGTCGAAAGATCACGAGACCACCTGCCGTGTAGCCTAGCGCGACATGGACGAGCCGCCAATGCTCGCTTTCCGCGGTCAGCCATGCACCGGCAAAGCAGGCCGCGAACAGCCAGTGGAAAAGCCGTACGGGCGCATCCCAGACCAGAATGCGACGTTGCTTCGTATCGCCTGCGCTGCTGCTATTGCGGTATGCGGATGAAGTGTTCATTGAAGTTTCCTTGTTCGGCGCGGGTATGGCACGCCGCGCAATTTGACGCACTCTTGATCATGGGACGTTTCCACACAGCGGCGGGCACTTCTGCATGCTCCTGCCGGAACCAGTTCGCGCGGGTGATGCGATCTTCGGGCAGGAGAGCGTGCGCGGCCGCGTCTCCTGCCGAATTTGCGGCGAGCCACGTTGAGATCTGCCTGACCGAGTCTGCGTCGAGTGACGCATCGTTGCCGAAATGGTGCTGCAGGTTGTCGAGAATGCGCTGCCATGACGCGGCAGGCAGCATGCCCGGCGGATAGGCAATATGGCAGGTTGCGCACTCTTGCCGATACCTGGGCAGCACATTGACCTGACCAGGCGTCACTTCAGATTCGGCGGCGGCGATCGAGGCCGTCAGGGCAGCCACAAGCGCGACGGCACAAACATGAACAGGGCGGGGCACAAGGTGAAAAAGCATGGGAAGCGCTCCGGCGGAAAGAACCTTCGATAGTGGAGAAAGGCGCCTACGGCTTCAGCGTCAAAAGCCACGCAAGCAGATCCGCCTTCTCGGCTGCGCTGCACTCACGTCCGACGACGTCGTTGCAATTGCGACGGAACCATTTCTCGGTCTTGGAGGCGTCCGTAAAGCGCTCCGGGTTGAACGCAGGGGCCAGAGGTCCAATCGATTTACCTGTTACAGCATGCCTGCCAGCCTGTGTGGGCACTGCGCCGTGGCACGAAGCGCAACGCCACTCATGGCCATGTGACGCATTGAAGAACTGTTGCCCACGCGACGGGTCCGCTTCCGCATTGCCCGACTGGTTACGGTAAGAGACGAGAAGATCCGATGGCGTGGCAGCGTTGGCTGTCGACATTGAAGTCATGGCAAGGACCAGCAGAAGTGCCCCGTACAAACCCTGCGGCAAGAGAGGCGATTTGCTCACGAGAATCTCCGGTAGATGCTGATCATCCTGGGCGAACTTCCTTACCGGAGTCTTAACGCTTCAATCTCGCCGTTTGCTCACGATGCGATTGCTGTAACAGCGCATCGGCTCCGACTTCGGCTTTCCGAAGTCCGTTAGCGGCACGCGCATAACGGCGGAAATCACGCCTCCTCTCACCTTTTTGCGGGAGGTGCAGACCGTGCTCGCAGCGCGTCAATCCTTTGATGCGCGTCAAGGGGCGGCGCCGATCGGCGGGTAATGTTGAATAAAGACAGCTTCAATCCCGCTTGCCGCCACCGCGGAAACTTCCATGAAAAAGCTTCTGTTTCCTGTCGCAATCTGCATTGCGTTGAGTTCGCCGATGCTTCATGCGGCGTCAAAGGACGCAACTGCCGCACAAAGCACGTCAAAGGCCCAGAGCACGGATACGGCGGCATTCGACAAGAATCTGGCTCAATTCCAGGAGCAGATGAAGACGATGCAGGCGCAGATGAACCAGATCCGACAGGCGCAGGATCCGAAGGAACGCCAGAAGCTTCTGCAGCAACACTGGGCGACAATGCAAAGTGCGATGACCACCATGCACGGGATGTGGGGCTCCGGCACGATGGGGCACGGAATGATGGGGCAGGGGATGATGAGCGGCGGCTGGGGCCATATGGGAGGGTACTACTCCAGACTCAGTCCCGAGCAACTGCGGCAGCGTCAGTATATGACCGACCAATACCTGCAGATGCAACAGGAAATGATGAACAACATGATGTGGCAACAGCAGTATTCAACGCAGCCTCCCGCCTCGCCGCAGTGAAGTGCACGACGGCCGGTGGTCGGATTACCTGCAGGACTGGTAACTGCCGCCGATAAGCGCGGTTGTTCCCGGACTCCGCAAATCAAAAGGTTTGCTGTTTGAAGAGCGCACCGGGCGTAGTTTGGGTTGTCACACACCCTGTTGTATAGCGGCGCCGTCAACCCCGTTCAACTTGCGCGGATCCACATGGGTCATGACATTCAGCACGCGATGGCGGGCCAGCACATGCTGGCGCGCAGCGACCGCAATTTCGTGTCCCGCCTCAACCGAGATCGCAGCGTCGACCTCGATGTGCACGTCGACCACAATCATATCGCCCATTTTTCGCGTCCGAAGATCATGCACGCCGATTACGCCGGGCGTGGCGAGCAGCGTCTGGCGGACGGCGATTACCTCATGCTCGTCGGCCGAACGGTCCATCAGATCATGCAGGGCATCCCAGCCGAAGTGCCATCCCATCTTAACGACAAGCAATCCGACGATCAGTGCCGCGATCGGATCCAGTATCGGGTAACCAGCCAGATTTCCGACGATGCCAACTCCCACAACGAGTGAGGAGGCAGCGTCCGACCTGGCGTGCCATGCGTTGGCGACGAGCATGCTTGACTTCGCACGCGTCGCCGCCGCCAGCATGTAACGGAACAAGAGTTCTTTCGCAATCAATGCGCCAATGGCAACCCAGAGTGCGGCAATGTGAACGCGCTGTACGGTTGCGGGATCTTCGAGCTTGCGAACCGCGGACCAGAGCATGCCGATGCCCACTGCGGAAAGCAGGGCGCCCAGCGCCAACGACGCGCCAGTCTCGAAACGCTGGTGGCCGTATGGGTGCTTTTCGTCAGCGCCCTTCCCGCTATGATGGCTGGCGAAGAGCACCACGAAGTCGGCGACGAGATCGGACAGTGAGTGAACGCCATCGGCGATCAGGCCTTGAGATCCGGAAAAGATGCCGGCGATAACCTGGGCAAGCGTAAGGCACAGGTTGACGCCGACGCTCACCCACGTGCTGCGGGCAGCAACAGCGGATCGCTCGGCGGGGGAGTGTTCCGGATTCTCAGAGTCGTCGAAGAGTGCTTCGGATTTCATAAAGTAGGCCTTCCGGTGCGGTGAATGCTGGCCATCTCTCGCTGGGTGACAGCGGTCAAGGGGCAGCAGTTGTAGCGCCCCCGCTCTGGCACCGGGGAAGAAACGGCAGGACGCCGCCAGCAAGGTTCAAAGGTACAGCCTTCAATTTTGCTCGACGCTTCAGTTGCGTCAATGGCGAAACCCCGTTCCAAGGCAACGGCGCCGGCGACAGGGCAACAGCGCTGGCAGTCGACGACGTTCTGCTCTAAGGGCTGCGTGCGAACGCGAGCGATCCGCATACGTGGTAGGTCGTCGGTAAGACGGCGCAGATTGAACCGTATGCGTGCATGGTCCGAAAAGATGATCCGACGTTCAAGCAGCTCGTCGATGGTACGCTCGCAAGGCTGATGAAGAGCGGCGAATTCGCGCGTCTCTACGCAAAGTGGTTCGAATCGCCGATCCCACCGCGCGGCGTGAATCTCAAGATGCCGATGAGCGTCGAGTTGAAGGAGAACCTGACTGAACGCAGCGACCGCCCCACACAATGAGTAGAGGCGATCACCCGGACATGAGCGTGTCGTCGATCACTCGTTGCCCCGCGCTAAACCCTGCCATGAGTGCTGCCGCTTCTGTTCCAAACGGTTTCTGATTGTCATTCATCAGGCGAATAGGAGACAACAGCGCAGCAGGCAAGCCCTTTACTCCGATCGATACGATCGCGACATAGCCATCCAGTGGCGATGGAACGGCGCGGCGGGAGGATAACCATACGGGTTCGAGGGATACAGTTACTTCGAAGCAATTGTAGGGGTAAGTCCTTTGCATAGGGGGCGTGGATAGTCCTTCAACAGGGCCGAAGTGTACGCGTTATGCGTCATTTAAACCTGAAGGCGACATTAAGATACGCAGAATGCGTTTGCCGAAACGTCACCCGGACTACGCGCCGCGTTGCGAACTGATTTCAGAAATGCCGAATCAAAGAGTTGCTTTTCAAGCACCGATCTAGGTGGGCAGATTTAGTCCCATAATGTCACTCAGCTTTCATCATTGGGCGCCTCATAGGCTCCAAATGGCGTTCGCGAAGAGGAAGAACATAAACGTGTCTTCCGACTTTCGCCTGAGCGCGACTTCTTGGCGCTACCTATGACTGCTCCCGGTCGAGCCCCGCACGAATCTGGGCCAATTCATTGCGGCGCTGAGTCGTGGCTTCGGGATACCGAAGATTCAATTTCTCCAGCATGTTGAGAATGATCTGGGAAACTATTAGCCGAGCGTTTTCCTTGTCATCGGCAGGCACGACATACCACGGGGCGTTTTTTGTGCTGGTCGCACTGAGACACTGCTCATAGGCTTTCATATACTCCGACCAGAACTTGCGTTCTTCGACATCGGCGGTACTGAATTTCCAGTTCTTGTCGGGTTCGTCGATACGCGCGAGGAAGCGCTTTCTCTGCTCTTCCCTTGAAAGGTGCAGAAAGAACTTGACGATCCGCGTGTCGTTGCGATGAAGATGACTCTCAAGATCATTGATGGAGCGATAACGGCCCTGCCAGAGGGCCGCCTCCGCGCCTGGAGAGCCAGATAAACCCTCTGCGCGAAGTATCTCCGGATGGACACGCAGGATCAAGACCTCTTCGTAGTATGACCTGTTGAAAATCCCGATTTGTCCACGCTCAGGGAGGTCGCGCGTAGTACGCCAAAGAAAATCATGTTGAAGCTCAGTCGCGCTCGGATGTTTGAAACTGAAAACCTTGCAACCCTGCGGGTTGACGCCCGACATGACGTGCTTGATCACCCCGTCTTTTCCTGCCGCATCCATTGCCTGAAGTATGAACAGTACCGCGTAGCGGTTATCGGCATACAGGACGCTTTGCAATGCGCGCAACTGTTTGATGTGGTCCGCCAGCATGGCGTGATAGTGCTCTTTCGATCCGTATGCGGGTGCCACACGCGATGGCCATTTGGCCAGGTCAACTGCCGCACCTTCGTGGATGCGAAATGCATCTGAGTCGATCTTCATGCCTATCCTCCCGACCGGGACCGATTGAATACTTAAGCAATCCGCGTACCGGCCGGCTCAGACCGCTGGCGGTGAGACGACCGCACCAATCTCTCTTGAGCTTTCTGCATGGTTCCGCAGCGGCACAATGAGCACCGGAATGTCGGCGCTGCGCAAAAATGATTCGGCGGTACTGCCGAGCAGGATGCGCTCGACACCACTGCGGCCATGTGTGCCAAGCACCATCAGATCTGCGCCCCATGGCGTTCGGTTGTGCGCTGCAGGGTCATTGAACCCGGGGCCGGGCCAAACGATGTCCGGCGCGCTTTCGACCACGCTGACCGCGTGAATGGCAGCCCCGTCCATCGCAGCAAGACGGATCGCCTCGGCGAGTGCCGAAACAGCGATCTGACTGCCGTCAATTCCAACCGGGATGCGTCTGAACATAGGCGTTCAAGGGCGTGTGACCCTTCCTCCGAAGCAAGGCAAGGATGGCGGCTTTGGCCGTCTCCAGCACACCAGCAAAAAAGAGCGTAGCAACAAGCAACGCCGAAATGGCCAACGGCCGCAGCGGCGCCATCATTACACCGCTGGTGGCCAAGCCAATCGTAAGTGCGATGTCGATTAGAGAGGACGCGACGAGCCATGCACCCGGACGTGAATGCAAAACGCCATACCGCTCGCGCGCCACATAGACGATCGCTTGGCTGCCGAATACCAGTGTGACGAAGGCGAGGGTACGCAGCGAGTCCAAGGTGAAATGGAGACCATAAAGCGCTGCAGCGATCACACCAGTACCCAACGTCAGCTGGCAGACGTCATATAGCGTTGCGAGCGGTGTCACGTATCGCGTATCCCATGCCGCTGGAGATGACGAGGGCGTCACTCGGTCGACTGTCAAGGCCATAGTAATGAAGTCCCCCGTCACGAGCAGCAATGCCATGAGCAGTGGCGTCAGGATAGCGTGGCCGGTCATCACAACGCCCGGCGGCGAGGAACAGCACCAGATGGAATTTTTTGGCGAGTGCATTCAGTACATAGGTTGTAAGTCGCTCAAACGCGCATCGCGCTTCGATAATCGTCGTGACGATTCAATTAAAACCAGGCTTCGCGAGGACAACCGCAGCGGCCGCTCTCGCGACATCGGTCGCTGTCGCCACTGCGATTCCTGCCTGCGCCTGACGAAGCGCGGGCGCATCGTTGAGCCCGTCTCCGCACATGGCGACCACGTGCCCGCGATCCTGAAACGTCCTGGACAGCCGGAATTTGTCTTCCGGATAAACCTCAGCATAGACGTCGGCGTCTTGCCACTGGCCGCCGCGATTTCTTGACCGACCGCCGGTGCGCACTCGAGTCCACCGCAGCGAGCATTCCAATACCCGTCGTTCAGTACGGCCACCTTTTGAACGTGCGCGTAACGGGCACCTCTGAGCCTTGAGCGTCCGCTTCAGGAACTCTCCTCGAATAGACCTTCTCGTGGATTGATCATCGTCAACCGGAAGGCGTTTATCACGAAGACGAGCGGTTCCATGAGAGTTGCACTCTCATACCGGCGGTGAGCCCCTTATCATTAACGGTGGCAGGGACGGGTTCCGTCGCACGCTGCGGGGTGTTGGGCACGTTCTCCGGACTGTTTGTCGACGAAGCCTGCGGGGCAGGCGGACGGCTCCCGACCGCCTTTGCGTGCGTGTCATCAGGTGGCGCAAGCGGAGTGTTCGGCGGCGTGATAGGACTATAAACCCAGGCGCCCGTGGGCTTGATACGGCGGCGACGGTGTGTGAAGTCAGCTACGGCTTCCCGTTGATCGCTGACAGGTACCGCGCTATCTCCTCGATCTTGTCGGCAGGAAGCGGCGCTGCATAGACCACCCGCATCTTGTCGACCTCAGCCTTCCACTCTCCGAACGACAAGGGCGGTTGTCGCAATACCATTCCGGGAGAGTGGCAAATTACGCAGTGGGCGTTGGCCAGTTCAGAGCCCGGGGCGGGCGGAAACGTAGTCCGACCGGTAGGCAGCGACACTTCGACCGTTTGCCGATCAGGGGCAGTCGGGGGCGGGGCGGCCCCCGTTGTCTCTGACACGGCGAGGCAAGTGAAAGTCGCCATGGAGAGAACGGCCATCTGAGCCTTCATACCATCTCCTCAAGCAGCAAACACATCAAGCTGTTCGACTGCATTACGCATGTAGCCGCCGGGGTTCCAGTTTGGCGTGTCCGGCTGGGCAATGCCTTCTGTGTTGGTCGCCTTCACCTTCAGTACGTACTGGCCGCCTTGTCGGGGTGAGAACTGCGATTCCCATCGGCGGAAGCTGTACTTGCCGAAGTCACGACCGAGTCGCGCAGGCGTCCACGTCGTCCCGTTATCGTGCGAAAAAAGGACCTCGCGCACACCGGCATCGCCCCCAAACGCGATCCCGCGCACTATCTGCGTCCGGCTCAGGTCGAGCACGGCGCCATCACCGAGGTTCGTGAAGAATGACCTCGGTACCATCGCGCCGATCGGAATCGTCTTTACGTTCGCCTGTCCTGGCGATACGTCTGCGTGAGGTGTATCCGGTATCTGGTAGGCCTTGGCCATCCAGAAGTTGGTATCCGGGGTGTCAATGACCTCGATATCCGCGAGCATCTTCATCCAGTACGTGGAGTACCATCCGGGTACGACGAGGCGAAGCGGGTAGCCATTCAAAAGCGGAAGGGGCTTGCCGTTCATGGCAAAGGCGACCATGACTTCGCCATCACGCGCGTGATCCACGCTGAGCGTCTTGACAAAATCGGGCGTGTCGGCAATGACGCCCGTGTCAAGGCCGTTGAAGCGTACCTGCACGGCGCCTGGCTTTACGCCGGCGCGGTCGAGAATGTCCCTGAGACGCACCCCTGTCCATATCGCGTTGCCCATTGCGCCGTTGGCCCATTCACCTCCCGCGACACGGGGCCTGAAAAACCCACGCGAGTTCCCAGCGCACTGGTTCACGGCAGCGATCTCGACGCGCTCGAATTTTCTCGACAGGTCGTCAAGACTGAGGTCTAGTTCACGGTTGACCGATCCCCGCACTTTCACGTGGAACGCCCGGGCATCAATGCGTGTAGGAATGCTTGCGAGGTGCCAGCGGACGAAAAAGCGATCGTTCGGCGTGAACACGCCTTCGTCGAAGACAGAGAATGGGGTCTCCAGGAGAGGCGGGCGGCTGCGGAGGAGCAGCATTTCGCCCTTTTGCGGAAACGCGGTTGTCAGTTCGCGCAGTCCGTTTTCGAAGGGAAGGGTGACCGCATTGGCGGCTTGCGTGAGCCTCGGCAGTCCCAATGCCAGACAACCTGCGCTTCCTGCCATGAGTGATTGCAGCACGCGGCGGCGCCTGGTATCGCATCGGTCGTTCATCACCGCTCCCTATCCTCTGTCCACATCCCGCTCTTGCGTCGGGACCTGACTCAATATATGCGCCGCGAAGCGCCTGCTCCATCAGGAATACCCGCAATCGCGCTATGCCGACAAGGTAGCCCGGCGGCCGGCGATGCACGACGGTGCAAATGCGAGGGTGGCGCATCGGTGCAAGCTTGCGGCTACCGAGTCGCGTGCCGGTTTCGCGGAAAATCAGGCCCTACGCCATGGCGACGACGCGATCGTCCTTGTACGGCAAACCCTGTTCGATGGGAAGGCGCGGGTCACGCGACCATTCGTTCCACGAGCCAAAATACAGCCTGACGTCTTTGATGCCCGCCTCCTCCAAGGCGAGGAAGGTATTCGAAGCACGGGCACCCTTGAAACAGAAGACAATGACAGGCGTGGCCCGGGAGATGCCGACGGTGGCGCATTCTGCAAGAATCTCCATGGGTGACTTGAACATCTGCCCCGTGGGTGTGGGCTTCATCATCCGGTACCACTCGATCCAGACTGAACCCGGAATACGCCCCTTGCGCGGGCAGAAGTCCTTGCCGTACGGTGAGGAACTTTCTCCAATCCACTCGTCGACGTCACGGACGTCAAGTTTGACCACGTCTGGCCTCGATACAGCATCTTTCATCGCAGTGAGATCCACAAGTATCCCGCTGCCTGCCGGATCGAATGGAAACGTCCCGGAATGCCTGGCAGGTACTTCGGTTGTGGCTGGCAAGCCTGCCGCGCGCCAGGCGGCAAAGCCGCCGTGCAGGACCTTGATCTTGTCCTTTGGATAGCAGAGATAGCGCAACAGCCCATAGCCGCGACATGACTGGCCGAAACCTGTTGCCATGGACTGTTCGTAAATGACAGCGGTTTCGTCTCCAGACAGGCCCGGGTCGCCGAATGCCCTCGTGAAGGTCTCGCGCAAGGCGGTCAACCCCTCGCGTGTCGATGTCGCGAGATACGTAAAGATCTCGTGGATGTTCACGGCGCCGGGCAGGTGTGCTTCGGCGTAGCTTGCCGCATCTCGCGCTTCTGATCGGAGAACTCAAACGGACATGGCGACCTTGGCGACCATGCCGACGGCAATGAGACCGGCGACGACCGCGAAGCCCTGTTGCAGCCTGTTGGCGCTCAACCGGCTGGCAACGAGCCGCCCGGCCAGCATGCCGCCCAGGGCGCCTGCAGCAAAGGGCACGCCCACTGGCCAGTTCATGTGGCCTGAGATCGCCGTCGAGATGACGCCGGAAGCGGACACAAGTGTGATGACCGCGAGCGATGTCGCCATGATTGCCGGTACCGGCGCATTGGTCGCTTTCCTCAGCGCAGGGACAATGACGAACCCTCCACCCACGCCAAGCAGGCCTGACAAAAAGCCCGCGCCGATACCCGCAAGGGCAAGTGCGCGTGTGCAGGCCGCGGTCCACACGAAACGGCCTGTGCCGCTATCGAGCTGACAGGGTTGTAAAGCAAAACCGCTGCGAACTTCAGGAGGCGTGACGACGGCAGCCTGTCGGAACATCCGGAGCGCGACGTACGCCAGCACGCCGGCAAAAACGAGCGTGAGAGGTCCGTTCGGCAGTCGATGGGCAAGCCACAGGCCGACGGGAGAGAACACCGTGCCTGTCACGGCCATCAGCGCTGCGGCGCGGTACCGCACGATGCGGGCCTGCAGCCCCATCAATGCACCAAACGCGGCGGAGATGCCTACGGCCAACAGGGCGATGGGCGCGGCCTCGGTGATGTCCAGATGCAGCACAAACAGCAGCAAGGGCACTGCAAGGATGGCACCGCCTGCCCCCGTGAGCGCGAGGATGAGGCCGACGACAAGACCGAGTGCGGCGCTGCTGGCAATCACGTGTTCCATCTGACAACCTCTGTTTATTCAACTGCGAGCCTTGGCAGTCGGCGCAGGCCGCACTCACGCGCGTTGCGTCGTGGCTTTCGTCCGCTCGATCAGTTCAAAAACGGCCATGCCGGCGACCATTGCCGCCACGAAACCGACGGCTTTGGGGTAGCCCGCGCCCAGCGCAACGAGCGCGGGACCCGGGCAGAAACCGGCCAGCCCCCAGCCGATACCGAAGGTGGCGCTACCCAGCACGAGTCTCGGCGTAATGGCCGTGCTGACGGGAAGTTGCATTGGCAACCCAAGGTATGACCTGTCACGGCGTCTGGCTGCGAAAAATGCAAGTGAGCCGACCGCGATGGCGCCAGCCATCACGAAGGCGAGTGATGGATCCCATCGGCCTGCGAGATCGAGAAAACCCAGCACCTTGGCCGGGTTCGCCATACCTGACACCATCAGGCCAACGCCGAAGAGAAGGCCGGCCAGCAATGCCGTAACCGGCGCGATGAGCGTTGTCTTGAGGGCTGCCATATCAGCCTCCGATCAGGTGACGTTGTACGAAAACAGTCAGAAATCCCGCGGCCATGAAGGTTGCGGTAGCGACGAGCGAGCGCACGGACCCTCGGGAGAGACCACATACGCCGTGGCCACTGGTGCAGCCGCTGGCATAGCGGGTGCCCATACCGACAAGAAGCCCGGCCGCAAGGATCGTGACCCAGCTCGCCTCGATCTCTGCCTGCGCAGGCTTGCCCAGCAGTCCTGCGATGACCGGCGCGCCCACGAGCCCAGCCAGAAACGCGAGACGCCAGTTGATGTCATCGCGCGGCCAGCCCAGCAGGCCGCCGAAGATGCCGCTGATGCCGGCGACGCGTCCGTTGACCAATATCAGCACAGCAGCCGCGGCACCGATCACGAGCCCGCCTGTCAACGAGAGGCCCGGTGTGAAATGTTCAAGATCGACCAGCATGATGAGCCTCCTTACTACTTCGGGCAGAACTGTTCATAAAGTACGGCCATCACGGCGAGCGCCTGCGGACTCGCCACCGAATAGAAGATGTTCTTGCCTTCCCTGCGAGTGGCGACGAGGTCGTTTTCCCGTAATACGCCCAGTTGCTGCGACAGCGTGGGCTGACGGATCCCAAGTTGCTCCTCGAGCTCACCGACCGACATCTCGCCTTGGGAAAGCTGGCACATCAGCAGCAGGCGGTCAGGATTGGCGAGCACCTTCAGCAGGGCGCACGCATTCGCGGCGCCGGCCTGCATCGTGGCGAGATCGATGGTCAAACGAGGTTTTTTCATGGGCGATGTTCAATCTATGTCAACATAGTATATTGCAAAATAGATTGTATGTGAATAGAATGATTTCATTCCCGGAGATAGCCATGCGGCCGACCATTCATCCTTTCTTTGACCCAGCCACCTGGACCGTGACTTACGTGGTGTTTGCCGAGGGCCATGCCGGGTGCGCCATCATCGACCCGGTGCTGGACTACGATCCCAAGGCTGGACGGACATCGACAGCCAGTGCCGACAAGGTGATCGCTTTCGTACGTGAGCGTGCGTTGCGTGTCGAATGGATTCTGGAGACACATGCCCATGCCGACCATCTTTCTGCTGCCGCGTATCTCAAGCGGGAACTGGGTGGTCGGGTCGCGATCGGCCAGCACATCCGGCGTGTGCAGGGGGTGTTCAAGACGCTCTTCAACCTCGAGCCGGCGTTCCGTCTGGACGGCTCGCAGTTCGACCACCTTTTCGAGGACGGCGAGACGTTTGCCATTGGAGAGCTGACGGGCAGGGCGATGCATGTGCCAGGGCACACGCCGGCCGACATGGCGTACCAGATCGGGGACGCTATGTTTGTCGGGGACACGCTTTTCATGCCCGACGTCGGCACCGCGCGGTGCGACTTTCCAGGCGGTGATGCGTATGAGCTGTATCGCTCGATCCGCAAGCTGCTGGCCCTGCCGGCCGACATGCGGCTATTCATGTGCCATGACTACCCGCCCGAGGGACGCGAACCGGCATGGGAAACGACGGTCCGCGCACAGCGGGAACGCAACATCCACGTGCACGACGGTGTAAGCGAAGAGGAGTTCGTTGCCATGCGCCAGGCACGCGATGCGACCCTCGCGATGCCGACGCTGATCCTGCCCGCGGTGCAGGTCAATGTTCGCGCGGGCGAGTTTCCACCACCTGAGGCGAACGGATTGCGGTACCTCAAGATCCCTCTGAATGCTGTCTGACGTACCACAGATCGTGCGCGTCCGGCAGGTGAGGGCGCATCCCGGTGTGATGTCCACAGTTCAACTGTTTCAGGAAGCAGGCCATGGATGTACATTCCCTCACTCCAGATGTTTCGGTCTCCCCGCAGATTTCCGTCGCTGACGTCTCGACGCTACATACGCTAGGATTCAGATCAATCGTTTGTCATCGGCCGGATGCGGAAGCTCCGGACCAGCCTAACTTCGATGTAATTGCGCAGGCGGCAAAGACCGCCGGACTGAAGGCAGTTCATCAGCCGGTGCCCGCAGGCCAAGCCTCAGATAGACAGGTGGCCGCCTTCGCAGCGCTTCTCGCGGAACTACCCAAGCCGGTGCTGGCTTATTGCCGCACGGGTACGCGGTCCGCGACGTTGTGGGCGTTGTCACAAGCGAACACGCTGAGCGTGGCGGAAATTGAGCGAACGGCGGCGAAGGCGGGCTACGAACTCGAGGCAGTGGTGCGGCGTATTGCCAATGCCGGAAAAGTACCGCCAGGCGTTGTCGAGGCAGAACATACTGTAGTGATTGTCGGTGGCGGTGCAGCCGGTATTGCCGTGGCCTCCAGCCTGCGCGCCCGCGATCCTTCACTGGATATCGCGATTCTCGATCCCTCCGACGTGCACTATTATCAGCCCGGCTGGACGCTCGTGGGAGCGGGAGTATTCGAAGCGGGGGACACCGCGCGCACGATGGCGTCGCGTGTGCCTCGCGGCGTGCGTTGGCTCAAAGCCGCGGTGGTGGCATTCGAACCGGACAGTCACGTGGTGGTGCTTGAGGGGTGCCGGAGCATACGCTATCAGCGGCTCGTCGTTTGCCCGGGCATCAAGGTTGACTGGCACGGTGTCGAGGGCCTCGTCGAGACGATGGGGCAAAACGGCGTGACGTCGAACTACCGTTTCGACCTCGCGCCGTATACGGCGGAACTTGTCAAGACGCTCCGCGGTGGCAAGGCACTGTTTACGCAGCCGCCGATGCCAATCAAATGTGCCGGCGCCCCGCAGAAGGCCATGTATCTCTCGTGCGATACGTGGCGCAGAAACGGTACCTTGCACAATACGCAGGTGCAGTTCTTCAACGCGGGCGCGGCGCTGTTCGGCGTGCCTGACTACGTACCGGCGCTGATGAAGTATGTGGAAGCGTACGGCGTTGACCTGCGTTTTGGCCATACATTGAAGAGTATCGATGGTCCTCGCCGGCGCGCTGTATTCGAACGCGCGTTGCCTGACAGCCGCAGGGAAACAGTCGAAACCGACTTTGACATGATTCATGTGGTGCCGCCACAGACGGCCCCGGATTTTGTTCGCGCGAGTCCGCTTGCCGACATTGCTGGCTGGATAGATGTTGACGCTGGCACATTGCGCCACAAGCGGTACGAGCACATCTATGCGCTGGGCGATGCCACCAGCACAACGAACGCCAAGACGGCGGCAGCTGCGCGCAAACAGGCACCCGTCGTTGCCCATAACGTGCTGGCGAGTCTTGGTCGCGCCAGCGGATTGGCGACCTACGATGGCTACGGTTCGTGCCCGCTCACGGTCGAGCGGGGTAAGGTGGTACTGGCCGAGTTTCTTTATGGCGGCAAGGTCGCGCCCAGTTTTCCCGCGTGGCTGCTCGACGGCACACGGCCGTCGCGTCTTGCCTGGTTTCTCAAGGAGCGGATCCTGCCGTCGCTCTACTGGGACGGCATGCTCAAGGGGCGCGAGTGGCTGGCGCGACCCGCACTTGATGATCGATAGCGCGACGGAAAGAAACCGTCCGATGGGAAGAATCGCGGCAGCATCGCGGTCAATGCCGAATCGGGCCTGGCCCACTGCCGCAAGTAGCTGTGTGAACAATCAAGGAAGGTGCCGTGGTCAGCCTGACCGAGATTTTTGACGAAAACAAGCTCTATCGGGTCTCTAAGGTGAGCCGACGGTCGAAAGCTGGTTGCGCACTATCAAAATCGTCGTCAGCGTTGCCCTTACTCCGTTTAACTGAATTTGCTTTCCTCGTGCTTTGAATTATCAGAGGAGTTCGTCGAAGACCGCTGCTCGTGACCGCGGGTACTCGTACCATGCCAAGAGCGAAAATGACCTTCGAAAAAGGCAGCGAGCAGTCGTTGCTATTTTCTGAATGCAGAGCGTGCCAGCGGCTTGTCCAGTCGCATTTGATCTGATTACCGCGCGGACGACTCAACCTCGATCACTTGTTGGCATCTTCTGCTCGACACGCCTGGGCAAAGGCAGGATCCGGGGAAGAATGTTTTCCGACTTGAGTACCCGGTGCGCCAGCGCCCCCAACACGTGCAACCCGACGAGTGCAGCCAGCCCGTAGGCCGTCAGCGCATGCAACTCCCCCAACCAGTGCGACAGATCGCGGCTTTTCGATACCAGCGTTGGCAGCGAGAAGAGTCCGAAGCAACTTGCCACGTGTCCTGCAGCATTGGTCTTCAGCCAACCGAGCAGCGGAATAGCGAGCATCAACACGTAGAGGAGGTGATGAACGGCCTTCTCGGCGAGGTAAGCGGGCGTACCGGGCCGGTTGGTCGACGGCGGCAGCCGTCGCCGCATCCGCAACCGGTTCGCGACGCGAACCGAGACCAGAAAGAGGATGACGATGCCGATCGACTTGTGGAGTGTTAGCAGATCCTCGTTGTCGTCGAGCATCCAGCCGATGATCAGATTGCCAAGCAGCGCGACCGTCACCAGCCAGTGCAGCAAGCTGATCGAGAAGGGGTAGCGGGACGTGTGTTTCATGTAGGGATTCCTGTGCAAACGCGTTTCAGGTTTGTCAGCCCAGCAGGTCGTGATAATGCTTCCTCGTACCGTTAATCCGGCGCAATGCGCGCTTGGCGGCGTCCATGTCGTCTGCCTGGATTGCACGGTCGACCTCGGCCAGTTCCTGCTGCAGCGCCTGCATGCCCTCATCGTAGGTGGATGGGTCGCTGCGATAAGGCTGATGGCTTGCCCGCTGCGCGTCGCTTTCGAGCCTGGTCACGTAGCCGCGCAGCTCGGGTATCGTGGTGCTGGACATCGCGCCCTGCATGGCCAATTTCATGTCCTTCATCAGTGTTTTGATCTCGCCTGCATGGGCCAACGGCGCGGCCACAAGCAGCGAGACGCACAGCAACGTGCGGAAATGTGGGGGGAACGGCAGCTTAGCCATGGGCATTGATCCTGTAAGGACGGTGAATGCCCGCGAGAATAAGCAGGTCAGGTTAACGGAATCTTAACGAACCGCCATGGCGGCGCACGGGCTTGATACACGCCCGTTTAAGCGGTTATCGTTGCCGCCTGGAACGAACAGGAGCACCACGATGCGCGTATTACTGGTCGAGGACGACAGGCTGATTGGCAGCGGCGTGGAAGACGGCCTGATCGAGGCTGGCATGACGGTCGACTGGGCGTGCGACGGCAAGCACGCACAACTAGCGCTGGAAACCACGCCATACGACCTGGTCGTACTCGATCTTGGCCTGCCCCGCGTGTCGGGAACCGAACTGCTCGACTGGATTCGCAAGCGCCGTGATCATACTCCCGTGCTTGTCATGACCGCGCGCGACACCGTTGCCGACCGGGTGAGTGGCCTGAGCGCCGGCGCCGATGACTATCTCGGCAAACCGTTTGACCTGACGGAACTGGTCGCGCGTTGTCGCGCGCTCGTGCGGCGTTCGCAGGGCCGAAGCACGGATACGATTGAATACGGCGACCTGCTGGTTGATCCCGAGCGCCTGACGGTTATGCGCGGAAGCGAGCGCATCGCGCTCAGTTCGCGCGAGTGCGCACTGCTGGTCGAACTGCTGGCGAATCAGGGCCGTCCTCTTTCTCGCGCGCGTCTCCAGGACAGCCTTTACGGCTGGAACGAGGAGATCGAAAGCAATGCGATCGAGGTGCATATCTCGAACCTGCGCAAGAAGCTTGGCGCCCAGTTGATCCGGACGATCCGCGGCGTCGGCTATGTGGTGGAGAAGGCAACGTGATGCGGTCGATCCGGCGACGTCTGACCTTGCTGGTGTTATCTGCCATCGTACTGGTGTGGTTGTACTCGCTTTATTCGAGCTATCACCAGGCAATCCATGAAGTCGAGGAATGGGACGAAACACGCATCGAACAGGTCGCCCGTGCGCTGCTCGTGCTCGACGTGCGCGATCTGCCGGCTTTTGCGGGCGCGAGCCTCGCGCCTCGCGACGACGACGGAGACAACGATTCGTCAATGCGGCTGCTGTATGAGGTGACTGCTGCAGATGGACGGTTGCTGGCCGCGAGTCCCGGTCTATCGTCGCTTGGCCTGCCGGCACGGCCGGCCCAAGCATCCGGCCTGCTACGGGTCGACGATGCGAAGTGGCGTGTCTACGTGCTCGGCGATACCGCGCGCGGCCGTACCGTGCGAATCTTCCAGCAGCGCATGCATCGCTCGGAGCTCTCCTCGATGGTCGCGCTGCGCATCGCCCGTCCACTCGCTTTGGTGTTGCCTGTGCTGGCCATGCTTGTCTGGTTTGCGATCGGCCGCAGCCTGACACCCTTGCGCACACTATCGGAAGCGATCGAGGCACGATCACCCGACAGTCTCGACGCCGTCGCGGACAAAGGCGTTCCAGACGAGGTCTTTCCGCTCGTCGCTGCGCTCAATACGCTGTTGCAACGTCTGCGCCAGTCGCTGGATCGCGAGCGCGCTTTTACCGGTGACGCGGCACACGAACTCAAAACCCCGCTCGCCGCTATCAAGGTCCAGGCACAAGTCGCGCTCACCGCGCGCGATCCGGAACGTCAGCGTCGCGCCATGCAGCGCGTCGTGGAAGCGGTGGACCGGAGCACGCACCTGGCCGATCAGTTGCTCGCGCTGGCGCGGCTCGAGGAAAGCGCGCCGCTTCCCAGTGCGCGAGTCGATCTCGCGAACATGGCCAATGCATGCATCGTCGACCAGCATGCCTTTGCGGATCACAAGCAGATTTCGCTGACGCTGCAGGCCGATGCAGCGACCATCGTGCGTGCGCCGCCCGCGCTGGTGCGCATACTGCTAGACAATCTCGTCGACAATGCAATCAAGTACGGGCACGCGCAGGGGCGCGTGGAAATTGCTATCTGGAGCGATCCCGACGCGGTGTTTCTCGAGGTGCGCGACGACGGCCCCGGTGTCGCGCAGGAGAACCTGCCACGTCTGCACGATCGCTTCTTTCGTGCAGCGAATCACGTCGAGAAAGGAAGCGGGCTGGGCCTGTCGATCGTCGCACGCATCGTGGCCAAATTGCGCGGGAAACTGGCGTACACGTCAGGAATTGATGGGAAGGGGTTCGGCGTGAGCGTCGCGCTTCCTTTGCATATGCCCTAGTCGACAGAGAGGCAGGACCAGACGGTTCGTGACATTATCGTTGACGAACTCTTCATCGACGCCCCGACAGAGCCGATTGGTCATCCGCGTATCGAATATCTCGTGAACAGCTGCCGCACACGTCGGCGAGTCTCCTACAGCCGGCATTGCTGCCTGAAGTACGGTCATCATCGCGTCCGCCTGCGCCTGCATGAGACTGATCCGTTTCCACAGTCCGCCGATTTCCCGCTCGAAACCTTTCAACTCGGCTTCCTTGCTCTGTTGCAGATGCTGTGGCCCAACCTCGTCGTGTCAGTTCGCCCATCGGCGTCGGTACAGGCATTGACACACGTCAAAATGAATCGAACTCCCGCAGGCATGATGAAAGGCCATCCGATGCAAGACCACGACACGTCATCGTGATGAGGCCCGGCCATGTACCCGATGCAATGAGGCGCTCCCGGTCAACGGACACATATGCTATGTCGAGATGCATCTCGTGAAGTCCGCCAGGACCGCCCCCACGTCTCGAATCAATCGACGAAGATTGTTGTCGACACTGACGAGACCTATCGGTAAGGGAATCGCTGCACCTGAACGTAGAGAAAGATCGGGTGGTATTCGATACATCCGCTCCCACATTGCCAGGACACGGTCCGCCGTGCCACGTCGTTCACGCGTCATTCCTGTCAGGAGCAAAGTCATAAGCAACGTCGAAGTCGTCTTGTGCAGCCCGGTGCGCACCGCGATAGGCACCTATGGAGGAGCACTCAAGGACCTGCCCGCGCCAGCGCTGGGAGCTCCGTTATCCGCGAATGCCTCAAGCGCGCCGGATTGCCGGCCGACAAAGTGCAGGCGCTGGTCATGGGAAATGTCATTCAAGCAGGCGTGAAGATGAATCCGACGCGACCGGCCGGTATCTCCGGCGGAATGCCGATCGAGGTCCCGGCGCTCACGGTTAACCGCGTCTACGGATCGGGCACGCAGGCGATCGCCAATGCTGCTACCGAAATCGAGGCCGGCATGATTGATTGCGCGATCGTGGGCGGCATGGAAAACATGGAACGTAGCCCCTACTTACTGCCGCCGGGGCGCTGGGGAGCACGAATGGGCGATGTGACGCTGTTCGACAGCATGCTGCTCGATGGGCTCAACGCGGAAGGCGGGGCGGTCATCCGATCGGCGCGAGCTGTGCGGTACTGACCACACGGTTGCTGCAACCAGATGCAGCGCGGCGGAGGCCGACGCGGAATCGTGACGCTGTGCTTCGGCGGAGGGCAGGGCATAGTGCTGGCGCTTGAGACGCTGTGATACGCGCACTGATTCTTCCTCGGAGCGCCCCGGCCATAGCGTTATTGTTGCGGTGAATCTCAGACGGTGACAACCGAATGCAAGATGATTAAAGGTCAATCAGAACGGGAAACCACATGCCATCACGACTCGCGTTACTGGAAGCACCGACCAGATACATGTTCTTCACCGGAAAAGGTGGAGTGGGAAAGACTTCGGTTTCCACCGCCGTGGCTATCGCGCTGGCCGACGCCGGCAAAAAGATCTTGTTGGTTAGCACAGATGCCGCGTCCAATCTTGGCGAAATGCTCGGTATTGAATTGATCAATACTCCGGTCCCGGTACCGGGCGTGGTCGGACTGCGCGTACTGAACATCGACCCAGACGTCGCCGCGGAGAACTATCGCGTTCGCGTTGTCGAACAGATGGACCCCGAGGCGAGTGCCGACGAAATTGCGACCGTGCGAGAACAGCTATCAGGTGCCTGCACCACCGAGATTGCCACGTTTGATGAGTTTTCCAGCTTGCTTTCTCACGGCGCCTCTGACTTTGATCATGTGGTATTCGACACAGCCCCCACCGGGCACACGCTGCGGTTGTTGAGCCTGCCCAAAGCGTGGAGCGGGTTCCTTAAGGGTAATGACCGAGGGGCGTCCTGCCTGGGGCCGCATTCCGGCTTGAAAATGCAGGAGAAACTCTTCAATCAGGCGTTGGCGGCACTTAACGACGCGAGTATGACAACCATCGTGCTGGTAGCCCGGCCCGAAACTGGCGCATTGGAAGAGGCCGCGCGTACGTCATCCGAGCTACGAGATCTGGGGCTGGCAAATCAGCGCCTTGTCCTGAACGCGGTTTTCCAGGCAAGCCAATCCCATGACCGCATTGGCGACGCTCTTGATGCCTTGGGAAAGAAGGCTCTCGCAGCCATGCCGGAAGCGCTGCGCCGGCTTCCTACGGATTATGTGCCGCTGCGCGCAGTGGACTCAGTGGGCTTACCTGCGCTCCGAGCCCTCTTGGCCCCGGAATTGACATGGGTAAGCAATGTTCCTCGCGGCGTGCCCACGCACCTTGCACACCACCCGATGTCGGAATTGGTTAAGGAATTGGCCCACGCCGATCGGGGGCTGATCATGGTCATGGGCAAAGGTGGCGTCGGCAAGACAACTATCGCGTCCGCTATCGCCTTGGGGCTGGTTCGCTGCGGGAAGTCGGTGCATTTGACCACTACTGATCCAGCTGCGCATCTGGCGATGACCCTTCAGGGAAATGTCCCGGGACTCACTGTGGGGCGCATTGACCCCGAAGTGGAAACCAAGAAGTATGTGGACAAGATCGTGGCTGCACGTGCGCCCCGAATGACAGAGGACGAGAAGGCACTGCTCATTGAGGACCTACGATCCCCCTGTACTGAAGAGGTCGCTGTGTTTCATGCCTTCTCGCATGTCGTGTCTCAGGCTGGCAGCTCATTCGTGGTACTGGATACCGCTCCGACCGGTCACTCTCTGTTGCTGATGGACGCCGCGGGCGCCTACCATCGTCAGATGGTACGCGCGTTTGACGACAAGGCTCCCGGCCGGATCGTGACACCGTTGATGCGATTGCAGGATACTAACTACACGAGGATCATCTTGGTCACGTTGCCAGAAACGACGCCGGTGTCACAGGCAGCGGCATTACAGGAAGATCTACGCAGGGCCGATATCGAACCATTTGCATGGGTGGTCAACCGGTCATTGCTGGCCACGGATACTAATGACTCAGTGCTGCTGGCGCGTTTGAACAGTGAAAGAAAGCAAATGGAGCGGGTGGCAACGCTATCGAAACATGGGGTCTATGTGGTTCCATGGCGAGCCGATCCACCGGTGGGAATCCTTGGGCTTGAAAAGCTACTTGAAGGCGACTGACGGCCGAGGCTGCCTTTGAAGCATATACACGCGCCTTGGCTCGGGTGACAGTCGCGAAAGGGTTCGCACTGTTCGCCGTCACATTCGTGCCAGCGACATCGGTCGGCCGCTCATCGCAGCCGCCCGACACGTGGACCGACGAGTCGGTCATACGTCAGAGATCGCGTGATGAAGAAGCATAGGGCGTGGCACACCCAAGCGAATCTTGAATAGGACTCTACGTATTTGACATAAGCTTTATTATCAATTTTTAATAGGAGTCCTATATTTTGCTACGACACCTCATCGACGAAAAAATTCGTTGTATTGGATGTCAGCTGCGGATTGGAAATCTCGGGCGTGGCCACTGAGCCATCCGGCTAACGCCGCGCGTCACGCGATCCAAATGAGAAACGATCAAACGTGCAGAAGCGCCGATCAACCGACGCCGTGTTCCGGCACCATCCTTAGTCGTTGCGCTCAGGACAGCCATCCCGATTTCTACTGTAGCGCAACTGATTTTGCCTCGCTACGCTTGGTCGCTCTCATCGTCGATGCGGAGCACTCGAGATGGATCACTGGCGAATGGCATATCTCGGGATCCGGCAGGTGCCGCGTGAACTCAGCGAATTCGAACTCAATACGTTCTTCACGTTTTCCAGACGCGAACTTGCGAGCATCGACTCCCGGCGCTCCGATCTCTACCGTCTGGCCATGGCATTGCATGTCGGGTTTATACGGATGACCGGTAGGACACTCGACTCGTACAAGCAGATCCCCACCGTCCTCCTGCGACACCTCGGCCGACAATTGGGCATACAGTCGCCGGACGTCGGGACGCTTCGATCGATCTACGATGGCAACCTGAAAACGTTGTCTGATCACCAGAGGTTCGCCCAGACCGTCGTCAATTTCCGGTCGATCGCAGAGCATCAGCGTCGATACGTCATCAGATGGCTCAAGGAACAGCTCACTGGCCGTCCGGAACGCGGCCAGCTGATGAGTGAGCTCAAGCGCTGGTTCTACGAGCACCGGATCGTGATACCACCCGATCGCATGCTGAGACAGTTTATCGTTCAGGCAGTGCATGATATCGAGGCACTCCTGCACGAGACGCTTCAGCAGTCGCTCGGTGAGGAGAGGCTGGACAGCTGGGCGCGCCTTCTCCCCCTGCCGCATGGAGACCATTCCAGTTTGCAACGCTGGTTGTGGGCTGTGCCTCTTCGCGGATCGACTCACCAGATGGGCGAAGTGCTCGACAAGGTCAATCTGCTCACCATGTACGGCGTGGCCGCGAACTGGCCGGCTGGGTGTAACGATGCGATCGTTCGTCACTACGCGCGCCGTTGCGCCAGCCGGCCACCGTCGATCAGCAAGCGGATCGAGCCGCACGGCCGAAGGCTGGAGGCCGCATGCTTTATGCGATATGCCCTGTGTACATCGACAGACCAGGTGCTTTCAATGCTGCGACGCTGGGTACAGAAAGCCGTCAACGACGCATCTCATACCGTCGACGCTGCAAGGGTAAAGGCCGCGGACCAGCTCCACGAATTTGCTGTCGCCGTGAAAGCATTGGCCACCGACGATTCGCTGTCGCATGAAACCCTGCGTATAGAGCTTTGCGTGTTGGCCGATCAGGTTCTGCAACCCCATACGCCAAACAGGCGCAGCCAGATCCGTCAACGCCTCATTCTTAGACGTCATTCCGCGCGCAATCTGCTCATGCGTCTTGTGCAATTGCCGTTCGAAGCGGAAGCGGCACATCCGGTCCTCGACGCGATTGTCCTGCTGCGAGGTCTCTATCGACGTCATGTTTATCTGCTGCCCGATGGCGTGAACGTCCGGCTCGGTCGGGCATGGCGCGAAGCGATCGACGGCTACGACCGCCTCAAGGCAATGATCGCTTTTGAATGGGCCACGCTGTTTGCCCTCCGGGTCGCGTTGCGCAATGGCACCATCTTTGTCCGGCACAGTTTCTCGTTCCGCAGCCAGACTCACATGCTGATCCCTGCCGACGAGTGGCCAACGAGGCGGAACAATCTGTACGGGCATCTCGGCCTACCTCAGGACCCCAAGGAATTTCTGGATCCGATCCTGGCGCACCTTGACCAGCGCCTTGAGTTGCTTCGCCACGCAGTGGACGACGGTAAGGTGCGGATCGACACGGCGGTACATCTGGATCCGTTGCAGGCCCAGCCCGAAAGCGCAGAGACCGATCACCTGCGGCGCGCAATCTTCGAAGCCCATCCGCCCGGCCAGTTACCAGAAATCATTCTCGAGATTGATAGCGCGACCCGCTTCAGCTGGGTCCTGCTGGGACGTGAACCCCGATCGCGGATCGAATTGCTGATGGTTTATTCGGCTGTACTGGCGCACGGAACTTCGCTTTCGGCCGCAGATATCTCCCGGATGGTTCCGGAGGTCTCGCCCGCCGCGATTCGCCAGATGATGAAGCGACTCGAGGATGAAAGGATGCTTCGTCTTGCAGCCGATGCCGTTCTCGAGTTCATGCATGAGCATCCTGTCGCTGCTCATTGGGGGCGGGCAGATCTCGCATCATCCGACATGATGTCACTTGAGACAACGCGCTCTGTCTGGCAGGCCCGCGCTGATCCACGGCGTCGTACAGCATCGATCGGAATGTATACGCACGTGCTCGACCGTTGGGGCATCTTCTACGATCAGCCCATTGTGTTAAATGAGCGTCAAGCCGGCGCGGCAATCGAAGGTGTCGTGCGTCAGAGCGCAACCACCGATATTGCGCAGCTTGCGGTCGACACGCATGGATACACTGATTTTGCGATGGGCATGGCGCGGATACTCGGCTTTGATCTGTGCCCTCGCCTGTCGCATCTTCGCGACCGTCGCCTTCACGTTCCCCGCAGGCACAACGTCCCGCCGCAACTTGCATCGATTACTGATCGCGATGTCAGAGTCGATCTCATCGCGGAAGTCTGGGACGAGTTTGTGAGGATCGCCGCCTCCATACGTTCGGGAAAGTGCACAGCAGTCGACGCCCTCACCCGCTTCGGCTCGGCAGCGCGTGGACAGACCGTGTACGAGGGTGGCGTTCACATCGGCCGTCTGTTCAGAAGCATCTTCCTGATCGACTACTTCACCAACATGGCGTTCAGGAGCGAGCTGCAGCATGTGCTGAACCGGGGAGAGGCAGTGCACAACGTCCAGCGTGCGATCCATATCGGCAAGATTCCTGTTGAACTCGCTCGACGTCAGGAATCACTGTCTGCGGTCTCCTCCGCACTTACACTTCTTTCGAATATCCTGATGGCGTGGAACACCACGCACATGCAACGTGCCCTAGATGAAATACAGATTGCCACGGGTCAGCCACTGGATTCTGAACAGTTAAGGCGGATTGCCCCGACGCACCTCGAGGGCATCAATCTGCGCGGGACATTCAATTTCCCGGTGGCTCGGTACGCGCGACGAATCTTGCCAAGTCTCGCGAGTGATCCGCGCGCCTCTGCCGCTAGTCGCCAAGCGTAATCGATCGAATCCTGCGCGCTGAACCGATATTCCAGACAGCGTCTGGAATTTCGCTCATTTACGCCGCACGCAAACTGGAGGGCTTCGACCGGGTAGTCAGCAGGTGCTTGATAGAAAGATGAATTTATACGGGGACACAAGGCGGAGCCGCGTCTGGCTTGGGCAGCCCTACCCGGAAAAATGCACCGAAATCAAGGGCACCCCTTTACGGGAAACCAAGGCAATCGACAATGTGTCGATCGACATGGCACCCGCCCGGTCACGAGCGATCGATCCTCCGCAGCAGCCTTTTGTGCCGGTTATTGCGGCACCACCACCGATATTTCCTTCACCGGCGCCACCGTCGATGACGCTCGCGTTGCAGGTTCGGCTGCCCAACGGTGTCGAGCTCGAACTCGGCGGAACGATTGCAACTCAGGACGAACTGAGACACTCGTCCAGATTCTGGGGAGGTTGCCGTGTTCCGGTTCGACGAAAAGCTGAAAGTGTATCTGCATCGCGATCCGGTCGACTTCCGCTACGGGATGAACAACCTGTCGATACTCGTTGAGCAGGCGATGCACCTCAATCCGATGGACTCCTCGCTCTACATCTTCGGAAACCGGCGTCGCGACAGAATCAAGATCCTTTGCTGGGATGGTAGCGCGTTCTGGCTTATGACGAAACGCCTTGAAACAAGCCGCTTCTGCTGGCCTGACAACAAGGCGGAGGTCGTGACGCTGACAACCAGCGTATTGCACGCACTGCTCGACGGTGATGACATCACGACGATTCGCCGACACCCGAAGCATGACTATCTACGTGTGAGCTGAACAGCCGGTCGGCATCATGGTCTAATGCAGCATGTCGGTCAACGTCACGATCACCGCCGAGGAACTGAAAGCGCTGCTCGCCGAGCGCGATGCTGCTCGCGCATTGCGCGAAGAGCAGGAGGCGTTGCGCGGGGCCTTGCGGTTGGTGACTGCGGAGCGCGATCTTGCCGAGGAGCGCCTGCGTGCGTACCGCCACGAGTTATTCGGCGCCAAGAGGAAGCACGGAATTTCGATCAACCCGGCCTGTTCAACGAAGCTGAAACGCTCGGCTTGAATGCAACGCCTGCGCGGGAGCACACTCCGGCAACGACGGTGGCCGCACACACGCGCAAGAAGCGTGGTCATCGCAAGCCACTCGATCCTAACCTGCCGCGCGATATCGTGCGACATGAACTGCCAGAATCCGAACGTTTCTGCGCCAACGACGGGCACGCACTCGTCGAGTTTGGCGTGGAAATCAGCGAGCAGCTCGACGTAATACCTGAACAGCTTCGCGTGATTCAGCATCAGCGCGTCAAATACGCCTGCCCGTGCTGCGATCTCGGTATCAAGGTCACACCCGCGCCGGCACGCATCATCCCGCGCGGACTGTTGAGCGAATCGGCGCTCGCGTGGATCGCCACGGGGAAGTATCAGTTCGGCATGCCGCTGTATCGTCAGGCTGGTTTGCTGCGTCGGTTCGGCGGGGACATCTCGTCGAACACGATCGCAGCCAGCATGGTCCGTGTCGGCCTCGCAGCACAGCCGGTGGTGAACCTCATGCGCGACGTGCTGCTTGATGCCGGGCTGATCTACTGCGACGAGACGACACTCCAAGTGCTAAAGGAGGAAGGTCGTCGGCCACAAACGAAAAGTTACCTCTGGGCGCAGATGACCGGTTCGGGCGTTCCCGTTCGTTGCTTTACCTATACCCCGGGGCGAGGCACGAAGCTGGCCGACAGGCTGTTCGCCGGCATTCGCAGGGGAACAGTCCTGATGACGGACGGCTACGAACCCTATAACGACATCGCCCATCGCCACGGACTGGAACACCTTGGATGTTGGGTTCACGTTCGGAGGTACTTCGTTAAGGCTGAAGACAGTGTGCCGAAAAAAGCGCGCACGCCCGACCTGCTCGCCACGCGTTTCATCAAGCTGATCGGAAAACTGTTCGCTGCCGAGGCACGCAGTGAAACGTGGTCTGCACAACGACGACAGCGGCTACGACGACGATACACACGTGTGCTCGAAGCGATCAACACTCTGATGATAGAGCAATCACCAGGTGTAGTACCCAAAAGTCTGCTTGGCAAAGGGCTGACCTACCTACGCGCGCAGTGGCCCAAGCTAATTCGTTACGTTGAGAACGGGGACCGGCCGCTTAGCAACAATCCTTGCGAAAATGCGATTCGTCCATTCTGTGTTGGACGCCGCAGCTGGCTGTTCAGTGCCACCGTCGACGGCGCAAACGCGAGCGCTAACCTTTATACGCTCGTCGAATCGGCAAAGGCCAACAGCATCGACCCATATCGTTACCTGACCTGGTTGTTCGTGCGACTCCCACTGGCAAGCCGCCGAAGACTACGACGCGTTGCTGCCTTGGAACATGCCCGAGTCAACCAAGGCGACTCCGTAATGGTGGTGAGGAAACAGGCAGTGTCTCGGAAAACAGTCCGATAATGTGTTGACTCGGCCCTTGGGGCCGCCCTCATGCTGGCTGCACTTGGTCAACACAAGGACGACGGACTTATGTGCTCTTCTAATTCGTGGCTGAACGCTTCGGAAGCAGCCAGACGGCTTGGCGTATCGATCAAGGCTTTGCGCATATACGAGCAGCAGGGCTTGATAAATCCCGGGCGCACACCGGCAGGGTATCGGACGTACAGACCTGACGATATAGTCCGAGCTGCCGAGATTGTGACTCTGCGCACGCTCGGACTCAGCCTGGCTCAAGTTGCGCGCGTATTGGACGGTGACCCCGAAAGCCTAAACGCGGCGTTGTCGACACACGAAGCGGCACTCGACAATGAAATCCAAGGGCTTATCCATAAACTGGACAAGCTTCGAAGTATCCAAGCTGATCTGGCTCGCGGCCAGATGCCGTCCGATGGAGAGTTGACCGGTTTGCTGAATCGATCCGCCGAAATCGGTGCGGCGTTTGCGCTCCCATGGCCTTGGGATGGTGAGTGGTTCGAAGTTCGGGATATTCGTCCTCTGAACTACATCATTGGCTCGCTAGGCAGCGGAAAGACCCGGCTAGCCCATCGTCTCGCGGAGACTCTGCCAAACGCAGCTTTCGTTGGTCTGGATCGGCTCGACAATGGATGCGCCGCAGCGAAGACCTTGCTGGAAACTGAGCCTGCTCGCAGATTGCGCATCACCCAGATCATGGACTGGCTCGTTGACGAGGGGACAACAGAATCTGATGCGCTGACTGCGTTGCTTGTTGCTCTCGAAACGGAAGGCCCCGCTGTATTGGTGATCGATATGGTCGAACAGGATCTCGACCAGTCATCTCAGGAAGCCTTGATGGTCCACCTTCGTCAACGTGCGAAGATCGGAGGACGGCCACTGTTCTTGATGACACGTTCATCAGCAATCCTGGATCTTGCGGCCGTTGGACCGGATGAGGCAATCCTGCTTTGCCCCGCAAATCACAGTCCTCCGAGCCGCGTAGAACCGTACCCTGGCGCGCCGGGGTACGAGGCTGTTGCGACATGCCTGGCATCGCCAGAAGTACGTGAGCGGATAGCGCGACGCCGCGAGCCGGCCTGACCGCGCGTATTACCTCGAAATTCGGCGACGCCAAGCGCTCTCGCTAGGTTGGCCTCGCTGTTTAGGGCCTTATCGAAGGCAAACTCTAAGCGACTACGAAGATCTTCTACCTTGGAACTCTGTACGTGATGAAGACCTCAGGCATTCTCATCCGTGAATCGCGATCATCGGATCACGTAACAATCGCGCTCTTGCTGCAGCAACTAGGCTACCAGACAACCCCGGCCCTAGTCCTCCAGAGGATTGAAGCGATGCTTCTGAGCCCGATGGATAAAATCATTGTGGCATCTGTACGAGAACAAGTCATCGGTAGTATCAGCCTTCACGCCCTACCGTTGTTCCACGTGGCGGGCAGTCTCGGACGCATAACTAGCATGGTCGTTGACGAGCGATATCGAGGAAAGGGAGTTGGTAACGCACTGATTGACGCTGCAGAACACTGGTTTCGGCAGGTCGGATGTGTAAAGTTGGAAGTGACGAGCGGAGACCACCGACAGGCTGCTCACCACTTCTACGAGCGCCATGGTTTCTTGAGAGAAGGCCAGCGACTCTCCAAGACGGTCCCTTCATTGAGGGGCGTCATTACCTGACCGCATACGATCTATCAGTATTCGCCCGCTAGAACGGTTGCATGAAGTTCGGGAACCTCTGCATAACCCCCACCATTGAGCGAAGATGAGAGAAGATTGAATCATGCTCAACGAACGAGGTGTGATGATGACGCAACTGGATCTGGGCTTGAATCTGTCGACCAAACGCACCCGCAAGCGTGAATTTCTCGATGAGATGACCCGCGTGGTGCCGTGGCAAAAGCTGATTGCGCTCATCGAGCCGTACTACCCCAAGGGTAAAACGGGGCGTCCGCCGTTTGGGATCGCGACGATGTTGCGCATTCACTTCATGCAGCAGTGGTTCAGCCTGTCGGACCCGGCGATGGAGGAAGCGCTGCATGACATCCCGCTGTATCGGGAGTTCGCGCTGCTGGAAGGGGGCGTGAGGAGGCTGCCTGATGAGAGCACGATCTTGCGGTTCAGGCATTTGCTCGAAGCACACGCGTTGTCGGGCGCAATGCTCGCGACGGTCAACGAGATCTTGCAAGCGAAGGGGTTGATGCTCAAGGTGGGCTCGGCGGTCGATGCGACCCTGATCGCAGCACCCAGTTCGACGAAGAAGCCCGGCACGCGAGACCCTGAGATGCGCCAGACGCAAAAAGGCGGCAGTTGGTACTTTGGGATGAAGGCGCACATCGGAGTCGATGCCGATTCGGGCTTGGTGCACACCGTGAAGTGCACGTCGGCGAACGTGCACGACATTACGGTGGCGCATGAGTTGCTGCATGGCGAGGAGCGCATTGCATTTGCCGATGCGGGCTATCAGGGCATCGAGAAGCGAGGCGAGACGGGCGCGCTTGAGTGGCACGTGGCGATGAGGCCGAGCAAGCGTCGCAAGCTGGACAAGAGCAAACGGCTCGATGGGATCTACGAGAAGATCGAGCGTTTGAAGGCGAGCGTGAGAGCGAAGGTGGAGCATCCGTTTAGAGTGCTGAAATGCCAGTTTGGATATTTGAAAGCGCGGTATCGCGGCTTGGCGAAGAACACGGCTCAGATCGAGACGCAGTTCGCGCTGGCCAATTTGTGGATGGTGCGCAAGGTGCTGTGACGGTCGAAGAAGATCGAATGCACAGCGCCAGCGCGCGGCTGCACTTATCAAAGCGCGCGCAGCAGCAGTCCAAGCGATGCGGATGGCAAACCGATCTTCATGTCGAATGCGTTCAATTAGAGATCCAAAGCAGAAAATGGGTTGTTCAGAGGTTCCTTCGCTTTTTACACAATGCGTTAGCAGTTTTCTGCCGCTTGAACAGATACTAGTCGGCTTCAGCCGGAGGAAAATCGGCACGCCCGTAGCTCGTCTCCTATGTTTTTAGCCGACGCGATCAGCGACTAATATCCGCGAACGCCGCGGTAAGTCGATTCACGCCTTCTTTGATGTCGGCGACCGACGGAGCCGCGAAGGACAGTCGAAGTGAGGATAATTCAGCGTCGCTTGCGAAGAACGCAACGCCGGGTACAAAAATCACGCTGCGATCAATCGCACGCTTCAGAAGCTCGCTTGCATCAATCCCGCTGATGAGCCTGGCCCACACGAACATGCCTCCCTCAGGTCGAAGAAACTCGATTCTCCCATCCAGTAACCCCTGAAGTTCATTGCACAATGCGTCGCACTTCGCTTTATACGCATCACTGATGAAATTCAGATGTCCGGGCAACCGACCGCTCTGCAGATACTTGGCAGCCGTCAACTGGGTCCAAGGAGTGCTGCACAAATCAGCCGTTTGCTTGGCAATCGTGCATCGTCTCGTTACCTCTAGCGGTGCGACTGTCCAGCCCACTCGCAAGCCCGGGGCAACAACTTTTGAGAGGCTCGAGAAGTGCACTACCCAGTTCTTGGACCCGGGAACGTCCTCCGTCATAGCCAACAATGAGGGAATGGGTTCGCCCGCAAACCGCAGGTCGCCGTATGGATCGTCCTCGACGATGAAGAGCTCATAGCGAGTAGCGATTTCCAGAAGACGAAGGCGACGCTGTTTCGAGAGTGTCGCGCCAGTGGGATTGGCGAAGTTGGGTACCGTATAAAGAAATTTTGGCCGCTCGGTCTTCGGGAGCGTGCTCAAAAGCTCTTCTAGCGCGTCCACGTCAAGCCCATCACGATCAATGCCTACGGCTCTCACCTTCGCTCGTTGCAATTTGAGGGCTTGGAGCGTTGCCGGGTACGCCGGCTGCTCGACGACAACGGAGTCACCCGGTTCCAACAGAACGCGAAGAAGGAGATCAAGGCCTTGCTGAGAACCGGTCGTGACGAGAAGTTCCGGCCCAGCGACCTTAGCTCCTCTACAAGCCATCAAGCGGACCAGTTCATCCCGCAGTTCTGGAATGCCATCCGTTGGGCCGTACTGTAGACATACGTTGCTCCGTGCGTATGCCGCTTCGGCGGCCACGCCGAGACCTTCGACGTCAAAAAGATCCGAGGCCGGATAACCACCGGCGAACGATATCATTCCCGGCTCGCTCAAGTATTTAAACAGTTCTCGAATGGGGGAACCGATCGGGTTGGTAAATGGGGCACTGAATTTATACATGTAGATTTCTCGGAGGGTGGCGTATCAGTTGTTCGCCCTTAGGCACACACAGGTTCAATTTGAGGAAAATGAACGTCTCTCGCACTAAGCACTTCGAGAACGAACTCGGCAATGTGCATGACGCGCCTGCCTGTGCCATCGTGAATTTGTTCACGGCAACTGAAGCCGTTTGTGATCACGACCGTGTCGCTGTCCGTTTCACGAATAGCCGGAAAAAGGACGTTTTCTCCGATTTTTTGCGACAGGTCGTAATGCTTTGTGTCGAAGCCGAACGATCCTGCCATGCCGCAGCATCCGGAGTCCAAAACCGTGAAGTTAGCTCCGATCTTCTTCAAAATGGCAACGTCGCCGGCCATTCCGAAAACAGACTTTTGGTGACAGTGCCCGTGAAGAAGTACGCGCGTCTCGACCCTAGGCCAATCGATGTGGGCAGTACAGAGGAATTCAGAAAAAAGATGCGTCTGCGACGCCAGCCTGCGGGCCAGCAAGTCGTCCGGTAACTGCTTGAGGAGCTCATCTTTGAACACTGAGAGGCATCCAGGCTCCAGTCCGATGAGCGGCAGCCCCGCCCAGATCTCTTGACTTAGGTTTGTAAGGACCCGCTTCAATTGCTCTTTTGCTTTCTTCAAGAGCCCGAAATCATAAAGTGGACGTCCGCAGCAGAGCCCCTCCGAGGGAATGATGACCTCATAACCCAGCCGCACAAGAACCGTAAATGCAGCACGGGCGACTTCGGGCGTGAAATTGTCGTTGAAGGTGTCGACCCAAAGGATGACTTTCCTTTTAGCCCCGTCGGAAACTGCTGCCCTCTTCGCCGGCGCCACGCCCCTTCGGAACGTCGTCGTGGCGAACCGCGGGAGATTTCGCTGCGGGGCGACTCCGGCGATGCGCTTGCCGATAGACGCTAAGACAGGCGCAGAAGTCAGAAAATTCATCAAGCGCGGAAACTTCGAAGCTATCGGTGCCCATTGTCCGATCCGTCCCATGAAAGCCGCTTGCCGTGGGCGCACATGAGTCTCGTAGTAATGTGAAAGAAATTCGGCCTTGTACGATGCCATGTCTGTGTGCGTCGGGCAGTCAGATCGGCACCCCTTACAGGCGAGGCAGGCGTCAAGTGCCTCCTTCACTTCTTCACTTTTCCATCCGTCGACGATGACGTCGCCTTGAAGCATTTCCCAAAGCAGGTGAGCCCGGCCTCGAGTCGAATATCGCTCCTCTCGCGTCGCTCGGAAGCTGGGACACATGGTGCTGCCTTCTAGGGAGCGGCACTTACCCATCCCTATGCAGCGTTCGATTCCACGTTGGAGGCCATCCCCTTCTCGGCTTTTGAAATCTAGTTGAGTGGTCAAGCTGACCACCTTGTACGCCGGTCCCATACGAAGGTTTTCGTCGGCGCGATAGGCTCGTACCACCTTGCCGGGATTCAACCGGTTCTTGGGGTCCCAGATCGATTTGAACTCTTCCATTGCGCGCATCAGGTCCGGACCGAACATGATGGGAAGAAACTCAGCTTTTGCTTGGCCGTCTCCGTGCTCGCCCGAGAGTGAGCCACCATACTCAACGACAAGCGTGGCAGCTTCCCGCAAGAAATTCCGCCACTTCGCGACACCGTCGGCGGTTCGAATATCAAAGGTGATTCGTGCATGAACGCAGCCATCGCCGAAGTGACCGTAGAGGCACGTCTCATAGCCGTAACGATCGACTAACGCTTGGAAGCCACGAAGGTAGTCCCCCAGCCGAAGGGGATCGACGGCTGCATCCTCCCAGCCGACGATCGGGTCCGGCTTGTCAGGATCGATCGTCAAAGCGACAGCCGAGGCGCCCGTCTCCCTGATCGACCAGATTTTTCTCTGAGATGCTGCGTCAGCGAAAGCTCTCGTCGATATAGGGCTTTCAGCTGCCTCCCTTTCGAAATATTCCTGTGCCTTCTCTGCGCGTTCGACAGCTTCCACGAGTGTGTCGGCGCCGAATTCAAGAACGACCCATGCATCTCCTTCTGGAAGAAGCGAGATCTCTTCTGCTTTCAGCCCTCGCGCTTGCAGACCCCGGATAATGCCACGATCAAGTCCCTCAATCGCGATTGGTGTCAGACGCATGAAATGCGAGACGGCGTCGGCGGCCACGAAGATGTTGGGAAAGCTGACGACGACAATTGTCCTGTGCTGCGGGCTCTTCACGAGCCTTACTTTCGCGTTTAGGACGACAGCGCAAGTGCCCTCGCTGCCGACCAGTGCGCGGGCGACATTGAAGCCATTCTCAGGCAGCAACTGATCGAGGTTGAATCCCGACACCCGCCGCTTAATGTTTGGAAACTTACTACGGATTAAAGATGCATACCGATCGCGCAGAGACAAGAGTTGCGCGTAGATTTGACCCCGGCGGCCACCGGACGCGATGATTGCGCGGAGTTCCTCCTCACTCGTCGGACCGACCCAGAAGCGTGCTCCGTCATACGTCAAGATTTCGAGGGCTTCGACGTTCTCTACTGTTTTGCCTGCCATAACCGAATGCGCGCCGCAGGAGTTGTTCGCAATCATGCCTCCTAGCGTGCATCGACTATGCGTCGCAGGGTCCGGCGCGAACGTCAAGCCGTGCTTCTCGGCTTCATCGCGGAGTGTGTCGCAGATGGTGCCCGGCTGGACGATCGCGTAGCCCTCGTCAGGAACCAGATGGGTCACTCTGTTGAGGTATTTGCTGGTATCCGCAACGACGGCGACATTAACGCCCTGTCCGTTCTGAGATGTGCCGCCACCTCGTGCGAGAAACGGTACGTCATGCTTGGCGCAAAGCGCCACCGTCGAAACCAGGTCGTCGACAATTTTCGGAATAACCACACCAATCGGCACCTGCCTGTAATTCGACGCGTCCGAAGAATACAGAGCCTGACTTGCGCGGTCGAATCGGACCTCACCCTGAATCACGCGTGCAAGATCCGACGTGAGCGCTGTTAAGACCCCGGCCTCGATGCGAAATGGCGTGGCATTGCTCATTGGGTACCTGCCTGACCTGCCGTCATCTTGAAGATTCCTTGCGCGTTTGCAGCATCGAACCGCAGATCGACTTTCCATGCTCCAGTAGTGCGATCGAGCTCCCGACGACGAGTGATGAACTCGTAGAACGATCCGGGAACCTTTCGCGCAATCCGCGTTCCGCCAGCATCGATGAGTTCGCGCTCTACGATGTCTGCACGGTAAGCCGTCTGGAACACTCGGCCCGATCGTGAGCGCTCTACTTCCTCCTTCATGGGCCGGCCCTTGCGTTTTTCCGCATCGCTGAGCGCGAATACATCGGTGACGCGATCGGTCGCATGATTGAACGCGTTCCCTTCGGTCGCGATCCACGCCATTTCGGGGGACTCCTGGAGCAGCATTTCGTAATCGGAGACAGTTGGAACGTCATGCTGCCGATTGAAGCTTCTGACGAGGACCGGGAGCAACGCGGCGGCCACTTCCAACGGCAATGTTCCGTCCCGCTGTAACTCAAGCAGTTGCGACTGCGCGAGGGGAGTGAGCGGGTCACGCGACGATTTCACGACGTTCGTTACAGCATCCTGGAACTTCGTCGAAAAGCGCTCGGGATGTAACTCGCTAACGAAGAATTGAGCGATTTCTTCCGGGTCGTCGATGTGTGCATAGGCGCGCCCCGTCATTCCAAGCCGATCGAGCGGATAGCGGCCATTCAACTTGAAGCCGAGAGGAAGCAAGATGCGAGTAAATGCCGCTTCGCCCGGTGGCAACGCGCCGTTGTTGGCCCATCGCACCGTACGAATTGCACCGTGATCGAAAAATACACCGCCGCCCTGGGCAACGGCGTCCTTGGTGTACTCACGACCCTGCGGCGAGCGTTCGACGAGATCGTCGAACAAAGCCATATTCATAGCCTGAGCGAGTTCTGCGCGGGTAACGATTCCGGGCTCGAAGTCGCGAAGGGATTTCGGAAAGTTGAGGATGGACGTCAGATACTCGGCCTTCTCCGGGCCGACAGCACCGTCGAGGAGCCGCTGGATATTAGGGTTGTACATGGGACAAGCTCCGCTATGAGATAAGAAGGAATCGTCTCGATGTATCTATTCTCGACCCCTCCGCATAGGGCGTAAAGCGAGTTAAACTTGCTAGTTAATGCGTTTTTGGAACAGGCGACGTGAGACGTTATCGAATTCCGAGCGTGGGGGCGCTGGTCGCTTTTGAGGCGGCCGCTCGCCACGAGAGCTTCACGCTGGCTGCCAAAGAGCTCTCGCTTACTGAAAGCGCAGTGTCGCGCCAGATCAACGGCTTGGAGGACAGTTTGAACATACAGCTGTTCGTTCGCGTCAAGCAGCGCGTGGTCTTGACGAAAGCGGGACGCCTCTACAGCTCTCAGGTCCGAGACGCGCTACAGACATTGGATCGAGACACTCTCTCGATCGTCGCCCACGGTTCAGGCGGAGGCTATTTGGAACTGGCAGTACTTCCGACGTTCGGTTCCGAGTGGCTCATCCCTCGGCTATCTGACTTTTACAACGACCGTCCTGACATCCGGGTAAACATGGGCGTCCGGACCAATCCATTTTCGTTTGACGAAGCGCACTTCGAGGCTGCCATTCATTATGGTCAACCTACGTGGCCGAGGACGACGGCTGACTTTTTGTTCGGCGAGCGCATGATCCCCATCGTCAGTCCTGCGCTGGTCGCTGATGTCCGCAAGCCCGTGGACCTACTGCGCTATCCTTTACTGCACTCGACCACTCGGCCAGAAGCTTGGACGCATTGGTTCGACGTCGCGGGCGTCGAGGACGAGCGCACGACAAGAGGCGTGCGATTCGAACTCCATTCAATGCTCATCCGCGCTGCCGAGAGCGGTTTAGGCGTTGCACTGGTGCCGGAATTCTTAATACCCGCCTACCGCAACGAGGGAAAATTTGTGCAGCCGTTCGACTTCGCGCTGACGAGCGAAGACGCCTACTACCTCGTCTATCCCACGGACTTGAGCCACAGTGCCCCTTTGCAGGGATTCCGCGAATGGATACTCAAAGCGGCTAAGGAATTTGAACAAGCCCCGCACAGTGACGACCTAAGGAACGGCTTATTGACATTGTGACGAACTGCATCGTCATAAGCGCATCTTTTACGACGAAGACGGGCACTCTGCAGTTTTTGTGTGGCACACTCGTCGATACGCTGCTGATAAAAGTCGTACAGCGCAAGCGCCTGCTTCAAAGCGAAGACGTGCTCTGGCTGGGTAGTTACCCACCAGCGCGCTGCGAATGGTCTCAAGGCTTTCCTTGCAGCGGACGTCGCGCATCGCGGCCAAATTGTCTGGATCGCGTTCACCGGCGACGATCGTGCGGATGATGCGCATTCCAGTGAAACCTGTGATGTTCGTGATCACGTGTTGCAACTGTTGCTTTTCGCCGTAAAGGAGCCGGGTGTTTTCGGCGTAATGGCGCCAGCGAAAGGCGCCTGATTCGGGGCTCGAACGGGGATCAAGAATCCTTGTTTTTACCTCCTTTCGCAAGTGTTGATTTGTTGCTCTCGGGCATCGGGCGTGGAACACGGTAGCTCTCGCCGTCGAGCACGACGCGGTATGCCGCGTGTCGCAGGCGATCAAGCGTTGCGGCGCCGAGCATTTTGTTGGTCGCGAATGCGTCACCCCATTCCGTAAAATCCAAATTACTCGTTAAGACAGTCGATGTACGCTCGTACCTCTCGGCAATCAGATCGTGGAAGTCTTCGTCTTCGGGCGTGCGCATGGGTTTCAGTCCAAAGTCGTCAATGATGAGCAACGGCACCTTGGCAAGCGCCTGGAATCGCCGTTCAAAGGAGCCCACGGCTTGCGCGTTGCGTAGCGTGCTGAGAAGCCGGGTCTGAGTCACGAACAGGACATCGTGACCTTGCCGGGCAGCGGAGTGGCCCAGTGCCTGCGCCAGATGGCTTTTGCCCGTTCCGCAAGGACCGGCGATTAGCACGCTGACCTTCTCATCGATAAAGCGACAGGTCGCGAGATCATGGACGACGGCGCGATTAAGATTGGGTAGACGGTCGAAGTCGAAACCTTCCAGTGTCTTCTGTCCACGGAAGTTCGCGCGGCGCATGCGGGCGTCGAGCTTTCGGTGATCGCGCCGTGCGATCTCGTCCTGGATAAGCAACGTCAGGAAATCGGTATAGGCGAGCTTACGGTCGATGGCTTCACGGTTGCGTGCTTCGAGCGTGTCGAGGATGCCGGACAGTCGCAATTGCTTAAGAGAAGACGTGAGTTCGGGAATTGGATTCATGTTCAATGGATCAGGAGAGTCTGAGTATCGCGGCAGAAGCGGCCGCCGTGGGTGTAGGTGGTCGCGCCTGATTCAACAGGTTCAATCGACAGCCAGGTCTGATCGAGGCCTTTCTGCAAGATCAGCTTGACGGCTTTGTAGCTCGGCGTGCCGAAGTGATTCGCGCGACGGCAGGCCGCCTCCAGGCGCGATGCGCCGAACTGCTGAGCGAAGCGCAGCACGCCCTGGACGGCGCGCAGCTTGATGAGAACCTGATCGCCGAAGAGCGCGTGAACAAGCGCGTGGCATGATGGCCCGATACGTTGTGCTTCTCTCAGGCACCATTGAGTGTCGTGCATTTGCCAGGCCTGTGCTGCTGGCGGCATGTGATCGGCCACGGTGATACGCGTTCCCGGCGTAGTCTGGCGGACATGCGATGCCGACAGTTCGTGCTCGTAGTAGAGCTGCACCATGTTGGCGGTCGCCTTGAGCCACAGATCTTTACTGGCAAGCCGGAACGGCACAGAATAGTAGGCGCGCTCGAATTGCACATGGGCGTCGCGATGGACCTTCACGCGCGCCCAGGTTGCCAGCTCGGGCGGCACATCGGGAAGCGGCTGCAACAGCGCCTGTTCGACATCCTCGAAACGCTTGAGCGGCACTTCGCGCGTCGTGCCATGCGTCCGGGTGCTGGCCTCGTGCATCACCCAGGCTCGTGCTTGCCGGTTGGCGTCGTCAAGGTCACGGAATTCGCGAAGAGGAAGGAAGCTCGACTTCACGTATTTGACGCCCGACTCGACAATTCCTTTTTTAGCCGGGTCCCTCGGCGGACACGGATCGATCTTGAACGAATACCCTTCGGCGCATTGCGCATAGGCCCGCTGGACTTCGGGTTCGTAGATACAGGCCTTGACGATGGCACACTTGGGGTTATCGATGATGACGCGCCCCACTACGCCGTTGAACCATTCGAAGGCGTGACGGTGACATAGCAACCATGTGTCGACGCTCTGATCGCGGACAAACTCAACGTATTGATGCCGCGACCAGCACAACGTCATCACGAAGAACCACGTCTTGTGGACCTCGCCGGTGTGTGCATCGATGATGGTCGGACCTGCGCCGAAATCAACTTGCGCGGCTTCTGCAGGTTTGAACTCAAGCCGCATCGGAACATCCGGCGTGAGCTCCGCCTTCAATTGCTGAAGTAGCCTGTAGACGGATGAGTAGCTTCCCGCGTAGCCGTGGTTGCGCACCAGCGCGCTGTGAATCGTCGTGCCGGGGACGCCCGCGTCGTGCCACTGGGCAATCTGTTCGCGCCACGGTTCGGCCGACGAGATACAGCTCGCGGGCAGGAACTCCTTGTGGCTGAACGCTGTAGCAAGCTGCGCGTCATCCGGCAGAGCGTTGTTCGGAGAAAGCCACCCGCGCTCGGTTGCGATCTCCCGCACGGCTGCCAGCTTCTTACGGCCCATGATCTTCGATCGGTCGATATCCCGGTCGGAGTCACCCTGGCGCATTCGCACCAGAACCTGTCGATATTGGTACATCTCGAACTTCCTCTTCAAGCCACCCTCCGGAGCAAATGCGTGCCGGGAGGGTAGCGGTTGGCGGAGTTCGAGCGCCCGACTCAGACGCCAGTGGCGCCTTTACGGCGAAAATCTACTGGCGCCTATATGCCGAAAAACTTGCGGCGCCTAAACGCCGAAAACTCCCTGGCGCCTTTATGCCGAAAACGGTTTGGCTCCTTAACGGCGAAAGTTCACAGCAACTGGATATTTATGAAGGTAAGCACCCTTTGCATGTGCTGAATTTGGGCAGCAGCATAGTCGGTGTGCTTTTCGCGGCAGCGCAAGTACCCGCGTAATTCCGTAATTCCGCTATATCCCGGCCAGGCCGGAAACTCGCCCGTAGTAGCCCACACGCGTGCAATCGCTGCAGCCACTGAGCGTCGTTGACATCACTCTTCCTTCCAGGAACTGCGCGCGCCTCGCGCGCATTCGCAAGAACGACTTCAAGCCCTCGGGACTCCAGCACCTCGTACGCGGCGACCCAATCCATGCCGGTCGATTCCATCACAACCGTCTTCGTGCCGGTCGAAACGAGCCAATCGGCCATGCGTTGCAAATCAGCGGTAAAAGCCTGAAACGTCTGCACCTGCTGGCTCGTCGCTCAAATCCGGACGACGGCGACCACGTGGATCCGTGGACCGATATCAATACCGGCCGCAAACGGATGAATGATCGGCAACCCTGAGGGCTCCGATCGGGTTCGGACTTCTGGCATCACCCACCTCCTGATAATCAGGCGCAGAACGGGGTCTCGGAATAGATCAATTTCCTGAACGGGGTTGCCCAAAGACGCTACTACAGATGAGTCCGCAGCTTCCTCTGGGCCAGGTTTTTTGACGGGGTTCAAACCTCCAAGAAGCTTATGGGCACGGTCTCTGCGTGAATCGAGTGTACTCCTTGAGAGTTTCTACTCACGAGGGAGGCGCGCAAGCGCCTGGGGCGGTTTATTAGAACGTCACGCTCCATCGTGACTGCTGCGAGCTCTCGCTTCACCCGTGCCAATTCCGCTTTGAGTTCGCTTTGCGGCTTTTACGTCTCACCAACTTTGGCCAGCGTCCCCTTGCGCTCAGCAACCACCCAGGCGCCCAGCGTCTTGACCGACAACGATGAACGGCTGGCGGCTTCCCGCTGCGTGAGTCCATCACAACCACGAGTCTCACCGCCTGCTCGCGACATTCCTTCGTGTAGGTGCCCTTCGGTACCCGATTCATTTGATCTCCGTTTTCGCTAATTCTGCGAAACATTGATCTCTACTTTCGTCAGCCTATCTCAAGTGTCCACTGATTCGAAACAGTGGACATAGCCTGCACGCTCAGATCAACGAGTTCCAAACGTCCATTTCTTCGCGCTTACGGTACGCGTATCTGGCAAGCGGCCGGCGTGACCGACATGCGCTGCGGGTTCCAGGGGCTGGCCGCGAAAGTGCAGACAGCACTCGAAGAGAATCCGCTGGGCGGCCACCTGTTCATCTTCCGCGAGCGTCGCGGTGATCTCGTAAAGGTAGTGCATGTCTTGAAGCCGCGTCGCCGGCTATTGCAAGGGAGGCGGATGCGTTGGCGCCTTGAGTCTGCGCGCGCTACATGTCTGTAACGCCGCGTCTGGCGGCCAGATCTTCGAGTTGGGTCTCAAGGGTAAGCGTGGGCTTTCCGCCGGGGAATACTCGCTCACCGACTCTACCGTATCTCGTTCGACCAATAACGATCATGGCAGAAGCGAAGCTGACCTCACTCAATTACGGCGATAGCTGGCGATGTCTTGCTGCGGAGCGCGCATTGCCAGCGCACGACCGCGCCCTTCTGCCGACGCGATTCTCATTGCCACTGCGCATGAACAGTCAAGACCATATCCGGTGCAGCGTGGACGTGCACTAGCCGGGCAGGCCGTTCACGGCGACCACGGTTTATCTTTTGCGACTTTTTCTTTAGCCCCCCGCGCGATGTGGCCGCCGTGACGCTTAAAGGGAATCTACTGAGCGGCCTGCCAGGCATTCTTGGCTGCTTGCACCGTCTGGGCGATCAAGGTGATGATGGTCATTGGACCGACGCCGCCTGGCACGGGCGTATATGCGGCAGCTCGTGCTGGCAGCTGACTTGGCTCGACATCACCGTAACCACCCGGGTGAAACCCTGCGTCGACGACAATCGCGCCTTGCCTCACCCAGTCGCTTCGAATAAAATGAGGCTTCCCAACTGCAGCAACTACGATTTCGGCACGTCCCACCTCCTCGGGGAGGTCAATGGTTCGCGAGTGGCAAACTGTCACCGTTGCATTCGCATTGGTCAGCATCTGCGCCATCGGACGACCGAGGATCGGACTACGACCAATCACAACTGCACGGCGCCCTGCGAGTTCGATTCCGTACGCCCCCAGTAGAGACATTATCCCCGTCGGCGTCGCGCTGCCATAAGCACGCTCACCTAGCGCCACCAGCCCGAACCCTTGGCTCGTCACACCATCGACGTCCTTTGCCAGCGCAATCCGATCGAAACAGAGCCGCTCGTCTATCTGTGCCGGCACCGGATGCTGCAGCAAAATCCCATGCACCGATGGATCAGCATTGAGGTCGTCAATGCTTGCCAGCAGTTGCGCGGTCGTAGTATGTTCCGGCAGGACAATCGCTTTGGACTCGAGTCCGGTTCGCTGACAGGCATTGCGTTTCATCCTTACATAGGTAGCCGATGATGGATCATCACCGACCAGGATGGTTGCGAGAACTGGAATATTGAATCCCGGCTGTTGCCGTAGCAACGCTACTTCGCGTGCAAGTTGTTCAGCCCATTGTGTAGCGACGGCTTTACCGTCGAGCACGGCTGCTGCAGATCTGTTCATGATCGGACGGGCATAAAAATTTAGTCGGGAAAAACCACCGTCTTTTTTTCGTTCAGCATTACGCGAGCGCGTAAATGCCACGCTACTGCTCTGGACAAGACTCGTCTCTCGATATCGCGTCCTTTCCTGACAAGCATGTCCGGACTGTCGACATGTGTCACACGTTCGACATCCTGCTATTGATGAAGCGCCGCGCCGACGTGTAGTAGACCCACGTCGCGCCCGGCAGATTCGCCATGATCGTCTTGAACGGTCCGTTCAGGCTCAGCGCCATTTGCAGTTCGCGATCGAGCGCCGGCGTGCGCGGACCGACGAGGCCCGTGAGATTGCCGGCGTCGGCGGGGGTCCACGGCACGGGCAGCGCATCGAGCTGGATGCTGCCCGGCTCCTTTCCCGGCATGAGCGCGTTGAGCAACGCCGTATCGGGCGCGCCTTGCGGATGCAGCCGCAGCCATGTCTCGCCCTGGATCCGCATCGCGTTGACGGAATTGGTGCTGCTGCGCACGAGCGCGTCGAGTGCGATCGCCTGTTCCTGCATGCGCTGGCTCACGCCGGAGGTCTGCGCCTGCAGCGTCATCCGGTATCGCAGATACACGAGCGCGCACGCCACGACGAGCACGCCGACGAGCGCAATGCGCATGACGCGGTTATAGCGGGCGAACAAGGCCGCCGTCAGATCGGACATACGCTGTTTGAGTTATCGGTCGGAATTTGGCAACACGAGTGTAACGACGCACGGCGCGCCCGATATGCCGAAACAAGCGCCAAAAAAGGCGACTGTTCGCGGCTTTGGACGCGCCTTCACGCTACGTTCAGACGGCCGGCGGACGGTACTTGAGTATCGTGCGCTCGATGTTCGAGCCTTCGACGGTCGCCAGCGTCGGCCGCGTCTCGTCGAAATTGACGCCGTACAGGTTTGCGTGCGTGAGCAGCGTGCCGTCGAGTCTGGCCTTGCGCAGCGATCCCTTGAACAGATTGATCGCGCTCAGATCGGCGCCGCTCAGGTCGGCCTTCGCGAACTTCGCGCCCTGCGCCGATGCGCGGCGGAAGTTCGCCGTCACGGCTTGGGCTTCGCTGAAATCGGCGTCGTCGAGCAAGGCACTTTCGAAGTTCGCGCCGTGCAACTGCGCGCCCTGCCAGTTCGCACGCACGACGTTCGCGCCGCCGAATTGCGCGCCGTCGAAACACGCCGTCTGCGCGCGCGACGCACTGAGATTCGCGCCGATGAACACCGCCTTTCGCGCCTGTGCGCCATGAAAGACCGCATGCTCGCCGCGCGCGCCTTCGAAGTTGCCGCCATCGATCACGCTTTCGCGGAACGTCGCGCGGTCCAAAGCCGCCTCGCGGAAGTTCGCGCCGGTGAGATCGGCGGCATCGAACTGGGTTTCGTGCGCATGGCACGCCGATGCATCGACGCCCGCCATCTTCGCATTGCCGAACAGCGCCCGATCGAGCCGTGCACCGCCGAGGCGCGCGGCGCTGAAATCGGCTTTCGAGAAATCGCCGGCCGCGAGGTCCGCGGCACGCAAGTCGGCATCGGCGAATAGTGCGCCGCCGCCGCTCGTATCGATCAGTTCCGCATGCTGCAAATCCGCGCCGCTGAAGTCCGTCTCCTTGAGCAACGCCTGGCTGAACTTCGCGCCTTTCAGCGTGCTCTTCGCGAACGAGGTCTTTTCAAGGAGCGCCGTCGCGAAATCCGCACCGGACAAATCGAGTTCCGACAGATCGACGCCCGACAAGTCGTACCCGGCGATGCTCTCGCCTGCCGCGTGCCGCGCGATCACCTGCTCGCGCGTCAGCTGCGCCGTGTGCGGTTGCGGCATCGCCGGCTCGGGAAACGGCGGCGCATCCGGCATCGCGGGCGCGGCCAGCGCGGCCAGCGCGGCGAGCGCGGACGGATCGACGGCGGGAAGCGGCGAGCCGGCCGGCGGCAGCGCCGCGAGATCGGCGGTCGACGGATTCGACGCCAGCCATCCCGACACTTCGCCCTCGCTCATGCCGGCCTTCTTCAACATCTCGCGCGTGGCGTCCTGCATCTTCGCCGCCATCGACGGCAAATTGGCGAGGCTCGGCTCCGGTCCCGGATCGGCCGCCTTCAGCAACGGCGCGAGATCCGCGTCGCTCAGACCGTGCGTCTGCATGAACGCCTGCGTGCGCGCGTTCTGCGCCGCCGTCATCCGTTCGATCTCGGCAAGGCTCACCGGAGCGGGCGGCTCGTCGACCTTCAGGAACGGTTCGAGATCCTTCCCGGTCAGTCCGTGCCTGCTCATGAACGCGCCGGTCTGATTGTTCAGTTCCGCGGTCATCGACTCGACCTGCGCCAGTTCCTTCGCCGCTTCGTCGGAGACCGGCGCGGGCATCGCTGGGACGGCGGGGAGAGCGGGCATGTCGGGCGCGGTGGCTGACGTCGTCGCCGTAACCGGCGCGGCGGGCGCGGCGGGCGCGGCATCGGCCGGCTTGGCGAGGCTGCCGAGCAACTCATCGCGATAATGCTCGAACGGCAATGGCGTCGACGTCAGCGTTTCCCATGCGGCCAGCATGTGCGTGACGTCGCTCGCATCCGAATCCGTGACCGCCGCGAGCGCGCGATACAGCACGATGCCGAATCCGAGTTCGGGAAAGAGCCACACGGTATCCGCGCGCGCTTCGACCTCGCGCACGAGCGGCGCTGCCGCCCCCGTCGAATCGATCGCCGGACCGTACACGAAGCAGCGCGCGCGCAAGCCCGGCAGACGGCCTTGCAGCGCCGGACGCCGCGCATCCATGCCTTGAAGCTCGAAGGTCTCGTCGCCGCTGAAATAGCCGGACGCGAGCCATTGATCGGAAGGCGCGCTCATGAAGAATTGCTGGCGCGTATCGGCGGGCAGATGCGGCCAGTCGGTCGCGAGCCAGCGCTCGTCGCACGTGCCGAGGTATTGCCGGCGCTGCGGCGACATCGGTTCGAAGGCCCAGAAGCCCGCCGTCTCCGGACGATCGCTACGGCCGATCATGCGCCGCGCTTCGTATTCGACGTTGGGCAGCGCCTGCCGCGCGCCGCCGTCCTGCCCGGGCGACACCCAGCCCTTGCCCGCCGGATTCGCGGCCCAGTCGGCGCCGCCGAACGCGGTCGCGGGAATGATCGGCATACGCGTGTACGGCGCCGCGCGCGTCGGTATGCCGCCGATGCCGAAGTGCCGCTCGCCGCTGACGACGAGCGTCTTCGCAAGCCGCCCCACGCGCACGCTCACGCGCATCTGTTCGACTTCGGTGCCGTGCGGCGCGCAGGCCGCGCCATAGACGAGATATTCTCCCGACGGCTTCGGATAGCCCTGATCGAGCAAGCCGTTCTGTCCGAGCGCCTGTTCGACGAGCGCCCAGACTTCGTTTTCGCAAACGAGGCCATCGACGCCGCCTGGCGCATCGAAACGAAAGCACGCCATCAGGCTCAGTGCGAGCGAATCGCGCCGCGCAAAGCGCAACGTGCGATAGAGCAGCGCCATGTCGAGCGGTTTCAGGACTTTCATCGATCAACCCAACTGAATCAGTTTGCCGGTGCAGGCGACCCACGCGTCGGCGTACAGGAGCACCGTGGCGCCGCTCACGGTGGTCGGGCCGAGGCCTCGCAGCACGGCCTTGCCCGCGGCGTTGATCTCGACATCGGTCACCGCATCGAGCGAAACGGACTTGCCGGCGCTCAGGCTCGCGTCCGCGACAGCCTTGAGCGACAGGCTTCCCGCCGCCTCGACGGTGACGGCCGGCGCCTTGATCGTCGCCGTGGCGACGCCGGTGATCGCGACGTCGCCGCCCGTCGCGCCGAATTTCGTCGGCGTGTTCATCGCGATGCCCGCAGCCGACATCGACAGCTTCGCGAGCGAGCCCGCCAAACCCACGGTCATGTCGACGCTGGCGTTCGCGCCGGAATCGGGCGTCGACATCGCGAGCTTCGCGCCCGCGCCCGCTACGCCGACGCTGAGATTGACGCCACTGCTGTCGAGCGTGGCGTTGCTCACGTAGGCGACTTCGGTGTTGAGCGTCGTGGCGAGCGATCGCGCCGCGTACTGCATGAAGCCATACACGCCGAGCGCCTCGGCACCGGCGAGCGCGTACTGCGCGTCCAGCAGCCCGGTCGTGTTCGGCGTCCACGCGCCGGCTTTCGCGCCGTCGCTCTGATAAGCCTTGTAGGTCGAGGCGATCGCGAGCGCCGCCTGCGCGGCGAGCGCCGTGCTGGCCGCGATCTTGACGCCCAGCTTGACCTTGTTCACGGTCTCTTTGACGACCGACAACTGCCCTCCGGAAAGCGTCACTTTGTCCACCGCGCGCTGGTTCTGCTTCTGGTTCAGCGTGATGCCGGTCGAATCGTCGATCGTCAGCGACTGCACCGAAGGCGACAGCCACGAGCCGACGCCCGCTGCGCCCGCCGCCGCGCCGATCAGACCGCCGACCGCCGCACCCGCGACGGCACTCGGCGCAACCGACGATCCGCTGTCCGATGTCGCGGCGATCGCCCCCATGCCCGCGCCGCCCGCCGCGGCGCCCGCGATGCCGCCGACCACCGCCGCGTTGGGAAGCCCGGCGAACACGCCGTTCCACGTCACGCTCATGCCTGCCGACATCGCGAGCGTCGCGCCGAGCGTCGCGTTGTTGTTGACCGCCGCCGACAACGTCGTCGCCGCGCCGACCGTCAGCGTGTTCTTTCCGCCGACGCTCGTCGCGTTGGTCGTGCCGAGCGTGACGGTTTCGCTGTTGCCCGCCGTGCTGCTCCAGATGCTGCCGCCGCCCTTCGGATCGATCGAGCCCAGGCCGATCGTGCTGTTATGGAACGGTGAATGCAGCCACATGACTTCCTTGCCTTCGCTGTCGCCCATGTGCAGCATGTTGCCGCCCGCCGTGCTGATGCGGTTTTCGTGCGCGCTCGCCTGTTCGACGACGCTCGGATTCTCCGAATTCGGCACCGCGCCGACGATCACGGGCCGGTCCGGATCGCCGTCGGAAAACGACAGCAGCACTTCGGCGCCCTTGTGCAGCGGGAAATGCATGCCGTGATCGCTGCCCGCGTAGGGCGTCGCCATGCGCACGCGCGCGGAGCCCTTGTTCGGATTCTTGTCGGTCAGATCGAACGGCAACTGCACCTTGTACTGGCCGAATTCGTCGAGTTCGGCGTACTGGCCCGAGCCTTCACTGTCGATGAACGCGGTCATCGTGCCCGCGACACGCGGCTTCGATGTCGTGCGCGGCGGACGGAACTGCACGTTCGCGGGAATCGCGCGGAAGCTGTTGCGATACGACGTCGCGCCGCTCGCACCGCTTTCGCCCGCGAGAAGCGCGCCCGCCTGCGTGCCCCGGTGATGAATCTCCGTCACGAGATAGGTGTCGTTGAAGTCCTGCCGGTAATGGCCCGCGAGACGCGCGAAGAAGCCGCTGCGCAAGCCGACCGCCGTCGCTTCGCCGGAAAACACCCGGCCCTGGCAGACGAGCGCCTGCGCGCGCACCTTCGCGTAGCGCCGGCCTTCGGACTCGCCGCGAAAATTCTCGCCGTAGAGCATGACCTGCCCGAGCCCGTCGCCGGATACGGTTTCGACGATCTTCAGCGGCACCGCCGCCTTGCGATGATTGAACTCCTGCAGGATCACTTCCTTCGGCAGCGGCTTCTGGCGGCTCACGAAATCGCGCACGGAGCGGCCGGAAACGCCGGTGTCCATCTCGTCGTCGGGACGATAGTCGACCTGCACCGCGTTCGCGTCGTGCATCACGCGGTCGTCGACCACGATCAGTTGGCCGCCCGCGTCGTGATCGAAGTAGTAGTACATGCCTTCGTTTTCGAGCCAGCGCGACAGAAAGTCGAGATGCGTCTCCTCGTACTGGCAGACGAAACTGCGCGGCCGGTATGCGCCGTTGCGCTCGAAATCGCCGCTCAGCCGGAACGCGTAATCGCTGTCGGTGAACTGGCTGTCCTTCAGCACGCGTTCGAGCGTGGCGGGAATCGGCTGTTCGTCGAGATACACCTCGGAGATGCGATACAGCGACAGCCGCCAAAGACGCGGCACCAGCACGGCGCGATAAAACACGTAGCCGTCGGCGCGATGCAACTGGTCGAATTCGGCGAGCACGCCGTGATACGGCACGCTGTCGCGTCCGTCGGGCGGATAGATCAGGAACGTCGCCGGATGCTTGAGCATGGCGTCGGAATCGATCGACGGATCCTCCGACACGAGCGTCAGCGTGAAGCGGAAGGGCTGCGAGATCGCCTCGAAGCCTTCCATCTCGACGACGGCAAACTTGCCGTCATCCTGTGCGGCGGACCGGAAATCGAAGCGCCGGTTCGCCAGTACCTTGTCAGACAGTGCATTCACAATGCGTTCCTCGCAGGCTCTTCCTTGTTCGAACGAGCCTCAGCTCATCACCATGACGATCGCCTGGCTCGGGGCCACCACCGAGCCGACGATATTGCCTTCGTTGTGCTGCGTCATGTCGCCGAGGCGCACGGCGGGCGCGCCTTCGAGCATCACGCACACGCTGCCGAGCGGGAAAGCGACCGGCCCCATCACCCGATTCGATACGACGCCGCCCGCGACGCCCGCCTGATCTCCGTCGCTCATCGAGATCTGCGACGCGGTGGTCAACGCCGGCATGCCGCCGATCATCACCTTGGTCGTCGCCGGATTGCCGAGCATCGGCATGCCGATGTTTGGATACGGAATCGGCACGGGCGGCGCGGGCGGCGCCGGCGTCTTGCAGACATCGGGCGCGCCCATGCATTGCCCGGCCTGTTTGGTGACTGCGAACATGTGGGTTCTCCTAGCCGAGATCGATCTTTTCACCGTCGATACGCACGTGGCCTTCGGCCAGCACGCTCGCATGCTGCGCGGTGACGTGCAGCCGCTCCTCGACCTGCATCCGCACGCGGCCCGCGCGCGTTTCGTCGATGTCCTCGGTCCAGCGAAAGCTCGTGCGCGCTTTCTGCACGAGCCGCCCGACCGTCGACGTAACCTGCTGCGCGACCGTTCGCACGATGCCCAGGCGCGCCGCAGTTTCGCGGATCGACAGGTTCATGCGGTCGAAGGCGAGATCGCCGATCACGCCCTCCACGGCCACGCGCGGCGCAGCGATCGCGACCTCGGCACTGGCGTTCATGCGGATGCGCACGGCATCGATCGTCAGGCCGCCTTGCGCCGCGTGCAGCGCGACGCCGCCCGGCAGCACGAGATCGGCGCTGTCCGCAGCGGCGCGCGCGAGCACGGCCAGCACGTAGGCCGCGACGTTGGCGCCCGCGTGGCAGACCAGTACCGAATCGCCGCAATCCGGCTCGACGAGGCAGCTATCGGCGCGCAGCGCGCGTTCGAGCGAGCCATCGGCCGCGCTCAGGAAATACCATTGGCCCGCGCGCCCGGTCACGGTCGCATAAACGAGACTGGCGGCTTCGTCGTTGCCGGCCCGCATCATCGGGACAAGATTGTTGTGCTTCATAGTTCGCTCCACTGATCGTGTCATCGGGCACGCCACTGTTCGGCCTGCAGCAGCAGGTCATCCGTCGGACGCATGTGGTTCAGGTTCGCGCCGTCCCAGCGCGTGCCGTCTTGCTTCAGCGCATGTGCGTTCGAGCCGCTCAGATCGGCGCGGGAGCCGTCCGCGCCCGACACGTCCGCATGCGAAAGATCGCAGTAGACGAACCGCGCGGTCTTCAGCGATGCGCGCTGCCAGCACGTCTTCTTCAGTACCGAACGTTCCCACTGCACGCCATCGGCGCGCGCCGAGGAGAAGTCCGCGCCGCTCGCATCCGACATGTCGAAGCGCGCGCCCTGCAAGTCCGCTTGCGCGAGCCGCGCGCCGAGCAGCGCCGTGTACTGGCCGTTCACGCCCGCGAGAACCGCGCCGTCGAGCTGCGCGTCGATGAAGCTCGTGCGGTCGAGCGCGAGTCCGCCGAGATTCGCGCCCTGCAGTTGCGCGGCGTCGAGAATCGTCATGCTCAGGTCGCACGTGCGCAGATCGTGGCCTCGCAGATTCGCGCCCTTCAGATACGCATTGCGCAACGACGCGCCGCCCAGCTTCGCGCTGGCGAGATCGGTGTCCATCGCGGTCCAGCGCAACAGCACGGCCCTGGTGAAATTGGTTTCGGCGAACACGCTGCCATAGGCATCGGCGCGGACGAAACGCGCTCCGGCGAACGATGCGCCGCTGCAGTCGCACGCATTGAAATGCGCGCCGGAGAAATCCGCGTCCTGTGCGAGCGCCGTGCGCAGATCGGCTCGCGTGAACGTCGCGCCGGCCGCCTGCGTGCGCGTCATGTTCGCGCCGCGGAGATCGGCTTGCTGGAAATCCGCGTTGGCGAGCTTCGCGCCGGAGAGGTTGGCGCCGGCGAGCGATACGTTCGTGAAGCGGCTGCCGGACAGATCCTGCCCGGACAGATCGATGCCGCCCAGATCGAGATCGGCGATCTGCCGGTCGCGCGCGAGCGCCTGCTTCACTTCTTCCGGCGTCATGCCGCTTCGGTTCATCGCTTGCTCCATCGTTCTTGCTCGTGCATCAGTCTCGCTCGCCGGTGCTACCGCCGTGTTGCAATTCCCGCTTGCCGCGTTACGGATGTAACCGGACACGTTCACGCGGCGATACCCGGCAGGCTGTCGACGGTTTGGGTCCGCTCCTGCCGCGCGCCGCCGTGGCCGAGCAGCTCGAGGCGCTTTTGCAGCACGCTCGCGCTGGTCAGTTCGAGGATCTCGGAGAACGCCATGCGCGTCATGGACTTCGGGTCCGCCGCGCGCGCGCCCTGCTCCGCCTTCAACGTGACGATCACCTCGCAATAATTCTCGATGCCCGCCACCATGATGTCGAACCAGCTCAGCCACGCGGCCTCGATGGTCTCGTTCTGCATGAGCAGCTTGCACAGACGACCGATGCGCGTTGCCTGATCGAGCAGGATCACGTCGATCTCGCTCTCATTCGCGGCGAGACGCTCGCGCAGGTCCACGTCCCATCGGACGCTGATCTCGGGAAGAAAGATATAGCGCAGCCCCTGCACGATGCCGATGCGGCTGTCGGCCGAGGGAATCATCGTGAAGCCGTCGATGGCCCAGCCTTCGCCCGGAAAGCCGACGATCTGCCGCACCAGTTCGACCGTATCCGCGATGCGCGTGGGCGCCTTGAAGAGGATCGTGAGGCCGGGACGCGCGTTGTCGGTCCATTCGCCGGGCGGCAACACGCGGCCGACGAACGCATCGGTCTGCGACGCGCCGTTCGCGAGCGAGAACACGCTTGCGGCGAGGCGGGCGGCGTCGAAGCCGGTGTCGGCCTTCACTTCGAGCCCGACGGACAGCTCCTGGCTCGATCCATACCGGCCGAGCACGGGACGCAAAACGATCTCGCGCACGCGCTGATCGCGTTCGAGCAGCGTGACCAGCGGCTCGACGAAATTCCTGAAGCGCGCGCCGACCGGATACACGAGCGACGCGGGCATCGTGGGCGCGCCGTGACCGCGCAGGCGCGCGAGTCCGCCAGCCGAAACCTGCTGTGTCAGGCCCACGAAATAATGATCCACAGCGTCGGCCATCGCCGTTCCTTTCCTGTGTTTAAGCCGCTTCTTCGAGTAGGTCGCAGTGTAGCGATGCGCGGCGCGGCCAAAGCCCCGAGCAGAGCCCCAAAGAGGCGACTATTCGTGGCTTTGCCGCGCCGCTGGTTTTACTGCGCGCTTACCCGCAAGCGGAGCGGCGTGGCGTGGCTTACGGTAAGGTCCGCGCTTACGTTCGTGTCGGGTGACACAGGAAGTGAAATTCGCGCCAGCTAGGTGAAGAATTGGCGACGTGGTTAGTGAAGAGATCGGGGCGGCGCGCCCTTCCCCGACGGACAGTTGACTGCCAAGACTGACCACTCCGGTCAGACCGCCGTCTCTGAAGCGGTACGTTAGTCGAAGCGAGGGCTTGGGATTGGAGTGCCATGTAGCGGCCGTTGGCGAGCTGGCCTGATCGGCCATGAAAGGACGTTCGTCCGGTTCCGCGCTCGGACGTTGAGACGGCCGTTTCACTCATCAAACAGCCATTCGATCTACGACGGCTGGCGCACGGTCGTCGGCCTTTGCCGTCATTCGAGCATCGGCTCTCGTCAGGCGCCTGACCACCGCTTTCCGGCCGTTCGCATCTCAGACTGTCTCCAACGACCGGTCACGCCGTCCGCCAATGCGAACTCCCGACCCACTGCAGCCGCTCGAGTTCCGACCGCCAATGTCCGCTTGGTCACGAGCCGCGGCCGGTGAAATAATGGTCCTGCGCAAGGTTGCCGACGCCTGGATTCGCCGGCCCTGAATGGGGCACGCGCGCGAATCCCATCGGATCGCTGTGAGCTTTGATGTAATGGAGCGGGACGCCCTGCGGAAGGGGCCGCCGCTGCGCGGCACCGCCACCGTTGGCAACTCGCAATACTGCTGACGTTCAAGAAAGCCGCGTCGAACGTCCCGCAAAGGCCGAAGCTCGCACGCCGGTCACCCGACCGGGGTCGGCCATGAAGGGAAATTCCTTGCTTGCGGCGCTTCGCCATTCAAAGGTGGCTCAGTGTTCGTTATCCGCTGCTCGATGCGGATCTGGTCGAAGGCAACTCGGGGTCGGCAAGCGAAAGCGGTCTGGGTAATCGCGGCATCGCCGGCCCTCGCGACCCCACCACACGTTAGAATGCGGCTTTAAGCGCCTTGAGATCATGATGCTCGCGCTCAAGCTGACGCTGGTCCCGCTGTTTCTGCTTGTCGTTTCGATGTCGGGGAAGTGGTGGGGACCGTCGATCGCTGGCTGGTTGGCTGGATTGCCGGTGGTAGCTGGGCCGATCTTGTACCTCTTGACGCTTTCACACGGGTCTGCCTTCGGAGCCCGCGCGGCGAACTTATCGCTGGCGGCAATCCTAGCGTCCGAGGCGTTCAATTTCGCTTATGCGTGGACGTGCCGATCGCGCAGTTGGCCAATCGCGTTAATTGCAGGCGTCGTCGTCTGGTTCCTGTCCGCATGCGGTCTCTCGCTCCTGCCGACCTCGCCTTTGTGGGCCTCGATCGCTGCAGTTACAGCAGTTTGCTGTGGTCAGTCGTTCTTGCCGAGGACTTCGGCCGTTACGGCCGGTGCGCCTCTTTATCGGTTTGATCTGCTCGGCAGAATGACCGCCGGGGCCATTCTGACTTTGTGTGTCACATCGGTGTCGGCCTGGGTCGGCCCAACGTGGAGCGGGTTGCTTGCGGTCTTCCCGCTGCTCGGGATCATCCTTTCCGTTTCGTCCCATCGCGCGCACGGTCCGGCTTTCGTGATTTCGCTATTGCGAGGTATGGTGCTGGGGCGTTTCTCATTCGCGGCGTTTTGTCTGGTTCTGACGTTCGCGCTTCCGTTCCAACGACCCATCGTGGCGTTCCTCGAAGCGGCGTTGCTCGCGATGATTGTTCAATGGTGCACGAGGCGCATTGCAGCGAGGCAAGAACAGGCGTCAGTCGTCGTTGCCGCTGAATGACGCATTGCTTCCCGTGCCAGTTGAGCGTGGCGGATCGGGAGGCGAGCACCGGCCACTAAAAGATACAATCTGAGCGGCCGATTTAGGCTGCATGCGGTCGGCCGCGTCTAGATCCTCGGTGGCCGGTTCGCCTGAGACAGCTGACGTTAAGGGATACCTGACAAGTTATCCGTGCATCCCTTCGGCAGCTTCCGTCGGGATGCCAGACCAACTAAGAGGAAACATGACGCGCGTCCGTCGCCTTGAAATTCGCAATTTCCGCTCGATACAGATGCTCGACTGGATACCGTCCAACGGCGTGAACTGCCTTATTGGACCGGGTGATAGTGGCAAGTCGACCATTCTCGATGCCATTGACCTGTGCCTTGGAGCGCGGAGGAGCGCACCTTTCGGTGACACGGACTTCTTCGGCCTGGACGTCACCCGGACCATCATGATTGCGGTCACGCTCGGCGCACTACCCGACGCGCTGAAGAACATCGACACCTACGGAGAGTTCCTTCGCGGATTTGATCTCGGCACCGGGCTACTTGAAGATGAGCCGCGCGCGGGACTTGAAACGGTTCTGACGCTGAAGCTCGAGGTCAAGAGCGACCTCGAGCCGAGTTGGACCCTCTATTCCGACCGAGGCGCCCGCCAGCAACTGGAACGGCCTCTGGCCTGGAAGGACCGCAGCCTCCTAGCACCAGCCCGAATCGGCACCTACGCAAACACGAACCTTTCCTGGGCCAGGGGCTCCGTGTTGAACCGGCTCACGGAAGAGCGCGCGAACCTAGGCTTGGAACTCGCCGGCGCGACACGCGCCGCCCGGGTCACTTTCGGCGCGCAGGCTGGTCCTCAACTCGCCCAGACCCTGCAAGTGGTCACCCAGACAGCTACAGGCCTAGGCGTAGCCGTCGGTGCGAGCGCTCAGGCGCTACTCGATGCTCACTCGGTGTCGATTGGCGACGGTGCTATCGCGCTCCACAGCGAGACCGGCATTCCGCTGCGGTCGCTGGGCACCGGTTCGGGGCGGCTCCTTGTCGCGGGGTTGCAAAGGGCCGCAGCGGCGGCCGCCACCGTTGCCCTGGTAGACGAAGTCTAGTACGGACTAGAGCCGCACCGGCTCATGCGGCTGCTCGACTCACTCGGAGCGAAGGACGCGACCCAACCGCTGCAGGTCTTTTTGACAACCCATTCACCAGTGACGCTCAGGGAGCTCGCTGGCAACCAGCTTTTCGTCGTGCGCCAGCGTTCGGGTATCCATACGGCCACATGCGCCGGTACGGACGATGGCATTCAGGGCACACTGCGCAAGGCGGCCGAGGCCTTCCTGTCCAAGTCCGTCATCGTCTGTGAAGGCGCCAGCGAAGTCGGATTCGCTCGCGGGATGGACCAGTGGTGGGTCCACTGTGGCGCGACGTCATTTCTGGCCCACGGAGGCTCATACGTGGACGCAGGCGGAGGAACCCCCGTCCAATGCTTCACACGAGGGGAGGCGTTCCTCAAGTTGGGCTATCGCGTCCTCGTCTTCGTCGACGCGGACAAGCCCGTTTCGACCGTCGGACTCGTCGAGAGATTCGTTGCGGCTGGCGGTCAGTACCTCACGTGGCGGCCTGGTTTGGCACTCGAGGACGAGCTATTCCGCCATTCAAGCAATGACGCGGTGCACGCGCTGCTTAATAAGGCGGATGAGATGGTCGGCCGCGAGCTCATGGCCGAGCACATCAAGTCGAAATCAAACGGACAAGTCACCTTGGATGCCATAGAGGCCGAACGGCTGAATGGTGGCTTTACACCTGCGAGCCGAGCATTGCTCGGACTTGCCGCTCGCAACAACAAGAACGGCTGGTTCAAGTCTGTGAGCGGTTTCCAGGAAATCGCCAAGGACGTCGTCGGCCCTCATATACTGAATGCAGAGGCGGGCTTCGTCCAAATTACGAACCAGCTCTGGGGGTGGACCAGTGCCGCCGCCTGAAATCAACATCTTTCAGGCGCGCCTAGGCTCAGTTACCGCCCCAGCCGGATGCGGCAAGACTCAGCTCATCGCGGACGCGCTGGGTCAGCACACCCACAACAAGCCAGTCTTGGTGCTGACGCACACCAACGCTGGAGTTGCCGCTCTGCGTGCTAGGCTCCTGCGTGGCGGCGTCCCGAGTTCGGCGTACAGGGTATCTACCATTGACGGTTTCGCGATGCGGCTAGCGGGCAAGTTTCCGCTCCGCACGGGCCTCGACGCGCGCGTTCTCGAACTGGCCAACCCGAACGCCGACTACCCTGCTATCCGAGGTGCGGTGCAAGGGCTCCTACAGGCCGGTCACATCAGTGACCCCATAACCTCGACATATTCGCGCTTGCTGGTCGACGAGTATCAGGACTGCAACACCGCGCAGCACGCCATCGTCTGTTTCATCGCGCGGCTACTGCCCACTTGCATCCTTGGTGACCCGATGCAGGCGATATTCGGCTTTCGCGACCCACTGGTCCACTGGGAACGTGAGGCTCAAGCTGCGTTCCCGCCCATCGGTGCACTGCAGACGCCTTGGCGATGGCGACTCGCCGGCATGGACGCGCTGGGTGCCTGGCTACTTCAAGTCCGCGCGTCATTGCAGGCTGGCCAAGCTGTGGACCTACGTGGAGCGCCAGAAGGAGTCCAGTGGGTCCAATTAACCCAAGGCACGGAACTTCAGCAGCGACTAGTGGCCGCCCGGACGGAAGCGCCAAACCGAGATGGCCGCGTTCTCGTCATTGGCGCCTCCATCAATGTCAATGGTCGCCATCAACTCACCATGCAGACGCCGGGCGCTACCTCCGTCGAGGCGGTCGATCTGAAAGACCTGGTGAACTTCGCCCGCCAGTTCGATTTGACAAGTCCCAACGCGCTGCGACAAATCGCCGAGTTCGCGAGTTCACTGATGACCGGCGTAGGTGCTGCAAACTTCGTCACGCGAGTCGAAACGATACGAGGCGGCCGAGCCCGCACTACCGCGACGCCTGCAGAAGCCGCGGCAGTGGCGTTCATGGCGGCTCCGAGCCTCACGCGCTCAATTGACCTGCTCCATTCTCTCGCGGACCAACGCGGTGCGCGCGTCATCGACCCGAAGTACTGCACTGCTGTATCTCAGCGCTGAGAGCGGCTGGGGGCGAAGGTGGGTTCATTGGCGCGGCGATTCAGGCCCGCGAGCGAAACCGCCAGCTGGCTCGGCCGCTGGGCCGGCGCGCCGTTGGCAGCACGCTTCTTCTGAAAGGGCTAGAGGCTGACGTGGCGGTCATTCTTGAGCCCGAGCGCATGACTGCGCAACACCTCTACGTGGCTCTCACGCGAGGCGCAAGGCGAGTCGTGGTTTGCTCGTCGACGCATTTGCTCACGCCCGCTAGGGGGCGCTAGCGAACGCTCATTCAACGACCGAGCTCACCCTCTCAGTGGTGGCATTCGGGCCCTCGACGGCCGCTGTGCGCTGCGAATCGGACGTGTGTGCTACCGGGCACCGAGCTTCTTCTTCCGGTCAACATTGACACGCGTGGGTCGAGGTCGAGCGCGGATCGCGGGAAGACGAAGACAGCGAGCAAGTTTTCCACTTCACGGATATCGGCGACCACGACACCGAAACAGTGACGTACGAACGCGGCGTCGGCTGGGCGAAGGCGAGCTAGACTCGAACTACTGAAGTAGCGCAGACCCGGCAGGCGGGATCCTGCAGGGTCAGTTTCCGGTGTACTGATCAGCACGTTTTCTGAATGGATCACTGTCCATTCTTTGCCTTCATACATGGCCGCTTCTGCATGTGCGACGTCCTGTCCTTGCTTTCGCGCTACCGTGTACACGGCATCACCCATATCCGAACAGTACGCCGGCTGCGGTGTAGTGCGGCGAATATCATCACGATGGATCATAAATGCCACGCCTGCTCCAAACACAACGGCTGCGACCACGATAAACCCCAATGCTACTCGCCAGAACGCCACTAGTAGAACCAACAGGATTATCAGTAGAATTCCACCAATTAGTACTTGCATCTTCCGTTTCCAAAACGGTCGCGTGACCGCTGACCGAGTTCCGTTAATTTCTCTGCGTGCTTTGTCCAGCGCAGATCGGTGCGAGCGACCGGCGACCTATTCTTCTCGACTCCGGATCGTATAAGGCCCATCCGCCCGGGCAAGTATCATTTTTGGAACTAACGAACCTCGCGGTATCTCCACCAGCCACACGCCTGATACTTCAAAGGTGCGGATAACTGCTACGTGAAGTTCCAGAAGCCCATGCATTGCGTCTACCGTTTTAGCAATCAATTCAGGAAGGCCCTCGAGCGCATCGCCGGTATTCCACGGATTGTGACCGTGGAGATGCTTGCCCAGACGGTCATACACGCTGATAAATTGCGCTTTGGTAAGGCAGCCGGATTCCCTTCGCTCGAAATGGAAATGATTGCGAGGCGCCCCTTTGGAGCTATGTTCTTGCCGGGCAAAACCGCTACCGGATAAAAGTCTGGGTTGATCCTGCCTAGATCGTTGAATATCCGCTTTACATGATAGTCCTTGGTAAAGTCCTGATTGTTTTCCGCTTTCGCGCGATGCGCCGCGTATGCGGAATGATTCGGGGCTATAGCGGCGAAGGCCATCGCCTCTAGTGCTTTACGCAATTGCAGCGCGGACGCTTCCACATAGCCAACGCCCTTACCATCGCTGAACGATTCCAGGAATGTGGTCGCTGCGGCAAGCCGGGAAGCCGCTTCGCTAACCATCGCGGCGCATATGTCGGTCAGCAGTTGCGTCGAGAGAGTCATCATGCCGACCTTATTGCATTCCGCGAGAAAACTTCAGAGAAATGCAGCAGCTAAATCCTCGCCTTAATAGTCATCGTCGTCGCCTTTGTCAGTACTGGCTGCTGGATCTGATGACTCTTTGTCCTCCATGATCTTACGAAGGCCGGGGAAGTACACGTCGCATCTCACGTTCATCGACGCGCTTCGGCTTGAGCAGCGGTCACAAGCCAAGTAATTGTAAAAATATTGAAAGTCCTCTAAAACTGCGTATCCGCGCTAGTCGCGTACTGGCGGTCGAGCGCTCAAAACCTCCGCCAATATCGCGTCCGGGCTTCCGTAGCACATGCGCATTTCTCGGCAGCCGTTTGAGGGACATGTTTTACTGCTCGCATTGAACGGGCGGCAGGGGACGCCGCGCGGCGCGCGCGATCGCGGCGATTCTGGCGACCCGCTTCAAGGCGTACGCGCGTTCGATTTCGCGCCGCGGACTTGCCGGCGATAGTGTCTACCGAGTGCGATGGGGTCGCGGACGAGGGAACCAAAATGTCAGAGTTAACGGTGATAGTGGTCGCGGCAATCGGCGCTTACCTTGGTAGCGTCTATGCCTTTATGCGACATTCAGGCGGCGTGACAGCACCGGAGACGACCGCGCAGGCATACCGCGACGTGATCACGGTGCTCGTTGATCTCCGAAGTTCCGCCGTTACTGTAAGCTTGAACCCTAAGGAAAGGCCGCGCGAGCGGGAGGATAGGGACGAGGATTGGATCGCATACGACCACGCCTCTTTCCGGTTAGGAAGTCTCAAGGAGAGTACGAGATTTTTGCTTTCGCAAAAAGACTTCGATGCGATTTACGAAGTACACGAGGCGCTCTACGGCGTCCACCTTTCGAAAAACTACCACGACGCTATCGAACCGATTGACAAAGCGATCGAGGTGTTGCAGCAATCGGCGTTCCGATTATTCCCGCGTCGAGCTTGACGAGCGACGTCAACCGAGCGCGGTTGGACCGTGATGGCTTCCCTCCCCACCGAGTAGCCTTGCCGGCCATGCGTGTCTATACCTGCGCACATGCGGGAGACTATACGTTTGAGAGCTGCAGCGGCGGCAGCAGCGCCGGCGTGCAGTCCAGTGGCTCCCCCCAACGACCTCGAGCAATACTCCAAGACCGACATTTTCGAGACGGCGACGAGCCGCGCCCCTGGATTTGCCCCCTGCATGACCGGTCAAGCGGTTACGCTTCGGTCGGGGACGCCCTCATCGGCGCTCTTTTCAGTCTGCTGACCCTTCATTCCCCCGTGACCAATGCCGAGTTGCCGGTCGTAAGGTCCGTCACGAGGTTCCCCGATCGCATCATTTGGTGCAGGTCGCCAGTCTGCATGTCCATTACCGTGTTTTTCCCGGTTTGCATGTACATGTCGCCAGTGCTCATGTTGGTGGTCATGTTGCCGTTCGTCGAGTATTGGTTAAGCTCGCCCGACTGCATGTCCAGCAACGTATAGTTGCCAGCGTATGCAGGCATCATTGCGACGAGAAAAGCTACCGCAAGTCCCGTTCTTGTCGTCTTCATTTTTCCCGTCCTTTTCGTTGTTTGTTTTATGGACAGTGTAGCTGCCTGTCGCCCGCCGTTAGGTACGGTGCCAAACCAATCGCTGCGACTGCATTTCCTCTATGTATCACCCCTTGCGTGGGCGAATCGGCGACCGCGGCGTTGCGTCCACCGGGGCTTTGCCGATCGTGGAAACCTATCCCTCGGGACTTGGCGCTAAGGCTGTAGTACTAAGGCGCTCAAAACGGCGGCAACGGGCGTCCTCGAGCGGCTGCCCGCATTGTCGTTCCAGGTCACCTCTCCCACCTCGTAGAATCTCATGTTCTCGTCTATTCGCAATCGCGAATCTTCGCAGCTTCCATTGCTGCCGTCGTTGGGGACTTCGCCATCAACACCGGAGTGCATCGCGCGTTCACCAATGGTGGGGCTTTCGCATGCCGACGTCATCCACAGATGGGCCCGCTGTGTTCGTTCGGGTACTGCACTACCCCGGTAGAGATGCGACTCTCGCACCTGCTTGGCACTCAGAACAATAACTACACATTGGAGCATATTGAAGATTATGCATATCTCCTGTATACGTTCCCTGCTGATTCTCGCCTCTATGGCTTTTTCCTCGCCAGCACTTCCAAATGACGCTTGCGTCGAGAAGCAGCTAATAGACCTTAACAAGTATGTTGGTGAAGTCCGAGCTAACTTGCCGCGAATCTCGAAATTCCAAGAGGCAACATTCTTATCAATTGTTCAAAGGCGTGCTACTCCTGATATTGAGGTTGCCTCAAGATCGGAACCCACGCGTAGTCCGTGGCTCATTTGGTACTTTTCAGACCGCGTAAGAGCAAGTTTCGAGGCAGCCTCGAAGGCAACGAAGATCACTAACAAAATTGACAACGTGGTCGGCGCTATCACCCTTTCAATTGCATTGAGGGCCAACCTCGAGGAGTATGATCGTCGGACAGACAACGTTGTCGCGCGGGATGTACTTTTCGTGAAACTTTCAGGATCACTAGCGCATCACATTGCGACTTCCGGCGTCGAACAGGCTGTCCGCTGTTATGTCGCCCTATTAGACAAGTAGCGGCTTACCACGTTCCGGCGAATAGGTCGTTGGGCTTGGGCCAATGAAGATTGAGATGGCAAGCTCCGGCAGCAAGGCCGGACGCGAGAAATAGTCTTCGTTGGTGTGTAGACGCTCTGACAACCCGCTGGACATTCGAGAATGTCTTGTTATCCCCAAGACTTTCTGACATGCGTCGATGCGCAGTTTCGACCCCTTGTCGTTAGAAGGACTCCTTTCGCTGCGCGGCGCCGTCGCTGTCAACGATCTGCCAAACTGCCGACTTTCAGAAGGCGTTCGTCGAACGTCCGCAAAGGCCGAAAGGATGCGCCTGCGTCGACTTTCCGGCAGGCCATCAGTCGACAGAGTTGACGGATGGGATGACCCCGCGCTACGTGCCTAAGATTCGTCTTCAGTTAATGTCGACATCGTTCTCAGTTTAAATGAGACTATTGTCGCGCAGATGTTGCCAAGACTGGATCGAACGCAGGCGTGTGCCTTTTTGCGTTCGTAGAAGCGTCTGGCCTGCGGGCAACAGCGCAGGGCCGCAGCCGCGGCTTCGATGAAGGCCAGGCGAGATAGCGGTTGCCATTCTTCGCGTTGCCCTCACCCTTCGTCCTGCCGTTCGACACGCGCCGGCTTTCGACGCAGCGGCAGTACGAGCTGAACTGGCCTGGACGGGGGAACCGCATGATGGTGCCGGTCTCCAGCCGAACGGTACGAGCAAACTATTGCATGAACCGGGGTTGACTCCGCCATAAACAGCCGGCCTCAGGCCAGCCTCCGATTCTTTCAAGAGCCGATGATCTGTTCTTCGGCGAATCGCTTCGGCCTGACACGGCGGCATGGCCACAGGCATCCGTGATCGATGAATCAACTATTCCCGCCGCCGGTGATAAACTTCACGAGTGCTTGAACCGGCTCGCTGAGAAGAAACGAACCTATATTGCCCGCGGCGGCGGCTACCTCTGCCGCTTTAAAGACAGCCTTCATGAACTTGTTGCCTGCTTCGGTGCCCTTGATGGCATCCCGGTAGCCGGGATCAATCAGTGCGTTCCCAATGGCACCATTCAGGGTGTCCATCAGTGAAAATATCCCGGTGATAAAGTATTCATCGATGCTGGCGATTATGAGGTTCAAATGGCGAACCATCTGCAACTTCACATCATCTGGAATATCGCCTGCTTCAATGATCTGCTTCCGTGCTTCCTCGAACGAGATCCGCTGATCGCGCAGCGTCACGCTTGGCGCCTGCATGCTCTCACGTTCGTTTAGCATCGTGACCATGAAATGCAAATGGGTGATCGTCTGCGGGTGAACGTGCGTGAGGAAAGTATCCCATTGGCCGTTAAGATTTTGCTTGGACACGGCGTCGATCAGCTGGTGTTGCACCCCTTTCATGTAGGAGAGGTACGCCGGGAAGACCCTGTTGGTTTCAATGACGACATCTTCCGCGAGCAACAACAGTTTAGCGAGGCGACTAAGCAACTCGTCTTCCTTGTCCGTCTGAAGCAGTTGCCGCCAATGATCACGGCAATTACTCTGCGGCGCAAGGGAATGAATCCCTTTCAAGATTTCGTAAAGGCGGGCTGCGGGATTATCTTTTACTTTTTCGGTCATTGGTAGGTTGTTCGCGATTTGCCCATCGAAGATTATATCGGCCCAAGCTGAGCGACGGGGCGGGCGAACGCCCTAGCCCCGCCATAGGTGCGGAAAACTTGTCACGACTCTCGCTCTGAGCTGGAAGTGGCCATCGGCCTCGGCTGGCCCGCGTCCCGGTCAAACACTTCGCATATTTCCAAGCGTCTGCATTCAGACACGTCGAACGTCCCGTGTGGGTCGTGATGTCTCATTCGCGCTTGCCGAGGTGTCGTTCTCCAGCGCGGGCCGGCGAACGACAGCAAACGAACGTGCAGCAGCCGCACAATCGGTGACCGGCCAAGGTCGGCTACGGCCGACAAGCGACCTGCATCAACAACGCGGCCGACGCGCCGATCGCGTCTTGATACCTTTTTACTGAGTACAGGTTCACCAGCTGCACATATCATGTTAGCGACGAAAATCGGTCCGTCACGACGCTGACACGAACGGCCTTGAACGCGAGCGTCCCTGGTTTGTGCTCAACCGGCAATTGGGATTGGGGTTCTGAGCGCCTGCGGTCCCGCTTCGACCCGGATACCTGGGAACCTTCCATGGCCATTCCGAAGATCGGCTCTGCAGAATGGGTTGAGACCCAGATTCGGCACTACCTCACGACCGGAGACTATGACGGCTTTTTCGTCGGCTGGCCAGGGAAGGCTTTGAATAACACTGCTTCGCGCGCCACACAGCAGTTGCGCGCTGCGCTCATCGCTGACACTCTGCTCCGCGCGAGGGATTTAATAGGAAGAGGCGCGACATGTGCCGGCGAACGTGCTGACCTCGGTGTTGCCCGCGGATTCCGCGCGCAAGATCGACACGGCATCGGCCAGATAAGCGTCGGGCTAGTGCGGTCGATAAGCATCGAGCAGGCCTTGCACGATGTCCGCCGACACGTAATGCGGCCCGTCGAAGAGATACGTCTTGTAGCCGCGATACGCATCGATCTGCGGCTTCAGCTCTTCGACGGTCGCCGAGCGGAAACCGCCGCCCATTTGCGGCCTGAACGCCTCCGCGATGATCCGCACGCGCTTGCGCCCGAGCTTCGCCGCAAGCTGATCCGCATATTCCCGCGCAATCTTCGGCTCGCGTGCATACACGCCGCATCCGTCCTGGAGCAACACGCCCACATCGCGCGGCAACCACTGATCGAGCCATTCCGCGATGGCCGCGCCGCCCACGTTCGCGCGGTCATACACGCTGACCCAGAGCGGGCCTGAACAAGCGTGCGCAGCAGCGCAACAATCTGTGCTGCCGGCACGCTCTCGCGACGTGGCTCGACAAGATGTAGTGCCAGCGACGCCGGTTCGGCCTTCTCGTCTGTCGGTACATCCGGCAGCGCGACGGGCAGCAACACCGCCGTGCCACGTGTTACGCCGTCAAACAGGCCCGCCCGCAGTTGCCGGCGCCACTTGAACACCATATTGGGATTCAGTCCATGCGCCTGCGCGAGCTTGGCCACAGAAATACCCGGCTCGCTCGCCGCCACTGCAACTTGCCGTCGGTACTCCGGTGCATAATTCGGTCGCCCCTTGCGGTTCGATGGTCTCGCATTCCGTGTGTCCAAAGTAGTCCCCACCACTTGAAGTAACGGACATCACTTTGGACACCGGGAACAGCTCTGTCCATGCGGCCTTCAAATGACGCTTACAAGACGTGTACGTCGGTGTGAATGCAACCGCACGTTGCGGTGTTGCTGCAGAAACTCCTGCACACGTGCGGTTTTGTGGCTGCTGACGTTGTCGCAGATCACATGAATTTCTTGCTTAGGCCGTTGGCTGGCGATCACGCCGGTGAGGAAGGCGACGAACTGCTCGCTGGTATGCCGTGGCGCGGTTTTGCCGATGACTTCCCCGGTCGCCGTGTTGAGCGCAGCGAACAGGCTCAGCGTGCCGTTACGTTTGTATTCGAAGCCATGGCTCTCGGCTCGGCCTGGCGACAGCGGCAACATCCGGTCCTTACGATCCAGGGCCTGAATGGCCGTCTTCTCATCCACACAGAACACCGCCGCATGAGCGGGCGGGTTCAGATAGAGGCCTATGACGTCTGCAGCCTTGGTCTCGAAGTCAGGGTCGTTCGAGACCATGTGCGTATCGAGTCGATGAGGGCGCACGCCATGCTTGCGCCAGATACGCTGTACCGTCGAGGCGCCCACGTCGCCCAATGCCGCAGCAAGCTTATAGCTGCTCCAATGCGTGGATCCGTCCGAGGGCCGGCGCGTGAGCGTGAGCTTTAGCACGCGCGCCTCGAGCTTATCAGGCGGATGCACGGGAGCTCGTCCAGGATGGCGCGCATACAGGCCTGCCAGCCGCTCGGCCAAGAACCGACTCGACCATCGCGAAATGAAGCGCGAGTCACATTGCAGCCGCTGCATGATCGCCTCGCGTGTTTCGCCGTTGTCAAGCATCAGAATCAGCCGAGCGCGCCGGGCGTCAGCTGCGCGCACCGTCTGGCTACGAGTTGCTGACAGCAATTGTTCGCGCTCGAGCGCGCTTAAATTCATCTTTTCCATGCGTTTCATTGAATACCAAATCGGGTGCTATTTCAATGACGCAACGGACTAGTCTGGGACGTCGTACGGCTTGATGGCGACCGGATACGGAGCTGCCTCGTCAGCCGAACCTCAGAAAATAGCGCTGAGCGGCCCGCTTAGCGCCTTGTATCTGGGAGCCGAAGCTGGAGCCGCTGCGATTGTACGGGAGAAGCTGCACTCACCACTCATTTCTATAGATACGCTGGACAGGATCCGCTTAGTGCTTGAAGACGCAAGTTATTTTTCGCGATGACAACCGAGCCCCCCGCTCGTGAAGCAAGCGTTTTGTATCCACACTGAACCGTTCGAAATATCGATGGCATCACACTCATCAACGGTCGAACGCCGGGCCAGTGGCAAAGCCCCAGGAATTGTCTTTTGCACCTGGCAATTTCGTAATGTTACCAGGCTTCGTATCAAACCACGGCACCGCTACCACTTTGCGCTCGTTTTGGATGTCCGACAGATAAACAGAACACGTTTGATTCGAAACGAAATTTATTTAGGGTTGCAACGGAGTGGTGCGCCAGGCTTAGGGGCGTCTAACCGGAACCATGCACGAAAATCAAAGGGATACCGTGGCGGACCTTCGTGGCGGCGACCGAACGCGGCTAAAGCTCCAGCTCAAGCCCGTTGCAAAAATCAAAATGCGGATTGCGGGGGCGGTGAAACGTTGTCATGCGTCTTTTCGAGCGGCGCGCCGCAACAACCGCCGGTCGGTTTCCCATTCATCGCGGGCTCCGGGCACGATTTGCGTGAAGTCTGGATGACTGGGGTTGAGGAGATAGTTTATTTCGGCAGGGACGACCGCGCTCGGCACCGCAAGCACCGCGCTCGTTCGCTTCTGCACCGTATGCGTCTCACGTCGGCCGTTCTCCGGGCAGCAGTGAACGGGGGTAATTTGGTTCCCACCAAATGTTTGAACTGAACCCCGAAGGTTGGACATCAACCAGAGGGGTTTATGGGAAAATATACGGAGCAAGTCAAGCTTGCGGCAGTCAGAGATTACTGCTCTGGCGAGGCCGGTCTGAAGACTATCGCTCATCGGCATAACGTCGGCGTTTCATCGCTGCGCCAATGGATCGCTGGCTATCGCGCACACGGTGAAGCTGGTGTAGCCGGGAAGAAGCGGGAGTTCTATAGCGTCGAATTGAAGCTTGCAGTTTTGAAGCGAACGCGTGACGAGGGGCTGTCGCATCGACAAGCCGCCGCATTGTTCAACATCCGGCGTTTCAACATTATTGGCCGCTGGGAGCAGCAATATAATCAAGGCGGACCGGAGGCCCTGTCGTGGGGTTCCAGGGGACGTCGCAAGAAGATGATGAAGAACGCTCCATTACAAAACAAAGCGCGGGAAGCCGATGATGCGAGAAGCCGCCAGGAATTGCTGGACGAGCTGTGCTGTCTCCGGATGGAGAACGCATATCTAAAAAATGTATGGTCCGCCCCGGTTTTGCAAGCAGGCACTTTTCATCCGAAGCAGTTTGCGTAAATGTATCCGGCCTCTCGCGAGTCAGCCGCTTTTGACGGCAAGGCCATGATGGGATATGCGCGTCCGGTTCCCGCTAAGCTTCGTCGGCCTCTGAGGCCGGTTTTTTTGAGCCGGGTTTACCGAACGCCGTCGCGCTGTTTCGTCATCAGGTGCAGGCAAGCAAACTATGAAGGGGTTGCAAAGCCTTTTATTGCTGCTGCGGTTGTCGCAGATACAGTGAGCCGTGTCGTGTGAGTACAGCCCAGGCAATGCGTGCGAGTTTGTTGGCCAGCGCCACGATCACCTTGTTCCGGTGTATTCCTTTCGCTTCCATCTGGTTCAGCCAGACACCGAGATGATCTTTGGTTCGATCGAGGTGCAGGACGCACGTTCGGGCACCATGCACAAGCAACTTGCGCAAATATGAGTTTCCGCGTTTGCTGATACCGAGTAGACGCTGTTTGCCGCCTGTAGAGAATTCGCGCGGCACGAGCCCTAGCCATGCAGCCAGATGGCGCCCAGACTTGAACTGCGTGCCGGTGCCCGCAAACGCGGTAATGGCCGTCGCTGTCAGTTGACCGATGCCGGGCACAGACGTCAACCGGGTGGCGACATCGTCGGCACTCGCAATAGATTCGATCTGATGCCGAAGCTGAAGCAGCCGCTCCTCGATGGCACGGTATTCCTGCCACAGTTGGTCAAGCAGACTGCGCATTGCGGGCGTAAGCCCGTTCTGGTCGTCTGACAAAACCGATGGCATGTCGCGGACGAAGTAAGCCGCTCCAGCCGGCAGAGTAAGCCCGTATTCGAGCAGGAACGCACGCGTCTGGTTAATGACGGCGGTCTTGTTGTAGACAAGCCTTTGCCGTACACGATGTAGCGCCTGCAGATCGAGCTGTGCTTCGGTCTTTGCTTGGACGAAGCGCATCGTGGGACGCGAAATCGCCTCAGCTATGGCTTCCGCGTCGACAAGATCAGTCTTGTTCGACTTGACGAATGGTTTGACAAACTGCGCGGGAACAATCCGGACCTCATGCCCTGCAACGGTGGCTTTCCTCGCTAGCCAGTTACTGCCGGGACAGGCCTCCATTCCAACGATAGTGGGCGATGCGCGCGTCAGAAATTCAATGAGACGCTCGCGCGTGAAGCGCCCCCTGAAAATCGGCTTCCCAGTGGCGTCGAGACCGACGACGTGGAATGCCGATTTGCCAATGTCGATGCCCATACGGGCCACGGCAGGTGTAACGCGCTGAGTCATGACACACCTCCTCGGAAGCTTCCGTGTCAGCCCTGATTATGCGACTACGGGAGGGGCGGACCATCCTATTAGCTGAAGGCCTTGGTTCAAGCGAACGAGCTGTCAGCGCGAGAGAGCGAACGCAAATCGTGCTTGAGCTAAGGCAACAATATCCGCTCGCAGGCCTCTTGAAGGTGGCAGGCCTTGCGCGCAGCACTTTCTATTACCAGCAGAAGACATTGCAGACGGCCGACAAGTATGCGGATCTGAAAGTGAAGATTCACACATTGTTCGATCTACATAAGGGACGGTATGGCTATCGGCGGATCACTGCCGCGATCCGGCGCGACGGTCACTTGATCAATCACAAGACCGTCCGACGATTGATGCTCCAGCTGCAATTGAAATCCTGCGTGCGGGTGAAAAAGTATCGCGCCTACAAAGGGCAGCTCGGTCACGTGGCGCCCAATGTACTTGAGCGAAGATTCGACGCGAGCCGGCCGAACGAAAAGTGGGTGACGGATGTCACAGAGTTCAACGTGGGCGGTCAGAAGCTGTATCTGTCGCCGATCCTGGATCTCTACAATGGCGAAATCGTCTCGTATGAGATGGCCAGGCGTCCGTTGTTGAATATGGTGAGCGCGATGCTAGGAAAGGCGTTCAACCGGTTAAATCCCGGCGATAAACCAGTCCTGCATTCTGATCAGGGCTGGCAGTATCGGATGCCCGAATATCGACGTCGCCTCGAAGAGCGCGCAATTGTTCAGAGCATGTCTCGCAAAGGAAATTGCCTCGACAACGCAGCCATTGAAAGCTTCTTCGGTACCCTCAAATCAGAGTTCTACTATCTCAATGAATTCCGCAATGTGGAGGAGTTACGAACCGGTATCGACAGCTATATCAGGTACTACAATCACGACCGTATCAAGATCAAGTTGCAAGGATTTAGCCCGGTGGAGTACCGAGCTCGGTTTGCCAAGGCTGCCTAGTCGTTCACTGTCCAACTTCTCGGGTTCAGTTCAGTTTTTTGATGGGAACCAAAGTGGCCGAGATTGTGGATGGCAAATGCGAGGCACCGGGCAAGCGCCCCAACTTTGCGCGCGAATTCAAACGACAACTGGTCGAACAGACGTTCGAGCCCGGGGCGTCTGTATCGCTGGTCGCGCGTCGCAACGACATAAACACCAACCTGCTGTTCAGATGGCGTCGCCAGTATCTTCAGGGTGCATTTGGGGCGCCGCGTCCTTTGGGGCCTGTCAGACAGGAAGCCGATGGTGACGTTGCATCGTTACTTCCAGTCAGCATTGTCCCGGAAGCCGAGGCCTCGATGCCGGCCCGCGAAGCCGTGTCGGAGGACGCCTGCGAGATCGAATTTGACCGTGCACGCTTGCGCATTCGCGGTAACGTGTCGCCGGATATGCTGCGGCTGCTGATCCGGGAGCTGTCCCGATGATCGGCCTGCCGCCTGGCACTCGCATCTGGATCGCCGCAGGCGTCACCGACATGCGTAGTGGTTTCCCGGCTCTTGCCGCGAAGGTGCAATCGGCACTCGAAGAGAATCCGCTCGGCGGCGACGTGTTCATTTTTCGGGGACGTCGCGGCGATCTTGTAAAAATTCTATGGGCAACAGATGACGGACTATGGCTTCTCGCGAAGCGGCTTTCGCATGGGCGGTTTATTTGGCCCCAGGCGGATGGCGGCAAGATCTTTCTGACGTCGGCGCAGCTGTCGATGTTGCTGGAAGGCATCGATTGGCGACAGCCCCGTCGCACGGCCGCATTGTCCATGTTGTAAACCGCATCGAAGGCTCGTAAACTGCGGTGCATGCCCGATCATGCTCCGCTTCCGGACACCATTGCCGAGCTCCACGCCTTGGTGCTCGAGCAGCAGGCATCGATGGCAAAGATGCGCCAGGAGATCGCCGAACGCGACCGGGAGATTGTTGAACGGGACCAGGAGCTCGAGCGCCTGAAGGCGCAGATCGACAAGCTCAGGCGCATGCACTTCGGTCGCAAATCCGAACAACTCGACCGGCAGATCGATCGGCTCGAAACCCAACTCGAGGATTTGGCAGCGGGCAGCGGCGTCGCCGATGTTCGCCGTGCGCGCGCTCGTGCATCGAGCTCGGGCGTATCTGCAGCATCCCCGAAGGAAGCCTTGGCGCCCCATCTGCCACGCGAAGAGCACGAGCTTGAGCCCGATTCCATCTGCCCGAAGTGCAACAACGCCATGGAGTTGCTCGGCGAGGATGTGTCTGAGCAGCTCGCGCGCGTCACGGCAATGTTCAAGGTCATCCGCACTATCCGTCGCAAGCGGATCTGCACCGGTTGCGGCCATATCGCGCAACCTCCTATGCCGGGGCTGCCGATCGAGCGCAGCATCGCGCATCCGAGCTTGCTGGCCGAGAACATCGTCGCCAAGTATGCAAATCACACGCCGCTCTATCGGCAATCCGAGATCGCAGCGCGCGACGGCGTACGTCTCGATCGGGCCACCATGGCACGTTGGATCGGGCAATGCGAAGAACTCTGCCGGCTGCTGACTGAAGCCCTGCGTCGCTACACAATGGCGACTGCCAAGCTCCACGCGGACGACACGCCGATCCCGGTGCTCGCGCCTGGGAACAAGAAAACCAAAACCGGTATTGTGGGTCTACGTGCGCGATGATCGCCGCTCAGGTTCGAACGAACCTGCTTCTGTCTGGTTCGCTTACTCGCCGGACCGCAAGGGCATTCACCCCCAGACCCATCTCGCCGGATTCAAAGGCATCCTTCAGGCGGGCGGCTATGCCGGCTTCAACGAGTTGAACGAAGGCGGCAAAGTTCGTCTGGCATTTTGCTGGGATCATGCGCGCCGATACGTATTCAACGTCCATGAGACAGCCCCGTCGGACACCACGAAGCAATGGCTCGACATGATTGGCGAGTTTTATGGAATCGAGGCTGATATCCGCGGCAAACCGCCGGATGAGCGGCGACGCGTCAGGCAAGAAAAGACCAATCCATTGCTCGCGGCCCTCAAGACGTCAATGAGGGAGAAACTAGCGACTCTTTGGCCGAAGGCACCGCTGGTCGAAGCGATCAACTACTCTTTGAACCGCTGGGACGGGCTCACACTGTTCTGCGATGACGGCCGCGTGGAGATCAGCAACGTGCTCGCCGAAAATGCTTTGCGCTGCGTGGCCCTCGGCCGGCGCAATTTCATGTTCGCTGGCTCTGACAGCGGTGGCGAGCGAGCCGCCGCAATGTATAGCTTGATCGGCTCGTGCAAGTTGAATGGCATCAACCCACGCGCCTACCTGGAATACGTCCTTACGCACATTGCGGATCACCAGGCCAACCGCATCGACGAACTGTTGCCCTGGAACGTCGCGAAGCACCTGCTTCCATCTGCACCTTCATCGGGTTGATCCCTTCTGTCTGCGGCAGGCTTAGCCTGCCGCATTCTCCAACGCTTGTCCAAAGAATTCTCAACGGCCCTGGCGCGACGCATACTCTGCACCCACGGTAAGCACCCAGGCTTTTTGGGCGGTAAGCGACAGCGGTTCCGGGCCGTCGGCGCTCATCCGTCACCAAAATCACATCAGAGTAGTTGTACAAACTCGGGGATGGCACTGAAAAGATCATCGACGAGACCGTAGTCCGCGATGTTGAAGATCGGCGCCTCAGGATCCTTATTGATCGCCACAATGACCTTGCTGTCCTTCATGCCAGCTAAGTGTTGGATCGCGCCCGAGATTCCAACAGCGACGTACAACTGCGGGGCCACTATCTTACCCGTCTGTCCGACTTGATAGTCGTTCGGCACGTATCCCGCGTCCACTGCCGCACGCGAAGCCCCCAGCGCCGCGCCCAACTTGTCTGCAAGCGGTTCGAGCGTCGCCGCGTAAGCCTCGCCGCTCCGCAAACCACGGCCTCCCGACACGATCGTGTGAGCGCTGGTTAGTTCGGGGCGAACCATTTGGATGATTTCTCGCGACATGAACGACGAAATGCCTCTATCCGCCGCCGCCTCAACTTGCTCAATTGGTGCATTGGCACCCTCAGCTGCCACAGGTTCAAACCCTGTTGTACGGACGGTGATAACCTTGATTGCGTCATTCGACAACACGGTAGCAATGGCGTTTCCCGCGTAAATCGGGCGCTCGAAGGTGTCGGTAGAAACGACTTTAATGATGTCGCTGATCTGCGCGACATTCAGTTGCGCCGCGATACGCGGCGCGACATTTTTACCGTAAGCGGTGGCTGGAACGAGGATGTGCGAGTAGTCGTTCGCTAGCTTCAGCACCGTTTGTTCGAGATTCTCAGCCAAACCTTCAGCGAGTTGAGGAGCATCAGCGAGCAGCACCTTAGACACGCCTGCGATCTTTGCCGCCGCGTTAGCTGCGCCCAGGGCGTTGTAACCTGCGATCAAAACATGGATGTCCCCGCCGCCGAACTTTATAAGTTCTGAGGCCGCCGCCACCGTGTTCAACGTTGCCGCTTTGATCGACGCGTTGTCGTGTTCCGCAATTAAGAGGCTTGTCATCGAATAACCCTCGCTTCGTTCTTCAACTTTTCGACCAGTGTGTTGACGTCTGGCACGATGGTGCCTGCGTCGCGCTTAGCAGGCTCGACGACCTTCAATGTCACCAAACGGGGCGTGACATCAACACCTAGGTCCGCAGGCATCATTGTCACCAGTGGCTTCTTCTTTGCCTTCATGATGTTCGGCAGCGTCACATAACGCGGCTCGTTGAGCCGCAGATCCGTTGTGATGATGGCAGGTAGCTTCAGCCACAACGTTTCGTCGCCGCCATCAACTTCACGTGACACGGTGGCTTCGCCTTCCCCGACCGTGACTTTCGAAGCAAACGTCGCCTGCGGCAGATTAGCGAGTGCGGCGAGCATCTGGCCAGTTTGATTCGAGTCGTCGTCGACTGCCTGCTTGCCAAGAATGACAAGCTCCGGCGCCTCCTGATCGACAAGCGCCTTCAGAATCTTGGCAACAGCGAGCGGCTGCAGTTCGTCTGCCGATTCGACTAGAATTGCGCGATCCGCGCCAATGGCGAGCGCTGTGCGAAGCGTTTCTTGACATTGCGTCACCCCGCATGATACGGCGATCACCTCGCTCGCGAAGCCCGCTTCTTTCAAACGCACCGCTTCTTCTACTGCGATCTCGTCGAACGGGTTCATCGACATTTTCACATTGGCAAGGTCTAAACCGGAACCGTCAGCTTTAACTCGTGGCTTGACGTTGTAGTCGAGCACCCGCTTTACTGCCACCATGATCTTCACAAATATTCCTTCTAACAAGGAGTGCGATGGACGCACCCAATTACAATTGTTCGTCTGCGAGTGCGAGCGTGCTGTCGGCGCCCTTAAGAACAATGTCTCGTTGGTGAAACGCCTCCCCTAGGAAGTGGGCAGCGTAATGTCCGGCAGTCACGAGCTTGGCTGACATGAAGACCGCGTCAGCACCTTGTTCGAGTTTGGTGAGGGCTGCCTCGCCCAATCTCGCTGAAAGCCATCCGCCGATGACCGTCCCTGAAAGACGCAAGAATGGAACAGCCCCCGCGGCACAACGACTGAAATCAGTTTGATTATCCAAGACCCAGTCCAAGGCTTCACGCAGCGCAGAGATGGCCGCTTGCAACCTCATGCCGATCTGGGACAACATCTCATTCTCTCGCTGGTTCATGCGTCGCGCGTCTTGACGCATCCGATGAATCAAAGCTTTCATCGTGGCCCCATTGTCGCGTGCTAACTTTCTTCTAATGAGGTCGTTGGCTTGAATACCCGTAGTTCCTTCATAGATGGTTGTGATTCGTGAATCGCGCAGGTATTGGGCCGCACCCGTCTCCTCGACGTATCCCATGCCTCCATGAACTTGGATGCCATCTGAGGTGATCTGCAGCGCACTATCGGTGCACCAACCTTTCACTACTGGAGTGAGTAGGTCGACCAATGCACCAGCTGATAAACGCTCGTTCGCATCAATGGAGCCCTTCGATTGGTCCATCAGTCCTGCACAGAAATACGCGAGCGCTCGCATGGCCTCGATACGCGCTTTCATGTCCATCAGCATACGTCGAACATCCGGGTGGCCAGCTATTGTGCTGCTTCCCTCGAGTGACGGGCGTCCTTGTTGGCGCTCAAGCGCGTAAGCACGCGCATGTTGATATGCACGCTCCGATATACCCACTCCCTCGAGGCCAACGTTCAGCCGAGCGTGGTTCATCATCGTGAACATGCAAGCGAGCCCCTCATTTGGCTCCCCAACCAGATATCCTATCGCCCCGTCCGCTTCACCGAAAGTCATTGATGCGGTCGGACTCGCGTGGATGCCCATTTTGTGTTCGATCGAAGTACACACTAAGTCGTTCTTTGCGCCCAGTGAGCCATCGCTATTAACAAGAAATTTCGGACATAAGAACAGCGAAATGCCCTTGACCCCCGGAGGCGCTTCGGGAAGCCGGGCAAGCACAAGATGCACTATGTTTTCCGCCAAGTCGTGCTCGCCCCAGGTTATAAAAATCTTGGAGCCGCTGATTCGGTAGTGGTCATCTTCGGGAACTGCGCGACTCGCGAGGGCGGATAGATCCGAGCCCGCTTGGGGCTCGGTTAAATTCATGGTTCCCGTCCACCGTCCTTCAATCAACGGCGCAAGAAAGCGGCTTTTTAGCGCAGCGCTGCCATGATGTGAGATGGCCTCAACAGCGCCCATTGTCAACATTTGGCATAGACTAAACGCCATGTTCGACGACTTCCACATCTCGAGTACCGCAGTTGAGACTAAAGTTGGTAATCCTTGACCGCCCCATTCGACGGGGGCGGGCATACCGTTCCAACCGTTTGCGCAAAAGCTCTCATAGGCCTCGCAGAATCCGTCAGCGGCAAACACGCGGCCTTCGCGCCACTTCGCGCCCTGAACGTCGCCAATGCGATTGAGCGGATCCAGGACTTCTCGGGCAAAGCGTGACGCCTCCTCCATAATGGCCATGACGACGTCTGGTGTCATATCCTCGTTGCCGCGATAAGCGCAAACTTCATCCAGCCTTCCAACCTCCTGCATGGTGAAAAGCATGTCTTGCAGTGGCGTGGCGTATGTTGACATCATCGATCCTTATGCCTATCGGTCTAATTGGTCGCGACCGGTGCTTGACTCTACAAATCCTTCGTGTGACTGCCTATGCGATGGCATTGACTGATTGGACGCGATCGCGCAACTGGAATTTCTGAATCTTTCCAGTTGACGTCTTGGGCAATTCACCGAAGCAAACCCGCTTTGGGAGCTTGAATTTAGCTAGTCTCGACCGACAAAACTCGACGATCTCTTGTTCGCTCACCTCATAACCATCTCTGAGTTCAACAAACGCACAGGGAACTTCGCCCCATTTATTATCGGGCAACGCGACAACCGCGGCTAGCAAGACCGCCGGGTGGCGGTGAATAACATCTTCGACCTCTATCGAGCTAATATTCTCGCCCCCGGAAATGATGATGTCTTTGCTTCTGTCGACGATCTTCACGTATCCGTCTGGGTGCAAAACGCCAAGATCCCCAGTGTGGAACCACCCTCCGGCAAGCGCTTGCGCAGTAGCGGTCGGATTTTTCAGATAGCCCTTCATAACGCAGTTGCCGCGGAAGAAGACCTCACCGATCGTCTGCCCATCTGCCGGCACAGCTTGCAACGTGTTGGGATCAAGTACCGTTACGGACTGCTGAAGTGGATAAGTCACTCCTTGCCGACCGTTGAGCTTTGCTCGTTCCTCCACTGAGAGGTCTTTCCAGTACTCTTGCTTAGCGCAAACCGCCGCTGGCCCGTACGTCTCGGTGAGACCATAAACATGCGTCAGCGCGATACCGTTTTCCTCGCAGCCCTCAATGACGGACGCCGGAGGAGAAGCGCCGGCGACAAGTCCGTGCATAGGATGGTCGATGCCGTTGCGATCTTCGCTCGAAGCGTTAAGTAGCATGCTGTACACGATTGGCGCTCCGCAAAGATGTGTGACTTTATGGCGACGAATAAGGGCCCATGTAACGGAGGGATCTACTCGACGCAAACAAACATTCGTTCCCGCAACCAGCGCTATCGTCCAGGGGAAACACCACCCGTTGCAGTGAAACATAGGGAGAGTCCACAGGTAGACCGGGTGATGCGGCAGAGCCCACGCAATCACATTGTTGATCGCATTGAGATAGGCGCCTCTGTGGTGCGTGACAACTCCTTTCGGATCACCGGTAGTACCGGACGTGTAGTTGAGTGCGATAGCACTCCACTCGTCGGTTGGCAATTTCCACTCATAGCAGGGGTCGCCGCCTTGTAGAAATTGCTCGTAAGCCGCTGCGCCCGCCAGCTCAACACTCGGCGCTGTCTCGTCCTCCACCGCAACGACGTACGGTTGTGTCCCTTCTAGCAATGCGAGCGCCGCAGTCAGTAACGGCGCGAACTCACCGTCTACCAGTACAACGCGTACGTTTGCGTGTGCAAGCATGAAAGCAATGGCAGATGCATCGAGCCTCGTATTGAGGGTATTTAACACTGCTCCGCACATGGGAACGCCGAAGTGTGCCTCGAACATCGCGGGTACGTTCGGCAGGAGCGTGGCAACGGTGTCACCAGCGCCAACCCCACAGCTTGCTAGTGCGCTACCTAAGCGTCGACACCGCTCATAGGTCGTCCGCCAGTCCTGCTCAATATTTCCGTAAATCACCGCGGTGCGTTTCGGATATACGATTGCTGTTCTTTCAAGAAAGCTTAAAGGCGAAAGAGCAATGTAGTTAGCTGCGGTACGGTCGAGGTCCACATTGTAGTGATTGAACTTCTGCATGATCTCCTCCTCAGGCGATGGGCCTCTCGGGGCCTTTGGCAACAAGTCCGCCCGTGCCGTCGGTCATTATTCGTTCCCTAAATACAATGGAATTGCGAACTAAGCGAGCTTTACTAGCTGTTTTCCGAAGTTTAGACCCCTAAGCAAACCGAGAAACGCTTCTGGCGCATTTTCAAGACCTTCTACGATCGTTTCCCGATAGACGAGCTTCTTGTTTGCCACGGACTCAGCTAATTCTTTTAGCGCCTGCGGCCATACGTCCATGTGCTCCGTCACGATAAAACCTTGAAGAGCGAGGCGTTGAGTAAGTAGCAGACGTGGCCAGCGTAAGGGCGCGGCGTCGCCCTGGTAACCGGAAATCATTCCACAAAGTGCGATACGTCCGTGAGCGTTCATGCATTGAAGAACGGCGTCGAGTACCGGTCCCCCGACGTTTTCGAAGTAGCCATCGATGCCCCCAGGAGCAGCGTTCTGCAAATCGCCCGCAAGCTGACCTGCTTTGTAGTCCACGCACGCGTCGAACCCGAGCGTGTCGACGACATAGCGGCATTTTTCCACACCGCCCGCGATGCCTATCACCCGGCAGCCAACAGCCTTCGCTAATTGGCCGACAACGCTTCCAACTGCGCCACTTGCAGCGCTGACTGCAATCGTCTCGCCCGCAACAGGAACGATTATCCTGTTTAGTCCATACCACGCGGTAACTCCCGGCATCCCGACGACCCCGAGATACGCTGAAAGCGGAACCTTACTTACGTCCACCTTTCTTAAGTCGCTACCATCGGACGTCCCGATTTCTTGCCACCCCGACATGCCCACAACATGGTCGTGGACCACGAAAGCGGGATTCAGCGACTCAACAACAACTCCCGCCGTGCCGCCGATCATCGCCTCGTTGAGCGGCTGAGGCGTTGAATACGATCTCGCTTCGCTCATCCGACCGCGCATGTACGGGTCTAACGACAGATATAGGTTTCTTACGCGCACCTCGCCAGCTTTTAAGGCTTCGAGCGGCCTTTCAACGAGTTTGAAATTCGAAGTCGACGCCTCTTTTTCCGGGCGCGACACAAGTAACACCTGCCGATTCATCTTCGTTCCTTTCATCCGGGAAGCTCCTTCTTCGAGCGCGCCACGACGGGAGTTTGTATCGTCTTGACGTCTGCGTCAGAAAGCTGACTGATAGATATTCAGGGCATCGCTCTCGGTGACCTGTCGAGGGTTGTTCACGAGTAGCCGCGTTTGCTTCATGGCATCAGCCGCTAGTTTGGCCAATGCCGTCACTGGGATACCGACATCACGCAATCGCGAAGGAAGTCCCAACTCCCCCGACAAAGCAGCTAAGCTTTCAATGAAACGGGACGCCCTGTCCGATTTGGTCACGCTTAGCAACTCAGGGAACGCATCAGCCGCGATCTCGCAATAGGCGGACGACGCAGCATCCAGGTTGAAACGTAAGACATGCGGAAGCACCAACGCATTCGAAAGTCCGTGGGGCACATGAAATTGGGCGCCGATCGGGTACGCAAGGGCATGCACGGCGGCAACCGGCGAATTTGCGAACGCTTGACCAGCCAACATTGATCCAAGCAGCATCGATTCGCGCGCCGCCACGTTTGTACCTAGGGACACTGCATCACGAATATTCGCGCCGAGAATTTGCAAGGCCTGCCGTGCAAGCCCTCGAGAGATTGGGTTGTTGGATGTGGAAGCAGACGAAAAGGCTTCAATAGCGTGGACCATCGCATCGATGCCCGTAGCGGCCGTAATGTGGGCTGGCAGGCCTAGCGTCAACTCTGCGTCAAGTACGGCGACGTCCGGTAGCAACAGTTTGGATACAATGCCTTTTTTCTCGGCGGCCCCGGTCGTCAAGATGGCGATAGGTGTCACTTCAGAACCCGTACCGGCCGTGGTCGGCACTAAGACTAAAGGAATACGCGGACCCTGTGCTACCCCGACGCCATATACGTCGCCCAAGGACGCTTTGCTACCAAGCAGTAGCGCGGCAACTTTTGCGACGTCCATCGGAGATCCGCCTCCGATGCCGATCACACCTGTCGCGTTAATGGACTGCGCCGCTGCCACGGCACTCATCACATTACTTTCGGGCGGGTCCGCATCGACACCGTCATACACAACGAGTTCATGGTTAGCTTCTCGAAACTTCGCAAGGATCGGGTCAAGTAAGCCAAGTTTCACCAGCCCCGCATCGGTCACTATCAGCAAGCGCTTACCAAGGCCGGGACCGAGTGTCGATGGCATTTTAACACTGCAGCCGCGACCACAGATTATCGACGGTGTTGTGTTGAAGGCGAAACTTGACATGGATTCGTTCCCATAGAGTCTGCGTAATTCCGGTGCCGATGCCGCTAAAAGCGAAAAAGCGTGCTGCACCGTCTCAATCGGGCGCAGCCAGGTAGGAAGCACATTTAGGCGAGCTGCTCGGCGTCAACGTGGAGTTTGTAATCGGCCGCGCGAAAGGGCGTAACCTCATCCTCGAACGTGTGTGAGTAATCGGGCCACAGCGTCGTCAGCCGGCCATTTCGCTCGTCGACGTACCACGCAGTGCAACCGCCAGTCATCCAGACAGTGGTCGCCGCACGCTTATCCAAACTGGCCCGGAACCTATCTTCAGCATCCGAACGCACTTCGATCGCTTGCGCCTTCGAATGATCGAGATACTGAATAACCTTAAGCACGTGTTGAATCTGGGCCTCGAACATGTAGACCTGGGAGTTATGACCAATGCCCGTGTTTGGACCGCCTAGGACAAAGAAATTAGGGAATCCGCTGACTGACGTCGTTGCGAACGCCTCTGCCCCCTGATCCCATCTTTTGGCCAGCGAACGACCTCCCAAACCAACTATGCGTTTCGCAATGGGCAAATCCGTGGCCTCGAACCCAGTGCTTAGTACGAGCGCATCAAGCTGGTGCCGCACACCATCTGTTGTCACGATCGCGTCCGAATCAATGTAGTCGATACGATCAGTCACCAGATCGACATTGGGACGGCATAGCGCTGGGTAGAAGTCACTTGACTTAAGGATTCGCTTACAGCCAATCTCATAGTCGGGGGTCAGCTTGCGGCGCAACTCCGGATCGGGTACTTGATCCTCCAGATGCTTAAGGGCAATGGCCGTGGCCTTTGCAAGCAACGATGGAACCGCTGCGCGTTGGGCATAACGTTCTTCGTTTTCCCAAAAAATAGCGGTGCGAAGCTCTTGCATCTTCTCTGGAAGCTTCCTAAACATACCCTTCTCTGCATCAGTGAAGTCGCGATCAGGACGCGGAACGACCCATGATGCAGTCCTCTGGAATACCGTCAGGCGAGATGCAACCTTTGCCACTTCGGGGATAATTTGAACGGCGGACGCGCCGGTACCGATGACACCAACTCGTTGTCCTTCCAGCGGAATACTGTCGTTCCATCGCGCCGAATGAAAGATTGCTCCTTTGAAGGAGGATAGCCCTTTAATATCGGGTAGCTTCGGCTCTGACAGTAGGCCCGCAGCGCTGACGAGTAGTCTAGCGGTAAACATTCCTCGTTCAGTCTTGACATCCCAACTCCTACGCGAATTGTCCCATCGAGCTTCTACCACTTCTTCATTGAAGCGGATATGCGAAAGCAGTCCTTCTTCTTTGGCGACGTTGCGCAAGTATTCGTGAATCGCAGGCTGCGCCGAGAAAACGCTAGGCCAATCGGGGTTCAGTCGAAAAGAGAAGGAGTAAAGATGCGAAGGCTGATCACACGCTGCTCCGGGGTACCGGTTATCGCGCCAAGTCCCGCCGACATCACTCGCGCGCTCAAGAATCAAGATGTTGTCATTTCCCCGACGCTTCAACTGCGCGGCCATGCCAAGTCCCGAGAAGCCCGTGCCGATGATGATTACATCGTAGACTGCACTGTTTCGTTCAATTTGATCGTTCATACTGACCTCCTACAATTGAAAACCGGCAAGCTGTTTCAGGCTTGGATCCGTGAAAACGGGGAACGAATCGCTTGTAGCGTTCAGACGCACAAATCGATCAATGATTCGGAATAGTTCCGCAGGTCGCTCAGTGACGGAGCCGTGGCCCGACTTCACTTCGGCAAGCAACGCGTTATCAATACCGCCTGCAAGTTCGAGGCTGTATTCGAGAGGTATGAGTTGGTCATATGTACTTCCAACCACTAAGGTCCGTGCCTTAACTAAACCCAGTCGGTCCACGATATCCAAGTTTAGGTTCAGGGCCATTTGTTTGTCGCTTCCGGGACCGACGACATAGTCGCTGCGCAGTTGCTCAATATCTTTCCAGCCGCGAGCATTCAAAAAGGCTCTGCCATAGACACTCGAGATCATGAATTCCGCGAGTGCAGCGCGGTCCTCAGAGTCGCGAAGGCGCTTCCAGAGCGACAGTCTCAACTTCAACGCATTGTCTGTTTTCGCCCAACCGTTGAGCAAGACCAAGTTGCTGACCTGTTGCTTTAGCTGCAGGGTGGCTTCTACTGCGACTGCAGCACCAAGCGAATACCCGATCAGATTAACTTTGCCGTCAGACACGAGATGTCTTATCGCGCCCGTCACCTGAGCACCGAGCGCCTCGACGGACAACTGCCGGGATGAACCCCTGCCACCGGGTTCATCCGACAGATCCAGACCAATAACGCGATGCCTCGATGCAAGCATCGGAAAGAGCGTGAAGAAGTGCGTCTCTGCCCTTCCGCCGGTGCCGTGCACCATGACGATTGGGGCGGCGCTACTGTCGACCTGACCGCCGTCACAAAACCGCACGGTGAACCCGTCGACATTGACGGTACCCTCGGTCACGCCGGGATAGATACTCATTGCCAAACTCCTCCACAAATCTCGGTTTGCTGATTCGCGCACTCGAATAAAAGCACCGCTTACAGCTACGATGTTAGTTGTCCTATAGGACTGTCGGAAAACCTCGGACGCGCTCTAGATCATTCTCGCAACCGGCGTCTAGCGACTACAGTGATACGGTTACAGAGCCCGACTCCGCAGGCCGCCCGACTGTGGCCCTGCTTAAAGGTCCGACGTCTTCGCGATAACCACCGAGTGCCAAAGGAACCAGTATCACTTTGGTAGCGATGTAATACACAAAGCCTGACAGAACTACGACGGGAATGGATGCTCCGAAATATTTGAACGGCTCGGCAGTCGCGCTAGTCACCGGGTTATAGAGCCACAGATACAGCAAGACCGAAAGCCCAGTGATAACTATCGCTATCCAGTTCACCCCACCCCAGAACGTATATTTACTTCCGCTGGAAGCGAAAAGGTGGGCAGGATCGATGCGTTCCTTCCGAAGGAAGAAGTAGTCGACCAAAGTAATACCTGTGATGCCAACGAACATTACGCCGTTATAAGAGAGCCAGCTCATGACAGCGGACAGCAACCATTCTGTCTTGAACGCAAAATAGATACCTGGCAAAAGCATGGCAGCAAGAAGAAGCTCCCATTTAATTCTCGCGAAGAGTGGGATCTGCTGCACCGAGACTCCAGCGAGATAAATCATGACGACCATCGTTGCGATATTCGCTAAGAGGACAACGCCCATAGTTACACTGCCGAATATCGGGCCGGCAAGTTTAATCATCCAGATCGTCGGATCATGGGTTCCTGCGCTGATCGCTGCAAGAGCTGCAACTGTCGAAACGAAGGCGGCGCCAAGCAAACCCACACCCAGTACAGAAGGACCCATTACGTGGGAACGTCGCTTAACAAGACGGCTCAAGCCGCCCATTACCGGCCACCATGTCAACGCGTTTGAGAATCCAAATTCGACGGCTAATGCAAGTCCACGAGTCTTGTCATGTGTGAGCATTTGGTCTGCGGGAAGTTGGTTCACCCACAACGCATGCAGTCCGAAGCGATAGACGAGAATGCCGAACATTCCAACGGTGATCAGCATATGTAACGGGCCGATGTATCCGTTTAACCGTTCAAAGAGCTTAGGACCTTTCGCAGCGATGAGCCAGACTATGACCAGGGCTCCAAGCGCGACGATTATGACGAGTTTCTCATGCGCCGCACTGGACGGACCCGTGCCGGTGATAGTGGCGGCTATGTTGGCCGCGCCTCGAGAGGTTAAAGCCTCGACAACAAAAGACCACCCAATGAGCGTCGCTAGCAAACCGATAAGTGGAACAATGATGCCCCGATAGCCAAAGGTCGCCTTTGCGCTATCGATGACGTCGGTGCCGTATTTAAAACTCGCAGCGCCGGAAGCCAGGGTGACAATCGACATACCGATGACTAGCCCAATGACGTACCCGGCGACGCCCAATCGCCAATCTCCAACATACGGAAGGAATCCGCCGATCAGGAACGCCCACGTCGCCGCACTGAAAGCGCAACAGGTCCAGAGGAATGATCCATACGACCGGTAGATCCGCTCATTGAACAGAACCGGTAACCGCCCTGCCAAAGCTTCCTGCTCGACGCTTTTCGCATTGTGTTCCATGGCACGGCTCCTAGGAGAAAAGATAGAGCGTTGCTACCCAAAGGGCTGCTCCGAACGCGCTCCAAATGGCGCCTTCAAGCAGCATTAGGCGGCCCGATTGCCAGCACTCAGATGATGCGTGGGCGCCACTGACCATCTCGTTTATCTGAGCGGCCAAATCTATGTTCAATTGGAGCCCGGAGTCAGTGAGATCTGACACCAGCTCGGCAGGGGACGTCGTCATTACTCGCTCCGCAAAGTTAGGAAAATGGCCCGCGCTTCAAGAGACGCTGTTGGCTAGCGCTCGTAAGTTCTTTGCAAGGAGCGCTCAACTGCACGGTGAAGCATCAGAGTAGTTGCCACACAATCCCTGAGGAATGTGATCGAAGGTCAAAATGTGTGTGGCGCATGGACACGGCATCGGACAAGTTGACAACGCTGGCGCGCTCGTCGTCAACAACCTCATGATTCTACGACGCGGAATCTTGGGGAAGACCCTGCCCGATAAGGACCGCCAGCGACGTCAGCACACGATTCACAGCTGCAAACCGACCCGGAGCGCCAGCGAGGCTTCTTCGATAGAGCATCAACCCCTCGAGCGTTGCGGCGATCAGCGTCGCCCGGGCGTAGCACTCCTTGCTTGATGCTGCAGGATCGAGCTCATGAACCAGCGACACGAAGATCTCTCGGTACGCCCGGTAGACGCGGATCAGAAGCTCGTTGGCAACCTCGTTGCGCTGTGCCAGAGCAAACATCTCCAGCGAAAAAGAGACGACATTTGGGTTCTTAATTTCTGAGACCAAATCAGTAGTTATTTCGTCCATACGCGTCACCGGAGATTTATTGGACGCGACGCTGATCGCGGAATAACGAACTAGGTAGGTGCTCATCAGAGCGTGTAAGGTCGCGTGGAGGAGTTCGTCGTGAGTCTTGAAATAGTGTTGCAAGTTGGAAGTCAGGATACCCGCCAACTTTGCGACCCGTCCCTGCGTGAAATTTGCGTACCCTTCCGTCGACAGGAGGCCGGCGGCAATTCTGATGATTTCACGGACCTTCTCCGCACGTCTGATGCTCTGCATCGTCGGCCGTCGATGTGCCGTGGCGCTTTCCGTTGATTGGGGGAAGCTAAGAGTAAGGGGTGCCTGGCCCGCGGTGCTGAGATCCGAATGAGAGGCTTCGGGTACTCCATCCTCGAATTCGTCGTGAATTTGCGGCGGCAGCGAAGCAAGATACCGCGCGCTCCGCTTCATCGTCCTTGCTACCTCAAGATTATCCTTCTCCGTGTCACCGCCGCGGAAAGCGAAGATCATCAGCCCCTCGGTTTGGGACGCGACAAGGGTCGCTCGAACAATGGACTCTTCTTGAGATAGCGCCGGGTTGATCTCCAAAATCAAACGCGCCAGGATCAATCGGTAGTGCGCGTAAGTGCGCTCAACGATTTCCAGCACCTCCGGCTCGTGTTGAGCTACCGCCCACGCTTCAAACATCAGCCGCGGCACGTTTGGCTCGTTCACGTCATCAAATATCTTTTGTAAGAGATCATTTAACTTGCGCTGTGGCAGCCCATGACCCTCAGCAATAGAACTGTAGGCATGTAGGTAAGCCTCAAGAAACGATTCCACCGTCTCCCGCAGCAAGTCCTCTCTGCTCGGAAAGTAGTACTGCACGGTACTTAACGTGGTTCCAGCCTTTGCCGCAACGCGACGCGCCGAGAAGGCCGCGTACCCCTCCTCACTAAAGACGTCTCGTGAGAACGCGAGAAGTTGATCGATCCGGCTTGCCCGGTTTCGCGTTTGCGTCGAGCCTTCCGTGCCAATTTTTTCATCAAGTTCCACTATCCGCCCCCAATTATCATAACAAACCACGCGCTTGGCGCCGTGGAATTATAGGTCGCTTAACCCGCTGACGATAAGAATACAGACCGCTTACCTGCAACAAAACTCATTTGCCCTCGCCACGGGGCGCCCCAACGTAGGGAATGTCCTGAGCCGAAAGTATTTTGACGCGCTGGAAATTCGGTCGGTTAGCCAATAAACTTCGGTCACGTAACCAAGTTGTCACTGTAACCGCACGAAGCCTGCTTGTCGACAATGTAGGCGTGCCTTTGGCTCGGAGCATCAATGCAACGGTTCGAACTTTCGTTAAACGCCCCCTTTGCGGCTTCACAGTTAGCAGAGGTGGCTGTAGTCACCGACGTCGCCCGCAAGCTTGGGGTGTCGCCCCTGTGCGTCTTGGACCGTACGGGGATAACCTTGGGAAGCCTGGAGGGCAGCGAACAACGTCTGGTCTCGATGGACCAATTCATCGGCGCCTTGACAAACGGAGTCGAGCGAACGCATGACAGATGCTTTACCGTTCGGGCAGGCAGCAGAGTGCACCTTTCAGCATTCGGGCTCGCCGGATACGCGCTATGGAGCGCGGCGTCGCTGCGAGCCGCGCTAGAACTCGCTTCCCGCTATAAACCTCTGCTTAACCTGAAATGCGGACCCACCTTATCGGTTGAAGATGAGGTGGCAAACCTATACTTCTCCGCGCCTCAAGGACTGACCCAAGACGAGGCCGATATGTGTCTTGAGTTTGAAGTCGCAAAAGTCCTGACGTTTATTGCAGACCTCCAGGTCCAAGCTTTTGATCCAGAGATCCATATTGCATCAAGCTCATTGCCCATCAAGGGCACAAGCTTGATGCTCATGGAACGCCCCGTTCACTGTTCTGAAGGGGTTACGAAGATCGTCTTCAAGTCGAGCCTCCTCGATCAACCGCTCGTGCAATTCAATCCGGTCACGAATAAGGCGTGTATCCGGTCATGCGACGAGACCCTCTTGAACTTCGATAGCTCGACCGACCTTGTTAGTAGAGTCCGCACGATACTCTGCGATGCGTCGTTGGGCGCAATACCTACGCTGCCTGAAGTTGCGAGCCAGTTATGCATGTCTGCACGCACGCTGAGACGACGTCTTGAAACAATGGAAACCTCGTATAGCGAAATACTCGACGGGGTGCGCCGTAGTCTCGCAATTCGCTACGTCTCAACCACGCAGATGACAACCGAATGCATCGCAGAACGGCTGAACTATAGTGACGCCGCAAACTTCAGCCATGCGTTTAAGCGTTGGACAGGACACGCTCCAAGAGCATACCGGACGCGTGCTGTAACCGAACAGCAAACTATCCATTCACGACATTCACCACCTGAACTCCTTGCAAGTGCCGTTGCTTGAGCAACTAAAGAGAAACTGCCTTCCAGTTCGCGGTTGCAACAGCCTTTCGGTTTAACCGCTCGCTGTTTACTCGCGCGGCAGGAAGCACCCTAAAATTACGGAATCGAATCCATTTGTCTTCGAGCGATGGGCGGAGCGGACGGCGGCGCCGAATCGACGATCATGGCGGCGAGTTTGTATGACCATCAAGGATGGTCGCACGCTGCGACCGATTCGGATGTGGGGAAACAAAACACTTGCCCGCTTGGACGCAGTATTCTCGCGCACGTACCAGAGCGACGCGGAATGAGGGTCGTGTAGGGTCGATCCTGAAAAGCGAGGCTCGCGCCCATCGTTGCGAGTGCGACAGGATCGAGACCATCGAGACGGCGCTTGTAGCGAACTCCCAGCATTCAGATTACAAATACGTTTCCAGCTCCCATCGGCAGCCTCCCAAATCCTGAACGCGAAAGCATATTGCATTTGACCACTTGGAATGCCTGAGTGGAAATTACGCTCCATCCATCTAACGGAGGTTCGTAAGACTCGCGCCATGGCACGACGCCTTGCCACACCTGCCGCGAGCTAGGTGAGCCGGAATGGTCTCGTGCTGGCAGCACAGGGGACGGAGGACCAAGGCATCGGCAAGCGGGATCACTGCTAGTTGCAAATGCTGCGTGACCCGCGGCCATTCTAATGCGCTCGGTGGCAAGAACTTTGAACTTCGACTCTGCCGGCTTCATGGCAAGGTGCCCATCAATGTGATGCCCAATTTGGTGCAAAACATTCTCGCGGGCACCTTGGCGATCGACCCACGAACCGCGCGACGGTCTAGTCACGCTATCAGTGAGCGGAAAACGTAGGAGTCGCATCAAAGTCAGCATCAAATCATCCGACACTATCTCGCTTAATTTCTTTCAAAAAATTTCGAAAAATTGGGCGTTTAACAATGAGGATTCGAACGCCTTGCCTAAGATTTTCTCGTATGTCGCCAGTCCGCCTGGTGGCGGAACTCAGCGATCGAACAATATTGCACGAAATCCGCTGCTCACAATACCTTGATTATCGAGGCCATTGTGTTGCCACCATGCCCTGCGGACGACGCTTTCGCGAGATCGTTCGCAATAATGCTCGCCAGAAGGGCTCGGCCAGGCAATGCCTTCTCCATGACCTTGCTCGCCATCTGCACTGCGCCCAAATGTACGTCGACAGTTGCCTGGTCGGTACTGAAGTCTTCTTTGCTGATCGCGTCGATCGCGACCGAGATTTGTTCCTCCAAGACGGGGATCAGCGCAGGAACGGCCCGCTTGATGCTATCAATGCTTACTCCTTCACGCAACGCATACGTTGCGGATTCAATGAAAGCCCCTAATGCCGTATGGAAGAAGCTGATGGCCATAGCCATATCAATGACAGCGGGTGCGCTGATCTTTTCCCCTGCGTACCATGTCGCGCCTCCGAGCGCACCAAGCACATCACGGATCTGCTCCCATTTTTGTTCGGGACCCGCGACGATGACTCCAGCGCCGGACTTTCCGATCTGGTCCGGAAACGCCGGAATCGTCCCGTCCAAGTAAGTCGCACCTACTTCGGTGAATAAACGCGCAGTTTTATTTGCATCCTCAGGCGTGCTTGTATTCAGATTCAACACCGTCTTGCCCCTCGCCGCTCTCTTTGCATTCTCATCCATAAATGCGTCGATAACGTCATTGTTAAGTACGCAGATTACGGTCAGCTCGCTCGCAGCGAAGGCGTCCGCGGGGCTTTCCGCAATGCGAGAAGCACCGAGCCCTTCCGATGCTGCGCGGGTGCGGTTCCACACGGTAACTTGATGTCCTTCTTCGATAAAAGCACGCGCAAGCGCTCGTCCCATGTTACCTAGACCAATAACAGATACTGCATACGACATAGTAGACCCCCAATAAAAATAAAGCCGCCGTGCGGATAATCGGTGCGATTAAACGCTAAACCCTCTATGCGCCCGGCAGCACGCTGTGGAGCGAAGCCGCGTGAGAAAACACCTACTCAATCGAACAGCGGAGAAAAACCGGCTTGCCGCTTGTCAATTCGTGCCCAGTCAATCGAATTGGTCGAGTCGCATTCGCTCGTGCAAGAGCTGCAGCCACCTCAAACACAATCGGCTGCACGCGCGCAAAAGCCTCTTGACGAGAGACGACATAACTAACATCTGCAGCCTCGATCAGCGCTTCCTCGCAAAGCTCGCACGGCACGACCTCGTCATCGATCTGCAGATCGAAGCGGATCGCGCCATTTTCTAATTCGATGTTTGTTACGTTTTCTCTATTCCGATTCATTTCGACTCCTGTTCACGGTTTAATGGGTGTTCATCTTTGAGAGACCATTAAGCACCATGACGCCCGTAACAATTAGTCCCATTCCGAGTACTGCAAATGCATCGGGCTTTTGCTTGAAGAGAAAAATTGCAATGAGTGTAATAAGCGTCGTTCCCGCTCCTGACCAAATTGCGTAAACGATCCCAACTGGCAACGTGCGAAGGGTCAAGGATAGCGAATAGAAAGATATGCCATAGCCAACCGCGACAATCACCGAAGGTAGTACGCGAGTGAATCCTTCAGATGCTCGAAGCGCGGAGGTCGCAATGACTTCTGCAGCGATCGCCACCGTAAGCAACAAGTAAGCGGTGGAACGCATTAGGATACTCCATTCTCAATTTCGCTACGGTAAGTGCTTTTCCAACTGCCGTGGGCACTGATTACACGAGCGACAGGTGCCGCGCTAACAGATGCTGCATCTAGGCGAGTAGACCCTCACGCATCCACTCGCCCACAAAGGCTTGGTCAAACGTTGAAACCCATGATCGCTTTGGTTTCCAAGAACTCTTCTAGTCCTGCGCGTCCCCACTCGCGACCGTTGCCGGATTGTTTATAGCCGCCAAACGGCGCATTGAAGTCGGGTCCCGCGCCGTTGATGTGGACCATTCCGGTGCGCATCCGACGTGCGATAGCGCGCGCCCGATCCAAATTCGACGAACTAACATAACCCGACAGTCCATAGACGGAGTCGTTGGCGATCTCCACTGCCTGATCTTCGGATTCGTAGCCAATGATAGTGAGAACTGGGCCGAAAATCTCCTCACGTGCAATGCGCATCGTAGGTGCAACGTCTACGAACACCGTTGGCCTAACGTAGAAACCCTTTACCAGCCCGTCCGGTCGCCCGGGACCTCCGGCGACGAGCCTTGCCCCCTCTTCGATTCCGATGTCAATGTAACGTTGAATCGAATCAAACTGCTTTCTCGACGCGACGGGACCTAACGCGACGTCGGTGTCGAAGGGGTCGCCCACGCGGATGTTCGCAGTTACTGTCCGCGCTACTTCCGCCGCCTCGTCCATGCGATGCATCGGAACCAACATTCGTGTCGGCGCGATGCAAGTTTGCCCAGAATTATTAAAGCAGGCGGCAACTCCAGCCGACACGGCACCCGCGAACGAATCGTCGTCGAGAATAATATTCGCCGATTTTCCGCCCAACTCCTGCGACACGCGTTTCACTGTCTCAGCGGCATTAATCGCTACTTGAATGCCAGCGTTTGTTGATCCGGTGAAGGAGACCATGTCCACCTCGGGATGCGAGGACATTGCGGGTCCCAACTCTCGACCCGAACCGTTGACCAGATTAAAGACGCCCGGTGGGAAGCCGGCCTCCTCGACACACTCCGCAAAGATCATCGCTGACAGAGGTGAATTTTCGGCTGGCTTGACGATCATCGTGCACCCAGCCGCGAGGGCAGGAGCGACCTTACACACTAGTTGATTAATGGGCCAATTCCAGGGGGTGATTATCGCGCAAACACCGATCGGTTCTTTGACGATGGTGGTAGTGCCTGCCTGCTGCTCGAATTGATAGCTCTTCAGTAGTTCGATCGCGACGCCAATGTGCCAAACTCCGCACATCGCTTGCAAGCCCTTGGAGAACTCATACGGCGCGCCCATCTCAATCGTGATGGCATAGGCGAGCTCTTCGTGCCTCCTTTCAAGAGCCGCAACGGTGCGTTGAAGCAACGACACTCTTTCGTCCTTGCTCACACCGGACCAATGGGCAAACGCGCGCCTTGCCGCGAGCACTGCTCGATCGACTTCTTGCGTCGTGCCTTGTGGGATGACCCCGACAATTTCCTCTGTCGCTGGGTTGACCACGTTTGTGCGTCTATCGCTGAACGGCTCAACCCATTGGCCGTCGATAAAATGCTTGGCACGCCCTGCAACCTTCAGTTCCATCGCTGTCTCCGTCGTCTACCTCAATGCTTCAGCCGGCCCGAGGGCGGTGCCAGAATGTCGAATGAGGAATTAGTAAAGGTTGGTGGCCGTGGCTACGCTGAAGTCTTCGTTCTCAAGCGTAATCGCCGGGCTTTGCATTTCGACCCAGCCACAAAACGGCGGGCAGACCGAGTAACCAAGGAGTTGCTGAATGTGTGGCGGATACTTGAGGACGGTTTCCTTTGGCACTACGAGATATTGGTTTTCTTCTTGTCGAAGGTAACCAAGCGTGAGCGAGATGGCGATAGCGGTACGCGTTTCGGCCTCTGTAGTATTGAGGCCGCCCGCGTGATAGGTCCCACCAAGATAGATCAGACCTGAACCTTTTTTCATCACAGCCGGTACGGCCTCCTCCATTTTCGGGAGGCGCTCGTTGTCCCATTTGTGACTGCCTGGAACGACGAGCGTTGCCCCGTTCTCCGCAGTGAAGCGGGTCCCCGCGTAAATGACTTGAACCTGCGACTCCGGCCCGGGATGCGGGCGGTGATGAATGGCGTCGTCACGATGCAAAGACTGTGCGCCTTGCCCTGGCCAAATCTGAATCGCTTGCGTAACGCTCAGCTGTAGTGTAGGCAGCATGCCTTCGCCGCTTACACCAACGAACTTATAGGGCTGTTGCAGTAGGATTTTCTCGGCGGCACCGTGAAAATGCTTCTGCGTAAGGAACTCAGCGGTGTGAAGGGACTTGGCCATCAACGCCGAGCACCGGCGAGTCTTATTACCAGTGAAGCCCTCCTCGCCATAGGGCGTGCGCTCTAGATACGGACCGATGTCCGCAAAAAAGCGTTCCAGCAACTCGGGGCTGAGCATGTCTTCAACAATGACGCCGCCGTCCCGATCAATAACTTCCACAACGTCATCTACGTTCGCACTCGCAGGGAGTGTCGTCAGACCTTTTGCCATGTTGAGCCTCACTTGTTCGTCAATGTGTGACACAGATGTGCCAGTGAGGCCAGATTAGTGGTTACAGAATCCCAGAACCATGTGTCGAAGGGTCAGCGTCTTTGTGTCGCAAGGACAAAAGCTTCGATGCAGAACCAGCAGCCTACGACTGTCGTCCGTCTTGTTACCAGCCTACGATGCGACGACCGGGGCCCTTAGCGGCCAAGACTGCTGCACTTTTGGCCTCCTGCAACATTTCCAATCGCACTGCCGCTCCGTATGCTGCGACTACGAATCGAAGCGTTGCTTTGCCCGGCAAAAAATTTGCCGAGGACAGACGACTGAACCAACTATCAGCAGGAGCCGACCATGCAGAAATTGGATTGCGACATCGTTATTGTGGGCGCAGGAATGTCCGGCCTTTCGGCCGCCCGAGCGGCCACACGTGCCGGTAAATCAGTGATAGTTCTGGAGGCCCGCGACCGCGTCGGCGGGCGTACCCTGAGCAAGACGCTTGACAACGGTGTCACTATCGACCTCGGGGGTCAATGGGTCGCGCCAACGCAAAAGAGAGTACTTGCACTCATCGAAGAGTTTGGGCTGAAAATCTTTAAAACTTACCAAACTGGCGATTCCATCGCGTATCTCAACGGAGAGAAGGTCCGCTACGAAGGCGTAATTCCGAAGCGAGACCCTGAAACGGACGCCGACATCGAGAACGGCATGGCGCTCCTAGAAGAATTGGCTGCGAGTATCCCACTGGAGGCGCCTTGGACTCATCCAAGGGCTCTTGAGTTAGATCGCCAAACCTTCGCCGATTGGATCAACGCAAATCTCAAGACGGAATTCGGACGCTGGGTGTATGACCGCTTGGCTCCCGGTGTATTCTCCGTCGAAGCGTGTGAGCTCTCGCTGTTGCATGTCGCGTTCTACTTCGGTGCTGCCGGAGGGGTCGACCGACTCACATCGACAGACGGCGGTGGCCAGGACAGCCGTTTCCAGACGGGTGCACAACAGCTTTCAATCAATCTTGCAAAAGAGCTCGGCGAGCGAATTAGACTCGAGCAAATTGTGACCAAGATTGAACAAGACTCCGTCGGCGTCACCGTCACGACAGAGGATCGCAAATACGTTGCTCGGCGCGTTATCGTCGCATTGCCGCCGACGCTTACGGGACGCATCCGCTATGTACCTGCACTTCCCGCATCGCGCGACTCCCTCACTCAGCGTATGCCGATGGGAACAGCATTGAAGACAATGGTTCGTTACAGGACGCCATTTTGGCGAGCCGATGGCCTGAGTGGTCTTGTCTTCACCGATCACGACACTCCGCAACTGGTCTACGATAACTCGCCGGACGACGGTTCATGCGGAATCCTCCTTCTCTTCACGGAAGGCATCGCGGCTCGAAAATGGAGCGAGAAAACTGCAGAGGAACGCGAAGCAGCTGCTATCGAGGTGCTTGTGAAGTGTTTCGGGGCGAAAGCAACAGAATACGAAGAATTTATCGAAAAATACTGGGTAGACGAGGAGTTTTCGCGCGGATGCTACGCAGGAACCATGCCGGCGGGCGCATGGACAAGTTTTGGGCCGGTTTTGTCTAGACCTGTTGGTCATATTCATTGGGCGGGAACCGAGACTGCCACCTGCTGGAATGGCTATATTGAGGGGGCAATTCAAGCCGGCGAGCGCGCATCGCTAGAAGCTATAACTTCAATTGATGACGCTTGATCCACCGCGTCTACCCATCGATGCACTCGGTCCGCCTGTCGATCAACGCGCGGGCCGATAGCGTTTCCCCTGGCATGCCACGAAGTGAAACTGCTGTTGGCCTCATTTAACCGGTCGCGCGTCCTTTCGTAACATTTCGTCATCCCGATTACGACGTTACCATTTGACGTCAGGTCATAGAGATGCGGCGCTGCCACCCGTTGTTTTTTTAGCTGGACTCCCCCGCAAACGATCGCAGACGGTGATCACCGATCCACCTTATTAAACAGGGCGTTATGAAAACTCAGGCTTGCTTGATCGCTGCGATGCTCGGAGTATCTGTCCAAGCGTCGGCGCAAAGTAGTGTCACCCTCTTCGGCGTCTTGGACGAAGGGGTGAACTACACGAACAACGCGGGGGGCAAGTCAGCATGGCAGACGTCGAGTATCGATCTGACGACGAGCCGGTGGGGCTTGAGGGGTGTAGAAGACCTTGGCGGGGACCTGCACGCCGTTTTCGATGTTGAAAGCGGAGTAAGCTTGGATAGTGGTCAAGCATTATATGGCGGCCGTCTTTTCGGCTACCAATCGTACGTAGGCTTGCAGTCCGATTCTTTGGGTAGTGTAACTGTCGGGCGGCAATATGATTCGGTCACTGACGTAATAGGGCTGGCCACAGCTAACGGCAATTGGGGCGGCTATCTTTTCTCCCACCCCCTGGACAACGACAACACGGATGCAACGTTCCACGCGAACAACTCCGTCAAATATCAAAGCCCCGTCATTGCGGGATTCTCTGCTACCGGGCTCTACGCGTTAAGCAATCTGGCGGGCGGGTTCGCGACAAACCGCATGTACAGCGCTGGAATCAAGTACGCCACTGATACGCTTACGATCGGAGCAGTCTTTGAGAATCTTTCAGCTCCTGGCAGTACAACGGTCGGTGCCGTGCCGTCTGATGATTATGTGACGTTTGCGGCAAACAACCAGAAGATCTATGGTATCGGGGCAACCTACGGATTAGGTCAGTCGAGCTTCGGCCTTGTCTACACTCACGTCGTTCTTCAACAACCGACGTCGTCTGTCTTCATCGGGTCACTCGGAACACCAACGGCCAATCCCGATAGCCTGCGGTTCGACAACGTGGAGATAAACTGGAAATACAATATTCGCCCGGATCTAGCGGTCGGCGCGATGTATACGTACAGCTTAGCTCATCTAGCGTTGGGTGAATCTCGTGCATCTCTGCATTGGCATCAAGCCGGGCTTCTTGGTCAATACCTTCTTTCCAAACGAACCGCGGTTTACTCTCAGGTTGTCTACCAGCAAGTGAGTGGCGGAAATACGGGAACTTCACTGGACCACGCATATATTCCTGGTTCGGCGGGACCGTCGTCTAACTCACATCAGGTGGTGGCTCGGATAGGTATCAACCATTCGTTCTGATTGACGCGTTTTGTTATGTTTCCAATTTTGCAAGTTGGCCTACGGGCACCTCTACGGCGCCGGAAGGTTCACTTATCTTTGTTCGCGCTCGGCCAGACGACCGACGCTATCATCTTTTAGGATTCTTTTATGCAGACCTCTGAACACTTTTCCCGCCAAGAGCTCCTCAACAACCTGACTGATGCATGGAACACGCAGGACGTCGATAAGGTGATGAACTGCTTCGTCGATCACGCGACGTACCACATCGCGTTTGGTCCCGAAGCGCTCGGCCAGTCGTACGAAGGAAAGACTGCGATTCGGAGCGCGGTAGCCCAAGGTTTTGCTTCCTATAAGGACGGCAAGCTTAGCGTTACGTCGATGTTCGTCGCCGGCGAGCAAGGGGCAGCGCGTTGGCTCTTTTCCTATACAGGCGTCGATGGCAAGCCTGCTGTCATTCATGGAGTCGACGTCTATGAATTTTCAGGCGACAAGCTTAAGAGCAAAGACGTTTATGTGAAGTACTTTGTTGCCTGAGGCATCGCAAGGCTGCAATTGCCTGGTGGCCGCATCGTAAGCGCCACCGGATCCAATGAACGAATCCGAGAGCGAAAAACATGCTTGAGTTCGCCGATTTCAACTCGAAAGTTGCCGTTGTTACGGGCGCCGCAGGGGCGATTGGACAGTCTGTTGTGAAGCTGCTTGCGTCAAATGGAGCCTCCGTCGTCGCAACCGACTTGCACGAGGCGCAACTCCGCGAGACCTATGAGCATCTACTTGGCTCAGTCGACATTCGTTGCCTTGACGTGACAAACGCCGAGGACTCGCGGCGTCTTGCCGCCGACATACAAGCGCAGTATGGGCGACTGGACGTGTGGATCAACAACGCTGGAATTCTCGAACGGCAAGCTGCTCTCGAAATCAGCGCCGACGATTGGCGTAGACATATCGAAATCAACCTCAACGGAACGTTTTTTGGCTCACAAGCTGCGGCCAGTGTCATGGCGAAAAATGGCGGAGGCTCCATCGTGAACCTGAGTAGCTTTGCCGGAACTCGCGCCCGACCTGGTGTGCCCCACTATGCTACAGCCAAGGCAGCGGTCGCACACCTGACACAGTGTCTTGCGCTTGAGTGGGGCAAAGTCAAGATCCGGGTAAACGCAATCGCACCGGGTTATATACAGACGCCAATGACGAGCTGGCTCCATTCTGATCCGGCTTACGCAGCACCGTTTCTTGAGAAAACTCCGCTGGGACGACTTGGTCAACCAGACGAAATCGCTGAGCATATCCTTTATCTGGCGTCCGATGTGTCGTCGTTCATGACCGGCAACATCCTCGTCGTTGATGGCGGCGTAAGACTTAGCTAGCGCTCGCGCCGTCAGCAATATGTAGCATTGCGGCTTCGGTCGCCAACAACGTGTCAAAAAATTATGACTGTACTAGACCTGCGCGACCCATCATTGCTTCGTCGACAATGCTTTCTGAACGGACAGTGGTTAAACGCCGACGACGAAAAAACCATCGCGGTCGTGAACCCGGCCACGGGCGCCGTTATCGGAAACGTCCCGAGCATGGGAGCAGCGGAAACAAGAGAGGCAATAGACGCCGCTAATGCGGCGTGGCCTGCATGGCGAGCACTCACCGCAAAGAGCCGTGCTGTAATCATTAGATCATGGTTTGAATTAATGATTGAGCATCGCGATGACCTCGCTTTGATACTCACTTCCGAGCAAGGTAAGCCCCTCACTGAGGCTAAAGGAGAGATCGAGTACGCTGCGTCCTTCCTGGAATGGTTCGCCGAAGAAGGAAAGCGCGTCTATGGCGATGTAGTACCGACAGTGGCCAGTGACAAACGCATAATCGTCACAAAAGAGCCAGTCGGTGTGTGCGCGGCTATCACGCCGTGGAACTTCCCCGCTGCGATGATCACCCGGAAGGCCGGCCCGGCATTGGCGGCGGGCTGTCCGATCATTGTTAAACCTGCGGCCCTAACGCCGCTAACGGCCCTCGCCATCGCAGTGCTTGCAGAACGCGCCGGAGTGCCGAAGGGCGTCTTTCAGGTCATCACTGGAAAGTCGAGCGAGATCGGATCTGTATTGACGTCGAGCGACGTCGTTAGGAAAATGTCATTTACGGGTTCGACAAATGTTGGTGCAGCACTCATGGCCCAATGCGCTCCGACGATTAAGAAGCTCTCACTCGAGCTGGGCGGTAACGCTCCATTCATCGTTTTCGATGACGCCGACATTGATGCGGCAGTTGAGGGAGCGATCGCTTCAAAGTATCGCAATGCGGGACAGACTTGCGTTTGCACCAACCGCATGTATGTGCACGACGCAATCTACGATGCATTTGTTGAGCAGCTCGCGAGGGCTGTCGCAGGCTTGCGGGTAGGAAACGGGTTGGAGGATGGAGTCACTCAAGGGCCGTTGATCGACGAGGCCGCTGTGCAGAAGGTGGAAGCGCACATCGCTGACGCGGTTTCTAACGGCGCTCGACTGATCACTGGTGGACGGCGTCACAACTTAGGACATAGCTTCTTCGAGCCGACGATCTTGGCGGATGTGACCGCATCAATGTTAGTCGCCCGCGAGGAAACATTTGGCCCTGTCGCTCCCGTCTTCCGTTTCCATAGCGAAGATGAAGTGATCCACTTCGCTAACGACACCGAGTTTGGCTTAGCGGCCTACTTCTTCAGCCGCGATGTTAGGCGGGTGTGGCGTGTCGCTGAGCGATTGGAATATGGAATGGTTGGTGTTAACACTGGCCTGATTTCTAACGAGGTCGCACCCTTCGGTGGCGTGAAGCAATCTGGCGTAGGAAGAGAAGGATCGCATTTCGGAATTGACGAGTATCTTGTGATCAAGTATCTCTGTCTCGGTGGAATGGGCGCCTGACGATACCTAGTGACGTCAATCGGAGGTACAGACGCAATCCTTGCACTGTCGCCCGGTTGTAAACGGGTAAGAATTTATAAGCGATGCACCTGAGAGCGCGAAGCTTGAGCCCGGCCCCCGCCGGGCTTTAATGAGATGGTCAGCCTGACCGAAATGTCCCGATCGGCTTACGCTGATCGGGCCATTTCCTCTTTCCGGAGGCCATCATGACGGACGCGACGCTCATCGGTATCGATCTGGGCAAGCATTGCTTCTTCGTGCACGCGCAGGACGCACGCGGTACGCAGATTTGGCGCAAGAAGATGACGCGCAAAGCTCTGCACATGCCTGGCCACCTGTCCGGTCGCCGTTCTAGCGATGGAAGCTTGCGCAGGCGCGCATTGGCTGGCGCGCAAGGGCCAGTCGTATGGACATCAGGTTCGCTTGATTGCGCCGCAGTTCGTCAGGCCGTTCGTCAAGGGCAACAAGACTGACTTCGCCGACGCCGAAGCCATTTGCGAAGCCGCCTCGCGCCCCTCTATGCGCTTTGTCGCAGTCAAGACAGCCGAGCAGCAGACGCTGCTCGCGTTACATCGGGTGCGCGAATCGCTTGTCGGCGAACGCACGGCAACCAGCAATCAGATTCACGCTTTTCTGCTCGAATGTAAGCGCCTCGCGTCGGCCGTTCACGATGCATCGCGCACGTATGGCACGCTAGTGGCAGTGCGGTGACTAAAGGCGAATGGGAGGCGTTGCGGAGATCAGCTTGTCGCTGACGGCGGCGTAAATTGCGTGGGCAGTTTGCTTTTCACATTCCAAGGCAGCAGCTCGTCAATGTGACTGATTTTGTGGTCTGCGATGTGAGTCAGGACGTATTCGAGGTAGGCGAGCGGGTTGATGTCGTTCAGTTTGCACGAGCCGATTAAGCCGTACATTGCGGCGGCCCGCTCACCTCCGTTATCAGAGCCTGCGAACAGGAAGTTCTTCCTGCAATGCACATAATTGCATTGCAGGAATAATGCGCAGCCAGAAATTATGCGGAGTTTGCATGGTTCGGCTCGTCACGGGCGTCAGTGCGACGCGCCTTGCCTGGATCGTTGGGTAGCAGCAAACTACACATAAAAAGTGCTTTCCTGTTTGGGTTGTAACCCATTCAGGAGAAACATCATGATCGGCTTGGTTCCTCTACGACCGCAGCCTCAGGCGTGGTTATGGCGCAGCGTCCTTTCTCCTTTCGCGGAGCGCTACTGCGAATATCTCGTTGAGGCCGGCTACGCGGCTTGCACCGTCAACCGTTACGTGAGGTGCGTCGCGCACTTTGCGTACTGGCTCACAACACACCGCATAGCCTTAGCTCGCGTCGACAATCGACTCGCCTGCGGCTTCGTGAATGACCATTTGCCTCGATGCACCTGCCCCGATCCGATTCCGAGATGTCGGACAGACGTCAACGCGGCACTTCAGCATTTGCTGGTCGTCCTGGGCGCGTGCGCTGTCCTCCGGTATCTTTGGGCAGAACCGGATTCGGTACAACAGGAGGTGTGTCGATTCACTGAGTACCTCAAGGACGTTTGCGGCCTTGCCGAGTGCACGCGATATCAGCGTGGCCGAATCATTCGCGATTTCTTGCATCAACGCTTTGGTCGCGGACCCATCGATATGAAGCGGCTAACGATTCGGGATCTCCGTCGATTCGTGACACGTTACCCTGACGGGTGCAAAGCCGGAACAGCTCACGTAGCAGGCATAACGTTGCGCAGTTATCTGCGATTCAGGAGCATGCAATATAACGAGCAGGTCGCAGAGTTGATCGCGGCGGTGCTGAACGTAGCAGGATGGAGGTTGGCGGCATTACCTCAAACGCTTTCGGACGCAGCGATCGGACAGCTCCTGAATTCCTTCCATCACGAAACGGCGGCCGACCTGCGTGATTACGCAATGGTACGTTGTCTGGCAGATATTGGATTGCGTGCTGCGGAAGTCGTGCAAATACAGCTCGACGATTTAAACTGGCGCGACGGCACGCTGCAAGCCATCAGGCGGTGCATGCCGCATATGTTCGCTGCGGCTGGACTGAACAATCTGGAACTCATCTTCTGAGGCACAGCGTGGCTCGACGGCTGCTTCGTTCCGGCTCGTCGTTGAAGGAAGTGGCCGACGTACTGCGCCATCAAAGCATCGACACCACCGCGATTTACACGAAGATCGACCTGCAAAGTATGGAGGCTGTCGCGCTCCCCTGGCCGGGGAGCAAATCATGAAACGCTTCGTCAACTCGGCAGACACTATGGTATCGCTGGCGCAGGCATATCTCGCCGAACGACGCTGTCTTGGCTTCGACCTCAAGATCTCTGGGCACGTATTGATGAACTTTGCCCGCTTCGCGGACGCGCTGGGGCATCGTGGTCCGATCACGGAAGATCTGACTCTCAGCTGGGCGCACTCGACACCGAGCGAAAGGGCCATTACATGGGCGCGTCGGATCGAGGTAATCCGCCCCTTCGCGAAGTATCTCAAGCAGTTCTATCCCGATACAGTTGTTCCGCGACGCGACTTGTGCGGGCGGGCCCATCGTCGTCTGGCGCCGCACATCTACACGGAGCAGGAACTCGGCGAACTCCTCAGGCGATGTCCCGAAGACAGTTGAAGGTTGGGACGGCGGGTGCGGCATAGGTTAGGCAACCTTCCGATCATGGTCAATTGATTTCGAGCTTGACCGTTTCAAGGCCGCAGCGAGAATCCAGAGTTCATTCACGCCGAGGATCTTTCGGAAGTGCTTCTCAGCTTCTAGGAAGCCCGCGGCTGTCCAGCGCAACGCCGTGTCGGCGTCGCGATAGCGCTTCACGCGCCCCGCGACACGGCGCACCGCGCCGTTGGGATTCTCGATGATGTTGGTCGTCGACAGCCCGCGCATCAGCGCCGGCGTCAGGCCCAGCTTGTTCACCGTGAAGGTTTCCTCCAGCCCCTCGAGCAGTGCGGCCGAGGCGTCCGGATGGTCGGCCTTGAGCCACGCCGCGTGCGTCTTGAGCTTGGCGATGCCATCGTCGGTCGACAACTTGTAGGCGGCCTTCATGATCGCGGCGGTTTGCGAAACGCTCTCCTTGGGCAGGCGCTCGAGGACGTTGCGCTGCTTGTGCAGACGGCAGCGCTGCACGTGGGCGCGTTCGCCGAAGAACTCCTCGATGGCCGAGCGCAGCGCTCTGGAACCATCGATCACGAACAGGTATTCGCGATCCGCAGGCAGGCCGCGCTCGATCAGTCCGCGCAACAGATCCTTGACGACCTGGGCGTTCTCACTCGACCCGCTCGCGAGACCCAGGAGGTGTTTCTCGCCGGGGCTGTCCACGCCGATAGCGGCGATGATGTGACGTGAGTCGACGATGATGCCGTCCAGGTAGATCGCCAGGAAGTCCTTGTCATCGAAGCGCCGCCCCATCAGCTCCGTGAGCGCCGTCTGGCTGGCCTTGATGAACTCGCGGGAGACGCTGCTCTTGGAGATGCCAACGGTGCCGGCCATCTCGGGCAGGACCTTGGCATATTTGCGCGTCGACACGCCCGTGACCATGATCTCGTGCACGCGCTCGGCGAGCCGCGGATTCGCGTTCAATTGCTCGTAGGCGGGGACCGGCACTTCGCCGCCGCCACGACGCCGAAGGCGCGGCCGCTTCACGTTCAACTTGCGTTCGTCCATCACAATCTGGCCTTGCTGCGAGCCGTGCCAGCGGATCTCGCCGCCTCTGCGGCCCGGATGCTTCTCGCCGGCGACTTCCGTCGCCGAGATCACCAGCAGTTGCTCGACAAGGCTACGGCCGGCTTCGTGCATCAACTCGTCGATGCTCGCGCGGGTGTTCTGAATCAGATCGAGCATGGGCAACAGGAGCTGACTGTTCTCGGCAAAACAGGCACGCAGTCCTTCCGGGTCCTGCTTGGGCACCACGTGCAACGGCGCGCTGGCGCTTTGGGGCTTCTTCTTGGTACGCTTCATTTGGCGGTTCTCCTTGGTTCCCTGTCCGTTGTTGCTTTTCGCCGTAAAGGAGCCGGGTGTTTTCGGCGTAATGGCGCCAGCGAAAGGCGCCTGATTCGGGGCTCGAACGGGGATCAAGAATCCTTGTTTTTACCTCCTTTCGCAAGTGCTGATTTGTTGCTCTCGGGCATCGGGCGTGGAACACGGTAGCTCTCGCCGTCGAGCACGACGCGGTATGCCGCGTGTCGCAGGCGATCAAGCGTTGCGGCGCCGAGCATTTTGTTGGTCGCGAATGCGTCACCCCATTCCGTAAAATCCAAATTACTCGTTAAGACAGTCGATGTACGCTCGTACCTCTCGGCAATCAGATCGTGGAAGTCTTCGTCTTCGGGCGTGCGCATGGGTTTCAGTCCAAAGTCGTCAATGATGAGCAACGGCACCTTGGCAAGCGCCTGGAATCGCCGTTCAAAGGAGCCCACGGCTTGCGCGTTGCGTAGCGTGCTGAGAAGCCGGGTCTGAGTCACGAACAGGACATCGTGACCTTGCCGGGCAGCGGAGTGGCCCAGTGCCTGCGCCAGATGGCTTTTGCCCGTTCCGCAAGGACCGGCGATTAGCACGCTGACCTTCTCATCGATAAAGCGACAGGTCGCGAGATCATGGACGACGGCGCGATTAAGATTGGGTAGACGGTCGAAGTCGAAACCTTCCAGTGTCTTCTGTCCACGGAAGTTCGCGCGGCGCATGCGGGCGTCGAGCTTTCGGTGATCGCGCCGTGCGATCTCGTCCTGGATAAGCAACGTCAGGAAATCGGTATAGGCGAGCTTACGGTCGATGGCTTCACGGTTGCGTGCTTCGAGCGTGTCGAGGATGCCGGACAGTCGCAATTGCTTAAGAGAAGACGTGAGTTCGGGAATTGGATTCATGTTCAATGGATCAGGAGAGTCTGAGTATCGCGGCAGAAGCGGCCGCCGTGGGTGTAGGTGGTCGCGCCTGATTCAACAGGTTCAATCGACAGCCAGGTCTGATCGAGGCCTTTCTGCAAGATCAGCTTGACGGCTTTGTAGCTCGGCGTGCCGAAGTGATTCGCGCGACGGCAGGCCGCCTCCAGGCGCGATGCGCCGAACTGCTGAGCGAAGCGCAGCACGCCCTGGACGGCGCGCAGCTTGATGAGAACCTGATCGCCGAAGAGCGCGTGAACAAGCGCGTGGCATGATGGCCCGATACGTTGTGCTTCTCTCAGGCACCATTGAGTGTCGTGCATTTGCCAGGCCTGTGCTGCTGGCGGCATGTGATCGGCCACGGTGATACGCGTTCCCGGCGTAGTCTGGCGGACATGCGATGCCGACAGTTCGTGCTCGTAGTAGAGCTGCACCATGTTGGCGGTCGCCTTGAGCCACAGATCTTTACTGGCAAGCCGGAACGGCACAGAATAGTAGGCGCGCTCGAATTGCACATGGGCGTCGCGATGGACCTTCACGCGCGCCCAGGTTGCCAGCTCGGGCGGCACATCGGGAAGCGGCTGCAACAGCGCCTGTTCGACATCCTCGAAACGCTTGAGCGGCACTTCGCGCGTCGTGCCATGCGTCCGGGTGCTGGCCTCGTGCATCACCCAGGCTCGTGCTTGCCGGTTGGCGTCGTCAAGGTCACGGAATTCGCGAAGAGGAAGGAAGCTCGACTTCACGTATTTGACGCCCGACTCGACAATTCCTTTTTTAGCCGGGTCCCTCGGCGGACACGGATCGATCTTGAACGAATACCCTTCGGCGCATTGCGCATAGGCCCGCTGGACTTCGGGTTCGTAGATACAGGCCTTGACGATGGCACACTTGGGGTTATCGATGATGACGCGCCCCACTACGCCGTTGAACCATTCGAAGGCGTGACGGTGACATAGCAACCATGTGTCGACGCTCTGATCGCGGACAAACTCAACGTATTGATGCCGCGACCAGCACAACGTCATCACGAAGAACCACGTCTTGTGGACCTCGCCGGTGTGTGCATCGATGATGGTCGGACCTGCGCCGAAATCAACTTGCGCGGCTTCTGCAGGTTTGAACTCAAGCCGCATCGGAACATCCGGCGTGAGCTCCGCCTTCAATTGCTGAAGTAGCCTGTAGACGGATGAGTAGCTTCCCGCGTAGCCGTGGTTGCGCACCAGCGCGCTGTGAATCGTCGTGCCGGGGACGCCCGCGTCGTGCCACTGGGCAATCTGTTCGCGCCACGGTTCGGCCGACGAGATACAGCTCGCGGGCAGGAACTCCTTGTGGCTGAACGCTGTAGCAAGCTGCGCGTCATCCGGCAGAGCGTTGTTCGGAGAAAGCCACCCGCGCTCGGTTGCGATCTCCCGCACGGCTGCCAGCTTCTTACGGCCCATGATCTTCGATCGGTCGATATCCCGGTCGGAGTCACCCTGGCGCATTCGCACCAGAACCTGTCGATATTGGTACATCTCGAACTTCCTCTTCAAGCCACCCTCCGGAGCAAATGCGTGCCGGGAGGGTAGCGGTTGGCGGAGTTCGAGCGCCCGACTCAGACGCCAGTGGCGCCTTTACGGCGAAAATCTACTGGCGCCTATATGCCGAAAAACTTGCGGCGCCTAAACGCCGAAAACTCCCTGGCGCCTTTATGCCGAAAACGGTTTGGCTCCTTAACGGCGAAAGTTCACATCCGGGAAGTTGGTCGTCGAAACCCGATTCTCTCGGATTTCCAACGGGGAACCGCCGCCTTCAACCTTCAACTACGCCCGGGACATTGCCACTCCTCACGGCGTCGGTGGCAATGTTACCCGTCGGTTCGATCAGACCGCTTACATATGAAGCGCTGTTTGGATTGATTGCCGCAACCGGCTTGCGTATCTCGGAAGCCATCAATCTCTCTCGAGACGACGTGAATCTTGCCGAGGGCACGCTTACGTGCGCTGGTCGTCGCCGCAGAGCCGTGCGTTTCGTTCTTTGTGAATCTTGATGGCAGGAAGTTGCAGGCCCGAACGGTGCATTGGGTGTTCGGTCGGCTTCGCGAGCAACTCGGGTGGACTTCTCGGTAGACAGCGTCAAGCGGCACGGCCGGTCGGCCAAAACAATTGTCGCTGCCCATCTCGGGGTGACCACGCGTTGCCCCGAATCCATGATCTTCGCCATACGTTTGTGTGCCGGTGCATTCTCAAGTGGTATCGGGACGGCGTGAACGTCGACAACCGGATGATTGCGCTGTCGACATATCTGGGGCACGTGAAGCCGAGCGATACCTACTGGTATTTGACTGCGGTTCCCGATCTCATGGAAATCGTGAGCCAGAAATTTGCGCGCTTTGCTGAGGGGGTACGTCATGACTAAAACCTGCGTGGCTCCTTCCTTTGCGACTCTCCTGCAGGACTTCTTCGTCGAACGGTTGATGCATCAACGCGCGGTGAGCCCGGAGACGATATCGAGCTATCGCGATTCGTTTCGTCTGTTTCTTCAGTTCGCATCGGATCGCCTCGGGAGGTGTCCAACTGATTTGACGCTGTCGGACATGGATGCACCTCTGATCCTCGCGTTTCTGCGACACCTCGAAGTTGAGCGGCGCAACAGCACGCGGACCCGCAACGTTCGACTCGCAGCGTTGCGCTCGTTCCTGAAGTACGCAGCACACCGTGACGTCGCGTCGTTGGCCGTTATACAGCGTGCACTCTCCGTGCCGATGAAGCGTTGCGACAAACCTATGGTCGGATTCCTGTCACGCGAAGAGATTCAGCAACTGTTGACGGCGCCTGACCCGGACACTTGGGCGGGTCAACGCGACACGGTTCTGCTGGCAACGATGTATAACACGGGGGCGCGCGTCTCGGAGATCCTGGCACTACGCGTCAGTGATGTCGTTCTGGGTACATCACCCTTCGTTCATATTCTTGGCAAAGGACGCAAGGAACGAACGGTGCCTTTATGGCGATCCACAGCAAAGCTCCTCAAGGGGTGGTTGCCGCAGATCCAGGATGCATCAAGTCAGAGGCTCTTTCCAAATCGATCGGGAAACGCGATGACACGCTCCAATGTCGCCGATCGGATGAGAATTGCCGTAACGCGCGCGAAGGACCAATGTCCGCAACTCGCCAAGCGACGTGTTTCTCCGCACCTGGTTAGACACGCGACAGCCATGCATCTACTTCAATTAGGGGTCGACCTGTCGGTCATCGCCTTATGGCTGGGACACGAAAGCCCATCGACAACACATGGCTATATGGAAGCTGATCTGACAATGAAGGAGCGAGCGTTGAACAGGATTCAACCGCCGCAAGTAAAGAATCGTCGATATCGACCACCGGACCGCATCCTTCAGTTCCTGGAGTCGTTGTAATTATGCGTAGCTCGCCGAACCGCGAATCCTTGCGGATCGCTTCGGCGACTCGCATGGCACTATTCGACAGTGACGGACTCAACATAATTTCTGGCTGCGCATTATTCCTCCCCAGACTTACGCAGCGCAGAGCGTTTTCGGCGAGGGCGTTGCTGATCTCGACGCGACCGTCTTCGCAGTACAGAACGAGCGCGTCCCATTGATTGAGCGAGTAGCGGATTGCCTTGGCCAGCTCGGATTTCGCCGACAAAGTCGCGATCTTGTCGGTCATCCATGACTTGATGGTCGCCAGCACCGCGAGGCTCGTGTGCTGTCGCACGCACAACCGTTCGGCTGCGGGCTTGCCCCGGATATGCACCTCAATGCCATAGAGTTCGCCGATCAGTTCGAGTACATACCTTGTCGACTCAGTTGGCGTGCGCACATGAACGTCGTATATATACCGTCTCGCGTGATCCCAGCAAGCCGCCTCACGGATCTTGCCGCCCGCATACAACTCATCGAAGCCGCCGAAATGTTGCGCATAACATTTCGGCGGTTATAACGCGATCTACGAAGTCGGTGACGTGCGCGAGGCGGGATGCATGGCACACGCACGCCGCAAATTCCATGATCTGTTCGTCGCACGCAAGAACGAGGTCAATACCGAAGCGTTGCGACGGATCGGCGAACTGTATGCAATCGAGGCTGCGATTCGCGGCAAGCCACCCGACGAACGTAAACGTGTCAGGCAGGAGCAAGCACGTCCGCTGCTAGATTCGTTCGAGACTTGGCTGCGCTCGACATTGAGCACGGTGTCGCAAAAAGGAGATACCGCAAAAGCCATCAACTACGCGCTGAATCAATGGGCGGCGCTCGAGCTGTATGTCGATGATGGTCGTGTTGAAATCGACAACAACCCGTGTCATGCCGCTAGCGGCATGACACGGGTTATGCCGACTCCCCGATTATGCCGCGTCATGCATGCGCGCGACGGTGGATAGGGTCGTTCGTGATTGCTGTGTCGGCATAACCGTATGATTTCTCAGGCTGGCTATCTTGCTGGCCAGGAGAGATCAAATGAAGGTGACACGCAGAGTCAGCGAATCCGGCGGGCTGCCGGCCCGTCACATTGATGCATTTCTTGACCGTCTACGCGCGGCACACTATTCCGAGGTAACGCTTCGCAAGAAACGGAGTGTCCTGTGTACATTCTCTGGGTGGATGAGGAACAGGAGCATCGACCTGATTAGTCTCGATGAGTCTGTCACGGCTCGCTTTATGAGGCGCATGATCGACGCATCACAAGACCGTGTCCAGCGTGCGCGTCCCACTTTACGGCAGTTTCTCGCCTACCTGCGCGCCGAAGCCATTCTGTGCCCGCCGACGTTAAGTGGCCAGTCGGAGATTAAGAACATCCATTGGCGATACCTGGATTATCTAAGGCAGGATTGCGGACTAGCGAAGAACTCGCTGCTTGTCTATGGGCCTTTCATTCGCGACTTTCTCGACAGCCACGCGGCCCGCGACGGAAGCAAATTGCCCGATGCATTTGACGCGGTAACGATCCGGAATCATCTTCTTGCGCGCAGCAAAGGTCGATCGGCAGAGTACACGCGGCTGATGGCAGCTGCGCTTCGCTCGTTCTGCCATTTCCTCTTTCTGCGTGGGGAAACGGCCCGAGACCTGTATGAGTCGGTGCCCTCGGTTCGTAAGTGGCGACAGTCGACTGTGCCGACGTTCCTCACGCCTGAGCAGCAAGAAGCGCTCATTGCATCTGCAGACCGCTCGACTCCGACTGGGCGTCGGGACTATGCAATGCTGCTTTTGTTGGCGCGACTCGGCTTACGTGCCGGAGAAATCGTCGCAATCGAGCTCGACGACATTCACTGGCGTTCGGGGGAGCTCGTCGTTCATGGCAAGGGGAAGGTGGTCGAGCACGTCCCGCTGCCATCGGAGGTCGGAGAGGCAATCGCAACATATCTTCGCGATGGTCGTGGAGCGAGTGCATCGCGGCGCGTCTTCCTTCGCAGATTGGCACCTCGGGTTGGTTTGGCGGGGCCGGCGGCGATTGGCAAGATTGTTTGTCAGGCCTTCGCACGTGCCGGTTTCCGCCCCGCGTGCCGGGGCGCCGCACATCTGTTCCGTCACGGTCTGGCGACGACAATGATTTGCCACGGGGCCTCGATGGCAGAAATAGCCGAGGTCTTGCGGCACCGCTCACCGGACAGTACCGCGATCTATGCAAAGGTCGCGTTTGAGGACCTGCGCAAGGTCGCGCGCTCGTGGCCCACGGCTGGAGGTGCAATATGACTGCGATCCGCGACTCTCTCGCGCGGTACGTGGCGGCCCGCCGTGTTCTCGGGGCGTCATTCTATGAACCCGCCTTGGCACTCGGTCATTTCGTTGATCTTCTGGAAAGCGAAGGCGCCGAGTTCATCACCACCGATCTGGCTCTGCGCTGGTCGACCGCGTCCGTAAATGTCGAACGTGGCACTTGGGGACGGCGCCTTTCGCAGGTAAGAGGATTCGCCAGATGGATGAACGTCATTGACAGTCGAAACCAAGTCCCACCAGCAGGACTCCTGAGCGTCCGCAGACGTCGCAATGCTCCGCATATTTACACTGAGCGTGAGATTGCCTTGCTTATGACTCAGGCCGCCCAACTGCGCTCCCGGACCGGCATGCGAGCACTGACCTATTCGACGCTCATAGGTCTGCTTGCAGCTACGGGCCTCAGGCCAGGCGAAGCGCTTCGACTCGACCGGTCTGACGTTGACCTCGTTAGCGGGATACTCTCCATCCGGGAATCGAAGTTCGGCAAGTCGCGCTTTGTTCCTGTAGCAGAGTCGACCCGGGCGGCACTCGAACATTATGCCCAGAAACGCGATCAACTCTGTCCTTTACGATTGAGCGAGGCGTTTCTGATCAGTGAGCGCGGCAACAGACTGAAGGCCTGCAGTGCGCGAAGCATGTTCGTCAGAATGTCGCGCGCCATTGGTCTGCGACTGGCGACGGAGGATGGGCGCGATGGTTACGGCCCGCGCCTCCAGGACTTCCGGCATAGCTTCGCGACTGGGAGGCTGGTCGAGTGGTATCGCGCCGGTCTGGACGTCAGTCGGGAATTGCCGAAACTCGCCACCTACCTCGGGCATGTCAACATCGGTCTTACGTACTGGTACATCGAAGCGGTTCCTGAGTTGCTTGAACTCGCTGCAGGCTATCTCAACAAGAATTGTCCGGGAGAACGGCCGTGAGCGCGGCCAGTCTTCCCTCCCTCGTTCAAAGGTTCTTTACCCAACGCCTGCTCGAGCAGCATGGTCTGAGTTCGAATACGGTTGCAAGTTACCGTGACACGTTCCGGCTGCTGCTAGCGTTCGCCACGAAGCATATCGGGCGCGCGCCGTCAAAGCTGCGAATCGAAGACTTCGACGTGTCGTTGATCGAGAAATTCCTACAGCACCTCGAACATGGCAGAGGCAATTCGGTGCGGACACGTAATACGCGGCTTGCAGCGGTGCATGCATTCTTCCGGTTCGTCGCGGTCAGCGAACCAGCGTTGTTTCTGCAGTGTCAGCGCATTCTTGCAATTCCATCTAAACGCTGCGAACACGGCCCTGTTGAGTTTCTTACTGAGAGCGAGGCCGCCGCTCTGGTAGAGGCGCCTGACGTACGAACATGGATCGGTAACCGCGATCGAACACTGCTTCTTGTAGCGGTTCAAACGGGTCTGCGCAACAGCGAATTGACTGCGCTCCGGCGTCAGGATGTGATGCTCGGCACAGGCGCCCACGTTCGTTGCCTTGGCAAAGGCAGAAAGATGAGATGCACGCCGCTGCGACAGGACGTCATTGCCGTCCTGAAAGGATGGCTGTTGTATCAACCAGGCGAACCAGGTGATCCGGTCTTCCCCAGTTCGCGCGGCGGACATCTCAGTGCCGATGCCCTTCAGCGACTCGTGTCGCGCAACGCCGAAATCGCGCGTCTCTCGTGTCCCTCGCTGAAGAAAAAATCCGTAACGCCCCACACGCTTCGACACGCGGCGGCGATGAGCTTGTTGCATCACGGCGTAGACCTATCCGTGATCGCGCTCTGGCTCGGGCACGAATCCTCTGAGACTACTCAGATCTATTTGCACGCCGACATGCAACTCAAGGAACGCGCGCTCGCGCATGCAACAGCGAGCGGCATCGCGCCAACACGCTACAAACCCCCAGACCCGTTGCTCGCCTTCCTGGAGGCTCTCTGATAATGCCGACAATCCGACCAAACCGGAACCGGGATCCGCCCAATCGTTATGGAAGTTGATTCATGACGCGGCATAAACGGGGAGTCGGCATAACGCGGCCGAACGCGCCTTGCGCGCTATTGCCCTCGGGCGCAAGAACTTCCTGCACTTCGGTTCCGATAGCGGCGGCGAGCGAGGTGCCGCTGTTTACACCCTGGTTGGCACCGCAAAACTGAATGGCCTGGATCCGGAGGCCTATTTACGCCATGTCATCGCTCGAATTGCGGAGCATCCAGTCAATCGCGTTGCCGAGTTGTTGCCGTGGGTCGTTGCCGATCAAATCAGGTTAGTCCCTTGATTGCTCGAGCGAAGGAGTTCGAACAGCCTTACGCATTTCCTCCACAACGCAATACGACCACTTCGCGCCGTAGTCTATCGACCCAGCCGCATAGCGTTCCGCACTGACGACTTCATCCATTGTTGGAACACGCAGGCCGAGCTTCTGCGCTTGGTGCGTTGCTTCGCGAAACACGGCATCGCATTCTGCAGCCTGCCACTGGTCGATGCTGCGACCTTGGCGTTTCGTCGCTTCAGCCTGGAACGCGTGGTAGATGCTACGAGCAGGTTCGTGGCGGGGTTCAAAAATGTCTTGCATGATGTCGTGTCTTGTAAGCAATGATATGAACGCGTCCCACCCGTGAGTGTGGGAACAGAGGATAGTGGATCCTCACGGGCCAACGGCATCGATGTGCCCAGGTGGAAAATGCTCGCATTTCCCGGCAACCGGAGGATCCAAAATGAATGTTACGCCAGTTGGAATTGACATTGCGAAAAGCGTGTTTCAGGTGCATTACGTCGACCCGGAAACGGGCGAGGTAGTGAACAAAGCTGTCAAACGGGCACAGCTGCTTGGGCATTTTGCAAACCGGGCGCCATGTCTGATCGGGATGGAGGCGTGCAGCAGTGCTCATCACTGGGCCCGGCAGCTTTTACAGATGGGTCATCAGGTCAGGCTGATGCCGGCACAGTTTGTAAAGGCGTTCAACATCCGCAACAAAAGCGACGCGGCCGACGCGAAGGCGATCTGGCTTGCGGTGCAGCAGCCATGCAAGGCCGTAGCGGTGAAAACCGAAATGCAACAGGCGGTGCTGATGATGCACCGGCAACGGGAGCAACTGGTGAAGTTCCGCACGATGCAGATCAACGGTCTGCGGGGAATGCTAGCTGAGTTCGGGGAAGCGATGGGAAAAGGCCGGCTTGCACTGACGAAGGCAATCGCCGACGCGTTCATTCGCATCGAGGAGCGACTGCCGAAGGTGTTGATCGATTCACTGCGTGAGCAGTGGGCGCGAATTGAAAAGCTGGACGAAGAAATCGCGAGAATCGAAAGACGATTGCGCGAATGGAAGAAGGAAGACAGGGCCGTGAAGGCGATCAGTGAAATTCCAGGCGTGGGCTTGCTGACAGCAACAGCGGCTGTCGCAATGATTGGCGATCCGAAAGCGTTCACCTCTGGGCGTGAATTTGCAGCTTGGGTCGGACTTGTACCAAAGCAGACGGGATCAGGCGGCAAGGTGAATCTTCACGGGATAAGCAAGAGAGGCGACGCCTATCTGCGCAAATTGCTGATCCACGGTGCGCGATCAGTATTGACCCATGCAAAGGAGCCCGGTCCGTGGATCCTCCAAATACAGGCGCGGCGACCGTCGAATGTGGTAGTCGTAGCGTTAGCCAACAAAATGGCGCGAACAATATGGGCGATGCTTGCCCATGACCGACCGTACAAGAAGGATTACGTGAGTGCAAAACCAGCCCAAGCCGGCTACGCACATTCCGAAAACTAACATTCAACACGGGAAACACCCAAAGGTTGCGTTGGCGAGTGTGAGATGACAAGACAGGTCGGACCGGGACTTGCTAAACCTGAGTGGACCGCCGAGCCTTGAGCTCGCGTAAGCAATGAGGTGCAAGTCAGCGGATTTCATCGGGGGCCGCAGCGTCTATGGCTGCAACAAGCCCGGATATACGACTGCAACCCATCCTGTCCAGGTCGAATCACACAAAAACTGGCGCAAGCGGGACGCGTTCATATATGCGGTCCAAGGGTAGAGCACGCACCGCGTTGATTTACTTACAGCTTCGGCAGCGAAATCGCTATCCGACCTGGCGATAGATGGCCGGACCGTCGATCAACCCAATCGCGATGATTTCGGTGCGACCGTAATTGCGTGACTCCTTGCGGACCTCGTATCCATCTTCATCCCCGTGCAGTCGAGCCAAATGCTCCGCAACCGTAGCAACTTCATTCCGCACTGCCGCGAGATCACGCATCACCAGATCACCTGGAAGCGACCCGAGGCATTCCAATAACGTTGGCACGTCAATTCCCGATATCCGTGATTCAAGCCCGGCGCTTGACTAATACGCGTCATCTTACACGGTGCCGTAGCGCGTCAAGTCCGGCGACCCGCAGTGCGATCAGGAGAGACGTCTATGACGAAGCGGAGCCTCGGTCAATACGTCGTTGGTCGGACGCTTACAGCGTGCACTTCTCCTTTAGAAAAGGGAGGCGTTCATATATTGCGCATGTTCACCCGGTGCGCGGGCATGCTCTCTCCGGCAAAAGCCGGCGAGCATAGCTCGCGTGGTTGATGTCATGCGCAACGCCAGTCCTGCCGTCCGGGCCGTTCGGTCACGTTCCCGAAACGGCCGGTCACGATCCCGAAACGGCCGGTCACCTTCGTCCGAAATACACATGCGCCAACGTCTGCCAGGGCAGCGCGATCACAAGTGCGTGGAGTTGCTCGAGATTTAGTGTCTCAGCGACATCGCCATGATCACTGGCCCAAACGAAATGACCCTTGTTTCAAGCGTCGCGCAGCAAGCCAGACACCAAATCCGTCGCAGACCAGGACCTTCATGCGCGTCGAGCGCTGATTGGCAAATAAACATGCGGGGTGTGGCCGTGCGGACCCCAAAACCTTCACCACGCGTGCGAGGGACTATGGCACTCGTTTTCTCACTGTTAGCACGCAACGTGTGCCCGTTCAGGTAGCAGTGCTCCCGGGAATAGCCCCTTATCATCTAAATTTTTGATATTCATAGTTGATAGCATCATGTTGATTCAAGCAAGTGGATGACGACGATTTTTTGAACTCACGAAGCTAAACGCTAAACGCTGACTTACTTAACAAACTCCGGGGCTCATAGGATGCTAATAATGGCCAGATGACAATTCATACGATCACTTCCTTAATCTAATAATTCAGTGCGTCGCGCTGGTGATTTCAGAAGACAACTTCCGACGTACCAAAACAGCGGTGCCGCAATGGTCGTTGGAATCGCCAGCGCACTGAGGCTCGGTCCCAACACTCCACGATCTACCGCTATGCCGATACCAGTCGCGACGATGACCGAGAGCAGGTTGCTCCAGTGACATGGCTCGATCATACCTTCAAAATTCGGACTTGCCGCACGGTATCTCGATGTGTTTGGTAGATACGACTCGATGAGAAGTACGCACACAAAGGCTGCGGTGAAGATGCCAAGTACTCCTAGCGTTTTCTGCAACAACTCGGTCGCGTCTGATACCAGTATCAAAGATGCCACTGCTGCAAACAGTACGGTTACCAGGCGACGACTCATCCTGATATTTAGCGCTCTCTCAAATGCGTTCACAAAGGCTAAAGTGCCAGAATACATATTGCTAATGTTCGTTCGGAGCTGGGTAGCACATGTGAATACAATACCGCCTACGCTACCGAGTATCTGAACAAAATAGACGCCTGGATTCGACTCGCCAAGTTGTGCGGCAAACCAGATGCCGGCTATCCCAGTAACACCATAGCAAAACGCGGGGAATACAATGCCAATGGCTATGGTACCCGCAGATAGCTGGTCTCGCTTTATGAATCGAGCATAGTCAGCGGTTAAAAGACCAACGACAAACGCCACTCCGTTCATCATTGAAATTGCCGACGCAAGGCCGACGATAGTATCCCCCCTGAAGATCCCAACGCTCGGGCTGCCGCTGTGTCCTCCAACAGTTACATAAATCGCAGCTGTAAGCAGCCCGCCATAAATGATGATCGAGAACTTCTGGAATGCGCTAATTGCCCTCATGCCGACCCACACCAGTGGCAACATGCAAAGCACAACACTAGGCAACAGAACGGTATTACTTATCTGAGGTAACAGTGACCGCAGCGATGCACCGATGATGCCGGCTTCTGCCACAAAGTACGTTAGGCAAGCGGTTCCATAAAGAATACTAAAGAGAGCTGCACCCCGATGTCCCAGAGCGGCTTTAGCAAGAATATTCGTGCCACATCCACTTTTAATAGAGAGGCGTGAAATAAGCACACCGATAAACGCCGACACGACGAACCCATACACGACACTCAAAAGCGCGACGCCAACACCTGACTGACGTGTGATGATTGACGTAATCTGAGCAAAAAATAGCGCCGTGCCCACGCCGAGCGTTGCGGCAAAAATACTTTGCCATGACCTTCGCTGGCTTTCTGGGACCAATGTCCCGGCAAAATCATCGTCCGAAAAGTTCGCCATCTTGAGTCTCCAGAAAACTGCGCATCAAAGCCATGCCAAATAAATGTGCGGTGCCGAAACGTACGAATCACTCGCTTGCGAATGAACATTCATTTACTATAGTGTAGATATCGGATCGCAACGTCAAGTGCGAAAAGAGGATTCGCCGTCAAGGAGGGATTCAGAGCAGCCTGCGCGCCATAGCCCGGCGCCGCCCGCAAAAGGCAATCCGTGAAAACACCTATATAGATGGATGACGGACTGGAACTTTGAGCTCTTCTTGAATAGCTACGATTCGTTCGCCACGGTTAATCGCCCGGCACTGCCGCGAGTCGGCAATATTTTCGTAAAACAGGAGGTTAGAAAATGTCTCCCAAATCACGCAAGTATTGATTAAACCGCGTTTCAGCGAGACTGACCAGAACGGTCATATCAGCCACACAGTTATACCTGTTTGGATGGAGGAAGGTCGGGTTGCACTACTCGATCACCATCAAATCAGGGAACTAAAGCTGGTCGTGGTCAATTTGACAATTGATTACCGAGCGGAAATGAAATTCGGCCAAGCCGTAAGCGTTAGTAGTCGAGTAACAAAAGTTGGTAGAACATCGATCACGGTTGCCCAAAGCCTGAAGCAAGGTCGGACTGTTTGCGCGAGTGGTTCCACCATTCTGTGCAACATCGACGTCGTCTCCGGAATGCCTTCTCCTATCTCGGAAGATCTGCGGGCCTTACTATAGCCGTCTCAAATTAGCTTGCGAAGCAGCGTTGATATCGTGCTTCGGGCCTAACCCAACGCGCAAGGTGAGCAGGCACCCGTGGCGCAAAATCAGCGCGGCCGATGACCGGCGCTCTTATCGGGGACCGCGTGAAGGGTCGCCGAACCTAACATTTTTTCATAAACGAAAAATTCGCATTCGAGACATTGCCTAACTGTCCTCTCATGGAGCACAGATTACTCGACGGGCTAATTCGCAACACTGCCTTGCAACCTCTTCCGGCGAGGAACCGCGTTTTGGATCGAAACGCTCACCAGAATGATCAGCGATCTGATAAACCATGAAAGCGCGCGTTTCTGAGTCGATTAGAGGGTCCTTCCCTACCTGAGCGTCGATGAGTTCCTCAATGATTTTGATGTACTCTCTCACCGCCGTCTCGAATCGTTTCTTCACGTCTGCTGGCAGGGTTCGACTCATGAACTCATCGTTGAGCAACGCGACCGCTGCTCGATCCCAAGTTCTTTGGGTGGTGCAAAATAAGCAATGGCGCCGCAAAATTTCGAACAAGATATCTTTCGCCGACGATTGCTCCAGGTCCCCAAGCACGCTCTTGAAGAAGACGCTGAGAACATGATCAGTCGCAGCTATCAGTAGCTCAACTTTTGAGCCGAAATGATTGTAGATCGCTGGCGCACCAACGTGTACGGCCTTTGCCAGATCACGCATCGAGCAAGCATCGTAGCCCAACGACGCGAAGACCTTGATCGCCTCAACCATGAGCTGGCCCCGCGTGCCATCAGGCACCGAGTAGTCCGCGTTCTCCAGACTATCAAGGTGGATTCTTCGCAAGAAGAAGTCAGGATCGACCGGACGCTCTTTCGAGCGAGAAAGCGACTCGATATTTGATTTCACGACGTATTTCTCTGAGCTAAAACACCATCTTAACAGAAATGACCGTTCATTAGCTAACCGTGCTCGCCAACCGTGCTGCTGTCAGAAGAGCTCCCTAACATGGCCGGACCGGGCATAAACACTCCTTGACTAAACAGCCGTCTGTCTATAAGTTGAGTGAATGAACATTCATGTACACGCTGCAGGTGCTTTTCTGCGGCCACGCATCGCTGAGGACGCAGCCTTGTTAGAACCAATCGAGTTTCTTTTACCAAGCGCCGAGAAGTTTCCGCGTAACAGATACCTGTTACGAATCCAACTGGACGGCCTGCAGCAGGACTATCGCCTCGGCGACCCCACCACGCGAACACGCATCCTCAGAGAAACCGCCCGGCTGTTTTGTGTTCGGGGTTATCATGGATGCTCTATGCGCGACATAGCAAAGTCCGTGAAGTTAGGCGCACCTGCAATTTACAATCATTTCGAATCCAAAAACGAATTGTTGGTTGATACTTTGGATTTTTTACTATCGCGATTTTATCGGGCTGTATTGGGAGAAGTAAAGGCGATCACTGCTCAAGGTGCACTGCTCGAGATTCTTAGAAATCACGCGCGATTTTGTATCGTCGAACGCAACGATGAGAAGACTGCGGATGCACTGCTGAATATTGATTTTATGAGTCGGGAATTACCCGTTGACGACAATGTGAGGCTGCGAAATGCAATGCGTGAGTATCGGAGGATAATCGGTGAATTATTAGACGAATGCTGCGGACAGGATGACACGCTAGAGTCTGATTTGCGGACATATTACGTTTTCAAGATCATCGACAGGGCAGGAGAAGCTTATGAGTTCAGCACACGGTCTGATCCAGACCTCGTTATCGATCAATGTATCAACGCGGCCTGTCGCCTAGTACGCCTTCCGTGCTCGGTCGAATAGTCTTTCGACAGCGCTCTACGGCTTGTCTCGTTAACAACGAGAAGATTTAAGTGCATTGAGCTCGTAGGGCGAGAGTACCCGGGTGGGCCAGAGTATGGCCTATCGTACGTTCAACATGGCGTAGAGAGCAAGCGGCCGTACGCTACAGGCGCGAATGGCTGGCCAATCAACGGACTTGTGAACGTTACGCCTAAAAACCATAACGACGGCTCCCTGATCGCGGTCATACATACGATACGTCTTGGTTTTCATATCGCGGATAGTATGAGAAATATATTGTTCGGTCGTTCCCCGTCCTCTACCCTATCGCTCCAACGATTCCTTGGCGGTAACAATAACCCCGTCGTCACCGTCTTGAATCGTCTCAGATTGATTCAATAGATCCTAATGATTTAAGTCATTTTCAGGAGCGCTCAGGTCCAACGATTGTCGAAATCGCAAAGACAACTGTTTTTTCCTGCAAAAACGCTATTGACCGGTTTGAATTGAAAAAGAATCTCTTGACAAAAAGCTTCCGCCGGCCTTGAAGTCGCCTTCCTCTCCGTAGCGAATTAAATTAATTGTTGGGTTTCTCAACCGCCTCTTGCTCAGCCTGGAGGCTCAACGTGCGTATGCTAGCGCCCCAAAACAGTCTAGCGGGTTTGACCGATTCGGATCGGGTCGACCCGCCATGCTCGTGTACTCATACCAGAGCCTTCAGTGTGTGAGATCCCCGAAGATCCCTGGATGGATGTTACTCGACTTACTGAACGGAGAAACCACCATCGATCACGTGCTCAGCGCCGGTGGTATAACGCGACTCATCCGATGCCAAATACGTTACCAGCGCCGATATTTCATCAACTGATGCATTCCTGCGAAGCGGCACGTCCGCTACCGAATATCCTTTGTTCTCGATCATCGGCGTGTCCGTATTACCAGGATGTATGCTATTCACTCGTATGCGAGCTTCCGCAAGATCAAGGGCGGCCGCCTTTGTCATTCCTCGTACAGCCCATTTCGCAGTTGTATAGGCAAAGATTCCTGCGTAACCAACAATACCGGCCGTCGACGAAACATTGATGATGGATCCACCGCCGGCCCGCCGCATAGAGGGCGCCACCGAACGCATTCCGAGGAATACCCCAGTCTGCATAATCTCCGTGCACAATCGATATTCCGACAAGGTGGTCTCTTCCAAACTCGCTTCGCGCAGAATCCCCGCGTTATTCACAAGGATGTCAATCGGGCCACCTAAAAGGTTCTCCGAGTGTTCTACGACCTGTGTCCAGTTCGTCTCGTCGGTTACATTTAATCGTTCGAACCACACACAGTTGTCGAACTGCCGAGCCAGTTCCTGGCCCCTCTCCGCGTCAACATCGGCGATCACTACGACAGCGCCTTCGCGGGCGAACCAATGAACCTGAGAGGCACCCATACCGCTCGCGCCACCCGTGATGATTGCTCTCTTCCCTGCCAATCGTCCTACTGTCACCTGAGTTCTCCTGAGAAACACCCACACTCGTACATCGAAGCTTCAACGGACCTGAAAAGAGGGCTAATATTCTCGCCAGCTCAACAGCAAGTTCTGCGCAGCGCATCAGGATTGCGTTGCAACTGCCTTCAATCTTCCTTGCGCTCCAATGTACGAGTACCATACCTTAGCGCTGACCCCACTCGTGCCTAAAACATGCCTTCGTCCCCGTTTCGTCAGTCCCATCGCTATGTCAAGCACCCATAGCGGCATCTAGGGACCGTTGCCTTCATCGCGTCAAGCAACGGCGTCTAGCTTCCGACGAGAAACACTCCAGCAGGACGGGGCGAATAGCAGCCGAAGGAACGGCCTTCCAACCATCAAGCCCAGAAATCATCGATAGCGCCTTGATCGCCGTCATACATACGACACGTCCTAATTTTCTTATCGCGGATAGTATAAACAACGAGTTTTTCGGTATCTATCCGTCCTTTACCCTCGCGCTCCATCGATTCTTTGACGATAACAACAACGCCGTCGTCCCCGGACAGAATAATCTCAGGTTGGTTCGAGACGTACCAACGATTATCAGTCATTTTCAGCAGCGGCTGGATCCAACGATTGTCGAAATCGCGTGGACCATCATATTTTCCCGCAAGCGCGCTATGGCCGGCTTGAAACGAAACAAAATCATCCGCCCAAAAGCTTTCGCCGGCCTTGACGTCGCCCCGCTCCCACGCGGCGAAGTAGTCCATAATCAACTGTCTGTTTTCAGCTGCGTTGCTCATGTGTCGTTTCTCCCGTTAAAAAATACATCACGTTGACGTCTTTGACTAACTAGAATTTGTGGCGAAGTCCAAGTGTCACTAAGCCTTGAGAGCTCTTTCCCGAATCAACGACTAATGAGCCGATCACAGCCTGCGCTGGCCCCTGACCGTTTTCACCGCTTGCTCTCTGATACGCCAATTGACAGTACACATCGGTTCTTTTACTAAAAAAATAGTCGGCGCCGGCCGCAACTTGGTGATAGCGCGCGGACGAGTCACCGCCTGACGCGGTGAATGTATATCCGGCCTGCAGCGAGAGATCGGGACTTGGCTGCCAATTGGCGAACGTTGATACAGTCTGGTAACGTTCAGCAGAACTAAACGTTGAATAGCCGTCGACCGAGTAGCGCGCGTAACCATAGTATCCGCCTACGGTGACGCTTCCTAGAACATAAGCGAGCCCTGCGCGAGCAATGTCGATCGCCCTTGCCGATGCGTATGCCGCATTGACAGAACCATTGAATAGAGAATCTGCGCTGGAAACTCCGCGAGTCGAGAATTTCGGATTGCCATTGTCAATGTGCAGATAGCCCGCTGCGGCAGTGAGGTTCCCGACTACGTAGGCGAGTGCTCCACTGTACACCTGCCCAGAAGACACTGAACCAGCGACCCCGCCGAAGGAGTACATGGCTTCCACATTGAGCCCTCCCCAAGTCGGGCTTGCCCACTTTACCGAATTGCTAAACAAGGCAATGTCGTCGGCGTTATCTACATCTCCCGGTGTTGTGAATACTGCTCCGAGCCGATAGTCGCCTTGCGTCTGTTGAACTAAGTCTGTCAGCGGATCAAATTGTCGCCCCACTGTCACCGTGCCGAAGCTTGGCGTCGTCAAACCAACCCATGACTGCACCCCGAAAATCTTGTCCGGTCTCACCAGTTCCCCGTTGGCCACGCTGAAGAAACTCTCGAGTTGGAAGACGGCTTTCACGCCTCCGCCAAGGTCTTCATTTCCTTTGAAACCGAAGATGTTGTACGAAAGGTTACTTGTCGTCATGCTCAATCGCGTGCTCTCGCCCGCCACGTTGTGCATGTATGTCAGTCCCGCGTCGATAGCTCCGTATAGTGTTACGCTACTTTGAGCTTTTGCATCCTGGCCGCTCAGCAGATATGCAACAAGTGCAAGCGATGCCGTACACCTGAACCAGTCCACGGGTCGCACTCGGTCTTCGGTGACCGATTCAAGTTGTTCTTCGTGCATATGTCTCCCGATTTTTGTGCGCCAGCACAATTAGAAAAGTGAGTAATGGTTAGAGCACCTGGTGCTCGGGAGCTTCTCCGGCTCCAATCATTCTATAAACTCTTGGCTTCCGAGCCCTGTAGTACAGGGCGGTGCAAACGCCGACAACAAAGATCGCCCCAGTGAGTATCTCCAGCTCAATTGCCTCCTGCGGAGATCCCCCAATCAACGTGTCAAAATTTTTGATTGCCAATATCAACACAGCGGTCAAACTAACAGCGGAGAGAATCGGGAGAATCACGGTCCTGAGTACACTTACATTACGAATATGTTTAGCGCGCCCAAAAAACACGACAACCGCGATACTTGTCATTGCCATCAAAACGAGTACAACAAAAGCGCCGACACCGGCCACTCGTGCATACAGCATAGTGGGGTCTGTCTTAGCTAAAGTGAAGATAACGCCTAGCACTAACCAAACAAGACTGACCGTAAAGGATGCGACATACGGTGACTTGTGCTTGGGATGCACCGCGCCTAAGAATCGTGGCAGGACGCCGTCTGCACCAAGCTTGAAGACGTATCTCGATACGACGCTTTGCGTCGAGATAGTTGATGCAAATATTGACGTTACAACAAGAACGCGCGCGCAATCGACCCCGACCTTACCGACATATTGCGACATCGATGTCGCGAACATACCAGCAGCGTCCTTATTTGCTGCGGCTCCAACTCCATGAACGCCAAAGCCGATCACGAGTGCCCAGGCAGAGATTGCGTAGAAACCTCCGATTAACAGCACAGCCGAATAAGCCGCTAAGGGAACGGTCTTATCAGGATTGCGCACTTCATCCCGAAATACCGCAGTTGCCTCAAAACCAAGAAAGCAGGTGATTGCGAAGAGTATGGCGATGCCGAGCGATCCGCTACCGATGTTGAGGAATGAGAAAGGGGCAAGACTCAATCCTTCCGGCCCCCCATTGAACCCTACTGCGACATCGTAGACCGCCACAATAACCACTTCTAACGTCATTGCGACGGTCAGCACCTTTGCTGATAGATCGATGCGAAAATATGACAAAATTGTGCTTAACAGCCAAAACAAAAGCCCATACCAGTACCAAGCAATCTCACGGCCGCCGAATGTACCCGTTATCAGCATATTGCTGTTCACCGCGTTGAAAGGCAACGTCGTGAACCCCAGTAACATGTAGCCGAACATTGCCAGGAAGGCAGCGCCCAAGCCTACCGTTCTCCCGAGGCCCGATGTAATAAAGGCGTAAAACGCACCGGGATTCGGGACGTATTTCGCCATGGTGGTAAATCCAACGGTGAAGGGCAAAAGTATCAACGTTGCTATTAGGAAGACCGCGGGCGCCCCGCTGCCATCAAAATAGATTACAAACGGGATGAACCCGGACACTACGGCCACGGGTGCCGAGTAAGCGAGAACGGTACACAGGAGTTCAAATAATCCTATGCGGCCGGTCAAACGTCGCGACGGGTGCAACTCTTCGGCAGCCGCGCCGCTTCGCTCGGTCACGGGGCTATTGACGATAGTGTGTTGAGGCATACATATGTCCCTGGAAGCTCACAAGCTACTTGATTACTGTCTGCTAACGACTTAGAAATGAACGTTCATTTACCGATGAGCTTAGCGCAATTTCGTGCTGTGTCAAAAATCAATTATGGTTGGGACATACCCTGAGACCACTGTTTGCCGAAGGGCAAGCCGTTCTTTGAGGCAAGACCCAACACTCTCGAGGAAGAGTCGGTGCGGCATAGACCGTCATGCAGAGATGGTCGAAACTAGCGTGTTCGTGCTCGTAGCCGACCATCCAAAAATCCAGCGCGTGTTGGTGACGCGCCGGGTGCATCGTCCCTGCGAACCAGCAGTTACTTGAAACCCGGCGATACGTAAACGTTCTTTTGCCAAGGCGATGTCCCGAAGACAGTTGAAGGTTGGGACGGCGGGTGCGGCATAGGTTAGGCAACCTTCCGATCATGGTCAATTGATTTCGAGCTTGACCGTTTCAAGGCCGCAGCGAGAATCCAGAGTTCATTCACGCCGAGGATCTTTCGGAAGTGCTTCTCAGCTTCTAGGAAGCCCGCGGCTGTCCAGCGCAACGCCGTGTCGGCGTCGCGATAGCGCTTCACGCGCCCCGCGACACGGCGCACCGCGCCGTTGGGATTCTCGATGATGTTGGTCGTCGACAGCCCGCGCATCAGCGCCGGCGTCAGGCCCAGCTTGTTCACCGTGAAGGTTTCCTCCAGCCCCTCGAGCAGTGCGGCCGAGGCGTCCGGATGGTCGGCCTTGAGCCACGCCGCGTGCGTCTTGAGCTTGGCGATGCCATCGTCGGTCGACAACTTGTAGGCGGCCTTCATGATCGCGGCGGTTTGCGAAACGCTCTCCTTGGGCAGGCGCTCGAGGACGTTGCGCTGCTTGTGCAGACGGCAGCGCTGCACGTGGGCGCGTTCGCCGAAGAACTCCTCGATGGCCGAGCGCAGCGCTCTGGAACCATCGATCACGAACAGGTATTCGCGATCCGCAGGCAGGCCGCGCTCGATCAGTCCGCGCAACAGATCCTTGACGACCTGGGCGTTCTCACTCGACCCGCTCGCGAGACCCAGGAGGTGTTTCTCGCCGGGGCTGTCCACGCCGATAGCGGCGATGATGTGACGTGAGTCGACGATGATGCCGTCCAGGTAGATCGCCAGGAAGTCCTTGTCATCGAAGCGCCGCCCCATCAGCTCCGTGAGCGCCGTCTGGCTGGCCTTGATGAACTCGCGGGAGACGCTGCTCTTGGAGATGCCAACGGTGCCGGCCATCTCGGGCAGGACCTTGGCATATTTGCGCGTCGACACGCCCGTGACCATGATCTCGTGCACGCGCTCGGCGAGCCGCGGATTCGCGTTCAATTGCTCGTAGGCGGGGACCGGCACTTCGCCGCCGCCACGACGCCGAAGGCGCGGCCGCTTCACGTTCAACTTGCGTTCGTCCATCACAATCTGGCCTTGCTGCGAGCCGTGCCAGCGGATCTCGCCGCCTCTGCGGCCCGGATGCTTCTCGCCGGCGACTTCCGTCGCCGAGATCACCAGCAGTTGCTCGACAAGGCTACGGCCGGCTTCGTGCATCAACTCGTCGATGCTCGCGCGGGTGTTCTGAATCAGATCGAGCATGGGCAACAGGAGCTGACTGTTCTCGGCAAAACAGGCACGCAGTCCTTCCGGGTCCTGCTTGGGCACCACGTGCAACGGCGCGCTGGCGCTTTGGGGCTTCTTCTTGGTACGCTTCATTTGGCGGTTCTCCTTGGTTCCCTGTCCGGGAAGTTGGTCGTCGAAACCCGATTCTCTCGGATTTCCAACGGGGAACCGCCGCCTTCAACCTTCAACTACGCCCGGGACATTGCCTTTTGCCAAAGACGGACTTCAGCGGATCTGCGTATCACCTCAAGCAAGACCCGGTTATCGAGCGACCGATCTGCGCTAGTTAGAACGCACTTTGGTAGATCGCGAGCGCATCTTGTTCGGTGACTTCTCTCGGGTTGTTAACTAGCAACCTCGTCTGCTTCATCGCGTCACTCGCTAGCATCGGCAGCGAATCTTCCGGAATCCCGACATCACGCAGACGGGTCGGAAGGCCGAGCTCGGATGTCAAGGCAGCCAATTCCCTCACAAAACTTCGCGCGCGCGAGCCTTCGTCTTGTTCGGCGAGGAAAGGGAAGACGTCTGCTGCGATGTCTGCGTAGCTTCTCGTCGCGCGTTCAAGGTTGAAGGTTAGCACGTGCGGAAGCACTAACGCGTTTGACAGTCCGTGCGACACGTGGAATCGCGCCCCTATTGGATAGGCTAAAGCGTGCACGGCAGCAACGGGAGAGTTAGCGAACGCTTGGCCCGCTAACATCGAACCAAGAAGCATTGCTTCGCGCGCAGAAGCATTTGACCCATTGCGCGTAGCTTCCCTGATGTTTGCAGACAACAGCTGAAGTGCTTGCCGGGCCAGGCCGCGCGAGATCGGATTATTGGCCTGAGACATTGATGCATACGCTTCCACGGCGTGCACCATTGCGTCTATGCCCGTCGATGCAGTCACCGCGGATGGAAGCCCAAGCGTAAGGGCTCCGTCAAGGACGGCGACGTCTGGGAGCAACCAAGGAGAGACTACTCCCATCTTGGCCGCTTCGCCGGTGGTAACGATAGATATCGGGGTCACTTCTGATCCAGTGCCGGCGGTGGTCGGCACGAGTGCGAGCGGCAGGCGTGGCCCAGTCGCCTGCCCCACGCCATACACTTGCTTTAAGGTCTGCTTGCTGCCAACTAGAAGCGCTATGAGCTTCGCCACATCCATAGGGGAGCCGCCGCCGATCCCAACAATGCCCGTCGCGCCGAACGTTGTCGCCGCATGAATCCCAGACATTATGTTTGACTCTGGGGGGTCTGCGATTACATCGTCAAAAACACTGACTTCAACCCCGCAATTAATTAAGCTTTCTATAATCGGGGCGATCAATCCCAGCCGGGTGAGTGACTTGTCCGACACAACCAAGATCCGATTTCCGAGGCGGTGGTTTAGAACCGCTCCAAGATGTTGGGATACGCCGTATTTGCAGACAATCGACGGTGTCGTATTGAAAATAAAGCCGTCCATGATTTTCTTTCCGTTGCAATCCGGTCAACAATACCAAACGTAGCGTTTTACAGAAGTGCAGGCACCAAGGCGCTGGCAAATCGCTACGTACCTATGAAATTTCGATTAGTGGCGCCTAAAGTGAACACCTTCCTTCAACGGGCCCGCTTTGGGTCATCGATAAAGAATCGTCTCACCGAACGCGCTAGCTGACGAGTTCGCGGACTCACGATGACCGCGTGTCTCGACGTCAATAGACGCAATTCGCTGCGCGCGTTGTTGTCACAGTTGATTACAATTCTTGGCGGAGCGACATCTGCATTTCGTATCGCTCCACGGTCCCTTTTCTTGAGACTAAACCGTCACCATGTCAACCAAAAGACTTACCTCCTTCAACTACCTAGGCCTACAATTCTCAAGGCCTTTTCAACTACGATACTGATAAATCACTTTCGCAACGCAGATTCGCTGATCGCTTCCGAAAGAGGCATCTTTGGGGCGCCGTAAATGTAGTCAGCTTCGCTGAACGGCGAGATTTCTTCCTGAAAAACATGAGAATAGTCGGGCCATAGGGTGGTGAGGCGACCACTTCGCGGATCGACATACCAAGTCGCGCAGCCGCCCGTCATCCATACTGTGGTCGACGCACGCTTTTCAATACCGTTCCTGAATCGGTCCTCCGCCGCTGGGGAAACCTCGAGGACGTTGGACCCTTTCTGCCGCATCGAATCCATTGCGCGAAGGACATGCTGCATCTGCGCTTCGAACATATACACCTGCGAATTGTGTCCGATCCCCGTGTTGGGACCACCTAACACAAAGAAGTTGGGAAAGCCGCTGACAGACGTTGTCGCGAATGCCTCTGCGCCGTCGGACCAGCGTGACGAAAGAGACTGTCCGTTCCTGCCAAAGATTCTGCGGGATATTGGCAACTCGGTTGCTTCGAAACCGGTGCTGAGAACAAGCGCATCGAGCTCAAAACGCTCACCGCTCCTTGTGATCACGTCCCGGCCATCGATCTTTGCTATACCATCCGTCACCAATTCCACATTACTGCGAACAAGTGCTGGATAGTAGTCACTGGACTTCAGAATTCGCTTACAGCCGATCTCGTAGTTGGGAGTCAGTTTGTTCCTCAAGACCGGGTCGGGAACTTGCCGTTCAAGATGTGCGAGCGCGATATCCGTCGCTTTTTTGAGCAGCGATGGAACTGCGGCACGCTGCGCAAATCGCTCTTCATTTTCCCAAAAAATCGACGTACGCAACTCCTGCATTTTTCCTGGCACTTTGCGAAACATGCCCTTTTCGGCTTCCGTGTAGTCTCGATCGGGGCGGGGCACAATCCACGGAGCCGTCCGCTGAAACACGGTAAGCTTTGACGCGACCTTTGCGACTTCTGGAATGATCTGAATTGCTGAGGCTCCAGTTCCGATCACGCCCACGCGCTTGTTCTCAAGCGTACTATCATGATTCCATCTCGCCGAATGAAACATCTCGCCACTGAAGCTTTCAAGCCCCGGGATGTCAGGAAGCTTAGGGTCTGAAAGAAGGCCGGCTGCACTGATCAGCAGTTTTCCGCGAAACGATTTACTCCCGCTTCGAACGACCCAGCAATGCTCTTTGCCGTCCCAGCGCGCGTCCTCCATGTCCGAATTAAACCGGATAAAAGGCAGCAATCCTTCTTCGTTTGCTGCAGTCCTAAGGTATTGCCAGATTGCCGGCTGCGATGAAAACACGCTGGGCCATTCCGGATTGAGTCGGAAGGAAAACGAATAAAGGTGCGATGGTTGATCGCATGCCGCACCAGGATACTGGTTGTCCCGCCAAGCACCGCCAACATCGCCGGCGCGCTCGAGGATGATCATCGACGTGATGCCGCGCCGCTTAAGTTGGCTCGCAATTCCGATCCCGCAAAATCCGGTACCTACGATAATCACGTCAAGGACGTCGGTGTCTGCAGTTTTAAAGTTGTCCATTGCTCGATTACTCCGAGAAAACGTTCAATTGATTCAGACTGTTGTCGCTGAAATATGCCTGAGCACGCGCAATCGACATATCTCGCGAGAACTTGTCAATTAGGCGAAAAATCTCAGCAGGCCTCTCTGTCACCGAACCATGACCGCAATGCACTTCCGCAAAAGCAGCGTCCCTGATGCCGCCGGCCAACTCCTGGCTATACGAGAGCGGGATCAGCTGGTCGTAGGTGCTGCCAATTACCAACGCTGGACATGCGACGTTTTCTAAGTGTTTTGATACGTCAAGGACCTTGTTCAAGGCCATCTGGCGATCGCTTCCGGGGCCAACAGCATAGACCTCGCACATCTGCTCGACATCAGTCCAAGAGCGAGCCGATAAGAATGCACGACTGTACACGTTCAAAATCATCGTTTCCGCGAGAGCAGACATGTTGCCGCTGGCACGCAAGGTTTGCCATTGGCTAATTCTGAGACGAAGCAAATTGTCGGACTTCGCCCAACCATTCATTAACACAAGCCCCGCTACGCTGGCAGGGCTTCGACTAGCGGCTGAAACGGCAACTGCAGCACCTAAAGAATAACCAACGAGAAGTGCGGGCTTGCTCGCGCACGCACTATCCAAACAGGCGAGCACCTGACTCGAAAGACTTTCGATAGTCAGCTCATTTTGACCATCGGGATCCACGTCAGACAGATCGATGCCGATAACCCTATGTCGCGACGCGAGCATCGGATACAAGGTGAAGAAATGAGTACTGCATCTCCCGCCGGTACCGTGGATCAGTACAATTGGTGCTCCGTCGCACCGATCGCTACCGCCATCGAAGTAACTCACTTCACAGCGGCCAACGTTAAGAGTCTTCGCTACCACTCCGGGATAAATACTCATTCGAACAACTCCAAATCGACCATTGGGACGGTCTATAACGTTTTGATGACTTCGGCAGTGAGCTTTGCGCCCAACTCGTTGGATGGCCAGACTGCAGTGATCCGTTCACGAACCATTGCACAGCGGTTGCAGGTGCTCGCCTCCGAAGAATTCCGCCTACCGGTCAGTTATAGAAACAAGCACCACTTTCGTTAAGTCAAAGGTTACCTTGCGAATCGCCTCAAGACCGTGACAACGATATCCTTTCGGTTTTGGGGCTCGTCTTACTTAGCGCGTCTGCAAGACGTCTCGTCATCTTTAGGATAAGCCGCGTTCACTGCGCGCCACGCAAGAGACCGCAGCCCTTCCATAGTTACTGCTTCATGCGTTGTCGTCGGGAACGCGTGCCACTAGCGTCAATACTGAAACTTTCGTTAAAAGGGTCTCCGCTGAATTCAACGCCGTACACGTCTGCCGCCTGCTTAATCGACACGTAGCCCTCCAGAACGTCTTTCAATACACGTTCTTCGTCTCGTTCTGTTGGATTACCAAACCCACCACCGCCCGCGTCGATACCAACCAACCGCTGCTTGTTGTCAACCGTCAACTGGCCGATAGGGGCGATCTCCTCCTCCCTGCCTGACTTTAAATCGAGGACAGCGACGTACGCTCGTTGCCCTGCCGCACCTCCTTGCGCTCCTCGCGCCGGGTTGGTAGCAGAGTCAGCGAAGACGGCTACGCTCATGTCGTGAAACCTCGGCCCATATTGCACTCTAGTGCTTGCTCCGCCGCGGTAAGTCCCAGCCCCACCCGAGTCCGGTACGACTTCAAGCGAATCGAACAAAATCGGGTATTTCTGCTCGTCGACTTCGATCGAGTCTCGTTGCAGCAGCCCGCCAGTCACAGGAATCCCCATCGTAAGCCATCCGTCGCTCACGGCCGATGCGGCTCCGCCCATCGCGGTAGCGACAAGCTGATTGACATACGGCGTGTCGTTCTTTCTCGCATCCTTACCGGCAATGACGGCGGTGCCGGAAGCGAGCGATGCCCCACCTTCTGCAAGTCCGAACGCGCTGGCTCCGGACAAAGCGGACTGCGTTGCATTAATCACTCGGTCTGCGAGGTTGGTCGTGGCCATCGAACAGGATGTGGGGTGAATTGGATAGCCGACAATGCAATTTTCCCGAATGGCGACCTTGACCCGAGCCAGCGCCCCGTGGTTATGAGGCATATCGGGGTCGAGCACGTTGAAAAGTCCCGTCAGAGCACTGTTTGTGGAGGTAGCTCGTGAAAGGTTGATGCCGGCTGCGAGGCAGTCTCGGTTATTACGCAAGTCGATCACCACCCGTCCTTCGTCTGCATCAACAGTCGCGGTGACACTCACAGGAATACTCTCCTCAGAGATGCCCGGCAGCGGGTCGTGAGAACTGACTGCTGCGTAGGTGCCGCTGCGAAGCTTCTTAATCGCCTGCACCATTCGGCGCTCGGAATAAGAGAACCATTCCTCAATGAAGCGGTCGATCACGTCCGCGCTGTACTTTTCCACAAGCTCTGTCAGCCTTTTTTCCCCAATGCGAGCCGACCCGAGACATGCGAGATAATCGCCGTACCATTGATCCGGAACTCGAATACGAAGTCGACACATGCGGATGATGTCGGCGACGTCCTCATAGTTCCGCTGGATGCGCGTCGCCGGGAAGAAGAGCGCGCCCTCCTCGTAAATGTCCTTGGCGTAGGGCATATACGTTGTTGGATAACTGTTTCCGATGTCAGCCTGGTGCGCCTTAGCTACCGCGGTGAACATGTGCTTTCCGCCGATAAACACCGGAACCAGAATCGTATGATCGGCAGCGTGAGTGTTGCCACTGTACGGATCGTTGTGCAGGAACGCGTCGCCTTGCGCAAGGTCGGCGTGGAGTTCCGACATCGTCTCTGTCTGCAAATGAGAACCAAAGATATGGACAGGCAACCCTTCGGCGGTCGCCAACAAACGATTGTCAGCGGTCACAATTGAACACGAAAAGTCTCGTGCGGTGGTAAGGATCGCCGAACGACCGCTGCGAAGCAGCGTGTTCGTCATCTCCCGCAGGATCGCGTTTATCCGATTGGAGATGACTGCCAACGTTGCGGGGTCGAATGTGTCTTTGCTCTTAACGGTGGACATTCTCATGCTCCCAAATCGATCAGATAGTTCTTGTATTGAGTGACGTTAGCCACCATCCCCGGGTAGACAACGACGGTGGTCGTAGGCTCTTCGATAATTGCAGGGCCTTCAATCCTCGTACCGATCTTCAAGCGAGGACCGTCATAACAAGGAGTGTCGACCGTACCTGTGTCGAAAAAGTGCGCTTTTCGGATATCGCGCGGCGTTGCCACGTCGCCGGATGACTGAGGCACGAGCTGCGGCTTGTCAACCGTTGCTGTCATTCGCGCTTTCCACGAGACAGCTTCGACATTCGATCCGCGATCGACTACAGCGAATACTCGCTGATGGGTCGCATGAAAATCTTCAACGAACGCACCCAGTTGTTCCTCGCTCTCAATTCGGCTGCCGTTCAAGGGCACTTCCAGCTCCCAGGCTTGACCCTCATACCTTGCTTCTGCGTAATAGGTACGCTTCACTCCGTGGATACCTTTCTTCGCCAGCTCTTTCTCGACCGCATCAATTTTGGCGTCGAAGCCGGCCAATACTTCATTGACCTGCCGAAGGTCTGGCGCACGAGTGCTGAAAAGCGATGCCGCAGAGAACTCTGAGATGATGTCTGAGAACTGAGCCCCACACGCGCTCAGCCCCCCTGCCGTTCTTGGAATGAGCACTTGCTTAGCGCCGGTTTCTTTGACGATCGTTGCGATGTTCAGACCAGCCGCTCCGCCACCCGCGACCATCAAGCACGATCGTGGATCAACACCCTCGTTCACCGTAATTTCCTGCACGGCCTGAACCATGTGTTCGCTTGCGATGCGCATGATTGCGACGGCGGCTTCTTCGGTGGACAGGTTCAGTTTCTCCCCTACCGTGGATACTGCGCGGCGCGCGGCAGCGACGTCCAACGTCAAGCGGCCGCCGAGAAAGTTTGCAGGATTGAGATAGCCGAGCACAGTCGCCGCGTCCGTGACGGTCGGCCGGTCTCCACCGCGTCCATAGGCGGCAGGGCCGGGTTCACTACCTGCGCTCTCGGGACCTACACGAAGCAGACCTCCCTCGTCGACCCACGCGATCGACCCTCCCCCAGCACCAATACTACGAGCATCGACCGAAGAAAGGCCGGTCAAATGTCCAATGAATCGCCCCCCCAGCCATGTCTCGCCGGTAAACACGACGTTCCCGTCCCGGACCATGCTAACGTCAAAACTCGTTCCGCCGGTATCGCAGATAATCACGTCCCGCGCGCCAAGCTCAGCGCTTCCATACGTCCTTCCTGAGATAGGTGCCATCGAAGGACCGCTTCGAGTCGAATAGATGGGCCGATTGACCAAGTCCTCTACCCGCATGACGCCACCGAAAGACGTGGCCGTGAATAGCTCGCCTACAAACCCTGCCTTGACAAGGTCTTCCTCAAGGTTGCGTAGATGTTGCTGCATCAGCGGCTTAAGAGATGCGTCGATCACGGCTGAGGATGCACGACGATATTCCCGTATCACAGGATTGATGTCATGTGACAACGTGTACGGAACGCCGGGAAGCGACTCCTCAATAAGTTTTCCAATGCGCAACTCGTGCTCGGGATTCACAATCGACCACAGAAGTGAAACGCCAACGGCTTCCACTCCCGCCGCCTTGATTCTCGCGAGCACTGACCTGACCTGGTCGTCATCGAGCGGCTTGACTACATTGCCCTCTGCATCAATCCGCTCATCGACCTCGAAAGAGAACCGACGAGGCACGTACGGATCGGGATAGTCTTTCGAAAAGTCAAAGGCATTCGGCCGCCCCCCCTCTCGAAGCAAGAGGGTGTCCTTAAAGCCCTTCGTCGTAAGAAAAGCGGTTTTTGCGGTTTTTCCTTCGAGGATCGCGTTAGTAGCCCGGGTTGTCGCATAGATGAAAATCGTCGTCTCAGCGATAAGTGCATCAACCGTGATGCCTAACGATTTCGCCGTTACGCCCAATGCCTCTTTGATTCCATTAAAGACGCGACTATGGTCCGTAAGCGCCTTATTCACAATGAGATTGTGCTTTGAATCGGCGACCACGACGTCGGTGAACGTACCGCCCGTGTCAATTGCAATACGATAGGTCATACGACACTGCTCCGCTAAGAAGATATCTAATCATCCATTTACAAACGCTCGGTGCTAACGTTGTTACGCACCTGTTATTAAATGAACGTTCATTCATATGCCATATTAGGCGGTCCGTTCGATAAGTCAACGAGAACAAAGTCAGTGTTCACCCTAACTTTTTTGCGACAATCTCACCCTATGCGCGGCGACGACACTAATGACGAGCCCCTTCGGCCGCCACGAGCGCATCACAACGCAGAAGCCGCATCGTGGACCGGCAAACTCTGCAAGACCCGCGCTATTTTTGGCGGGCTGAACCGCGACTGGATGAATCTAAAGTCGCATCACGCACGTAGCGCCTCGTTCATAGCCGGAACAATGGCACGGAATCCTTCAATTGTATGATCAATTACGTCATCGTTCATCGCAGTTGATACATAGATCGTCCCTCGAGGTGAAAGGAAGATTCCATTGTTAAGTAAGGCCAGGTGCTGCACTGTGTACAGTCTTGCCGCGGTCGTTCCAGGCGCCACATATTCTGTCGGCCGATCCTGGACGAAGTGCACATGCAACATCGAACCTGCGGTGGTCACGCAGGCGGGATGGTCTAGATTTTTAAACGCATCGGCAATGCCTGCCTCTAGCCGTGATGCTAAGCGATTGAGCTCCTCAATCGCATGTGTGTCGAGCAACTCAAGCGCCTTCATTCCCGCGGCGAGAGAAATGTTATTGCCGCTAAACGTGCCGCCATGCTTTACGACGTTGTCGCTGCGTGGGTCGAACATCCGCATAACGGCTCGCTTGCCGCAGACTGCCCCTACAGGAAAACCACCGCCGATCACCTTTGCGATTGTGGTGAGGTCCGGCGTGACCGAATACAGCTGTTGCGCTCCCCCTAGGCTCATTCGAAGAGTCTGGATCTCGTCGAACACGAGTACGCATCCGTATTCATCAGCAAGCCGTCGCAGGCCTTCGAGATAGTTAGGCTTGGGTAAGATCATGCCTGCTGCACCCATCACCGGTTCCACCATGATGGTTCCCACTACATCAGCATGCGCGCGTAGTACGTCCGAAACCGACTCGAGATCGTTGAAGGGCACGACAAACACCTCGGTGGCGGCTCCCTTCGACATTCCAGCAGAATTAGGCTGAGCGCCTCGCCCGTTGCGAGTGTCAGAGAATTCGACGGCGTCGTGAAGTCCGTGGTAACCGCCCTGAGTCTTGATAAAGCCTGTCTTTCCGGTGTATGCCCGCGCGGCTCGCAGCGCAAACATCGTGGCTTCTAGGCCCGAGTTACAGAATCTAACCATCTCCGCGCTAGGAATGCGGGAAGAAAGCATCTCGGCGAACTGCACGTGTTCAGGGATTGATGCGGCAATGGCCGTTCCGTGCCGCAACCGCTTTTGCACTACCTCAATAATTTCCGCGCGAGTATGACCGTGGATTAGTGATCCATAGTTGCAGACGTAGTCGATATAGCGATGACCGTCAGCGTCAACCATATAGCAGCCTTCTCCGCTGGTGACCGTTAACGGATAAGGCTCATAAAAATTTGTAAATCTCGTTACGCCTCCCGGGAGGAAGCGCTGCGCTTCCTCGTACATCTTCTTAGACTTCGGAGTACGAAGTTCATATTCTTGCTTTACTTTTGTAAGAGAATCGTCGCCAGACATAATTTCCTCATCGCTGTGCAATCAAGACCGCATTTTCCGAGCGCAAATACAGGATTTTCAGTAAACGCAAAGTGAGGTTCGGCTTGCTCAAAGCCGTATGCAGTAGGGCCTTTCCTAGACGGTTCAGCACACGGCTCCACTCCGTCACTGCGCTGTCAACCCACCGTCGACAAGAATTGAGGTTCCGGTAATCAGACTAGACTCGTCTGACGCGAGGAATACAGCGGCGGCGGCCACTTGCTCAGGTTTTCCGGTTCCGAGAGGCTGCACCGTTTCAAGCATCTTCTCAACCGCATCCAACCCGCCGAGGTTTTCGATGTATTGGGTGTTCATCGGCGTGTCAATCCAGCCGGGACACACCGCGTTGGCGCGAATCTTGTCTTTGGCATATTCAATGGCGATACATTTTGTCACCAACAAGACGCCACCTTTAGAAGCGCAATAAGCGACGTGAAGCGGTTCTCCTACAAAGCTATTTACGGAGCCGAGATTGATGATGGAGCCTCCCCCGGCGCGTTTCATCGCTGGAATAGCATACTTAGCGCCGAGAAACGTGCCCTTAAGGTTGACATCGATGGTCCGGTCCCAATCCTCTTCAGAGGTTTCTTCGATAGTTGCATCGGTAAGAATGCCAGCATTACAACAAAGAATGTTCAATTTACCGAACTTCCGCTCCGCCAAATCGACGAGTTCCTTCACATCGGCTGCTTTGGACGAGTCAGCGTTGACTGCTTCAATCGTTCCCTCTGCTGCCATCGATTTCGTCTCAAAGAGGCCGTCCATGTTGCGGCTCGTAGAAGCGATCACTTGCGCGCCCTCGCGAGCGTACGCCAGAGCAATTGCTCTTCCGATCCCGCCGGCGGCGCCGGTAACGATCGCAACCTTTCCCGCCAGTCTGCCATTTTCTAAAACCGATGCCATGATGTTTCTCCGTCATGTGAATGAACAGTTGTTCACATGCAGTGTGCCACATGTTCTCCTTGGGTCAAAATTAAATTCGAGGTTCGCCACTCCGTGTTTCCCCCTACTGCCAACAACGGGTAAACCCCTTTATTTTAGGCTTGGAAATGAGCGTTCATTCATATAAAGTTCTCGTGTACAGACGTTGGCGCGCTAAGGGGTATGCGCCGTTGGCTGTATCTCGTTCGTCCCAATAGAAATCGCCGTCGACTCGGCTATTGAATATCCACACGCCCCCTGCGGGTGTGCTCCGCATAGGAACCAGACATGTCAACGAAGGAACTGAATCGTCTCCCCCGTACTGCCAGCGTTGAAGAGGTGATGGCGCGGATTCGCGACGATGGTTATTGCATCATCGAGGATCTTGCCGGTAACGCGCTGATGGACAAGATCGCCGCAGAAATGGACCCGTGGATCGACCGCACCTGCTACGGCCGGGATCAGCTTAATGGCTTTTGCACGCGCCGCACGGGAGCCTTGATTGCTCGATCGACGTATGCGCGAAAGCTGGTTACTGATCCGCTTGTGCTTGGATGCGTTGAACAGTGGCTGTCTCATGCTTTCTCATTCCAGCTAAATCAGGCGCAAATTTTGTCAGTCGGTCCGGGTGCGCGATCGCAACCTGTGCATGTTGACGAGGTAGCCTGGGACTTCTACGAATTCCCTGGCGATTATCATATTCAATGCAATACGATCTGGGCGATGACGGATTTCACCGAAGAGAATGGCGCGACGCGCATCGTTCCGGGTAGTCATAAGCTGCCCCTTGGGCTGAAATACAAGTTTGAAGACACGGTGCCTGTTGTGATGAAACGTGGAGATGCTTTTATTTACTCTGGCAAGCTTTACCACGGCGCCGGGCCCAATACAACCGAAGATTTCGTTCGCAAGGGCATTAATATTACCTATTCAGTTGGTTGGGTGAAGCAAGAAGAAAATCAGTTCCTGAGTGTTCCTATGGAGATCGCCAAAACGTTGCCAGATGACCTTTTGCGACTCATGGGCTATCAGCTCGGCGCGCCTGGGATCGGTATCTATCGTGATTCCGAAGATCCCATTGCAGCCGTGCGCTCAGTGCCGTACGAGCAATACCACTACGCGCAGTCTGTCAAGAAAAGTTCCGCTGCAAAGAGTACGAGCTACAAAGACGACTTCCTGAAAGAAATCGAGGAACTCACTGCAGATAGCGAACAGCGTTCCTAACTTTGAGGTCCGTCATCGGAGCAGCCTGCTAAGCCTGCAATACCACCCTAATTGCATGCAGGCTGCCCGCTCCGGACCTAACATATACAACAGGTCAGAGCCAACATGAGTCTCGATGCAGTTATTGTTATCGTTGATGCGGCGCTCGAGCAATATCGAAGATCCGATTCGGGGGACGCGTTTGCGCAGGCGCGCACAGCCTTCCCCGCCACACTTCGATCATTGACGCAGAACGGCTATCGTCTGGCACTCGTCAGCTCGCTTGAGTCTCGTACGCTTGAACCACTTTTCTTAGAATGTTTCGGAATGGCGATCGACTGCTTCACCACCGTGGTCGCGGGAAATCCCTTTTCACTGTCAGGAAACTGCCTCGACCCTATCGATCTCGCGCTTCACACAATGGCAGTCACGCCGGACTTCGCGGCATCGTTGACCACATCACCGCATGAACAACGGCAAGCGACACTTCGCGGTATTTTGAAAGCCGTCACGGTCGAGCAGACCGCGTCTGCCCCGGAAGCCTTGTTAGCTTAAGACGGTTACCGATCCGCATCATTAAGTTGCGCGTGAAGGAAGATACCCGTACATCTTTTCGCCGCGAACGATCATCGCCGACGCCCGCATTGTAGCAATCGCTTTAAGCCCTATGTGGGTGGTGTTTATTTATCATTCGCAGCCGCAGGCGGATCCGCGAGCGCTGTTCGCTTATCAGGCTTATGCGTGAAGGCACAGAATAGTACTTAATTGTCTTCAAAATGAACTCTGCCATTTTATTAAGTGGCGTCGAACGAACGGGGGCGGCAGCGGCTCCTCAATCAACTCGCGATCGAAACTACGCATTCGCTGGTCGGTATTGACCAATACTCACCTAGCTAACCGCTATTCAATGGTTTCCCCGAAGGGGCGAAGCGTTGCCCGGCATCCTGGTCGCGCGAGCACGACAGCCATTGCGCCAGTCAGCCGGCCGCACCCGCTTCACCGCCACACAAGAGCGTGCACGCCGACGACTTCAGACCGTTTTCATCGGTCGTCCCCCGGGCGCGAGGGCGGGCGCGCACTCAGGTTTTTTGAGCGGCCGCAATCTACGGCTTCTTTAAGAATTTTCACCTCCAGCATCTTCTTTCCGAGGAGCCGTTGCAGTTCCATGATTTCTTTGATAGCGGCGGATAGCTCCAGATGCGGGTACAGCAAATTCACCTGCCTTGACCGTTGCCAGACTGCCCTCCTGGTATTGCTAGCGCTACGCGAACATTTGGTTAGCGTTGACGCCATACCGACGCGCCACAGCCGATACCGAAGCTCCCAATTCCAGCGTTTCGAGCACGGTGAAGATTTTCCCTGCGCGGTGCGCCGACGATGGCGTCCGGCCGGGTCGGAATATCGGCGCATTCCATGTCATAACCAGGCTTACCGATAGGCACAAGACTACCTCTTAATTAAGAGTGTCCTCGTGTTCTCAGATAGGTGGGGCTGCTCCAGTGACATCGTTGCAGGTGCGAAGGCGAGCGCTATGATCTATAGCCTGATGCTAACTCGCCGGGCTTGCAACGTCGAACCTTATTCATAACTCTTCTACACCCTTCACACGCAGGATCCGTGACATTAAGCCGCCCGTCTGGCGACGGATCCACCTCGACGGCAATATCAGCTTGCGCAAGCTGCATCACATTCCCTGCAAGCCACCTCGGGGTCGACCGACTCGCATTTGCATGACTTCGAGATCGACGGGCGGATGTATCCGCCCGAGGACGTCGGTGGCAGCTACGGATATGCAGAGGTGTTTCGCATTCTATGCCTGGAGCCAGACAGCGACGAAACAAAGCGTTATGGAAAATGGGCTGTCGACCTTTGTTGCCGAACTCTCGACCAACGGGCAGCCAACTGGACGCTTCTAGGCATGGCAACTGCGGCAAAAAGTAGACAGGCCTGAACCCCGTTCTCCGATGCCTCTGGCGATCGAGTGTGCTTTAGCTATCGCTTACGGATGACGATTCATGCTAACGCTTGAGGTCACGTGTTGATCGACAGCTTTGCCATGACTCTAAAGGTCGAACGGAAGGATCCGATGGACTACGAAACGCGCGTCCCATCTTAATCGATATCATCGACTGAATTGAGCGTCACTACAATCGGCAACGCCCGCACGCCTCTATCGTCTTCTCTCTAGTTGCTGTCGAAAAAGCAGTTTGATCGGATGCAGCAATTTGCGGTACGGCAAACCGAAGCAGAATTATCAATAGCGTGGTAAGAAAACGAGATAGGCTATGATCAACTGCCGACCATAGCCTCCGCTTTCCTAGCTTCCTTGACTCTGTGTCCCGAGTTTCCCGTCGACATACATCTGGATTCCCGCGCGCCAGGTTTCTCCCACCTTTTGCCATACAAATAAAAGCTTGAAGTGGTGGCTGTCGCTTTCGTGCTTCGAACGAATTGATGCTTCTGCCAAATCCCACGCCATTGCGTCTGTAACCTTCGTTACATTTGGCGATGACGTCCAGTTGTACGCCGTCACAAAGGAACTAAACACTTTCTCGATCGCAGCTCGACCGTGAAAGTTGTTTTCAGCGGCACCGATGCACCAGCCGTCTTCGCTGAACACCTGATTTGCGATAATCGATGCATCTTCACGGCGGAATGCCTCCGCGATGAGAGCATGCTTCTCTTCAATAATCTTTTTAACTTCATTTTCATCAGACATTTTTCTTCGTCTCTACGTTGAGTTAAGCCATGGGTCAATCTTTCAAAGAAGCGGCGCGATCTGCGTACCACCTAGAAGGTGCGCACCATAAATTTGCGCGTTGGTGGTATTAAGTAGATAGCCGTGTCGACTTGCTACCGAAAGGTCTCTCCAAGCGCGTTGGATTTGGTTTGAACGCAAGAACACGCCGGCCCCTGATGCATCGAGAACAAAATCCACGGCATCTCGGCTCTCCTCACCCATGACGCCGGTAGCCATACGTACTCGTGCGAAGTCTTCGACACTCAATTCCTTCCCGCTCGTTACAGCACTATCAATGCCGTCAGCTGCTGCGCGCATATGCATGAGCGCCGTATCGATCTTTGAACTGGCCCGAGCGATGCCAATCTGGATTGTCGGCGCGTCTTTGCCCTTTGTGTAGGTGGTGTACGTGACGGGCTTTTCGCCGACATTTTTGATAGCAGAGTCCAGCGCATGTTGCGCAAGGCCTGGCATCGGGGACGCAGTCATCAGGTTCAGCGAAGCAGTGAAGGCCGACTGATAAAGCGAACCTTCATAAGCAGATGTCCTGTTACCTTGAGCGGCAGCCATGATGTCCAACACCATGTAGTTTGGAACAAACACCTCTTCTGCGCTTACATGATGGCTCGAAGAGGCACGCAAGCCCGCTGCATCCCAGGTACGCTCGATTCTACACTTGCTCATAGGAAGTAAAGCCTGACCGTAGCCTGCGATTCCACCGTTTTCGTCCGGGATCGGAATTCCCATGAAAGCCCAATCAGCGTGCTCGCTATTGGAAGACCAACCCCATCGCCCGGATACAATAATTCCACCGTCAACACGGCGAGTTTTTGAAGTAGGGGCAAACGTGCCACAGAAGCGAGGGTTCGTGCTTACCGAATAAATATCATCTTGTGCATTGCCGTTCAGAAAGCAGACTACAAATTGTTCGACGGTGGATATCATCATCGCCCATGCCGTCGATCCACATCCCGATGCGATCTCCCTAATCACCTCGACGGTCGTCCGGACATTAGTTTGGTAACCGCCCCGGGCACTTGGTCGTGTAAGACCCCACAGCCCAGCCTCGGACAAGGCTGCGATGTTTTCGTCCGGGATCACGCCATCTCGATCTGCCTGCTCCGAATTTTTACGGAGAAGCGGAACCAACGCAGTCGCCTTGGACAAGATGTCGGTGTCAACTCCGACAAAACCGTCTGTCGGATATTGATATTTCAGGTAAGGCACCTCATTCTGGACTGTCATATTTTCCTCACTAGGAAGGTCAGTGTTCGATGGTCGTGAAATCAACTTCGAGCGCAATGCAAGCATCGTTGATGCTTCCATTGCGACGAATTGATTCACAGCATTTTGCGATTACATCTTCGTGCTTAACGAGTAGGCCAGCCAGTGCCCGATCGTTCGGATTGGAACTCATGTCGAGCATAGATGCGAACCCTTTAACGGCCTTTTTTACCTCGGGCTCTAACCATTCGAAATAAGTGTCCACCGAAGTCCCTTCGAACAAGGCTGCAACTCTGTATCCTTCGCGCGCAAATATCTCCCGGTCGGGCGGTGGCACGCCATATTTTTTCATATAAGCACTCACCTGCTCCAGCGTGACCGTTTCGATTTTTGCGAGTGCATCCCACAGTCTCCGCTCCTCCCGGTTTTTTGCGAACGTGTATAGACCGCGAAACATTGCCTGGCCGAAAATTTCCCCAGCCGCTGATGAACGCACTGCAGCGTCGAATTTAGTCGCACCGTCTAGAGCGAACAATCTCTCAAGTTCAGCATTTATGACCGCATAATCTGGCTTATTCACACTTTCCCCTTCGCGTGGCACTCTCGTTAAATACCCGTTTTTTCCACCGCACCTCGGAGGTGCCACGGCAAATGTCTTGAAAATCAGGCGAATGTTGCCAACGGCAACAGCCTCGCGCATTCGCCCTCGAGCCAACCCAAAGGTTGACTATCCGGCTTTGTCTTCACGTCTGTAACGCGCCCGATAAACAACTCGTGCGTGCCAAACGTGGTACTGCCCTCCACGTCACAGAATATGTTGCTCAAGGCATCCCTTAAAAAGGGAAGTTCATCCTGAGTAGACCAGTCCTTCCCCGAAAAGCGCTCTGCGCGCCGTGAAGGGTCGGAGAATAGTCGCACTAAGTCGGAATGCGTATCAGTGAGCATGTTTACGCAAAAACGCCGGTGACGCGTTAACACAGGATGTAGGCTGGTTGAATGATTGATCGAGATCAACATTGACGGTGGATCCATTGCAACTGGGATGACCGCCGAAACAGCCATCCCCACCGGCCGACCTTGTTCGACGTCTAAAGCGGTAATCAGGGATACCGCCGAAGGCATCTTTCTCATGGCGATCTTTAGGCTTGCTGCCAATAATTGGTCGTCCGTCATCACATCACCTTTTTCTTGAACTTTGAAGTCAATTGAACTTCGTTGACCATTTAGCGTTTAAAACTAAATCTGCTGACCGCCAATCCGTGCATACACATTCGGCTTCGTCGTTTTATAAAGCCGTGCAAGCAAAACGCCTGATACAAACGTAATCCAAACAAGCGCTTGCATCACCTCTGATAGAGTATCCGAGCCGCCAATAAGGAGAGAAAAATTCTTTACCGCGAGAACAAGGATGGCAGCGAGGCCAACCGATGCGATAGCAGGAGCAATCAACGTATGCCACAAGGTAGAATCTTGTACATGCGACGAGCGCCTGAAGAAGATCACGACAGCAACACTTGTTAGAGTCATCAAAATCATGATGGCAAAGGCGCCGACGCCCGCCACGCAGCCGTATGTTACGGCCGGATCTGCACCCGAAGCAGCAATTCCGATAAGCATAACCAGCCAGACCGCACTTACAACGATCGCCGCCACGAATGGCGACTGATGCTTGTTATGCACCTTACCGAGTACGGCGGGCAAAACCTTATCCGCGCCCAAGTTAAAAAGATACCGAGCAATGATATTTTGACCGGACAAGGCAGCAGCAAAAATCGAAGTGACGACCAACAAACGTGCAGCATCCGATGCGGCTTTGCTTACATAACGAGTCATCGCAGTCGCAAACATGCCCGCCGGGTCCTTGTTCGCAATATCCACTACATGATCTACTCCGAAAGCAGCGACAAGGGCCCACGCAGACATCGCATAGAAGACGCCAATAAGAATTACAGCGATATAAGATGCTAAAGGCACCGTCCTTTTTGCGTCTTTCACCTCGTCGCGGAAGACAGCGGTCGCCTCGAAACCGAGAAAACAAGCGACCGCAAACAGCATCGATACACCGATTGCCCCGGAAGAGGCAGCATGGAACGTCCAGGGTTCAAAAGGAACTCCCGCGCTACCGCCATGCGCGAACACTGCACCGTCAAAGAGAAGTACGACGATTACTTCAAGCGACATTGCAACGGTCAAAACTTTTGCGGAAAGATCAATTCGAAGATACGAAAGCACCGCGCACAGCCCCCAGCTAAGTAGTGCGTACCAATACCATGAAATGTTGGGTCCTCCGAGCGTATCCGCGACCAACATTTTTAGGTTAATTCCAAAAAATGGAAGGGCCGAGAAGCTAGCGAGAAAGTAACCGATGATCGCAAGGAACGCTGCGCCCAAGCCAATCGATTTACCGAGGCCAGCGGTGACATAAGCGTAAAAGGCACCGGGCTTTGCGACGTATCGCGTCATTGTCGTGAAGCCGACTGTGAAAAGCAGCAGAAGTACTGCGCACAAGGCGTAAACGGCGGGAGCGCCAATGCCGTCGAATACAATAACGAATGGCACATATCCGGACACAACTGCAACCGGCGCGCAGTATGCGAGAACTGTACATAGGAGTTCGAATAACCCGATTCTCCCTTTCAGACGATGCGCCTCCCCGTCTGAACTATCGAAATTGATAGTATTTGCTTCACCTAGCTCCGCACTGGAGGATCGGATGTCACTCATGTTCAATCCTTCGAAAAGATCACCACTTCCTTACGATTGAGGGGATAGCGTTCGACGTGTTCCGCTACCTAGCGATTTCACTTCAAATGAACGTTCATTAATGCGCAGCTTAGCGCAGGTTCACCTTGAGACAAAAACAAATATTTGGTGGGACTTTCCCTAGGGCTTCAGTGATGAGTGCCGGCGCGACGCGGGCTATGTCTCTGTGGGTGAGGTAGAAGAGGGAGTAGCGTACGCGGGCGCAAAGCCACGTGCTGAAGCTCACGCAACATGACGAAATGCAGCCGTCCGACATGCTCATGGACGAGATATCGCGCCCTCTCTAACGCCAGGGAAGCTTCGTGTTTTCGTGACTTCGCAGGGTCGGAGGCCGTGTTTAAGCACTCTGGGACAAGCGTAACAGCCGAACGAGCGCGTGCGTTGTGGAACGCTATCAGCTTTATCGAACCATTCGGGGGCCCGCCGGCGCCTGCGCTAATGTAGTAAGCGTTTTGCGCACATAACAACGCTCAAACTGCCGCCTTGCTCAAGAACGTGAACTTTTCGAGCCGAGGCACATGCTGGTCGCCCCACAGGAAGGTCACCGCGAGGACGGCGACGATACCACTGGCCGGCGCATTAACTCATCGCTTTGTGAGTCCGTACCTACCAAGCGGGTCGCGAAGACTTTTTTGAAACGACCAGTAGCGACGGCCTCGCAGCGCCCGTTTGCTTGTTCCGATGGCTGACAGGCCCGGGGCAACCAACGGCGGGCATTGGACTGTTTGGCCAACCTGCACTGAGTTTAGGCCAGATTTCGTGTTTTTGAACCGGTTCAAGTCGCTCGGTCAGACATCATGTCCAAACACATTTGCATGGGATCTGACAATGAGAACGAAAGCCGCTGTCGCGTGGAAAGCAGGCGCTCCGCTGACGATTGAAGAAGTTGAGCTCGAAGGCCCTCGCGCTGGTGAGGTGCTCGTTGAGGTGAAAGCCACCGGCATCTGCCACACCGACTACTACACTCTCTCGGGTGCCGACCCAGAGGGTATCTTCCCCGCGATTCTTGGTCACGAAGGTGCTGGCGTGGTTGTCGATGTCGGGCCGGGCGTTGGTACTCTCAGAAAGGACGACCACGTCATTCCTCTATACACGCCCGAATGCCGTCAGTGCAAGTTTTGTCTCTCGCGCAAGACCAATCTCTGCCAAGCGATTCGCACCACGCAAGGCAAGGGATTGATGCCAGATGCAACGTCGCGCTTTTCCATCGACGGAAAGCCCCTCTTCCATTACATGGGGACGTCAACGTTTTCGAACTACATCGTCGTACCGGAAATCGCGCTTGCCAAAGTGCGAGAAGATGCGCCGTTCGACAAGATTTGTTATATCGGCTGCGGCGTAACGACTGGCATCGGCGCGGTCTTGTTCTCGGCGAAGGTAGAGGCCGGAGCGAATGTTGTCGTGTTTGGACTTGGTGGCATTGGTCTGAATGTCATTCAGGGCGCAAAGATGGTCGGCGCCGACAAAATCATTGGCGTCGACATCAACCCGGGCCGCGTCGCACTCGCAAAGAAGTTCGGCATGACGCACTTCATCAACCCAAAGGAGGTGAAGAACGTCGTGGACCATATTGTCCAGCTTACCGACGGCGGCGCCGATTACTCGTTCGAGTGCGTGGGCAACACAGAGCTGATGCGCCAGGCTCTGGAATGCACGCACAAGGGATGGGGACAGTCGTTCATCATCGGTGTGGCCGCTGCCGGTCAGGAGGTCAGCACCCGCCCGTTCCAACTCGTGACAGGTCGCGAATGGAAGGGCTCCGCGTTCGGTGGTGCTCGGGGTCGCACCGATGTACCTAAAATCGTCGACTGGTACATGGAAAGAAAAATTAACATCGACGACCTTATCACGCACCACCTCAAGCTCGACGAGATTAATGAAGGCTTCGACCTCATGAAAAAGGGCGAATCCATCCGCAGCGTCGTCATCTATTAAGGATGCTCGCTGCGTCTCAATCGACGTGGCGACGTCTTTTCGTGCGGTTTCATCTCACCAGTATTACTGACTTCAAGGAATAACATGGCCGTCTACACTCACGTCACTGTTGGCACGAACGACTTGGACAAAGCACGCTCCTTCTACGACATCGTACTGGGCGAAATTGGCCTGAAACGCGTTGCCGACCTCGATAACAACGGCTCGATTTGGGGCGAGAGCGCACCGTCGTTTTTTGTTCTGAAGCCCGCGAACGGGCAGCCCGCAACTGTAGGCAATGGCGTAACCATTTCCTTCGAAGCACCCAATCGCGCGTCGGTTGACTCGTTCCACGAGCAGGCTTTGGCTCAGGGTGGCAAGTGCGAAGGTGCCGCTGGCCCGCGTGGCTGGGCGCCGAACGCGTACGCTGCATACGCTCGTGATCTCGATGGCAACAAGCTGGCCGTGTACTGCTTCACGCCGGAATAAACAAGCATGTCGTAGGCATACGCCTTCGCTGCCTTACCCCTCGGCGCTGCTTCCCGCAGTGGCGCCGAAGCGGTCACGATAGGCAATTGGCGTCACGCCAAGCACCGTTTGAAACGCCTTACGCATCGCGTCGTAGGTCTTAAATCCCGAACTTGCGGCTATCGTCTTCGCTGGTAGGTCGCCTGCCTCCAACATTCGCCTGGCCGCTTCGATTCGAGCATGTAACAGGAAGGCTGTTGGAGTCGTCCCCGTTGCCTTCTTAAAGCATCGATTGAAACTACGGACGCTCATTGCAACTTGAGAGGCCATCTCGGGAATCGCGAGATCCTTAGCCAAATTTCCAAGCATCCAGTTCTGCAGGTCACGAATGCTTACATTCTGAGTCGCATTGCAATCAAGATGTACACTAAACTGAGACTGGCCGCCTTCGCGTCGCAGGAACACGACCAGGTCTCGTGCGACATCTAGTGCGATGTCCGCACCAAAGTCCTGTTCTACGACCGCCAGAGCCAAGTCGAGCCCCGCTGTTACCCCTGCCGACGTCCAGACCTTGCCTTGCTGAATGAAGATACAGTCCGAATCCAGTTCCACGGCCGGATAGCTCAACTGCAGCATATCGGCGACTGCCCAATGTGTCGTGGCGCGTTTTCCGTTCAGCATCCCAGCTTGCGCGAGAAAGAAGGCGCCCGAGCACAGGGCGATGGTCCGTTGCAACTGCGACGTACACGCTCTGAACCATTCGACGATATCGGACGCGTTGTTCACGGCGCCTTCAATGTTCCAAGCTCCGACTATAATTGCAGTATGAGGGACGTTGAGAGATGAGAGCTTCTTTTCCGCAAACAGCGGAATCTCAGTTTCCGACAAGACCGGTCCGACGGACATCGAGGTCAATTTGACGTCGTACCCGCCCGGGCGACCGCGCTGTTTCAAATGAGCATTGGCATATTTGAAGACGCTGAGTGCGCCTACTGCTTCCAGCGCCTTAAACCCTGGATAAATGATGACGTCGACTGTGATGTTCATGTGCCGTTCCCGTTTTCTTCCGCAGGCCGCGTGGGGTTAGCCCCGCGCTGAAGCGTGGCCCCAGAACGCAACTCGATTTTAGTCTCTCGGCGCAAAGAGGCCTAGCCGACCAAACGGCTGTCGGAGTTCTCCGTCGGGCGCAAGCGACCGTGACTCGCTCTTACTGCAAGATTCATCCGCAGCTTTAGCCGCGTGATCCATACGTCAGTGTGACTATCCGTGACAGCAAGAGTTGGCGTGGCGTGTGGCATCAATGTGGCCAAACACCACTGCCAGAGCCGCATGGGTGGGGCTGGTTGCACCCTTGCAGCTTTCTCACTGAGGTACAGAATTGCTACTCGACGTTATGGAAATGGTGACGTCACTGGTTGGCCGTGTACATCTTTCTTCCTGGATTCGAAGACTTGCGCGCGCCCCTATTCATGCGACCATTTCATCCTCAGCGCTTGTAGCTGGCACTGGTGGAGAAGCCGCTTGAATGGAGCATCGCCATTGTACTTGCGATCAGAAGTCGCACTCCATAAGATCAAACGTTCCTTGCCTGCGGTAAGCCTGCACCCGCGAGGATCATGTTCGACGCTTTCGCAACACAAAACGCAGCTATTAGGATAACTCTTCTTATCTTAATGGCTCCATTTTTGCGCTAAACTCATGATGATGAAAACGCGTCACACCCTGCCGCTGCAATCCAGCGATGAAGTGCCCGGAGATTTTCCCGGTGCCGACGAGCTTGCCGCGCTGCGCGCCTGGTATGCCGGCCTGTCCACGCGGGAGGCTGTGCTTCGCTATCTACCATTAGCGCTCGGTGAAGGGAGATCGGCCCGTGGTGTGCTGGGCCAGATAAGGCGAAGACTCGTGGCCATCGCTGAGGCTGCGCAACGCGACGACCTTGTCGAACTGCTTGTTCATCCGGCGCATACTCGCGACCAACATGCTAAAGCCGTCGCGCTGGCGATTGAGGCGCTCCGAACAGCGCGCCCGCCCGAACCCGGAATCGCCGACGATGTTGCGCGATGGTTCGCGCCTCGAGTCGTGCGGGTACTTCGCGCTCACGGGATCGAGACACTCGCCGACCTGACTGTCCGAATCCCGCGCCGTCGTCAATGGTGGAAGGCAGTGTCTGGGTTGGGCGCAGCGAGCGCACATTCAATAGAGGCGTTCTTTGCTGCCTGGCCCGCTTTGACGGACAGAGCTCGTGCACTTATCGCAGCGAGCCAGCACAACGACATAGTGCCGTGGGAAGCCATCAGGCTGCCGCATGAGGTTGACGGCTCCGAAGGCAAGTTCCGGGCGCCACGCGCAACCTGCACGCTCGACGCGTCGAACGACTACGCAGCAGTCCAGACCTGGCTCGCCTTGCACGAGTCGCCGTCAACACAGCGGACCTACAGGAAGGAAGCCGAGCGACTTATCCTGTGGTCGATTGTCGAACGTGGCCGCGCGCTTTCGTCTCTCACGACCGAGGACGCGATCGCTTACCGCACGTTTCTACGGCACCCGACGCCGCGTGAGCGCTGGATCGGTCCGGTCCGTCCACGCAGCTCCCCTGACTGGCGACCGTTCAACGGTAATCTCTCCGCCCGCTCGGTCTCGCATGCACTGTCGATCGTGGGCGCGCTGTTTCGCTGGCTCGTCGAGCAGCGCTATGTCCTCGCCAATCCGTTTTCCGGGGTGAAAGCACGAGGTGGCGGCGCAGTGACGCTTGATGCTTCACGCGCCCTCACGGAAGGAGAATGGGCGCTCGTTCGAACCATCGCCGATGGGCTCGAATGGTCGAACGGCTGGACGGCACCCGCCGCGCAGCGTCTGCGCTTCCTGCTCGACTTCGGCTATTCGACTGGATTGCGCGCGAGCGAATTGGTTGGTTCGACGCTCGGCCAAATGGAAACGGACGCACGTGGCGATCATTGGCTCCGTGTAAGGGGCAAAGGAAATAAGCTGGCAAGGGTCGTCGTGCCCCCGCTAGCATGGGATGCTCTGGCTCGCTACTTGTCCGAACGAGGTCTTCCAGTCGTGCCCGTTCGCTGGCACCCGGAAACACCGATCATCGGGAGCCTGGAAGCAGACACTGGCTCAGCGATCAGTAGCGTTCGACTGTGGATGGTCATGCGCCGGTTCTTCCTGCTCGCCGCCCAAGCGATCGAGGCGGATCGCGCGCCACTCGCTGACAAACTGCGTCGAGCCAGCCCGCACTGGATGAGGCATACGCACGCCACACACGCATTAAGTCGCGGAGCGGAATTGACAGCCGTACGTGACAACCTCCGCCATGCGTCGGTATCGACGACTTCGATTTACCTTCACAGTGACGAGGTCAAGCGAGCGCGTCAAATGGCAGATGCTTTTACCGCACGCAAGTAATTGTTTTGGAAGTCGCTACATATTACGTATCGTTTGTTACGCCGATTCGAAGAGTTGTCACGCGGGCCTACTTGCCTCGCAGTTGAGCCATTTTTCTACGCGGAAAAACAAATGTCACCGTGAAACATTCTGTGCAAATCCGGCTTAGACGCCCGTGCATCAACATGTTTCAAGGAATCGACAGCGTACGCGCGATGTTTCACGAAATGCCACTGGAAGAACTGCGACGACGTAATTTTCGTTCACGAATGCGCCGTCGTCGGACCTAACCAACTTGTTCGGCAGCTCCCGTTTTGACTGGCCCCGTCTCGTGCAGCGCCATGTGCACAATGGCAAAAAAAGAAGATATCCCGGCCAACGGCAAAACGATATGGTCGTGATGGACAAGATTTGTTAGCAGCCGCTCTGAGAAAAAGGACGCCGCCAGGGCGAGAAGCGGAAACAGTCCCCCACCCGTGACGAAATCTGTCCCGGTAGTCATGGACCAGAACCCAGTGTCGGTTGCAGCCCTAAAACGCCGTCGCCTTCTCCGGGCGATGATAACGAAGGCAACGGCGACAATCAGCGATACCGTGTCGACGAAATCCGCATGAAAGATGATGCCTTCGATGAACTCGACCTGCTTGTCGCCGAGCAAGCCCATTTAATTTCCCCTCTGATACAGGAGGAGGAAGCCTACGGCGAAACAGATCCCCAGTATGCACCAGTAGGCGATCCGCACTTCGGCCCAAAATTCCTGCGGAATGTCTATATGCCTGAGAATCAGGTTCGTGATCAGCGCGCCGACTAGGGCAGCTCCGAATCCGTTCCGCAATCTCCGCACTATTTGCGCAGCCCCTGTTCCCGGCGGGGCCTTGATTGAGCCCGCCTGCGAGTCCGCAAAGATGTCCATTAAAAACTCCCCATTTTGGGACGATTTCTACTCACCTTAGTAAAAAAAATGAAGGACGCAAGCAGCGAAACCGTAGGTGTTTATGCCCTTGCCCAACGCGACGCCCAGAATACCCTACGGGACAGGATACGAACTCCGCGTCCTCTAAAGCTGATGGCTATACGGTAAAACGTCGCTTTTATGGCGAAAACTATATAGCGATCCCCGTTTTCCCTTGCTCCTCTACCGTCTAGCGCCTAGAATCTGCCGGAATTGATTTTTCACCCGGTTCGTGCTTATAGGGTTGCCCATGACGGTCACTGAACTCGAAGTAGATGCGTATACAGATTTTGCCAGTCTGTCTTTTCCTCCCCAGTTCGCGGCAGACGCGTTGCGGATTAGCCCGCAGACCCTCAAGATCATTGAACGCGACAACCAACTGAAGATCTCCCGGGTCTCACGCGGCTCAGTCGAGGTCCGCAGCTACTCCCTTGCAGATATCTTCCAGATCGCACGCATTCGTCGCGATAATAAAAGCACCAAGGCGTTCTCCCGGCCTATCACCGTCGCCAACTTCGTTCCGAAAGGCGGCACTGGCAAAACAACCACCACGTGCGACTTCGCGATCCAGTTCGCATACATGGGTCTGAAGGTGCTGGTGATCGATAACGACCAGCAAGCCGACGCGTCGACCATGCTCGGATACGATCCCGACTTGACGGCCGAGGAACTGATCGAATTGGGCGTGCCGGCGGATCGTGGTATCTCCGGACACATTGGCAACCTGATGCGCATCGGCAACTTTTATCAACCGATGACGTTGGACGAAGTGATCAAGAAGCCGTTCGGGGAGCTTGGCCCCCACCTGATTCCGGCCGAGGACTCGCTGGATGACATGGACGCTGCGCTACGCAGCGCCAACGGTTCGGACTTCCGCTACTCATTGTTCTTTGAACAGGCTCGCGCAGGGGAGATCCCCCACTGCGACCTTTCGGGGTATGACGTGATCATCATCGATAATGCGCCGGCCGGCTCTCTGCTCTCGCGCAATTCGATGGTCGCAGCGGACTTTCTGATTTGTCCCATCCGCATGGACAAATTTTCGTATCGCGCCCTTTCTCGTCTGGCCTACAAGCTGAACGAGTTCGCAAAAGACTTCAAGCGAGCGCCTGAAATTGTCGCTATCCCGACAATGTACGTAAAAAACCGTCCCCGAATCGAGCGCAATCTGTCGCAGCTCGTCGCATTGTTCCCGGGCAAAGTGACTGAGAGCCGGCTGTTCTATTCCGAGGACTATTCCAAGAGTCTCGATGAAGGAATTCCTTTGTCTATGTGGCGCCCAGGAACCGACAATTCTCTCGGTGCAATGCGCGACGTGTTTGATGAGTTTGTCGCGAGAATTCGCGCGTTTACGGAGGGCACGAAATGAAGCAGTCTCGAAGGCTAGGTTATGATCCGCAGCCAGGCAGCAACGGCGAAGATCAGCCTAAGCATATCCAGGGCGTCAGAGTAGCCGAACTCCCGCCCACGAACATTGATCGCTCAATGTCCGAGATCCTTCGGGAAAAGGGTATCGCGGTCGATGGCGCTGCCGGTGCTGCGACGCCCGCGCCCACGATGCCCTCCCCTGCCGTGAACGGCTCGGCGCTGGAACGTTCCGACGCTCCGCAGAGCGCGGCGCCCCACGCTACCTCCGTGTCCCCCGCTCGGCCCCAAGCGAAGGGAGTAGGCCGTGCGACCACACCTGACGTGGCTCCCAAGGCCTTAAATGCGGCGGTACTGCTGGCGCTGGAGATGATTGATCCGTCCCCATATCAGCCACGGATCATCTTCGATGAGGAGGCCCTCGCCTCTCTCGCAGATACGATCTCCGACTCCGGCTTAAACAATCCAGTCATCGTTCGCCTTAAATCTGACGGGCGATATGAATTGATCGCCGGTGAGCGCCGGCTGCTCGCCCATAAATTGTTGCGCCTTCCCACGATCGCCGCATTCGTGCGCGAGCTCAGTGATGCAGACGCCGCGATCATGGCCACAACGGATAACGACGCTCGCGAGGATCTGGCTGACTTTGAGCGAGGGCGCAGTTACAAGAGGCTGCTCGACGACAAGGTAGTCGAAAACCAGCGCGAACTCGCGCGACGCGTCGGACGAAGCATGGCCACCGTCAGCCGTTGCCTCGCTTACTTCAAGCTCCCGTCCGAAGTCGTTGAGATGCTCACGGTCAATCCTCTCTTGGTCGGTACGAAGGTCGTTGCCGATTTGGTATCGTTTGCCGAGCAGGGTTACCGGCCTCAGGTTATCGAGGCGGTGTCGAAGATCGAGAAGACCAAGCTGTCGCAAGAGAGCGCGCTCAATTGGCTCAAGACGGAGGTGCGGCGGATGAAGAATCCGAGCGTCGTGCTCGCGCCTCGCAGTCTGCATATCGGCGGCAAGTCGGTTGCCGAGGTCAAGGTGGACGGACGAAAGCTAATCCTTCAATGCCCTAAGGATGTGAACCCGGAGACGCTTCTGAAGGCCATCGAGAAGATGCTTACTGGCGCCGACTTGGTCGACCTGACGCCCACATCCGAGTAGCTCTCACTTTTCACCGTGAAAACCCGCCCGAGGCGGGTTTTTTTTCGGCGGTGACATGCTCCAGAGTTTTCACCGTGAAAAATGAAATCCAGCACTTCCGCAACGGCCGACGAGACGGCGCGCACGTTGCGCCGAAGTTTTCACCGTGAAAACGCGTTCGGCAGCGACCGCGAGCGCACGGCCGACAGATCGCTCACACACACGTAGGTCAAACGCGGTACGAGCTCGCTCGCAAGATCAAACCCGCCACGCGAGATGTTATTGCCCAGTCGCCGCCGCGAACCATAGCAGCTTCCTTCGGCGCATTCGTCGCGAATGCGCTGATATGGGATGCGACGACCAATGAGCACAACGCAATGAGCATTGCGCATTGCGCATTGCTCATTACCCATTGCTGATTGCTCATTGCCCGATCTGCCACGGCCGCCCAGATCGCTCGCCGACGCCATTGTCTGTCGTGAGCGAACGTTTTCACGGTGAAAAGCCGCCTGTCCAGAAAAGGTGCTCGCGAGCATTTTCACCGTGAAAACGCAATGTCCTGCGCCCGGCGTACGATCGGGTTCGTCGCACGCAGCGCAGACTAACACCGCATGGAGACGGATGTTCCGTTTTCACCGCGAAAATTGAAAAGATGCGGGACGACAGAGGAGTGTTTTCACCGTGAAAATATCGCCACGATCTCGTTCGCTAGCAAAAGTAGAGGGCACCACCTCCGTTGAAATCAAGTTTTCACGGTGAAAAACCTTCTTTACCTTGTCACCACGGTCGGTATGCTGGCGCCGATTTGCGTATCTGCAAGAATGTGAAAACTCCAGATGGTCGGGCAGACTCGATATATAGATACTGACACCATATTGCTACGTGTTATGTATTGGTATATAACCGCGCTGTGCCTGAATACACTCTGCTGTGTTCCATATCCGGACACCAAGGCAACCCGCAAGTTTGTCTCGGCACTCACCAACCTTTCTGGAGATTCAACCATGTCGGTCGCAATCGTAATCAAGTCGGGAGAAGGTGCTCTTTTTCCGAATCACGATAAGAGCAAGCCCAACGACCCGATTCTCACGGGCTTCCTGAAGATCCCGCTCGACGAGAACAAGAAGAATGTCCTCACTCTCGATGTCGCGGTGTGGACGAAGAACAACGGCAAAGACTACTACTCACTTTCCGTCGGCGGCATTCCTGCCACGATGTTCAAGGAGGAGAAGAAGAAGGACGCCGATTCACCCGACTACGCTGGCAGCTTCGGGCTTGGCCGCGAGATGCGCATATCTGGCTGGCGCAAGCAAAAAGACGGTCGCCCGTACATCAGCATCGCGCTCGTCGAGAAGACCGGCACCCGCGCGGGTCAGGAACAGGCAGCACCTGAGCAGGTACCGACTCCTCCTCAGGAGAACGGGCAGCGTCAACCCGAGCAGGCCGACCAGTCCGAAGGTGTTCCCGGCTTCGACTTCATTTAACCCCCTAAAACACCCCATCGACTTTCGTCGTGGGGTGTTTTTTTGCCCTCTATTCCCGCAATTGCGTCGCAGGACCGCTTCGTATAATTACGTGTGGAGAAATCCAACCAATCGCGAAATTTTGAAGGCTGGGAAGACTCTGGCTGGGAAACGGGAAGTGGAAGACGGCAAAGTACGTAAAAAGGTGCGTGGGAAGAAGCCCAAGCGGATGATCATTGCCGTTGGGTTAATGTCTAGTCTTATCCTGACATCCATCGCAGGCTACGAGGTTTGCGATCGGCGGAACGACGCATACCGCGAAGCTCGATCCGACATTTCTGTCTATTCGGCAACCCTTTCACGACAGGCTGCGGATATCGTACGAAGCCAGCGCGTCGTGATTAACGAAGTAGGGCGCACCCTTCTGCGCAGCGAAGACGCTCATCAAGCACAGGATGAGACTGTGCAACGAGTGCGCGCGATCGCCCTACAGTCGTCAGTAGACAATCTCTTCCTCTACGATGCTGCCAGCAACTTCCTCTTTGACGCGTCCGAAAAGCCCTTGGACTCGCCGCCATATGCCCCGGCACTGGCGTCACTCGTGTCGGAGGGTTTGGTGTTTGAAGGGCCAACGCCAGCTTCTCCAGGACATGTCTCCGCCTCACAGGCCCTCCTGAATCGCTCAGGACGATCTCGCTGGATAGCAACGAGCTGGATTGACTTTTCGCCTTTTGAAAAGACGGTGAGCGCGGTCATCAACGACAAAGGTGTCAAGGTTGCTCTTATCACGGCTGCCGGTCGGCCTTTGATTGCTTCTTCAACCGACGGGATCGACCTGCTAGCCTTCGGTCAGGAGGCTGTCGATGCATGGGGGCGAGGCGTTTCGGACGAGCCTGCCACCGCTATATTCGCCAATGCTCCAGTGCAAAAGATCGTCCGGCAAGTGGGCGGAGCCCCGCTACTACTACATGTCTCTATCGATGATTCTGTTGTCGATGCCCGCTGGATCAGGACGGCGTTCTACATCGCCGGGTTGACTGCGGCCGGTCTGATATTGATCTGGATTCTTGTGTTCTTTGTCCTTCGTCAGGTAGACCGTCTGATTGATCTCGCCAACCGGGCAGAGAAGGGCGAAGCCACGTTTATCGAGATTCTTTCGAAGTTGGGGGATGGGGTGATCTCCACCGACCTCAACGGCCGGATTCGATTCGCAAACCATCGCGCTCTCTCCCTGCTAGGTGACACGACCGGGCTTGGACTAAGCGGGAAGCAGCTTCAATCGCTTTTGCCTCCAGTGGCACGCGATATGTTTGCAGCCTTGGTCTCGAAACAGACAACTGTTTGTCCCGCTGGAATGCATTGGGATGGCCGTCTCTTGGCTGATACCGGCAGAATGGTCGATTCTGAGATCAAGGCGTTCCTCACAGGACGCGTCCAAAAGGACGGTGTCGTAGTGACCATCCACGACGCAACCGAACAGAAGGTTCATGAGGCCCGCCTGATCGACGCCGCGACGGTTGATCCTGTCACCCACCTGTCTAACGTCGTCACCTTCAGCGGTCGCCTCGCAGAATTGTTTAATTCGGCAAAGGATACCGATGCATGTCATGCGGTCCTCGCGGTGCATGTCGATCTCGCCGCCGGTTTGCCGCTCTCGGAAAGCGTTCAGTCTCTCGCCGCCGACCGCCTGCTAACAATCACTCGCGACTCAGATTCGTTGGCATCCGACGGATTGGGACGCTTCTTTATCCTGTTGCGAAACATCGTCGAACCTGTGGATATGGCGCGCGTTGCTCAGAGAATTATCGCTGCCTATGAAGCGCCACTACACTTGGGCAATAGCAAAGTGCAAGTTGCTAGTCGAGTTGGCATTGCACTTTTCCCGTTTGACGGAACCACTGACGATACTTTACTGGCTTCTGCGAATGCCGCCGCGTCTTCTACCGACGTGAGGCCGTATAGATTTGCCAACGACGCGGTCCGCCGTCAACTCGTTCGGTTCCAGAGCCAGGCAGATACGGTCAGTGAAGCAATCAAGAACGGCCATGTCTACGCATTGTACGATCCGCTTATTGAGCTCGAGACGGGCAACGTGATCGGCGCACTCGTTTCTCCGCACATTCGGATGGCGGAGCGCAACGCGCCCCTGGACCGATTCCTCTCAATCATCGAAGAGGCCAACCTCTGCCGATTGGCCGATACGAGCGTCCTCACGGCGGTACAGCAAGACATCGCGACGATCGCTTCGGGGCGAGGTGTGCCACAACTGCTCATCCCGGTACAGCAAGACTGTTTTCTCTCGGGCGAGCTCGTCCATATGTTTTCGTCAATGAATTGGAGCGCTTCACCGACCGCTCGCGTCGGTATCTTCGTCTCAGAATTGTTCCCAAAGAAGAAACTTGACCACGCTCGAGCAACCATTCGCCAACTTCAGAAGGCAGGCTTCACCACCTACCTCGGTGATTTCGGGGTCGGGCTCGCATCTCTGACCGAACTGTTATCGCTTGGCCTCGATGGCGTCATCGTGGACCATTCCATCATCAATGCGGCAGTTGAACAGGACGACGCGTTTGCATTCATGACGGCTCTCACTGCCGCCGCGGCCGCAGGCGAAATATGTGTGATAGCCACCGGAGTCGAAAGTGACGAGACAGCTTCGATGCTGTCGAATATGGGTGTCAACCACGCGACCGGTCCGCTGTTTGGCCGCGCGCTTACAGCAAACGCACTTGCCGACACACAGCCCGTTGGACTCCCCTGAAATTGCGTGTTTTTATACATAACACGTATAATTAATTTTCTTGTTTTCGGATTCGGCCTTCACCGCACGACCAGTTCTGAAGGCCAGTGGAGTGAATACGGCTATGGTTCGCTGGGGCGGTAAAGGATCGAAGAACACGCGAGGGGTCTTCCTGCCTCTCGTGTACGTGGGAGCGGCGATTGCTGCGCTGGTCTTCAGCTTTGTCATCTACGAGATCTATGACGCACGCGCGGACACACAAGATGAAGTTCAGCGCGACCTGAAGGTTTTGTCGTCGGCCGCTGCCTCGCAGTTGAAGGACTACATGGACTCGGTCTCCGACGTGTTGTCGGCCGCGGGAATCTCGGCGCGTCCTGGTCTTCGCGCACCGCAGTCCGGCCCAGACGCTGCCCAGACCCTGGCCGCCGTTCAGAGTACTCAGATCGGCACCCCTGTGTCCTCTTTAGTCGTCGTCGACACTGCCGGGGCGCCGGTCCTCCATACCGGACCCGACCCGGTCCCGTGGTCATTCACCATCGGCAAAATCGCGATCGGTGCTGCTCGTACCGCTCACACCGATCGAATCATTTTGTTGGGACCAGTTCGCTCCGACGTGGATGGTTCTATCGGGGTGTATGCAACCAAGCGCGTCCTTGACGGCTCCGGACAATTGATTGGCGCCGTTATAACACCCCTGACCGTATCGAACGTTGCGTTCGTCGGAAAAGAAGCGATCCGCAAGACGGGCGTGTTCGTCTCCGTCATGTCTCTTGAGGGCAAGCTCATTGCTCGCTTCCCCGACCCCGGCTCGATGAAGAATCTCAAAAGCTACGGTGGCGACGCCGTACACAGAGAAATCTCCACACACGTGTCCGGCTTCGTGACCGCGACCAGCTCCATTGACGGCGTGAAGCGCTTGATGGCCTACGAGCGGGTCGCCGGCTACCCCCTTGCGATTATCACCGGCATGAACGAGCAAGAGATACGAGCTCGCTGGCAGGCAGATGCAGTCCGGTTTATCCTTATTGCCTATCTGTCACTCGCCGTTGTGGTCTTACTCCTCGTCATCATCCACCGTCAACTCAGGCAACTTTCTCGACGCACGGCCGCTGTCGAAGAAAGTGAGCAACGGTTTGATCGCGTGCTTCAGGAGCTAACCGACGCTGTATATGTACGCGACCGAGACGGACAAATCGTAGTAGCGAACAGGAAATTCGGCCTGCTGTTTGGTGCGGGGGACACACGTTCGCTGATTGGCAAAAACGTCGTTGATCTGCTTGCCCACACGACGAAGCAGATGGTCACGGAAGTTAACAACCGCGTGTTGAATTCCCACGGTGCCCCGTTGTCGCTAGAAATAGAAACAGCAACACACGACTCCGTGCTTCCGATTGAGTACACCTTCAGCGCGGTGGACATTTCCGGCCAATCCCACGTCCTGTGCCAGATGCGAGACGTAACGACCCGTCGACAATACGAGGCCCGACTTGTTAAGCAGGCCACCTTTGATGAAATAACAGGACTTCCGAACCGCAGGCTGTACATTGACCGTCTTTCGAATGCCCTCCACCGTTCAAAGCGAGACGGGACGAGGTGCGCGGTCATGTTTATCGATCTCGACCATTTCAAGCGTGTAAACGACACCCTCGGGCATCCATTCGGCGACCAACTGCTGATCGCCGCGGCACAGAGGCTCTCTGGCCTGTTGCGTCCTGGACACACGGTTGCTAGATTTGGCGGTGACGAATTCGTGCTCCTGATGTCCGACTTCACTGACCCGATGGAGTGCCGGATTGTCGCCGAAAGCATCGTCGAAGCATTTGCAGCACCCTTTGAGGTGGCCGCCCGGTCTATCTCCGTAGGCGCGTCGGTAGGGGTCTCGGTCTTCCCTGGTGACGGCACCGAACCGGACATACTTCTCCAGCACGCTGATACTGCGATGTATGAAGCGAAATCAGCTGGTCGGAGCGCGTTTTGTTTTTTCGATCACGACATGAACGCGCGGGTGCACGACATGCTCCGCATCGACGCGCGGATTCGATCCGCACTCGCACGTAATGAGATCAGCGTCCTCTATCAACCGATCATCGATCCTGTCACGCATGAAATCGTCAAAGCCGAAGCGCTTGCAAGGTGGCATTCGCAAGATCTCGGCCACGTCCCGCCGGACAAGTTCATCCCGGTCGCGGAAGAGAACGGGTCGATCGCACAAATCGGAGACTGGGTTCTGCAAGAGGCATGCATGAATGCCGCAAAGTGGTCGCGGGAGTTAACCAGCCCTATCACTGTGAGCGTGAACGTAAGCGCCAAGCAGTTCGATGATCCAACTTTCGTCGATTCCGTGTTCGCCGCCCTCGAGACATCGAAACTGCCCGCTCATCTGCTTGAACTCGAGATCACCGAGCGAGTCCTAATTTCAGACGACGAAACCGCGCTTGAGACTATTAGCGCACTCCGAGAAATTGGCGTTGGCCTCTCGCTCGACGATTTCGGCACCGGTTACTCGTCGCTCAGCTACCTTACGAAATTTCCGTTAAACACAATCAAGATCGATCGCGCGTTTGTACGAGATCTCGAGCATGATGAGCAGACGCAGAATCTCACCCGCGCCATCATCGCGATGGCAAAGAGTCTGGACCTGAAACTCATCGCGGAAGGGGTTGAAACGCAAGAGCAGGCAGACAAGCTTGTTCTCTACGGCTGCGAGTATCTGCAAGGCTTCTACTTCGGTCGTCCGATGACCTCAGGCGAACTCATCGAGCTCAGTAGCAAAAACTGATTGATTGACGCATTTCCTCTTCGCGACGATGGCGTAAGCAGATGTGCCATCTTTAGTACGTCCTGACCAGATTGGGCCGACAGAAAAGCTTCGATGACGGGCGTTCCCCCTGTTTGCAAGGCCGCGCCTGCGAATTGTGCCATGGTTAGTCAGGCCGACCTCGGCAGACACCCAAAACAAGAACTCAAATGTGCCACGGTTAGAGTGGCAGGCTGGCCGCCTCGCTGTCTCGCACCAGCAAATGTGCCACGTTTGGTGCTCCGAACTCGAAGCGCGTGAATGCCGAGCCGGCAAATGTGCCACGTTTAGTAGGCGGACCGTTTCGGGCCCGCACCGAGGCTCTCACACACCCGAAGCAAGCCCTTGTTTCTATTGGGATTAGACGAAATGTGCCATCGTTAGTACGTTCTGTACGATTTGCTCCAAGGGCCGCGCGCAGACGGGAAAACGACAAAAAACATCCCGCGGGGGCGCCCGGCAGCGTTTGAAGGAACGCTGTGCAGGCCGAAATGTGCCATGGTTAGTAGCCGTGGTCCTGTTGACGCCAAGGCTTCAAGGGGAAGTCGACAGGACTGAAAGGCGGAAATGTGCCACGTTTAGATTGCCTCAGCCCACCGCCTAGTTGCGTTTGCAAGCAGAGTCTGGCTATCTGTCATTAAGTTTTCACCGTGAAACAACGGGTAGAACGCATATCTCTTGCGCGGTCGGTCATTCTCGTTTTCACGGTGAAAAAACTAAATCCGTTTGTATTGTTTGTCCGTGTTACCGGAATCTAGCGGCGACTAGGATCGCGCGAATTGTGCCACGGCTAGTCGGTTTTCGGGACTAGCGGCCCTCCCGACGACAGCCAACACCCCAGTGAGTCGCGAAATGTGCCGTCTTTAGTGGGGGGGCATTGCACGACCACGGGCTGACACGCCCCACACAGCGACCAAATGTGCCGTGATTAGTCGCGGCGGCCCAACAGGGGGAAAGTGCCATGCTTAGTGTCTGTACGACCTGGAGAAGCCCGCTGCCACGGTGAAATCGCCGGTTTTCAGCGAATCAGCGGAGTCTGGGACAGGTATCGGTGCCTTCTATAGTGCCAAATGTGCCGCGCTTAGTATGCATGTCGCTACTTGTCCACAACACTGCGGTCCCAACAAAGCCTTACCAGATAAGGCTCCGAAGTAAATGTGCCATGTTTAGTTGCGGCCAACTCTAACGTTGGCACATCTACCTAAACGTGGCACCACGGCTTACTAAGCGCGGCACAGATCTCTACACACGGCACCCTAGATCACTAATCATGGCACGTTCACGACTAACTTCGGCACATCACCACCTGGGCATGGCACCGAGGATGGTCCTATCTATTTGATTTTGCGTAACAATTTCGGTGCGTAATGTTTACTTCAATGTTTTTTCAAAAATATACACAACAAGTTGTTGTACTTTGAAAAAGCCGAACCTTCCAACCGCCCCCTCGCGTTCAGCCTTAGAAATACACCATCGACTAAACGTGGCACATTTCGCACGAAGCTTGGAACCGAGTTTACGTTGACACTTCCCTCGGTTAACCGTAATGTGCCGCAAGCACAGATACGTGGCACATTTCGATGACAGCACAAACTGACCTCGCACTCAGCGAATCGCCCGAGGCGACCGACCTTGACGGGGAGAGCACCTCGCAAGTGAAAACTCGCCGGCAACGTCGCAAGCGTGCTGTCGTGGGTCGGACAGAGAGTTCGCGATCGAAGATGGTGGTCGTGAGGGACGAAGAAGCTGAAACTCGGGTGGAACTGCGTAAGGCGCCGGAGACGATCATCATCCGCAACATGTCGTCCAATGGCGAGATCACATATCTCCAACGCAAAGCATACAACGCGATGGTCCACATCGCGCAGAAGAACAGGAAAGGCGACGAAGTCACCTTCGAGGTATCGGTCGCTGAGTTCGCATCCCTGTGCGGGCAGAACACTCCCAACAGCAGGGACTACCTCAAGCAGATGGCGCGTGAAGTCGCCTCGATCCGTGCAGAGTTTGACTTCAGGGGCGACTCCAAGAGCGGTCGCAGCGGATGGGGCGTCGCAAACATGATTGCCGAGGTCTATATCTCTGACGACGGCCAGTCTATAAAGTTTTCGTTTCCCTCAGAGCTCGCCAAACGTGTCCTCGATCCGGAGATCTACAACCGGATCGACATGAGGATGCAGAATGTCTTCACAAGTCACTCCGCGCTTACCCTGTGGGAGATAACTACGCGATACTGGGGGTCCCCCAACCGCAGGACGTTCCGTGAACATTGGACAACGTGGAGCGTCATTCTCTCCGGGCAGAAGGAGCCGCATGCGCAGTTCCGCGACTTTAACAAGATGCTGGTTCGCGCACTTGACCAAGTCAATGCACATGAATCTCGATTCAAGGTAATTCCGCATCTGTCGAAACAAGGCCGGAAGATGGACGAACTCTGGTTCGTTCTCGAGGACCAAGAACAGCCGCAGTTGCCACTGGATTCTCTACCGGCTATGGTCAGTGAGGAACTGATTAAGCGTCTACGCGCGTTTGGCCTCCAGGACGATGAGGTCTCATCAGTTGCCCTAAGCTATGACGAGGAGTATCTGCTCGCTCAGGCCGACTACACTGACAAACGACTTAAAAAAAAGGACGATCCTGTCACGAGCCCCAAAGCGTTCTTCATGAGCGCCGTTGAAGGCAACTATGCGAAGTCACCGCGCCGTACTGCGCAACCGGCAACGCAGGCTCTTCCTCGGCCACTGGAGAAGCTGCCGGCGAAGCACGATGCAAAACAGGCGTTGAGCACCGTCAAAGATGCATGGAAAAAGGCGAAGCTAGAGGAGATCCGCGCCACGTTTGTCGTGCAGACCGACGAGAAGCAGGCCGAGATCGTCGCCGGTGTTGAAGACGACCTACGGAAGATCGCCATTGCGTGGAAGCAATACAGCAGCAAGGGGATCACCAAACTGGTCGAGACGACCGTCATAGACCTGATCTTCAAGAAAAACGTACCGGAGCCGAGCGCGGAAGAACTGCTCCAGTTTGCGCTTGAGACGGGCAGCCTTACCGCAGGTGCCGCCGCATCCACCTGATCGGTGGATCAGTTCGCGTAGGCTTGCTCACGCGCAGGCCTACGATTTCCCTCCGCGTTGCCGGCAGTGCCTCGTTGGCCCCCCAGATGCAGCTCGCCCTGTTTCTTGACGATCATAAGGAGAGCTTCTGAACTCAGGAACGGATCGTTCTTCAGCATCTGGCGCATGATCAGGGTGCAGATTGAATACGCATCACCGGCCATGATCGGGACGCCGCGAACGTTTTTCCCCTTGCAGTTCACCGACAAGTACAGCTTGCCTGCCTGATTCTCGAGTGCGAACCACTTCTCGTTGTTGGCGCCGTGCCCCTTACCTTCAAACAGGGGTAACCACTGCATCATCGTGGCGAGGACCAACGGAAGCTCCCGGCTCGATAGCTGAATCGATACCTTGTCCTTCCAGTCATATTGACGTTGACCTTTGGATTCCGCCGCCTCGATTCGGACGGTAGCCGTTCCTGATCGCGTGGTGTCCGCCGAGAAGCATGCCGCGGCCTTGCCACCGTAGATATGCTGACTCAGGTAGTCCTTCTCTTGCTGCTGCGGCACGTCTTCGCCTGGGGGCGCAGGGGAATCGTCTCGATCATCCGGCTGCCGCTGGCCGCGGGTCGCCTCGGGGGGCTGTTGGCGCTGTTGTGGCGGCGGGGGAGGACGATTTTGGCCGCTTTGATTGCTGCTGGGTCTAGACGATTGCTGCGTTTGCTGGCGTCGATCTGGTGCGGGCGCGGACGCGCTCCCATCTTGGGCGGCGGGCGTTCGAGGTCCGTGTCGCTGCTGGCGCTCGTGCGCTTGCCCATTTCCCTGACGCTGATTTGGGGATTGTTGCGGCCGGCTCGTGCCGTTGCTTTCCTCCGCCTCCTGCTGAAGAAATTTCGCCATCGTGAGGCGGACGTATCTCGAATCGTCCCCGTCCTCGCCAGCCTCATCCCATTGCTTAAGACGACGGGCGAACTGGGGCCCCTCCCGTTTCCCAATCTCCACAAGTACCTTGAGTGACGGAATCATCATGTTCCGTCTCTGGAGACGCTCTTTCAGGGTGGGCGTGACCGTAAAGAAGATTCCCCGGAGGTAGTGCAGGGCACGTTCATTGTCACGATCGCATTCCGGCACCGCCTTCGTGATGTAGTCGCCTTCGAGATCGTAGACGCCCATCAGCGTATTGCGGTCGGGTGGAGGGATCTTCAACCTGCGAAGATCAGCGGCAAACGCCTCGGTGTTCAGGGACATCCCAGTCTCCATCGTCGGATTTGCAAGAAACGCTAGAATTGAGAGGGCATGCTGGCGTTGCCAGCGGTGCTAGCATTTTGATTGATGGTAGCAAACTGCCAGTATCTTATCAATACGTGTTATGGACGCGATCGACATGACGGACGACAAACCGAACAAGGTGCCGGGTGGATTCCGGTTCAAGCAGAGTACGCTGGCGGATCTGCTGAAACTCGCTGCCTTAGAGACGGTAGCGCGAGGGGAGAAGGTTCACCAACAGACGTTGGTCGAGGAGGCCGTTGATCTCTACGTTCGGAGGCTCAAGGAGAAGCACGGGTTGGAGCGAGGGGAGAGCCGCTGAGGCTGGTTTGTTCTCCCCGAGGCTGGGTTTACCAGATCTCCACGTCCAGAGCTGCGTTAAGCTCTTTCTCAAAGTCGATCAGTTCCTCATGCAGAAGAAAGTCTTGACGTTGTAGAAGCCCAAGGGAGCCCATCACGATAGGGGTCCCCATTTCCATTGCTTCAGCGATTAGACGCACTTCTTTCAAATCGCCGAGGCCTGGCGTGGTCACGCGATTTTTCCATGACAGTAGTTTGCGATAGCTGACATCGACCTTTGTACATGCTTCAGCCAAAGTCTTTGACCAGGTCGCTGCAACGAATTCTTCGACAATGAATTCAGGCGAGCCGAATATGTTTGCTTGAACGACCGAGCGAAGGTAACTGGCTGCCTCGTTCGCTTTCCCTTCTATCTGTGATTTGTCTACTACGAATACGCTGGATGACGATATGAGCCGGTAGTCATGCCATTTGAAAACATCGGCGAGCAGAAAAACACGGAACCCCGAGCAATCAAGAAATTTCGAGATTGCGTTGATTCGCTTCCGAGTCAGGATTTCGTACAGATCATGAGGTTTCTCACGCGTTGGCTCCCCAAAGCAACTCATGAGGAGGTCTGCACTAAGTTCGCACGCAGAAGCCGCGACTTCGAATTCGATGTCGAGCGTCTGAGACTGATCGATTATTGCCTGATACAGGCGAAGTCCTGTTTGCACTGGCAATACCTTTACCCCGAAATCACGATCGAATCGACCGACTTGGCTATCATTTCCCCGCGGCCTTCCACCCATTCCCCAGTCAGCCCAAGCTCGTTGATCATTTTCTTATCAAGCGAAGACATTAAACTCCGTGTTCCAAGACCGGAGATTCTGGTCCAAGCATAAGCCGCAGACACGAATATTATTTTACAAAGCAGACTGCCGTGCATTGATTTTGAATAATACAGGATAGCCTCGCATATGCTCTTCGGAAATCGCCAGCGGGCAAGCAACTCGGCCGAAACCTCATTATGGGTAAATCCTAACACCTCGCGTTCCACCTCAAGTCGGCTCGCCAGATCCAACGGGCTTACAGATTCTCCGATAATCTGCGCCTCGTCGGGCATTTGAAGATGTATGAGAAGCACGCCCAAACCCAGCATCAAACCGGCGGTGAAGGCTTCCTCCACATCGACCGTCCCGTTGAGCCTTGCTAGTTCAAGGGCCATGTACGCGCTTGTAAGGCCGTGGCGCCAATATTGGCCCATTTCCATGCCTTTCACGCGGGGGAAGGCGGCCATGACACCTGTAGTGATAACAGTGGTACGGAGCGTGTGGAGCCCCACAATCTTGATGGCCCGCTCGACGCTCGAGATACGACCCCGTTCCCCATAGAAGCTGGAATTTGCCACCCTGATGACCTTCGCCGACAGGGCCTGATCTTGACGAACCTTTTCGATCACATCCGTGAGTTCGACATTGTCATCTCGGGTCATCTCCACGAGCTCAAGCACCACCTGAGGAATGGTGGGCAGTTTGACAATTTGTTCAAAGACCTTGTCCAAGGCGTTCATATCACGGCTCCAGGTAATGCTCCGGCGATCCAACCCTGCCGGCAAAGCGACGGCGAGTGCGTTAGACGTGATTTTATCTCTACGCGTTAAGATCGGGCCGACAGCGCGGCAACTGCCCGTTGCATCTCCCCAAATCCGAGGTGATCGGTGCTGCGCTCGAACGGCGAGATGAACTCCCCGACGTTCTTGAGAATCGAGCTGAAGGAGAAATGCTCGGCCCAGTCGGTGAACACGATATGGTCCACAGGCTCGCGCGAGACGACAATCTCGGACTCGGTGAGTTTGGGCGCCGCAGCCAGATCCATCAGCTTCATGTTGCGGGCAAAAATCGCGCGGCCTTCAACGGATGCCAGCGAGTTGAGCGTCTTTTTCTTGAGATCAACTTTGCCAGCCTCTGCGTGTGCGTAGAATGCTTCCATTGAACCACCGAATTGCGCAAAGACCTTCAAGGCAGTGGTGATGCCGATTCGCGGTACGCCAGCGATTGTGTCAGACGTATCACCCGCAAGCGCCTTAGCCTCTATATAGGCGCGAGGGTCGCTGGTTCCTACGTGCGCTTCCATATCGCTCGCAGTGGCGATGAACTTGTCTGTCTTCGGATCAAGCCAGCTCAGCCCCTCCTGATAGCCTTGCAGCCACTCTGTGTCGCTGGTCACAAACAAAACTTTGTGACCCATCGAAATCAGGATCAGGGCGAGTTGGTACCCGACGTCATCGGCTTCGGCGCACGGCGCCACGATCTGGGTCAAGCCCAGTTTCTCGGCCATGATGCGCAAGTATGGCTGCTGTTTTTCGTACGCGGCACGAGCGGCACGGGACGACTCGCTCTTTAGACGGTTGCTCTTATAGTCAGCGCAAAGGTCGAATCGCCACTGCGCCCGGCCATCCCAAAGGACGATGGGAAAGAAATCTGGATATTCTCGGATGCGCCTCGAGATCGACCGCAGAGTTCCGCTAATGGCTTGGACCTGCATCCCTTGTGAGGTCAGAGTGTGGCTGTACTGATTCGCGTATCCGACAGAGTTACCGTCGATCAGCATGAAATGAAGGGGTATCATTTGCCCTCCACACCGAGCTTCTGGTTGAGCAACAGACGTACGGCCTCGATTCGTTGCGTGCAGATTGCATAGTTGGCGACAGCCGAATCGACCATTGGAACCAAGGCGTCAATGTCCGGTTCCTGCTGTGACCGCATGGTTTCGGCCGTTTGCTTCAGTTTTGCGTATGCTTCCTTGAACGATGTGGCTTCGGGAGTTCCGGAGTGGGTGGTTGGAGTAGTCATCGGAATCTAGTTTTTCAAGGGTTGGTGACATCTGAGACGATCGAAACCGCGATCCGTCCGTCCGAAAATTCGAGCTCAAGATCAGATAGCGATCTTGCTTGTTCCATACGGCTGACCGCCTTGCCAGCATGGCGTGTGATGACGAAACCGCGCTCAAGTGTTCGCTTTGGCCCCATACCGATCACGGTAGCGAAGGCATTCTGTGCCTCGCGTTTCGCGGTATCGAGTAGGTGATTCGCGGACATGCAGATAGTCTCGAGCGACGATGAGATCCGCTGCTCCGCATGCACAAGCGATGCCTTTGCCGTGGCGGTGACCATCTCGATGTGCGACAGCGACCGAACTTCGGCCAGCTCAAGCCACTTCTGCCCGCCGACCTTGACAGCCTGGATCTGTGCTTCGGTCGCTTCTTGGGCGACCGCAACAGAACGCATGGCAAAGGCTGTGATGAACTGCCAGTCGCGCATGGCGGCCTGCGCATTATTGAAAATGATCGAAGTGATGTAGGCGATGAGCTTCGATGGCGTATGCGCCGAATAGCACGCGACTTCGTCGAGTATCACCGAGTCACGCTCGTGTCCGATGCCAACCATCACAGGCAAAGGCGTACGGCAGATTGCGTTCGCGATGGCGAAATCGTTGAGATGAGCGAGATCGGCGGCCGACCCACCGCCCCGAATAATGACCAAGGCGTCGTAGTGTCGCCCTTGGGCTGCGTCTCTGTTACGGATAAGGGCCGCCCGCATTGCAGACACGATCTCGTCGGGAGCGCCCTTTCCTTGAAAGCGGGCGTGGAAGTACTCAAAAGAGCAAAGTCCCGCATCCTCGAGGATGTCCGCTTGCGACTTGAAATCCCCGAGCCCCGCAGCGTCTTGCGGCGATATCACGGCGATCCGAGCGAACTCGCCCGGCACATTGCGATTTCGGTTCCAGTCGATCACGCCAGAGGCAGCCAGATCAGCCCTGATCTTAGCGAGTTTGCGCTGCATGTCACCAACCGTGAAGGACGGCTCAATATCCTTGACGATCACCGCGAGGCCAAACTGGATGTGGAACGTGGGAGCGACGCGCAGCAGCACCTTCATTCCGGCCTCGAGCTTTGACCCGGTCTCCGCCTCGAACTTGCCGAGGACCGCCTGCTTTGCTCCTGCCCACATGTTCGCACGCACCTTCGCGATCTCCTGACCCGCGTCATCGTGCTCGACGAGATCAAGGTAGACATGTCCCGCTCCGCGTGACGAGGAAAGCGAAGATATTTCGGCAACGACCCATGCCTCATCGGCGTGCTGTTGGATCACGGTGCTGATTTTCTTCAGGAAAAACGAGAGGGATTCGCCTCGCTGTTCTTCGTTCGTGTCGGGGGTCTGGTTCATGCAACTATTATACTGTCGGCGTATGTGTATGTGTTACGTTATCGGTTGTTTCACTTCGGCTGAGATGCATCCCGTTTCATCAGGCCATCGCAAAGGCCTTCATCTCAGGAGTGTCACATCATGGATATGTCCGAAATCAAGCATCTGAGTTCGAAGTTGCCCGGCTGTTACCAGCTGCCCGGGAATCCCGAACGCGACGTGTATATCGTTCCGCTCAGTGGTGGCGCGGATAGCTCTGCTCTGGCGATCATGTTGCGAGCGATGTTTCCGCATGTGTCTTTCGTGTATGTCTTCACCGATACCGGTGCTGAAGAGCCGGAGATCTATACGACACTCGATAAGCTTGAGGAGTTTCTTCAGCAAAAGATCGAGCGGGTTTTCAACGGTAAAGGCCTATACGAACTGATTGAGGAGTGGGGCGGATTTCTCCCATCACCTCGCGATCGTTGGTGCACCTCGGCTTTTAAAGCACGACCGTTCGCTGATTGGGTCAAGAGGTATGCAGGCCAGCAGAAATACATGTTTGTTGGCATCCGTGCTGATGAGCAGAGGCTCGCCTTCACTATGGATGAGGTTTCGACTGAAATGCCATATGTAGACCTTGGCGTGCGGCGCGAAGATGTTTTCAACGTCCTTCAATCGACCATCGGAATCCCGAAGTTCTATGCTCGACGTGTGCGCAGCGGGTGCAGTTGTTGCCCGTTTCAACGTCGTTCGGAACTCGCTGGCCTCCTTCAGGAGAAGCCGATCGAGTTCAGACGCGCGATGAGTTACGAGAAGCTCTCTCAGGAGGACGTGTCCAGGCAACCCGTCGCTGTCTCCTTTTCCGAGGAGAGCGGAGTCGCGGGTAACTGGATGAGTCTTCCGTTGCCATCGGGAGATTCGCTGGCAGGGCGGGCGGGGCGCAAGGACAGTCTGTCGTTGTTCCCCGAAAAAGGCATCTTCGTCGGTGCCGAATTTTTTGTCGACAGCGGGCTCGTTGGTGACGAGTTCATCTGGCATCGTCGCGTCGTCTCGTATTCTTCGTCGCTAGCGGGCATCAAGCGCCAGCTTCAGGAGAGATACAAGCATTTGCTGTCGACATACGAGGCGGTTGACTTCAGCAGCGCCGACGAGGTTAGGGCAAAGGCTCGTTTTGCCGTCTACTACATCCAGGCACCGGGCGATGTCTTCGACCCCGATGGACCCTCGGGAGAAGGGACCTATACCTGGCATGCAGGCGAATCCATGCGACAGATGGAGCACATCATGAGCTGGGCGACCCGTATCCTGCACGCGGAAGGAATGCGGCAGGAAGCGGACCAGTATGCTGGCGCTCGGGAAACGTCATGGGCCTATGAGCAACATCTCGGTGCGGTTGCGGCCCTCCGCAAGGTGAGGGGCGAGACCGGCCAGGTGGTGAACTCGATGTGGTTTGTGCCGAACGAGCCGCAGGCTGTTGACGAGTCTGACCTCGACGAACGGTACATTGCCTGTCCGATGTGCCAGCTTTAAGCAACCATCCACCCGACCCCGTGGCGCGTAGCGCTCCGGGGTCTTTTTTCGTCATCGCTGTGTTTCATTCCCATTGCACGAGGCAAATGCAAGGGCCTTGTTTTTTCTCAACGACATAAACAGGAGCAGGTATGCAAATGTTAGTGCAAGAACGGGTTACTGATTCGGACATGGCGAGCGCTCCGTCCACACTGTTCGTGGTGCGAGAAGTGGAAATCGCTCGCATGGCGCCAAATCGATCACGGATTGCTGGCATCAGACTCCCTGGCGCGATCGTATCGATCGACTATCACTTTAGCTGGAAGTCCTGGACGTTGAGGACCGAACCATTCGAACAACGTGCTACGGATTACGTGCGTTACACGCTACCGCAGGCGGTTGCGGCATTCGAGAAACTGGTCGGTTTGCATCTACCCGACATTCGCGTCATCGAGTATGGGGTTGGGCTATATTCTGCGGCTAGCTCGACGATTTCTGAAAATCCGTGGGCATTGCGTGACGGTGGGACGTACGAGGTCAGGCACCCCTCGAATGGATGCAAGCGATACAGCGCAAAGATCCGACACGATCGCTGTATGGTCGTGCCGCTTGCCCGGAATGGAGAACCGATCACGGATGCGGAGTTCGACCCGCGGTTGTGGACCATCGAGGAGTGGAAATCACTTCGGGAATGTCCGGCTGCCGCGCAGGCACAAACGGGTCTCAGCGTAGGTCCGCTCGGTCTTGATACTACGGCGGCGAACTGACCCATCAGTCAAAATCACTCAGCTGGACCCTCTGTAACCATGCCCGCCAGATCTTCCTTCGTGAACCTGGCGGGCTTTTTGTTTTTTTGTTTTGCCCGAGAGCGACATTGCATATCCATGTGAACCATCACGGAGAACGAGGCGAACGCAAGCGCCTTCCTTTTCCAACGACGCAAGGAGATATGCATCATGATCAAGTTTAAAAGCACCCTTACCGACGCGGCTGGCTTTTCGGGCAGCTACCGTGGCGAGATCGTGCGAGGTGAGGTGAAGACTTCGGGCGTGCTGTGGGACGCCGGTCGCGATGGAGATGCTCACACCGAAGTCTACGATCTCGAGTTCGAGGATGGCCGCAAGTTCAGCATGGCTGGCGACGCATACCGACGGCTGGACGAGCATGGACTCATCCCCAAGTTTGAACTCTTGGCTGCGCTCAACCCACGTTCGGCCGAGGAGGTTGTGTCCATCGTCGAGGAATCGGATACCGTGTTTCGCGGTCTGGTTACGACGGGTGATGCCACGCTGTCGTGCACCGTCTACTCGGTCAGCGATGACCCAGATGACATGCTGTCGGACGCTCAGGAGTGCGGTGACTGGGAGCTGAACGAAGGAAACCCCATTTCGGAGGTGTATTTCGGCGGTGGCGCGGACGAGGACGTGGAAGAGTTGACGATGTCGGAGTTCGTCGACGAGTTGCTGGAGCGCGCAGTAGCTACCGCGAAAAGCCAGGCGATGACGAAGGCTTTGTCTCTCGCCCAGCAAATCGCCCGGTTTTCAAAATGGGGGGAAATCGTTGACGGAAAGCAGTTCCCGGAAAATCGGAACTCCGACGATCTCGAAGACTCCCACCAGACGCTCATGCGGCTGATCGACGAAGCTCGCTCGATCACCAACATCCCGATGTGACGCGATCCAACTAACCACAGCCCATCAGACATCCGTCTGGTGGGCTTTTTTATTTCTCCCCTTGTGCGGTACTGCTGGTTGGCAAGCGACTGGAAGACGAACCGTGCGCCGTGCGACTTGTGTATCAACTGGCGTTGCTCATATCCGATCGCTAGTCAACACTCAAACACGGAGTTATCCCATGAGCAATCAGGAACATCAGAATCTGTCGCAGCGTCGTTCGTTTGTGTTACAGGTGCGGATTTGTACGGAAAGCGCTGTCTCGCCGGACAGCATTGGCGCGGCGGTTCAAACCCTGCTCGACGTGGGCATTGCTGACGCCCATTCGACGCTGGAGGACAAAGAGGGGGGTGACCAGGATGCGGCGCGGTTGGCCACCGACCTCGAATTCGGCCCGATAGAAGTCTGTAGTGCTGTGAAGCCGCGGGGCGCTCTCCCGGCGGACATTGGTTTGTCCGACCAGGAGGTTGTCGACGGTGCAGAACGCATGGCGCGTGTGCTGTTGAAGGCTTGGGGTTTCAAATTCTCCGGCGAGTCTGTTCGGAGTAGCAAGAACCCTCGTTGCTCGTCGGCTTGGAGCGTCGTTTCCGCGATGTTGGAGGAGTTCAACGGCACGGACCTCGTTAGCGCAGTTGATGCTTGTGAGCCCGCGAAGACCCCGGCGAAGGACCTCGACGCCAAACGCGAGGTTGCACAGTCGCAGTTTGAGGCGTACGACTTCGGCACTGGGGTCATGGTGCATGGTCACGATCTGTGGGAAACGGGCGATGCACGGGATTTCACCAAGATTGCCTATCTCGAGTATCCCGAGGACGAGCCGGACGTTGATTCGCATAAGGCAACGTTCCACGTGCGCTTCGACGATCAAGGCAACTTCTCGGAGGCATATGCTCTAGAGGTCGCGTCAGGCAACATGATCGGTGTTCGGATCGCGCATCCCTGAAATCGAAACGGGCGCCGCTCGCCCGGTCGCCTTACTGAAGACCAAAGAACCTGGCCCCGCGTATCGACAGATACCGGGGCTTTTTCTTTCGTTGCGTATGTCCGGTTGAGATTCATACCGACAGGCAAGACCAACTCAACCTATGGAGAAATCGCACATGAACATCAAGGCATCTATCGCGCTTTACAAGGGAATCACGGCTGCCGGCTTCCGATTGTCCAAGGATCAGTCGATGGAAACGCGAAACGGGATCTGCTGGAGCACGATCCTTGTTCTCGGCAAAACGCAAATCTTCGAAGCGAGCAATGAGGGGCGTGGCGGTGCGGACCAGATCCGCGTCTTGCTGGCCGGAGACACCTTGGATCAACGTGTGGTTGCGATGCGGCCGTTCGTCGACAAGCTCTATGCTGTGCCCGAGGTCGCGACCTTTATTCGAACGCGAGTCACCGAGCATCTCGAGTTTTCGCGCCAATGCAAGAGCCCGAATGATATCGGCAGGGACTTCGCAGCAGAAATTGAGGCTGCGAAGGTCGGACCGCTACCGCGAGACGAGGAGACGATAGCAAGCGTCGCTGGTGCGATCGCCGACGCAAAGAAGACCGTTTCGGTCCTGAAACGCGCGGCGCGGGGCAAGATCTGCTGGCTGGAGAAGCAAACCACGCCGGGCGCACAGGATGATGGCTACATCTCGGTGAAGGCTGAAGACAACCCGGCCAATCGGGCTGCCGTCATGAAATTGCACGGCGAAAAGATCGACGTTTTTATAAATGACCTGATCGCTGGACTGTAAATGGCTGTACCTGCAACCCCCGGGTCTCCCGGGGGTTTCGCTTTTCCTGTGCGACATAACCTTTCGCTCGTTCAACCACCCAAGGAGAGGTATATGAAAGTCGCAATCATCATCGAAGGCGGCGCGATCCGTGAAGTTTTGTCGGACATGCAAGGCGCGGAGATCCTCGTCGTCGACCGTGATACAGACGGCTGCGGCAACGAAAACGTCCTCTGTGCAATCGACGGCGGGCCGGCTGCCGTGGACGCCATGCATCAAGCGTTGCCGTGCTCGCAACCCACGCGCGTGCATGGAATCTTTGCTGCCGCGAAAAGCAAGCTCAGCAAGCTGGAGTCTGATAATGCCCGCGAGATCTTGAAGGCGATCTACCCGCCAGCCGCGGGCGAGACGTTCTCGGACGTTGTCGATCGCAAGGGTTGGGGAAATGACACGGAACTGGATGTCCTGAAGGACTTCGTCAGCGAAATGGGCTTGGACGACCAGTTGGTCGACTACGCCAAGACGCGCTAACCAACCAGGAGACTACCGATGCCGGATTCGCATGCAAAAACCACGTCCGTCAAGGTTCGAGATTTGACCGGGCAGACCCTCGATTGGGCGGTAGCTAAGTGCGAAGGTTTGCCGATTACTCACGACCCGATGGGTTTCAAGAGCGGATCGGAAGCCGGGTACTGGATATGGGACAACGCGCCAAAAGGCATGATGGCCAAGATCGGGAGAAACTACACGCCTTCAAACAGTTGGGCACAAGGCGGGCCAATCCTCGATCGCGAGCGTCCGCACCTTTGTCCGATCTTGCTTGATGGGCTTCCTGCGTACGAAGCATGGCCAGACGGTAAGCGCGACGGCCGGCAGTACGGCGAAACCGCACTCATCGCCGCGATGCGTAGTTACGTCGCGAGCAAGCTTGGCGAAGATGTCGATGTGCCTGCCGAACTGGTGAACGACGCGGCCATGGAGCAGCTTCGACGCAACCTATCTGCCTGCCAGTAGCCATCAACCACCCACGCCCGCAGTGCGCCTTTCCGAAGGTGCCTCGCGGGCGTTTTTCATTGGCCTAGCCGGTTTGCCTTCTCATTGTTCGACGAAGCCCTCCTACCTCCAACCGTGTTGCAGAGTCGTGTTTTGCATATCGGACTGCCTACCCAACCCGATAAGGATACTTGACATGAACACGAAAACAGCTCTGAAGGAATATAAGTGGACGAAAGAAGACTCGGCAGTAGCGGACGCTGGAGGCTGGGGACTGTTTGAATCGCTGGGCAACAGTCTGGAACTCCAGTTGCAACGTTGTGATGAAGCTGCTGTTTTTGAGAACGACGAAGCGGTCGCAACGCATGTGCAGACGATGGCCGACCGAGGCGATCCGGTAGCGATCCGCGCGATCCAAGCGCTTGTGGCAGCCGGTAGTTCGGATGTGGTCCGGTTCGGGTTGAAGGTGCCGGACGGGGAAAAATGCATCAAGTCGGTTTTTCAGCCTCAAGCGCAGGAGCAGCCTGTTGAGAAGCCCATGATGCTGACGCCATCCGGCCGATTCATCACGGATGATCGCGGGCGCAAGATTGCCGAGATGTTCCAGCCGGGAGATTCTCCGGCGGAACAGGAGGCAATCAAGCGCCGCTTGGTCGGATCGTTCAATGCGTTGCCTTCGATCGTTGGCGTGCTGATCAGGGCCGACAAGGAGGGCACGTTGACCCGAGCTCTATACAACGAAGGTATCACTGACGCGTACGACGAAGCACTCGGGCAAGCGGTGCAGGCGCTCGGCGCGGAAGGTATAGCCATGGTGGCACATCGTTACGAGCTCGAACCGGAAGTCATACATGCGAAAGCGGCGGGTTCTGTCGCGCCGATCGCCACGGTATCGGAGCAAAGCCAAAAGCAGCAGCACGCGCCCGATGCTCACACTAGCGGCAGCACGACGGATCTGATGGCGCTCGACGATCATGTGCTGATTGGGGAACTCCGACGCCGGGGAATTGTGTTGTCGGCCTGGGGGCTTGCGGACGTTACATCCACAATCGAAAACGACGGCGCAACCGATGCCCTGACGGACGAGCAGTTCGCCCAGCTTGAAGAAAAGCTCTTCGAAAGCGCTGCTAAATCGCTGGAGGATCTGCTTACGAATCGTGGCAACCAGCATATCGCCGACACCTGGGAGATCAATCGCACCCAACTCATCGGAGAGGTGTGCGGATCGCAAGCATCGCCGACCGCGTAATAGACCAACGTAACACCGCCCGCCGTGCACTCCGCAATGAGTGCCGGTGGGCTTTTTTCTTCCGTGGCGCACGTGCCTGGTGCTGCTGCCGACTTTCCCCTCTCTACTTCTGGCGCTTACAGCCCTGCGTTCCGCATATCCGTCTGCTATTAACCCACCCAAAGGAGATTCACCATGAATCCGCAGGAAGAACGGAAAATGCAGGATGTGCAGATCAGCAAGCGCGGCTATACCGAACGTCTGAATCAACTGATCCTGTCTGCGTCCCACGCCGCTGTGGTATCGCTTCAAAACTTCAGGATTGGCGGACAGGTGCTTCGCAGCCGTCTAAATGTTGAAAACACCAGTAAGCTTCGATCGTCAGGCTTGTCGGCGGGCGCGCGATTCACTGCGCACTACGCTCCGGGCATCATCGAGGTCGTTAAGGATGACGCCGGAACAAACGTCATCTCGCCAAAGCGGTTCGTCAAGCGAGATGGCAGTATTGAGATCGGCGGCCGTATTGACTTGCGCTCTCAGCAAGTGTACGAGAACCTTGGCGGTGAGGAGAGCGCGCTCGCCCTATATCTACCGGGACGTGTTGTCTTTCTGCATTTGCCGAGCGTTGCACGAAACTGCGACCGTATTCAGCGATTGCTCGACGCCGTCCAGGCGGGACAGATCAAGACCGTAGGTTTGTACGCGGGGATAGGGACGCTGGAAGCGGCGCTTCACGAAGGCTTTGCCGACGCCGGGCTCGAGAGCACGACGATCTTCGCGAATGATTCATGGGACGAAGCGATCGATTGTCTACTCACCGACAATCCGGCCAGCACGCGCAAGACCAAATCCTTCGCGGGTGGAATCGAGCAGTTCATCGCGTCCGGCATACGTATCCCGGGAACGACGCTGCTGACGATAGGTTTGCCTTGCAAGGGGGCGTCACGCTTAAACCTGCAAACCCGTGACCTTCCAGAAATGCATCCCGTCGCCGGCCATCAGGTCTTGAACGCGGTCATGGCGATTCAGCAACTGGAATTTCCGCCGCTAGTGCTAGTCGAGAACGTGCTCGCATGGACTGACACAGTGTCCTACAGCATGTTATGCCGTGTGTTGAGCGAGCAGGGTTATCAGACCGCTTTGGTCGGGGATACCGACGAGCAAGGGAAGTACTGCGGTTTGAACTCCAACGACTTCGGTGACATCGAGCGACGCGTACGGATGGCGCTGTTGGCGTATCCCGCGGGTATCGATATCAGTTTTGATGGCATGCGAAAATCGGGTCCCTCCACCAGGACGGTTGGCGATATCCGTATGCCTGAAGAACTGATCGATCCGGCGGAGTATGAAAAAGGCGCTCATCTGTCATCCGAGCACAAGGCCGCAAACGGATGGCACATGCGCGTTGCAAACGACGCCGACAACCGCACGTCGTCCTTGTCAGCTGGATGCTGGAAACAGCGCATCGAAGACCCTCGGTTCAAGCATCCCGAAGATCCTTCGAAAACGCGGCTGCCGATGCCTGAAGAACACGCGAGGCTGAAGGGTCACGATCCGAGGCTGGTCAACTCGCTGGCGTCGAACACGCATGCGCACACGGCTCTGGGCAACGGAACGGCGAAGCACTGCTGGGTGGAATTTGCGCGTGTTCTTGGAGAAGAACTTCGGGCAAAAACCACGGATATGGTGAGCTATCTGCGCCGCATCCAGCAAGGGGTCACCGTTATGCTGCATTCTCAGGAACCGGATCTGTTTTCCGCGCTGGCGTAACAACGTTCGGTAGTTCCGCGCACGTAATCTATCAACCTGCAATCCATGACCCGCCGATCGAAAGACGGCGGGTTTTCTCTTTCCCGCGTGACTCTTATTTCGACGGGGCTCGCACCCCGAGTTTGGTGCCGATCCGAAGGGGCCGCGCCACCACGTTTTCTCCTTATGTTTTGGTGTTACGCATTACCTCACATAAGGCGGTCAGGCGCCGAAGCCCCAACTCAAAATCACACGGAGAAGTACATGGTCACTGCTATCCAAAACCACACTGCACAAGCTGTCGTTCGTGATCTCACCATCGTCGGGACATACCCGAGCGGCGAGGCCTATTCCAATACCGTACAAGCGGGCTCCTCTTTTGAGGCGATGATTCGAGTTCTGGCTGACCGGCGCTACGCTGATGACGGCGGCGACCTGGCGATCTCGCGTGTCCTTGATGCGCGCACAGGTTTGCCCGTCGACGGCGTTATGCTGTCTGCCGAGCACGATTTGTTGCCTGAGGCGGAAGCCATCGATCAAGTAATCGAGAAGGTGACTTCGCTCTTGCCGGCGTTGTCATTCGGAGCGTTTGGGGGCAAACACGCCCTCAGCAGCTTCGATGCCCTTCGCGCGTACGCGGAGTATTTTGGACTAGTGCTCTCCGAGGCACCTTTTGCTCTTGAAGGTCTGAGCCATGGTGCCGGTGTTTCGTCGGACGAAGATATGACCTTGGAGTTTGAAGACAGCCAGGGTGTTGTGCACGAATTTGAGCCCGCGCTGGCGCTTCTGGCTTTGGCCGAAGCTGTCCTGGAGCGCGGGATGTGCGCAGCGGCGTTGCAGGTAAAGACGCTCGCTACGGTGGCGCGCAGCTCGCTGAATCTGGCTGCCGTCGATGCACTTGGCGACTACTGATGACGCCACAGGAGATCCCCCTCGGGGATCTCTTTTTTTTTGTCAAAATGAATCAACCGGGGCACGCCCGGGAATCTGATGGTTCCGACCTACCAGTCCATCTCTACCGGTTCCATCTGTTTGACTCGGCCGACCAGATACGCGCCTTCTCCTTCTGCGTACGCTTCGATCAAGAGCCGTTGGGAATGAAACTCTGGAGAGTCATGCCACACTACTTTGTAGGTTGGGATCGTGCATCGCATCCTTCCCGTGAGGTCGGCTATCCAGAACGAGAAGCACGGCTCACCCTCGACGGTCGCGAGCTCGGGTTTTTCGCGGAGTACATAGATGCCGCGGAAATGAAGGCCCGATTGAAGTGTCGCGACGTGATCATGCTGGCCGCTCGCTGCAAAATCCCGCGCGTTGACTCGCTGCCTGCTCACTCTTTGTCCCGTGTTGTCGAAATCGCTTGGAATAGTCCTATACCGATCTTAATCGCACTGCGTTTGTGCGATCGCCATGATTCAGTCAATGGCTGGTCGACGGCATGCCCTTTGAAGCGCGCCCGAAATTGGCGCGTTAGGCTGCATTGTCATGTTCTTCCGCTGTCAAAAGCAAGTCGGTCGTCTGAGGAGCAAGGGTGAGAAGCATAAAAAAACCCCGGGCCGGAAATCGGCACGGGGCGGGGTAGTTAGAGTAGCTGGAATTGCGGAGATGCTTTCCGTTGCTGGCGTGAATCGGCGAGAACCATCTCAGGCGTAACGTCGGGACCGTACAGCAACATTGCCTTCAGGACGAACGCATGGCCCATGGGCCGAGAATCGTCCAGCAACACGTTCGCTAGGCTCAGTCCGATCGTTTGATGGTCGAACCCATCGAAGTCCCACAGAACAATCGTACGATCCCGGGCGAGCCTGACCAATTGATTGAATGCTTCGGTTTGTCGCACAGCGTCGCGATAGAGCGGGAAGTAGACCTTCAGCCGTGCTTCGATGTAGCCCAGCTTCGTCCCGTTCCACCAGCAAAAGACCGGTTTGGCGCCTTTACCTCGCGGGTATCGGTCCGCTCGCATCTTGCCCCAGCCCGCCTTCGCCCATGCCCAGTATGCTTCGTTCGGGTTCCCGTCGGCACCCAACTGATCGGCGTACACCTTGGCGTATTGCCAACCGTTTTCCACTGTCCGCGCGACATGGCCGTCGTACAGATCCGCGGGCCCAAGATAGAACGGCGAGAACGCTCGAGACCAGGAAGTTGCGGATCTGCTGGTGGTGTCTACGACAACCGCGTCAGGCGGTGTACTTCCTCGCTCACGAGGCCCTGTCACTACGATTTTCATATCAATCTCCAGTAAGTTGAACGTGCCCGATGAGATGTGTCACACGCGGGTGGATTTTCTTCATGGTCGGTGTGAGGCATCTCCACACCGTATTGGTCAACTACAGGAGAGATCCAGATGATGAGCAGCAAGGACCTGCTGGTAGGGTCAAATGGAAGCGTTCTGGTCGGGCGTTTGCGGAGGCCTGCCGGGCTGGAGTATTTCGCATACGCGAAAGGAAAGCAGTCGATTTTGATCCGCAAGGATGATGGGCAGATCTTCTCGATCGAGGTGTCGCACGGCAGCTCGCCGATCGAGGTCATTGCAAATCTGGCAGCATCGGAGGCTCCGCTCGAAGCCATTGAGAACATGCGCCGAGAAGGAGTGATCGAGGGAGCAGTGCAATACCTCGGCGAAGATTCTTTCGTCGGCGAATGGGCGCCGCTTGTTCAGACCGTGATTGAAAAGGCTGTCTCGGTTGGCGGGGCTAACAACGAGGTTCTGGTACTGGAGATCTGAAAGAATGCAACTCGAAACCCTTCAACAATTGATGTCCGATCTTGACCTCACGCCAACGACCCTCCAGCCACGTGACATGGTGCCGCTGTTCCCTGATGTAGCGTGTTTCGATGTCACCGTTGAAGTTACCAACAAGAACTTTGTTGTCGGCGATCTGATGAAGAGCGAACGGGTATCCTCAGCCAGTCATCTGCTCGAAGTTCCGAATGAGATCACCAACCGTGCAACGCCGGCCGCAAGCGCGGCCTGGAAAGTTAGACTCAAGACGGGCGTAACGCTGATCATGGTGGGGCGCGTTGAGCCTGCTGGATCGATGTTCAGTTCGCTGCATATCGCTATGGCGGTCCATGTCGTAGAGGACGAGTTGTTTGTCCCCTTCGTTGAGGACTTGGCGGTGGAACGTTGTCGTCGCAGTGCGCTCGGAAGCCTGCAAACGCAGATGGAGCACTACTGCAAGTCGGTGGCAGCACTTCTCGATGGCACGAAAGGAGAACGTGCGTCGTTCATCGTTCGAGAAATCGAAAAATCCTTCTCTAAGGAATTGAGCGCGACTCTGGTCGACCTCTAACATCCATCGACCCCGCGGCACATGAGCTGCGGGGTTTTTCTTTTTCTGTTCTCGCGTGCGGCATCTCCTGAGTGTCACGAATACCAACTTTAGGAGAATCAACATGCAACGTATCCACTGTAAGGCGATTGTGCTCAACGAAACGGAGTATTGGGCCGCGGATATTGTGCGTCGCGCTGGAGGTGCGATCTTTCGGACCTACCTGGTCGATGTGCAGAAGCGGGCGAGGCTTTGCGAGATGCGACCTTCCTATTCCCTTCATCCTCTTTACACGACCCCGCTTGTAGACGACGAAGGTGGGTCACTGGCGGCAGAACTCGCGACTCTAGAAGACTATGACGTGATCTATATGCACTGCGCGAACGTCGATCGGCTACCCGTAGGTGCCGTCTACGACTTTGGTGAGCAGGAAATTCCACCAACCGAAACTCGCGAATCGATGTTCCGCCTTTTCGAGCATCAAGCGCGAGGCAATGTGGTGATCGAGGTGCCGGAAGGAATGGCGCCACAACCTTCGGGGAAGTCCAAGATTCCCGTGCGTTCGACCCCCGCGCCCCTCGTACCCGAGAACTTCACCGCGCAAGCGGAGATGGCGATCGAGATCTAGCGTCGGTCCGACGCCAACTGTTGAGTCACCACCACCCGAGAGAGGCCTGCCTCCTCGGGTGTTTTTGCATCTGCGTGTGGCTCATCTCACCGGTACCAAGGCTTCGCAAGGGCCTTTTCTTCAACCGGGAGATCATCCATGCAAGTTTCAATCAATAACGACCAGCGCCTGTTTGTCATTCCCTCAAGTGGCGGCTATTCGTGCTTCGGCTTCGACAACTGCTACCGGGAGTCACTCGGGCTAGCGTTGGCCATGGGCCTCGATGAAAAGCGGCCGAATGAGGCTGAGATCGGGACACTCGCGCAGTATGAGCAGTATCGCGACCTCTTGAAGCTGGCGTCGCAGCATCCGGGCTTCAAGGCCGCCACGTGGTTCGACATCGAAACGCCGCTGGAGGTACGGGACGCGTTGGAGCGTGCGCGAACGAACGGGGCTCGCCTGCGGATCTTCTACGGAGACAAGGAGACGGGAAGAGACTGGCTGAGCGAGTACGATGTGATCGGTCGTATCGGTCGTTCGATGGGAACGCTGAAAGTCCCGTTGATGATCGCGAACTCCAGCAGCAGTGGTGGGCCGGCGATTCTCGACGCATGCATTGTCAGGATTATCGAAGCTGAGTCGAAAAGGGAGTGGTACCGTCACGTCCGGTATCAGACCCCCGAGTTCGAGCTCCTCCCCGAAGGACATCCGGAGATTGGAGATGACTACGCCGCGGCTGTGAAGGTGAATGGATCACTCCATGCCCGATTCAAGAAGCGTGCGTCGGCCGGACGATGGATAGCCTTTATGAAGGGCGAACGCATGAGCAAGTAACCGTGGTGACCCGTGCCTCTTCGGCACGGGCTTTTTCTTGCGTGCAGAAAAGACAAAGCCCGCGCAGGTGGCGGGCTTGTTTGCTGCTGATCGAGCGACGATGCTTACTTGGATCGACTGTTGAGTTGCTGTTGCCGCATCTTGTACTGACGAACCTGCTGTTCGTATCGGCTCAGTGAGGTCTGATCCGGCTTAGTTTCGTTGTTTCGCCAACGATGAATCGTCATCTTGGTAACACCGAGCGTAATCGCAAGGTCGTTGTCGTTGTCGACCTCGAGATCCTTTGCCCACTGGTTCAGCAGTTCGCTCATTGGAATGTCGAACCGCTTCTGGCGATCGACCGTCTCGGGATCTTCATCTCGCAGCTTGCGAGCCAGTTCCATAATGTCGTCCGGAACCGTCGCGGTGCGGCCGTAGATGTACGACGAGAGCCGTGGGAGACCGATCCCCAACGATGCGGCGAAGTCCTGATTGCGCATGCCGAGTTGCCCACAGATTTCGACCAGCTCTTGTTGCTCCGCGCTGAGGTCCTTCGTACTTGCGGCACCACTCCGCCGCGTACGAGCGCGATTCTTCAGGGCAGCGTCGATCGCTGCGTCTTCCTCTGGCGTCGAAGGCGGCGCAGCCACACCGGACGCCATGAGGGGATCAAGGTCGAATACGCCGTGATTGTTCAATTTCTGTTCTCCGTTCAGATGCCTTTGGTAGGCCAGGGCCATTTTCGCAGCAGCGATTTGGGAATCTAACTGTTGATCCCGGTCTAGTTGCTCGCTGTCAACGAAGCTGGATTGCTCCAGCTCCTCACCACGATCGCGCATCTCTTCGATCGAATCGTGATTCACGGTAAGTGTGAGTGAATCTCTCACCACTTCCCGACTGACATTGTTCGCGATCGCATAGATCACCGCATAGACCGCGTCGGCCTCTCGTAGCTTTGCAAGCTGCGAGTCGAAGAACACGATCATTACCCGTTGGAGAACGTCTTCCGTATCCCGAAGATCGGCGCCATTCTTCAACGCTCGCACGCGGCAGATCTTGCGTACGCGCTCGTCGGCGAACATGACCCTGGCGAGCTTATCAACGAAAGCCCGAGAGCGATTTTTGCCTGCCAAGTACTCGGCGCATAAGCGCTGTAACTCGGAGACTTCGCTCGCTTCCAAGTTCCCAATACCGCCCTCATTGTCGTCATCGACGAGATCGGCCGCCGCCTCGGCAGGAATGTATTCGTCTACTTCTTCAGTCAACATTGAACGGAGTCCGTTGTGATGCGGTATTTCTATGCAGCCGCCCGGTCCACCACCCGATCCAGACGAGGAAGAACAATGCGATGCACTTCGTCAACTGACCCGACAAGGTCAAGCATCAGGTGCATACCCGCGACCAGGATGTCCGACTTCAACTCCGGATAGCGTTGCATTGCGCTTTCCATGCGCTCCTTCACGAGAGAGACCGCTTCGTCGGCTGACTTTCCTTCAAGCTCGAGGGTGATGACCGGATTCTGGTCTTCGCCTACGCCGAGCGCGTCGAGGCCGAGATCGATGGGGCTGTACTCACGATTCATGTGACTGTTCCTTCCAGTGGCCGCATTCTGCCGAGCGGCTCGATAACGATTATACGTACGTTACAACACGTGTCAATAAAGCGAATCTGGCAGAATCGACTCTTAACGCGTATGTATGACTGTGGTGAGGAGGGGTGACACTGATCGACGCGTGTCTCCGCGGCCGGCCGTTTGTCCTTAGGCGGCTGCGACGCTAACGGCGAGCTCCATCTTCGGTATGACGCGGCGGATATCCATGATCGTCTTCGCCGAGCGGCTGACGATCGAGAGGCCTGCGACCAGTACCTCTGCTTGTGCTTCAGGAAAGTCTTGCATAGCCTTTCCCATGCAAACGATTGCCCGCGAACCTGTGCAAGTCGTGCCAAAACGCGGGCAAATCGGAATGCCCTCGTCGCTAATGCAACCCATCGATGCCATACCAATCTGGGTGGCTGAAATAGAAACCCCGAATTCTTGTTGCATGCTATTTCCTTGTTCCGAATCTGTTGTCGCTTGCTTTTTTTGGTCCCCGTGATGACGGCCTGTGCATCACTGTAAGAATTATAGTTACGCGTGTAACAAAAGGTCAACGAAAAAAGCCTTTAAAAACAAAGGATTAGCGAAGACAAAGATTGGTATACGTAAAACGTGTTTACGTCTTTTGGTTTTCGTAAGGCACCTACGAAAAGTGGGAATTTACAAGTTACGTTACAGATCAATGACTTATAAACGGGGGTGGATACGACCTGCCCGGAGTTGCGTTTTGTGTTGGCGATTTGTGTAATTTGTAAATAATGCAAATCGCATCACGGCAATAAAACGACCCACCACGCAGGCGCGTGATGGGTCGAACTGTCGTTATAAAAACACATCCTGATGCACGACTTGCTCGTTCAAGGCCGCTTCCTGTTCAGGGAAGAGAGGAAGGGAGAACTCGTCCGGATGTCGGGCTCGGCGTTGGTGTTTCGACTGCCAGTACGCCTGCGCTTCATCCGACGATGGTTCATCACTCACACTCGGTAACGTCGGCGCCACCGGCACCGATTCCGTCGACACCGCCGCGCGAGACGACTTCGAAGAACTAGTCATCTTGCGGGAAGATTTCTTCGGCGGGTAGCTCGTCTTCGTATAGCCCGGCGGTAGGGGGATATCACTCAGGTCGATGTTGGAGGCTTTTGCTACCCGAGCCTCGCGATCTGCCGCGCGAACCATATCGATGGATGACGAGGATCTCCGCTTGCGCGGGCTGTCTATTTCGAGTGAGACAGTCTTCGGTTCATCTCGTGCTTCGTATGGTGCCTGATTGCTCATCGCGAAGCCGAACTTGCCAAAGTGGTGCTTCACGAGGAACGGCCAGATCATGACGAATACGAGCAGCGTCGACACCCACCAGAGTCCCCATTTGGGGTGCGCTGTGATGAAGACTACTGACGCGGATGCTGCGATGTAGAACGACCCGAAGAGAAGCTGACGTTTGAGAGGCATGGCGAACTCCGTTATAGGCTGTACGCTGTCGAGATGGCCAACATCTGCGCGGAAATCGAAAGAAAAACCCGGTCAGCAGGACAACGCTGAACCGGGTCGGGGTAGTTATGCGAGAGACAGAAGTCGCTCCCATTCTGCGGCGATGTCCCACGACTGCACCGCTGCGAAGCGCTGCATCAGTTCGTCGATCGTGAACGCGTGCGTTGGAGAGTCCTGCGTCAAGAGATCGTCGATTTCTGCGTGACCACTCTCGAAGACCTCCAACGTCGTGAACACGTGGTCGAGTTCGTCGTTCGGGAAACCATCGTTATCACGCTGCTGCACGGCGGGGGTGGGAAGGCCGACCTGGTGAGCGATGATCTGGCAACCGTCCTCCAGCTTCGAGCGAATCAGTTCCAACTGCTTCGACGAGATCGCTCCAGCCAAGACAACCGTCTCGCTGACGCGATAGTTGCCCGCGTCGCAGTAGGTGAGATCCAGCCGCGTGTTTTCCCCTTCATAGCGGATGCCCTTGTAATGCTGTTCCCCGAAGGTCGTTTCCACCAGATCGCGAAACTCGGGCGGGAGAGTGGGGGCATCGTCGCCGGCCGCGACGTTGTCAAAGTCGACGGTCTGAACGTTCACATTCCCATCTTGCGCGGTGTCGCTGACGCCACCCGATACCGATACAAGGACAAGAGCAGGGGCGAGACTGCCACCGTTCGACATGGCCGACTCCACCACGGCGATCGCGGTTTCCAGCCCACCTGGATCGTTCTGAACCGGGTCGTACAGGTTTTCGTCGATGCCGCTCTTGATATCCTCGAGCTGGGTGTTTGCCGCATCGATGACTTTCTTCAGGGCTTCGTGAAGTTGCATACATACTCCTGGTAGTTTGTTGAGCCGACCCCTTGCGTAAGGCCTGGCGTGGTGTGATGCCGAACAGGCGCAAAGAAAAACGCCTTCCATGGATCTGGAAGGCGTTGTATGGCGGTTGGCAATCAGATGACGAGGTCGATCGACTCCTTGTAGGCACCGAGATCCGGCACATCTGGAACTGCGACAGGCTTCGATGGCTTGATCGTCAAGGCCGTCGGATCGACGTTGTTGAGATCCACATCCTTGGAAACCTTCACGGTTACAGACGAGCTTCCCTTCTTGCGATAGGTATCGAGTTCGGCATCGGTCAGGGTGATGTTCTTGTCCGCGAGGATTTTCGCGTAGTCGACGGTCCCCTTCTTGGAAACACGCGTGACCAGCACGCCGCTCCCTTCCCGCTGGTTCTCGGCCTCGCCGAGCAGGTCGATCAACGCCTTTCGAGCCATTTCTTCTCGCTCCTGGACCTCCTCGAACTCCGCCTTCGTCAGCAGGTACAGGGTGGCCGCGGCTGCCCATTCGTCCGACTCCCACACACCCGACTGAACCCGTAGCCAGAATTCGACTTCGGCCGCTACGATTTCGTCGATGCGAGCCTGATCGCGCGGAACACGAATCAGACAACCGTCTTTTCCGTCGAAGGAGTAGTAGTTCGCGAAGTCCGCTTCAGCAACGAACATCTGATGCTGTAGCTGATCGACATACTCATCCGGCACCACACCGCCGAGCGCAAGTGCATGGGCCTTGTCGCCTGGACACTTGATTTCGGTTGGCTCACCGGAGAACGTGTCGATGCCGTCGAACGATGCGCGGATGAAGGGATGAATAGAGCTTTGTGCTACGAGGGGCGTGACAACATTCCCCGACACCTTTTCGTACGCCGCCCTTGCGAGCGGTTCCAACCGATGACCACGTTCCCGGATACGGGCGAGAATCGGATTGGCTTTCGGATCTGCTCCTTTACCGGTTTTATGTTTGAACAACTCGTAAGCACGAGAGTATTTGGACTTGCCCATGATGATCGGGGCATCGGACGCGCCGATTCCCTGCAATCGCCACGCGAGCCATTCAGGTGAACCCTGAATAGTCTCTGGCCCATTCAGGACTTGCATTGCCATTGGAGATCTCCCACTGAGGTTTGCCGTGCGGACGCACGACGCCAGACATCGCGATTTGCCTAGCTTTGGGAGATGCAGAACGGCCATACAGAAACTGGCGCTTCACTTGGCGTGTTGACTGGCCACGCCGCGGCGCGATATATTTTGGTTATCTCTCGGCTGCCCACCTGAGACAATGGCGACTCGAACGGGTGCTTCAATTTGAGATTCTTTTGCGCGCAATCACGCGTCGCAATTGACCGACCACTCCGGTTCTTCGTGCGGATGGATCGCCATTAAGCGGTATCGCACGACTTTGAACGGGAGCAGTTCATGACCTACGATCTGAGCAAGATCGCCATAGGTGCGCGTCGCGCACTTTCCGAATGCGGGATACCGCTTAGCCAAGGGCACGGGCTCGAGGTCGCCGCGGGCCTTTTCAGTTACGGCACGTACCGGCAATATCTCGAGAAGCCTTATACGTTGCCCGATCCCGGCTATCTGATTGAGCTTCTCACTCAACCTTTCGTCGTGCTCGATCACCGAATGGCCATGCGGCGTCTGGAGGAGATCAAGGAAACCCGCGAGCGCCCGAAGCCGGAACTCGAACAGATTGTGTCGACGTTCGCCATCCACGCGCAGCAGGCGGCGCCGGAAACGACTTTTTTCGACGAGAACGATTTCATTGATCGTCACATTCTGACTGCGCACAAGGCAGCCGTTCTTGTCTGTGAGCCGGTGCGGCAGGTTATGGCCGAGATCGGCGTCGTCTGCACTGTCTACGAAGAGGTCGAGCGCGACTTCTACGAGCTCACATTTTCTCGTGGGCCAGATTGGCGTCTCGAGTACGGCGGACACTTTCGCTCTCCGACATCAAACGGTGGCGAAGCGGAGAACATCCCTGAAGTTGCTTTCCGTGCGACGCTGCTTTTCCCGAGGCTCGCACCGGCTATGTTGGGCAGGGCATGGACCAGGATCAGCGCATGGTCACATTTTCCGAGTGACTGGCGATCAGCCGATCGCGGTGCGCCCACTTACGTCGGCCAGTTCTGATTTTCCCTACGTGGTCCGCTGCGCGCGGATCTGCGTTGCGCGTCACCACGCGCGCAGCGGGACCATCTCGATCGATATCGCAATCTTTGGCGCCGTCGCGGCGTCGAGAAGGAGAGAGCAGCTATGAATCTGCTAGGAACAGTAACCGTAGAATTCGGTGGCAGGAAACACAAGGTGCACGGCAAGGATTTTTCGCTGGAAGAAGATCAGAACCGGCACTTGGGCGAAGGCGACTTTCAGTACGAGGCACTCTTCATCTATTTCGACCCCGACCAACGCTTCAAGATTCTGGTTCAGGCGACAAAGCTCGATGGCAATGTGACCTTGTATGACCCGTCGGTCGAAGGCAATGCCAAGATCGTCGACGATTCGCTCGACGTGTCCGGCTAAAGAGCGGCTCCACTCGCACTGAGCGGTTGCGCGCAATCGCTCCGCTCAAACAATAGCCCCCCAATCTCAAGGATGGGGGGCTTGAAACATCAGTTAATAAATCGACAGCGCGTCAGTCGTTTCGCACGAAAATGCCGGGCAAAATACCCAGCCCGCCAGCTCGCCCTTGTTCACAGTCCTGACACCAGTAGGACTTTTCACCCAACATGTTCAACTGCATGGGGTTGCGCGCGAGCATGAACGCGTCGTGCGCGTCGGGGACAGACACGGCAACCGAGTCGTCGAGATGCGGGAACTTCTTCCACGTAATCGGGAAGGTGCCTTCTGTCCCAGCCCATTGACTGCCGGGAGATTTGACGACTTCGGCAACACCGTCACCCTCGCTGTTCTTGTCCGTGAAATGGTTGAACTTGAGCTTGACAGTCACGCCGATGTCCTGGCCGCCAAACATCTTGCTGGCGGTGTAGACGGCAGGCTTGTCCGAACAGGCGGACAGCGCTAACGCAACGATTGCCAGGCATACGAGTTTAAACATAGGGTTCTCCTGTTGATTGAGTGAATGCATGGAAGAGGTCCAGAAATCCGTGCCTGGAGAAATGCAACACACGATCCAATACTTCAGCGGCCATCCCGGGCTACTATTCGTGCATTTGACGGAGATTGGTGTGGCCTACGACATCGACGAACATCGCTATCGCTTTGCTGTCTGGGCCGCTGGTCGCGCATACGCGCGTGGCGGCAAAGATGGAGCGGGATGCACGGTCTGGATGGCGAAGCGGTTGATTGACAGGTCGGGCTTGGGGGCTGTCCGGAGTGTCCAAGATCTGCCCGAACGGCCAACGGAAATTGATCGTTGGGTATTCACGATGATCGCGCGGGTGCGCCTTGCTTCGCGTGGAGAAACCTACAAGATCCGAAGCGCTGGCGCGCATGAATCGAAAAAGCTGAGATTGAGTTACGGCCGAGCACAGAAGCTCGTCAACATGTATCTGAAGGCGATGCTCGTTTGTGGTGGGCAACAGAGCGATTCGCGCATCCGATTTCTACATCCGCCGATTGATGGTGTGCTACTCGACACGCTGTGTAACGTGACGCCAGGTGATCGAGCAAAGGATTTCCCGACGCTGTTCAGCGCTGCACAAGAAACCGGGAAGAGATGGACCAAGTTTCAGAGGCGCGGCTACGTCGCCTACCTTGACGCAATCAAAGTCTTACAGGGCGACGAGCCGTTGTGGGCGGTGGAGGAGCATTGGTCGCCGGGCCGCGACGAGTAGGTCAGACTCCACACGCCCCACATCAGCGATAGAGTCAGTCACGCTTCACGCTGATCGCGCGGGGCATGCCTTCGACCGCGTTCGCGTCTCGAAGCTGGTCCAGCGTGATCGAAGTGTTTGTCGACGAGGCATATGCCATCGCGCATGAGCCGATCTGGCAGATCTGATTGACCACCAGCAAGTGAGCGGGCGTTGCGGCCTGCTTCGCATCCGCATTTTGGTGATAGCGCAAATCGGCTGCGGCGGCATTAGCGTCTTGCGTGAGGCTGTTCCCGAGGACGAGCGGGTTTGAGCAGTCGCTCAGCAACCAGCAGGAGAGCCCTACGGCGACGCCAGTTCCAAGGACGCTTGTGACGGTACCGGCCGAGATATTGTCGGAGGCCTGTGCGGGCTTGTACTGGTCAGCAGGACCTGCGTAGACCTCCTTGACGGTGTACTGGATCGTCGGATGGTCCGCGCTTACCTTAAAGCCAGACGCTGCGATCGCGCGATTGAGCTTCTCCGCCACGTCCTCGCGACCGTCCAGCGACGAGGCGTGGACCGTGCCGGAGAAATGGATCGGTCCGCCAAAGTTGCGCTGACCGTGGACCGCGAGCACGTGGATATCACCGAGGTCAACCTTGTCGACCTTTCCGGCGGGAGACGTGGCGCAGCCGGAGAGGGTAATTACTGCTGCTCCAGCCAGAGCGACTGAGAATTTTCTTTTGATCTGATTCATGGTCCCTCGGTTTTTGTTCGTAACGCGTATGTATATTTCACACGAAATAGAATCGTTGCGCAAGGTATTTTGTGAGGGGCTGGGTGGCTCGGGCGAAGCGCAGGACGGAAGGGCGGGGAGGCGGCTGACAGACGAAAAAAAACTGGGCTCACGTATGACGTAGAGCCCAGCCTTGAGATGATCGGATGCCGCGGCATCGATCTAGGTGGCAATCCACCGTTTCACAAGACTGGGCTCATCCTCACTCGTTTGTCACCTCTTCAGTATCGTCGATAGCAGTACGACGATTCACGGCTCGGTGAGCCTTGCGACCCCCGCCAAGATGCACCTGGCTGCTATGCTAGGACGTTGTGTCCGGGGGATAGTCATTTGCGCTTGTTCACATGTGGTGAACAACCTGAGGCTTGTATCTCTACAACCCATTCTCCTTTGTTTCCTTGCGGAACACATGTTGTCCAACGCTCGGGAGACACCCGGCTTGCGACTGTTGTCGGTTCTCGTGATTACGGTGGCAAATGAGCCACTTTTATCGAAGACGCAGGCTGTGCATAGCCTTGTCGAGCACTCGGGACAAAAACATGTGGGAGGTTGGGGAAAGATACGCTCAGGCGGCGATGGGGCATTGCGCTAGCCCGTCACCAAAACATGACTACAGGGAGGCGTCGCGCACCTCGGATCAGACCGGTGTCTCCAGTTCTGCATCCGTGAACCTTACGCCTTCGATATGCAGCACATGGATCAATAATCTCGATCATGGAAGGGGCTATGCATCTTGAATACACCGGCGAAGGCAAAAGAAACTGGCGGTGCGCGTAAGCACCACTATGTCCCGCAATGCTATCTGAAGCGATTTACAAGCACAGGCAGCAAAGGCGCTCAGCTTTTCGTGATAGACGCTCAGCAACGGCGTGCTTTCACAACGACGCCGGCAAATATCGCGGCAGAGCGGGATTTCAACCGGGTCGACATCGAAGGGGAAGACCCAAACCTTGTCGAATCCAGCTACGCGGAGTTTGAAGCGAGACTTGCGCCGGCGCTCGTGCGGATTGACAAGCGTGGCGCACTCACTGACGACGCGGATTTATCGCTGGTGCTGGAGCTAATCGCCATTCTCGCAGTGCGCAATCCCAGTCGGCGCGAGAACAAACGAAAATTCCATGAGCAAACGCATCGTCGCGTGATGGAATTGCTGGTAGAGACCCCAGAACGATGGGCGGCACACACGAAAAAGGCGATAGAGGCGGGCGCGATCGAAGCGCCGGGGCTGGGCTATGAAGAGGTACGAGATTTTGTTCAGCGGGGAGAGTTTACCCTCGACGTTGAAACGACACAGCATGTGCGGGAGGAGCTGAAATCTCTCACGACCGTCTACGAGTTGCTCCACCGCCGCAATTGGGTCGTCGTGAAGGCGGGAGCGTTGTCGGGCGGCTTTGTCACTTCGGACCACCCCGTGACGCTGTGCTGGGACGACGAAGAGATGGAGAGCAGTTTCTATCCTCCAGGCTTCGCGTCGCGCCGCACGACGATTTTTTGCCCACTGTCCAGACAGGTTGCCATCCGCGGTTCTTTTGACGGCCGGCAGGGTGCGGTCGAGGTGCCGCCTGAAATTGTGGCCTCCATCAATCTGCGCACGATCTTGTACGCTGGAAGGCAGATCTACGCCGAGAACGACAGCTTCCAGTTCATGAGTGAAGAGGGGAAGATGCGGCCGGGGCGTGAGTTGCTTGATCTGTTGCGACAGGTCGCCACGCAGGATTCACGTTCGGACGATTGACGACGGACCATGGCGATTTCACCGTGAAACGCAAAGTGGACGCATCGAGGTCGCCCTCTTGTTCGGTGCGAAGTGGACAACAAAAAGCCCCACGACCGCACGAGTGCGGCTGTGAGGCCGGGAGGGTAATGCAGTTCGTCTCTACTTCATCGACACGACGTACGTGACTACCCCGTACGCGATTAGAGACATCTGGAGATAAATGACGAGTTGAACGCGGACGGGTTGTGCGGAGACGGCTCTCATTGACTCGCGCAGATGGCAAGCGATGAAAACGACGAGCAGCAATGCGTTGAAGGCGACAGATACGACCATTGCCAGACCACGGACGAGCGAGATTGCCATAGCAATCAGTTGGAACAGAAGGTAAAGCAAGGGGATTCCCCATATAAACGAGACCCGGCGGGCGCCGGAGAAACCCACGCTCATTGAGCGTGGACAGCGGCCCAGGTTTTATCTCCTGCGCCGTGGTTCGTATAGCGCCGCGGAGCACTGGATTGACCCGCCTTGACTCAAACTCGCTTATGATATTTTCGACTTACGCATCGCCAGTTAATGCCGTTTGGTTATAACTGGGCATGTACTGGCCACACCCCATGACCCAACGGCCTTCCTGCTCAAGGTCATACTCCGAAAACGCCCGGCCTCCTGCGGAGCATTTAGTCTCGTTAGCAATGGCACTTTCGAGGCGGATGATTTCCGTCTGGTTCAACGGGCGTATCTCGATAGGGTTCTCCTCCCGATGGCGCTGAAACCATGCGTGATACTCGCGGGTGCCGTGCTTGTTGAGCCACCGGACATGCTCGTGCATGGCCTTGTCAGACTCGAACCCCAGCGCTGCCGCTTCGTTGCTAACCGTGACGATCTCTTTCTCTGACTTGAGCCGATGTTGCATAACACTCTCCTGGTTGAAATTGAACATGCGAGAGCGATATGCGGAACACCGGCGAAGAACTTGGTGAGAAAGAGCAGTATAGAGTTCGCATCGCCGGCGAAGCGTAATGGCTCCGGTTAGCCCTCGACAACGTCGGCGGGAGTAGGCATGGGCAGGGCGTGCGCGTCCTGAGCGGGTTTGTCCACGCAGGCCTTCAGGATGGCCTCGGCTTTGCGCATCGATCTCACGGTCTTCACGATGTCGATAGTCCCGTCAGCGTTGGCGACGGCAAACGGGATGAGTAAGGCCACCGTCATAGTGGTGCCTCTTCCGAGACGCCGAGGGCGCTGGGTTTCAACGCCGATCCTTCTTCCGGCGGCGAGCACTTCCTTCTGCCATCGAGTGCGCAGCGCAGCAACGTCGCCTCCCCGGGGGACCGAAACCTTGAAGCACAAGTCGAGTCGACCATCCTCAGCTTCGATTTGCAGGTGTAGCTTGCATCCGTCTTCCCGCGGTTTCCCCTCATGCCAGATGAAGGCATAGAAACCGCCGCTTGGATTGGGAACATATCGCCAGTTCGCTTCCGGAAACTCGACTTGCAGGGCCATGAAAAATCCCATCCGCGCATTCCGTGACCAACTAAGGGGCGGGGTTGAGCGGAAGCTCTGCACTTCAGATTCGATACGACGGAGACGGCGATAGAAATCCTCCGCAATATCGCTCGCTTCGCGTGCGGCACGGCCTGCGGAGCCTTCCAGAAGGCCCAATAAATCGAGACGGCTCAGCACGTGATAGCCGGAAGCGCGCACCCGCGTGTATTCGGCTTGGTTGCCTGTCTGAAGGTAGATCAGAACGAGCGGCTTGTCGTCTCTGCCGAAGCCAAGTTTCTCAAGCCGGCGGCGGTAGATACTGAGCTGGTCCGAGTGCTCCGTCGTGCCGACCTTGTCTTCGATCAGGAAGGCAATGGTGTCGTTCACCACGCAAAGGATGTCGATGCCCTTAAACTGGCGCCGCACCTTAACGGTTCGGATGTCCAGACGGGGGGGAGCGCCAGAATTTCTGGCGAACATCAGTTCGAGGAACTCACGACCAAGGGCGTGGATTTCCGGACGACCATGCCAGTGGCTGGGGGCAGCGTGGGCCAGCAGCCAGCAGAGAAACGCGTCCTGAGATAGTTCGGAGGGAGCAAAGTCGAAGAGATTGGGATGCACACGTACTCCGCCGATCATAGAGGAAAGCGCAATGTTACCGGCACAGTAAGAAAACCCCGGCCAGCAATGCTGAACCGGGGTAGGGAGAGTTATTGCAGCTGGCATGCCCCACCGGTTCGCTTGCCGGTCAAGGTAACCCACAGAACCGCGGCGGACAAGGTCGCGGCCGTGCCATCCAGAAGTGGCTTCAACGCGTTGCGATGGCTCGCAATTTGAGGGTCGAGCAGGCCAGAAATGTCGGGCTGCTTCGCCAGCTCGGCGCGAATGTCGTTCGAAGCACGGCACACGACGGCGGCAAGCGCGCTCAATTTGCTGAGGAGCGTTACCGAATTGTCCGCGACAACCGGGTCCGCGACGCCGATCGCGTTCGCCACGGCCTCGATCGTCACCGCACATTGCTCCGCGATAAGAAGTACGTGGCCGATGCAGTCGAGATTGAGTTCCAATGTGTCGCAAGGAACCGTTTCGGCCGGCGGCCGTTGTGGTTTCATCGTCATGATTGCTCCGTTCAGAAAGAAGGCACCAAACCTGGGGGATTGGCTGGGCAATCCAGTGATGACGTACACCAGGTGATACCAGTGAACTTACGCCTTCAGAAGGAGGCGGCTGGCCGTGAACCAGCGGAGCCGCGCCAGAAAGTAAATGGCGTAGGCATGCCGCATTCGACGGCGCACCAATGGGTTCGCGCCGTCGGTCGGCAGCAGCAGTGGCACGCCGAAGCGTTCGGACGCGACTTCGGCGACGGCGGCCGACCTGGAGACACCGTCGTGGCAATGAATTGCCAGTTCGTCTATTCCGGCCCTTGCCTGCTGCTCGATGAACCGGACAATTCGCAGGGCTTGCGCCAACCCCATCAGCTTGAAGTCGCCATACCGGCTGTCGATATCGTGAAACGCTTCCGCGTGGATCGCGCGCCAGCCAGCGTCGAAGTCCGGTGGCTCCGTTCCAGGATTCCGGATCGACACCAGCGCGCCGTTGGGATTGGAGTCGCGATAGGCAATATCGCGCCAGTTGAAGAAGGAAATTTTCATAGTGCGGATTGAGAGTTGTGAAAGGGCGGTCTCACGTTTCGACGACGCAAAGCGCCTTCTCCTGTTGTGCCATCGAGAGAAGTCGATCCAGTTCCGCGGCGATCATCGCGCCAGCGCGAGTGAGTAGTTCGACGCGCTCGGCGGTCGTACACGTAGCCGGATCTGCCGGCAGGCTGCCGCTGTAGAGCCGACGTTCACCGACTTCGCGTCGAAGGTCGGGGATGCGGGCCCATGGCCATGGGTCTGCCATAGTGCAGTCATCGTCGCCGCCATCGAGCGTGAAAAGCTGTTCGGTGGCCGCATAGCAGGCTGCGGCCATCGCAAGTTCCCCATCGTCTGTCGCAATACACGAAAGGCCATCGTCGGCAATCAACCGAGCGTGCGCTTCCGCTATCAAATTAATCCCAGTCATTCTTGTGCTCCCGACATCGAGCCTTGCAAACCCGATACCTATTGCCGCCCCGGTCGGCGCGGGGCAGCGCGGTTTTATCGAATCCCGTCGCCGCACAGGTTGAGTCACCTGGCGCGCAGGCTTCTCTCGAACGTCATGCAGTAAGTGCCCGCTTTGAAGCGCGACGACGATTGCGTCCACGTGCTCCTCAAGCGTGAGTGCCAGCCGAAGGCCCGCTTTCTCCTTTGTCAGGTCAATGCTTCGGAACATTGAGACGCGGTCCAGACGAGTTCTCGATGCTCAGATCTTCCCGACTGCGCGCTCACCTCGTTGGCGAATCTATCGCTCGCTCGGGTCATGAGAGGCTCCTCAGGCAGGCTTGCGTGCGCGCCATGCGGCCCAGCTCGCTTTCGAAACGACGTTCGTAGCGGGTATGAAATCGTGAAGGAACTGACCGCGGGAGGTGACAACCGGGATGGCGAGGAGAAGCACGGCCGCTGCGGCGAGGACAATCGGCGAGCCAATGAAGAGCAGACTAAGGATAGTCATCACTTTCATCGAGCTACGGAGAAGAACTTCGCCGAGACGCGCATCTCGCTCCTTCGCACTGGTGGTCTTCAGGCAAAAGAGCCATTTGCCGGGAGTGCACCTGAATTTCTTCCACGAGAAGAGGGCGTCATAGAGCCACCAAGCCGCGGGAAGGGTCGCGAACGCGTATGGCGCCATCCCGCGTGCAATCGCCTGATACCAGGCGAAACGAAGTTGGTCGAGTGGCACGTTGTGAAAGAGCATCTGCAATTGCCCCAACGCGGGCTGATCTTTCACAAGGATCGCGACGGCTGCCGCACCGATGGTTGTGATCGCGGCACCGGCCGACAGCACGAACGCGTCAGCAGCAGTCGCGAGGAGTCGGCGCGCAATAACGCCGAGTCGGGAGAGAACTTGGTCTTTCTTGATCATTTGACTTTCCTTTAACGGAGGAGATGCTGGATCGAACGAGTGATCGACTTCAGGGCATGCTCCTCGGAGCCATAGCCTTGAGACGAGTAGCCGCGTGTTGTTGGGCGAGGCAAGGGCATTGCGTCCCGCTTTGCTGCGTCAGACATACCGGGGAAAAAGTTGATGCCTGCGACCTGTTCCAGTTCTGCAATCGACATAACGGAGTAGTCGTCGACGGGTTCGTTGTCAGCCAGGTAGGCCGCGCCTCGACCAGTCCTGGTGTCGACAACGATCTTGAAGATGTGTGTCGGGACGAGTACACGCCCGTTTAGTTGACGAACCGTGCCGCCCGAAAACAGGGGTCCCGTGATCGTGTAGATGTCGCCGCGTTTTTCCGCGAGACGCCTGACGCTCTTCTCAATATCGGCCCAGAGGTGTCGGTTGAGAATGGCGTTTTGAGCGACCACGTTCCCGAGGCTGAAGGATTCGAGTTGCGCCGAAGGGGTGGCCATATCGCCGCTGGGCGCGAGATGCCCCCGATCGAGTCCGCGCTGGTGCGCGTAATCAGCAAGCTCGGCGCGATCATCTGACTCAAGCCGCTCCTCCGCGTGAAACGAATTCACGCGGTCAATTTCGCGAGCGGCTTTCACGCGATCAGCGGTCAGATGTTCGGCGGACCACAACGCGGTGCGGCTGATGCCCGAGTGCACCACGGCGAATTGCTGAAAGCAAAGCGCCTTCGTCTTTTGCGCCAGTTTCGCGTTGGTGATGACCGGGGCGGTGCCATGGAGGTAGCTGTCGGCGCAGTTCGTCTGATACGCGTTGGCCGTCAAGGAAGCAGCCGCGAGGACGGCGCCAAGGAAAAATGTCTTCACAAGTCGATCCTTATTTGGGGCTGTAGACCGGACAGAGGAGAGGCTTCAGACTGAGGCGGTTCGGGATGAAGTTGCGCAACTGAGTCGGATCATCAACCCAGCCGGCGACACCGCCGCCTGACGCCACATTCCGCAGGAAGGCCCATTGATCGTCCGTCGGCGTGTTGCCCGGCCTCTTGACTTCGACGGCCAGAAAGCGACCGTCTTTCAGTTGGCCGATGATGTCCGAGACGCCCGCCTCGGAAAACTTGACGAAGCGTTGGTTCTCGCCTTCGCCGAACACTGCCGCTCCGGTGTTCATGCGCATGCACCATGCAATAGCGGGGTGGCGCTCGAGCAGCTCGAGGCATGCAAGCAGCACGTCTGTCTCGCGGATCGTCGGAAGCTCGCTCCGAACTGCCGCTTTCACTTGCGCGACCGATGGCTTGGAGGCTGTCTCTGTAGGGACGGTCGGTTTCCCGCGCCGTCCCTGGAGCGCCGCGAACTCGGCTTCTGTGAACCGGATGCCCATGTCGCTCAACTGAACATGTTGTCCAACCCGTCCATCGCAGAGAGCGTCTCTGCGTCCAGCTCGGACAGGTTAGGCATCTGGATCGGCTGCTGGTCACCGCCACCGACGCTCGCGCCGATTCCGGTGGTCGCTGCCATTGGCGCCGCGGCGATAGCTGCCGGTTCGCCGCCCGTGATGAGATGAATCGGCTGGTTCGGCGCGCGATGCGCTTCTTCTGCTACCGGGAGAACCGGCGGTCGTGGGGCGGCGTTGGCGATCTGCGAGGAAACGGATATAGCTTCCGGCGCCTGCGGAACTTCGACAGACGGCGGCAACGACTGTGCTTGTGCCGACGAGTCGGAGAGGGCGGGCCGCGGAGTGGGCCTCGCGTTGATCGAACGCTGTCGAACAACCTTGGTACCACGAGCACGAGAGGGCGCTTTCTTCGGCTGACGAGCCTGAGCTACCGCTTCAATGAGACCGCCCGGACCTTCAAGCGCCTCATTGATTGCCTCATCAAGCGTCCCGGCTTCCCGGTGCTTGATGAACCATTGGTAGACGATGCCCCGCATGAGCGGAGTCTCCGTGCGGAACGGCATCTCCGCAAGGAACTCCAGCAATCCGGGGCAACCGTCCTCTCGGATCACCAGGTTGAATCGACGCTCTGCCTCGAGGGCGTCGAAAACCCGGATGAGCTTAGACATTCACCGATTCCTGTTGCGAGCGCATCGCGCGGCGCAGGGCGATGCCCATGCCATAGCGGCAGAAGCCGTTCGCGACCGCCATACGCGGGTTGTCGAGGAGCACGCAGTGCGGCCATTTTTTCGACAGTTCGTCATACAGGAGTGGGGCGCCGCCGCCCGCGAGCAGTACGCCATGCAGCTTGCGCACGTCGGTGGACAGGAGCGAGTCCGCCTTGGAGATGATCTTCTGCGCGACGTGCGAGACGGCTTCGGCGACTTCTTCCGCAATGTCCACGTCCCGACCATACTGAAGAATCGTCTTCGTCCGGATCGCCAGTTCGCACTCGATCAGATTCGAATGAATGTCCTTTGCGTTCAGGATGCGCAGCAGATGCTCGGCCGCGAAGTTCAAGCCTTCGCACGAGCTCGCACCGCGCTCGATGTATTGGCCTTCCAGCATGAGGAGGAAGTCGGTCGTGAAGTGGCCGACCTCGATGACCGCCCAGCTCTTCTTCCGGCCGGCGTCATCCTGCATGTGCGTCTTGACGGGCACCCCCGACTTGTCGAGATAGAAGTCGCAGTAGGCCCCCATCGGTTGCGGCAGTACGCGGATTTCCGCCTGAACGATCTTCAGCGTTTCGGCCTTCAACTGCTCCTGCTGCGAGCCGTACAAGGAAGCCGGCGTACCGATCACGAGGAGCGGGTCAGTCAGGCCCGGGACCCCCTTCGCCGCGAAGCGCTTCATGGTCGAACCGACCAGAGCGAGATATTCCGGCGTGCTCGTCCAGTTGTGAGAAAGGCCCACGGTCGTCCCGGCACTGCCTTGGAGGCGCGCGGTGTCGCCGGTGAAATAGCGGCGACCGGCAACCACGATGGTCTCCGCTTCAGCCTTCCGGGCCGTGGACTCGTCGGTGAGATCGATGGCCGGCGAGACGATCGAGGGGAAGGTCAACGGATAGAACATGCCACTGGCGAATGCCGTCGCCTTGACGGCGCTACGCCCCACGTCGAGGCCGATGATGGTCTGGTTCTGCATGGAAATCCTCTGGTTAAGGGTGCGAAAACGGCTTTTCACGGCGCGCTTTCAATGCGCATTGCGTTATGCGCTATGTGCAATGCGCATTGCTCACTACACATAGCTGATTGCACACTGCGAGTCATTCTAGGATACATAACACGTATTGACAATACACAAAGACACGAAAGACAATCTGGCCGTTATGCCGCCATCCGGCGCATGGTACAGGACCCCCCCAGAGCACGCTTAATACATTGTGGATAAGACCCCCCCGACGATCGCCGAATTAACGGACCTCAAGGAGAAGACGTGCCGAGCAGTTGCGGCAGCGGTCGACTTCATCGCTGACATCGACTCAACCCTCGTTCTGATCGACGGATTGATGTACGTAACCCAACCTTTTAAGAGCGGCAGAATAGGCATCAAATTCATCCAAAACAACGGGAAACTGCGCCCGCAAGTTCGCATCTTTACGCGCCTGAGAAACGGGAAGTGGATTTCGGACTACGTGACTCACAAAGGGCTCGTTCGACGGGTCAAGAAATCTCGCGAGTTCGAGGCGAACCACCAATACCTGCGGACTCTCTGCGAGCACATCACCACGCTGATCCAGATTCGGCAGGACATGATTGATCGCCTGAAGCACGCTGACCTGTCGTTCACGAACACGCTCAAAGCGCGCTCCCGGTACGTGGGCGACACATCTGCGGTGATCGGAGCCATGCACGAGAAGACGATGACCCGGTTCGAAGGCGATATGGACATGGACGACGAATAGGCGGAGTGATCGCTTTGCAAGTCAGGAGCCCTGGTGCCGAGTGGTGCCGGGGCTTTTCTTTATGCGCGGCGAGCGGGCGGCCATGCGGAGGATCGGGCGGGGCGGATCGTGGGCTTGGCGTAGGGGGAGCCGACTGATTGGCCATGCGAGATCACGGGCGCGGTGATCGTTGGGCGCTGCTCGATGCGCAGTTGACCAGGCGGCAATGCGAGGGACTGGGCTGGGCGGGGCCGAGGCTTTGCCCGGGTGTGGTGGACTGTTGGCCATGCGGAAGATCGGGCTGAGTGCCGGGCTCTGCTCCGCATGAGGGAAGTGGGCTCTTCTGCGACCGGAGGATCGGGCGTTGGTGGCTGCGGCTTGACGATGGTGGTCGTGGTTCTCTCGCTGGGGCGGCCGTCGTCCCTTTGGTCCCTTCTTCTCTCTGTGTGTTTCTGTGTGGGGGCCGGTCGTGCCGATGGTGCAGGTGCGGGTTGGATGGATGTGGATTGTGCAATCCATGTTTAGTGACCGGTTGCCCTGCGGTGGCCTGAGTGTGGTGATCGAGTGGCATGCGGTAGCTCTCGGTGTAGTCGTCTCGGCGGCGCATTGACCGCCGATGCCTTTGCTGTCGCCGGCGCCATGCGCGGCCCGGGACGGGGTTTATGGTTCTGCCGAGGGGATAACTATTTGTCCACCGCCGCTCTGATCTGCCTGTGTGACCTCTGGGTTTTCTGCCCGGCTCCGGCGGGCTATGGTCTCGCCGTGGGCATAACCATTTGTCCGCTTGCCCGTGGCGCCAGTGAGAGATCGGCCTCCGCGTTTTGCCGGTGTGCGCACTGTGCTCTCCTGGGTGAAGTGGATTTGTCTGCCCTCTTTCTTGTCCGGTGCTCTTCCTGCGGAACAACTCGCCCGACGTAGACGACTGCCCGGGATCACTGCACGTCTGGGGCGGGGAGCTGGATGCGCGGAGGCCCGGTGCGATGGGATCGATGGGATGGAATGGATGGAGATGGGGCGGTGGTGCTGCCAACGTGTTGAAGAGACAGGTGTGGGTTGGCGGAGTGATCGCTTGGCCATGCGAGGGAATGGGCGCAGTGAGACTTCTGCTGGCGGGAGATCGGGTGGAGTGTCGTGTCTGCGAGCGGGGGATAGCGGAGTGATGTTGCGGCTGGCGTGGGACTGGGCGGAGTCGGTGTTTTGTCGACGGGAGATCGGGCGAGGTGGTTGTGCGGCTGAGGGAATAGCGGAGTCTGGGATCGGCTGGCGGCATGGGCGGAGTGAGTGTATCGGCGGGCGGGGGATCGGGCTGAGCGGGATGTGCGCTGGCGAGGGATTGGGCGAGGTGAAATTGAGCGCGGTCGAGGATGGGGTAGCGGTGTGCCGACGCGGGTGGGGAGGGTGAGGTGAAGGTGTTCGCTGGCGAGGGATTGAGCGGGGTGATCGATTCGCGTGCGGGGGATCGGGTGAAGTGGCGATCGGGCTGGATGGGTGGAGTGAGCGGTTGGTATGCGGAGGCTTGGTGCGGAGCGAGTGATGCGCTCGGCGTAGGTGGAGTGAATCTTGGGCGGACATGATTCGGAGTGGGCGTTGGCGCCTGGGCGGCGGACGGTTTTGGGCTGCGGCGCCGGGATAAATGGTTGGCCCGGCGAGGACCTATAGGGCGCTACCTTGGGGGTAAATGGTTGGCCCTACACCGATCCTCTATGCGGAGTGAATTGGGGATAAATGCTTGGCCCCGTCTCCCTGCGCTTCCCACTTCCGCTCGCCGAAGCGTTACCCTATACGTGGCGACCCCGGATAAATGGTTGGCCTGTCGCTCGCTTAACACGTATGTATAATTTCCTTGCTCGTACACGATACTACGGGTATCATGAAGTCATAAATGGTTGGACACGAAGGAGTCCGCGATGAACACGAAACTGAAGGTTGGGATGACGGTGGCAGGCGCAGCGGTGATCGCTGGTGCGATCGCTTCGGCTGCGGTGCTGAACCACATGCCCCTCGTGAAGTGGGCGCTCGTCGCAGTGGGCTTCCTGATGATGATGCCCCTGTGGGCGCTGTTCAGTGGCGTCACGCCGTCGGCGCCGAAGAAGGCAGAGCCGGATCTGTTCTCCAAGAACCTGAACTATGTGCCGGACGACGTGAACCACGACAACCTGTGGCGGCCCGTCGGCGGCGACCGTAGCGGTTTCGACGATCACCTGTAATCCGAAGAACGACAAGAGATTCCGAGATGAGTGCAACGAGCGAACAACTGAAGGCGGTGGAGAGCACGGTTCATCGACTGATCGTGCAAGCCTACGCAGGTGCGGGCAAGACTTTCACGCTGGTGGAGTTCGCTCTGGCCAACCCCCATGACCGTATCCTCTATCTCGCCTACAACAAGGCGATCCAGGAGGAAGCATCGGCCAAGTTCCCCTCGAACGTCGAATGCCGGACCACGCATTCACTCGCCTGGCACTTCGGCCGCCGCTTCAAGGACGCGGGCAAGCTGGGCAATCTGCGCCCGAGCGATCTGATGCGCGCCTTCGACCTGAAGGTGGGCTTCGCCCGCGTGCTTCTCACCACGATCGAGAACTTCCTGTTCTCCGCTGACAGCGAGTTTGGCGAAGCGCACGTGCCGTCGACTGTTGCGGAGAAGGACGTACCGATGGTCGTGAAGTGGGGCGTGTACGTCTGGGCGGCGATGCAGGACCTCGAGCGCAAGGACGTGCCGATGCCGCATGACGGCTACCTCAAGCTGTTCCAACTCTCGGGCCCGGATCTCTCGCGCCGCTACGAAATCATCCTGTTCGATGAGGCACAGGACGCAAACCCGGTGACGACGGCGATCGTCGCAGCGCAGGACTGCCGCCTGGTGATGGTCGGCGACAAGTACCAGTCGATCTACGCTTTCCGGGGTGCCGTGAATGCGATGGAGCGGATCGAAGCGGACGAGACCGTATATCTGACGGAAAGCCGTCGCTTCGGCGCCGGCGTCGCGACGCTCGCTACCATGCTGCTGACGCACTTCCGTGGCGAGAACCACCCGGTGCGCAGCGCCTTCCCGGAGCACGAGACCCTCTATACCGTTGACCGCACCCAGCCGTACGCGGTGATCGGTCGCACGAATGCACGGCTGTTCGGCACCGCGGTGGCGCTGCTCGGCCTGCGTCGCATGCACTTCGTCGGTGGCGTGGAGAACTACCCGTTCGACAAGCTCGTCGACGTGTGGCACCTGATGGACAACAAGCCTGCGATGGTCAATGACCAGATGTTCAAGACGTTCGGCTCGTTCGGTGCGCTGGAGGACTATGCAACGAAGGCGGACGACAAGGAGATTCTCTCCCTGATCGGTGTGGTCAAGGAATATCGCAACAAGGTGCCGGAGCTCGTTCAGAAGATCAAGGACGAAGCAGTCGAGCGCCAAGAGGATGCAGACGTGTGCCTGTCGACCGCGCATCGTTCGAAGGGTCTGGAGTTCGATCAGGTGGTGCTGCTCGACGACTTCGAGGATTTTGTCACGGACACGGGTGACTTTCTCGTGCTCGACACGCCAGAGCTTGTACAGGAACTTAATCTCCTGTATGTGGCTGTGACTCGCGCGGAGCGCGTGCTGGAACTGAACCACCAGATGCGCGAGATCGTCGAAGCCCTCTCGGTGCGCGACCCCGAAGCGCAGTCGATCCTGAGTGCGAGCGTCACCGCGCAGGGTGCGGGTACGGTTGGCCTTTTGCCGGGTTTTGATTTCGCGCCGCGTATCAATACGCGTGATGAATCCAAATTGCGTCCGGAAGAACAGCGGCTCGTTACGTCGGGCGCGCAAGTCGCGGGCGGCGCAGTGGGCGTGGGTTCTGACATCGAAAGCATGGTGGAAAACGCCATCCTTCGCCAAGGCCTGTTGCAGGTTGCGCGGCTGGCAAAAGAACTCGGCTATGAGCGCAACGCGATGACCAACGTGATCGTCGAGATGATCCGCAAGGGTCGGCTCGCAGAAGTGCTGTTCGTCAGCAGCCCGGAAGTTGCCGCCCGCCTGCACGAAATGACGTTCTGATGCACGGCCAGCAACTCGGTGCTGCGTGAGTTGCTGGCGTCACAACACGGGGAATACGCATGTTCGAAATCAACATCTACGGCGAGCCGCCGTCGGCCGAGAAGATCCGCCAGTTGAAGGGATCGTTCGACGACAGCGCCGCCTTCACCGTTTTCATGATGGTCCCGATCCCGGGCGTCGACATTCTCGCGGGCCTCGCCACCTACGCGATCGAGGAAACCGTGCGCGGCACCGATTTCTGGGATGCCGACGGTGCGATCGAAAGCGACTGGTCCATGTCGATGATCACCCAGCGGTATGTCGAGAAGGTCCGGGTGCAGCATCGGCAGCTCGTACGCGTCGAGGTCGACGCGCTCAAACGTCACCTCGCGATCGAACTGCCAGCGCGAGAAGCAGCATCGGCCGCAGCGTCGGCCGTCGCGGATGTGCTCATCGCCAAAGGCAAGGAGGCAATCGGTGGCGCCGCCGGCGACGCGATGCTGAAGGGGATCAAGGGGTTCTTCGGCAAGTGACCGCGACGGGCTCCGATTTAAGAATTCGCTTCACAGGCCGTTAAACCGCACGTGTCGATCAGCCCCTCTCGACAGCACGGTGTGCAACGCGCGAGGGAATCGTCGGGCGATCGCACGCCAGACCAAAAACATGGAGAGAAAACCGTTGAAATTTCTGCGCAAACAACTGTCATTGGCCGTCAGCCTGGGGCTGCTCGCCGTATGCGCCTCCGCGTCAGCGCAACCGCGCTCAGTGGATGCACGTCAGCTCGATGTCGCTGGCGTCAAAACGGGGATGGACTACAACGAGGCGCTGACCGCCGCCTCCAACTACCTGCACGTGCCGAAGAGCCAGTTCAAGCCGGACCAGTATCCCGGCGTCAACCAGGTGACCGGGAAGCGGGACCCCGCATGGTTCACCTACGACAACAACGGCGCAAAGCTGACCGTCTACTTCGAGGGGCGGGTTCCTGTCGACAAGGCCCGGCCGTTGGTCGTGTGGCTGGTGCGATACGAGGTACCGTGGTCGCAGGACAACGCCGCAGCCATGGTCAACTCAGCTTCGCAGAAATACGGCGTTGCATCGAACGCTCCCAATACGCTGCCGATGCAGTGGTGCGATAACCCCAGCCCCAACACCGGCTTGGGTTGCCCGAAAAACATGAGCGACGCCTGGGTGGAACTGACACAGACCGCGGTCGCGCTGACTGATACGTCGTGGCAACAGGCGCGTTTCAGATTCGTGGATGCGAAAAAGAAAGTAGCGCCGGCGTTCTGATCCTCCCGGCGGACGCATCTTAGGCAATTGCGTGTAGCGCACGTCGCGCTGGCGCAGAGGAGCAATTCAAGGTGAAACGAAACGCGGCAAACTCGAACTCAGACGGCTCTGCACCGTGTCAGGCGCACCACCTAGCCAACGCATACACGGAGGCGACGGAAGTCGTCGGCGGCCTCTTCGTGGTCAGGATGAGCGATGGCGGTTGGAGCATCGCGGACGGTCCGGGGACGACACTCTCGGCGCCCGATGAAATCGAATGCGCGGGATGGCATCTGCCCGTGCGCTTTGCGTCGAAGGAAGCCGCCGTCGGCGCGATCGGGTCCGGTCCGGACGCCTGGTTCGACATCGAGATCGACGGGCCGTGGGTGTTGCACTGTGTCGAGCGCGGTGCCGTTATCTCCGAGGCTTACCGACGCGCACATTGACCTGACAGGAAAGAGCGTTGTGGGGAAAACCGTCTCGGTCACACTCCCGTTGGGCGTATGGGCCGACACGTCAATGCTCCGCAACGTGTGTCTCAACGGGTTCGCACGGTGGCACATTGATCACCTCGACCCATCACCGGAGATCCAGCAGTGTCTGAATTTTCCATGGCGTTAGCCGCTCGCGTTCAGTGGGCGCTGCATCGCGTAAGCGTGGTTGCGGAGAACCAGAGGGCCGCTCAGACTCATTTGTCTCGCGCGCTCAATGGCGCGAAGACCTGCGGCGACAATGCCGCCTGGACGGACGAAAATCTGGCGTGTCCGGCGCTTCTCGCCGACGTGCCCGATCTTCGAGGGGCTTTTACGCAAGCGTTCGACCGCGTACGCGAACAGCGGCAAAAGCGGCGCACGCGGGATGGCCTCACGGAAGAGCTCACCGTCATGGCCGAAGAAGCGAGCCGCGGTTGTGGCCAGTCCTACGAGCTGTTCGTGAAGCGATTTTCAGCGGATGTCGATGACCTCCTCGAGCTCGTTGAATCGCCTTACCAATCGATAGCGCTTGAAGTAGCCGTTTCCAAGGGCTACGCCACGCCGGCGGAGCGCGAAAAGATGCAGGAAGACATCGAGAGTGACGGCGGCTGTTCGTTGACTGGAATTGATCCGCATTACTGTCCCTGCGGCAGGCATGAATAAGTCGTGTGAAACGTTGCAATTGAGTACGTCAATTCGTACAATTGGCGTATCAATACGTGTTATGTATCTTCGCAGGTTCGGAGTCGAAAAACGATGATTCAGTACAGCGCGATCGAGGTGGCGAATCCGGGAGAAACGCCGATGGAAGATCGGCTTGATGAGCCGCGTCGCTTTGTCGACATGGGCAACGGGCTTTTCTTCGTTCCGGAACAGAGCGAGAAATTCGAGCGCTATGTCGCCGAGGCGACGGCAGATCTCACGGATGGACCCCAAGGGGAAGTGGCACTCAGCTATTCCGGCGGCGCGTGGGAAGGACAGGTCGGACCGATCTCGGCACGGCCGCTGGCGGAACTGTCGGCGCCGCGATATACCGCGCTCGAAAGCGCGAAGGAACGGGGCGCCCAGATCTCCGCCAGCGACCTGATGGAAAAGGGCGATGCGATGTACTGGCCCGCGACAGTGACCGTGCTTCACGAAGGTCGCGCGGCGGGGCTCGCTGCGCTCGATAACCGGGAGTTCGCCGACGAGGCGAGTTTCATCGCGGCACTGCGCGAATGCACCGCGTCAAGACCGCCGCGAGCATTGCGTGTCGCGTCGCCGTTGCTTCGCGAGATCGCTCTCGCGTTTCGCGAGTGGGGCCGCGGCGGTGCCGCGCTTCACTGAGCAGGTGATCGCCACGCGAGGTGGTGGCATCAGTCCAGATCCTGTGTCCCATTAGGCAAAACTATTCACCAACTTCTCTCACCACAACAATGAAGAAAATCCTCCTTGCGGCTTCTGTCGCTCTGCTGCTCTCCGCCACTGCCCATGCCGAGTGCTCGATCACGTACTACACGGGCCCTTCGACGTGGGAAGCGCTTGAGAAGAACGGCGGGGTCGAATTCAGCAACTACAAGTCTGTCTGTGAAAAGCTGCGTCGCGCGAACGCTCGCGTCAATATCACTGGGGCAGCTACCGTCCTCAACAACATGTCGATCGGATGGGCGCAAGTTAGCGTTCTCGACATGAATACGTCCGTCGGAACGACGGAATATGCGTCGTACAGCACTACCGCCAATCCGTTCGCAAGCATTGACAAGGCAAACGAGCTGATGCTCTCGTCGGTTAACGCGGCGATGAATAGTTGGCGCGAGCTCGACAACGCTCTGGCGAAGCTCGAGGCTGAGCGCAATCGTGCGCGATTGACCTTCGCTCGGCAATAACACGCTTCCGTCATTGTCATCGCACATAGCCTGCGGCACGTGCTTCAGTGATACCGATAGGGGCGTCCCCGTCGTTCATGAAGGAGAAAAAGGAATTGAAGGCAAGCGGCGTGATATTGCTCGCGGTGATGGTGCTCGGCAGCCTGACGTTCGTCGTTCACACTGAGGCACTGTCCTTCAACGTCCAGATCGCATGGGCCTCCGTGATGATTGCGGGAGGCCTGATCGCCGGGGCTCTCATGTACTTTCAGGCCGATTAATCAGAGCGGAAAAACCGATGAAAAACATCTCAATCGCGGCATGTACTTTTGTGCTGCTTATCATGACGTGCTGGTTGATGACGTTCCGTTTCGGTCTGCGCTTTGGCACGCAGGATGCGAATCTGAGTTACGTCGCATTTCTGCTGATTGGCGGCTCTGTGGTGGCTTCGTGCGCAAGCGTCCTTTCTCGCCTCTTTCATGTCCGCCGAAGCGTTCGCGACTAGGCCAACGTTATGACCGAAAAACGTCTCTCATCGATCGCCGTCCCCAGCGCCAGCATTCACGCGGCGCTGTTGACGTTTCTGCTGTCCTATCCATCGGTTGCGCTGATGCGATTCCTTCAGCACTTCGACCCCCAACGCGCGAGTGTTGCTGACGCCGGTCCATGGTGGGCGACGTGGCTTCTGCTGCCCGTCGCACTCGGCCTCGGCGGAGCTATCTGGGCGGCACTCGCGTGCCTCGCGTATAACGCGATTGCGAAAGTGCTCGGCGGCGTTCGTTACCGTGCATAGGGAGCGGTTGTCATGTTGAGCCGCCAGCACTACAAGCGTCTGCGGTTTTACTGGCAGGGACGCGCGAGCGGCGGCGCGGGGATGACGGACGGAATCGACCTCGATCTGGCCGCACTAGGGTTCGTAGAACGGTTCGAGCGTCTCGGCTCTGGCGTCTGTTTCCGGATCACGCAGGCGGGGGAGCAGGAGCTGGCCGCCGAGAAGGCACGAGAGGTCGAGCGACGCCGCCCGCATCATGCGCTCGCCGATCGCGTCGCCCAGTGGCTTCAGGATCAAGGCCGTGTCACCTGGACGAATATCGAGCTCCTCGTTGATCGCGACGCCGGCGGCAGACAGGCGATTCGTCCGGACGTGTTCTCGATGGCGGCGACCTACGACGCGAAGCGGATCAACCCGTGCGTGCATGAAGTGAAGGTAAGTCGCGCGGACTTTTTTGCAGATGTCGCGGTGGCGGAAAAGCGGGCGGGATATGCAAAGATCGCAGAGGTCGTGTATTACGCCGCTCCGGCGGGAATGATCGCCGCAGCAGAAGTGCCGGACGGGTTCGGTTTGCTCATCGAGACCGAGACCGGCACGTTTGAGATCGCAAAACGGCCGAAGAAGCGCCCGGTCGCCCTCACCACTCATCACTTCATGAATCTCATCCTCAAGCCGGGCGTCTTTACACCGGCTTGGTAGAGGCAAGACTATCCTCACGTGGATATTTGAGGAATGGATACGACAACACGAAAAGAGGTGGTTCGTAAGCCCGCAAGGCGCATGGTGGCCGAAGTCACCGGCGCATTTGTGTTGTTGATCATGCTGTTGCTCGGAGCGCACTGGATCGCACAATCGGTGCTACCGGCAGTCGGACAATAACTGATCGGAAAACAGGAGTTTCCAATTTATGAAGATTTCAGAATGCATCACCGAAACATTGGCCAGCCTCGAAGCAATGAGCCGTGTCGGCTCAAAGGCGATTGATCTATGTTCAGGCGTGCTGTATGAACCGCACTCGGAGTTTCCGGACGGGGAATGCTTGGCGGCAGAATTGCCCGGCGGCAAAATTGTTGCGGTGGAGACGCACAAGTTGCTTGACCATTTGCTGCTACGGCACGCCAATGCCCAAGCGACTCGCGAAGGTGGTAGCGCTCGGAGCGTGTACACGGATATTCGCGACCATTTCGTACGAAAGACTGGCTTCGAATTCTGATCGGAAAACAAGAAACGACAAATGGAAGCAATCTTGCGCCGCACGCAGAAGGTCCGCGATTATGGTTTCTGGATTCTTGGGCTTGGGGCACTGATCTTGCGCCTTACCGGATACAGCACGTCCGCGACGGTGCTTTTTGTCGGCGCTATTGCGCCTGCACTTCCTGATGGCTTCCGGTTCGGAAGTCGCAAGCGTCTTGGATAACGGATACCGAATGAAATTTGATGCAGATGTAGAGCGCGGCATCGAACTGCTCGCGCTCTGTCAGAAACTGCAAAGCGAGAAGGACGGCGTGGAGCGTCCCGATCCGTTTGCGATCGAAAAGTCGAAGGCGCTCGACCAGTTCGCGATGGACGTGAACACAGCGATCACGAACATGGCGGCTTTGCGCAAACTGCTTCCACAGATGCTCAGTCTGGCAGAACTCGGGCGGAAGCTGGCGAACGAAGGCAAAATCACGGTGGACCACGGTGAGGACTATTCGTCGGCCGCGCTGCGTTTTGTCCGGGGCGAGCATGGCTTAGCCTGATCAGGCGGGCCTCGACAACAGTCTTCTCGAAGAAGGAAAACATGAAGCGCCTTTCGATGGTTCTTATCGTTCCTGTGTTGCTAAGCGCGTGTGGTGAGCATGCGCAGCCGGGTTCGTCGCTGGCAGCGCGATATGCGGCTGCTGAGTTTGTGGGAAAGGCCTACAACGTCGATCCGGTACGCGTCAAAGACGAACCGGTCATTGTGGGTGAAACGGCAAACGTAACCACAGAGTTCGACGGCGGCACGTGCAAGCTCGTACTGGTGAAGCAAGTGGACGCGGACCAGTACGGTTGGCTCGCAAAGAAAATCGCGTGTAACAAGACCGCGTAGCGAGCGTAGGCGGGTCGGATATTTGCCCTTGGCGTTGCTGACAACACCTCGTTCCATTTCATTTGTCACCTCGGCAATTCTTATAGTATTATGCGTACGTGTTTAACCACGTGACGGTGCTGAAGCTTTCGTCGGCAAATCGCACGAAGTAGAGGTAACGATTTATGGGACAAGCGAAGCAACGAGGGACGCGCGAGCAGCGGGTCGCGGCGGCAATTCCCAAGGTCGCACGACCGAGCGCTGACCAACGCCGCGCGCAGCAGGTGAAGGCGGTCGCAGGTGCCGTTGATGTTGTGATGCGTCCGCTGCTACGCGCACTTAACCGCTGAGGCAGCACCGTTAAATCGCCTTCGGTCTTGTGAGGCGTTATTGCTACGTGTTTAGTATCGAATTGTGTTTGAGAAAGTTCTCCAAATGTGCCGCCGTTAGTATGGATCGACAGGTGTTACGAGTTGGACGTTTCGACAAGAACGAAGGAAATCGCGGGCATGAATACCATCGAGATTGACGGTCGGCAGTTGCTGATAGACGTGGTCTACCACGACTCTGGCGAAGAACCCGAGTCCGCATGCGTGAACCGGATGGTCAGTACGCGCGTGGGGGATGTGACCTATCAGCGCCCCGGCGACGACTGGCGTGCTGCCGTCGATTGGGCCGTGCGGCAGATTACGCGGAACGCCTCTGTATTTCAGGTCGATTCGGTGCCGCCGTTCGTGAAATGGCAAGGACGTAGCAGCAGTGGAGTCGTCGAAACACAACCGGCGTCCGCGAAGCGCCAGATCATCACCGTCGTTGTCTCGTCGTACGCGGAAGCGTTCGAGATTGACTGGTCCATGATCGTCAGCCCGTTGACGAAGGCTCGCGCGATGGGATTCGACATCAGCAAGCTGACGGCGCCCCCGGGCAGCAGCGTAACAGTGATCGACCCTGCGCCGCTGGCCGACGCGACCCGAAAAGCAATCGGCGGCGTCGCAAGCTCTGCTGGTGTGCCGGGTGCGCGTCTCGACCACACGGAGGATTGAATGCGCGTTGTCCTTCTTTCCGCGGGGTGGTATCTCAACGCCACAGTCAGCATGAATGGCACTTTCTATGTGGCGGACTCGCTCGCACCCCGTCAGGAATTTGATCCGGGCTGTCACTTCTATGGCCCTGCGGCATGGGGTGGAAAGGTTGGCCCAAGCTACGGCCGCGAGCTAATCGCCCTCCGGCCACTGCACTGGGACGAGTGGTTCTCGAGCGCAGAAGACGCACTCTATAGCGGCGCCGCGTATGCCGAACCGCTACGCGTGTGGCCGGCACGAATCACCGTTACGTCAGCGGGGCGGGACAAGGGTCTGGGTCCGCTCGACGGGCTGACGATTCAGAGCGAGAGCGAACTGGTGTCGCAGGTGAATTTCTTCGCGGCACGACACGCTACCCAACAGCCCCAACTCTACACGGCAGCCGGCCGGCTCCAGAGTGTGGCGGCGCGGTTTCCCGGGCAGCTCGGAGTCGAAACCGCGCTGGCGCACTAAGCATGGCACATTTCCGCCGTCACTAACGGTGGCACATTTCACGCACACTCAACCAGGAGAAACAACTATGGGTTCCATCCGCGTCGTGGCCGCTGGCCTGACCATCGCGTCGCTGCTTATGGCGATCGCATTCAAGCAGATCTTTCGCGCACTGCACCAGTCCGACATCTTCTCGTTCGCACAAACACTGAAGCTGCTGAGCCCCAACATGGCAGATCTGCTGGGTGTCAAGTACATCATCGCGGCGATCGTCGTGCTCGCATTCGTGGGCATGGGCCTTTGGATCGCGAGCGTAATCGACGGCCTGCTGTATGCCATTCACGGATCGATCGCGTACGGCGTTGGTTACGTGAAGGGAAAGATCACGAAGCGCGACTCGGTGGTGGCGCACTAACGACGGCACATTTCGGCCGGCAGTTGTGTGCGACGAACGGAGATCCCGTCTCAAATCACAGCGATGTTTGGAGTTTGCGACCTGGGGCGGGTGATTGCCGCACATCGGATCAGGGTGCGGTAAAGCGGGCGTCACTAAACGTGGCACATTTCGCGGCTGGATCGCCGCTTTACTAACCATGGCACATTTCGCAATTTTGACAAGTCGGGAAGCAAAATCGATGCGCCAGACCGTACATAAAGATGAGGAGCCGTTCGACGGTTTCGCGATAGCGCTCAATGCGAGCGTTGCATGGGCGATGTACCGGATTGAGCTGATCGCGGGGCATAGCCGTGGCGCCGCGGCGGACGAATGGGCGGAGAAGGCTCTGAACTACGCGGAAGAACACGGCCAACGCGGCTATCCGGACACGCCGATTTCCTGTCAGATCCGCAGCGTGCCGGAGCTCGCCGCAGTCTGGCGCATCGGCCGCGCGAAGGGACAGGCTCTCTACAGGCGGCACCCTGCGTGAAATGGAGACCGCAACGCATGCGCAACTGGCATGGCAATCGATCAGAAGAGAGGTAACACATGAATATTAAAGCGCGGCTGCGTGGCTGGCTCTCCGAGCGCGAAACCTTGCCAAACGGAGTGAGGTCGCGATATACGCGCGGCCAGACGATCGTGGGACAGATGCTTTGCCTCGTGGCGTTAGCGCTGCTGATGAGCGTGGCAGCACTGGTCTTCGTCGTTCTCCCGAGTCTTCTCGGTAATTCTGGGCACACCTCGATTGGCGGGGTTGCCGCGCACGGTGTCAAGCTGGCGATTCTCAGCCTACTTTGATCGCCCGAGGCTACTCAGGCCTCCCTCCGCCGAGATGACAGGAAGCGGTTGTTCGTGTGATGCACAGCTCGGGGAATGGGCATGAAGATAAATATTTGGAACCGGATGATAGGACTGCTCCTGCTTGCATTCAGTGCAGGGGTCTGGGCATGGATGCTGGGATGGCTCGCGAGACCGTTCCCTCCCCGCAGTCTCGATGACGCCCCAATGTTGGCTGCGTGGTTGGCGCCAGGCTTGATGGCCTTCCCGACATTGGTCTCAATCATCGCTTGCCTGGTTGGGCTGCTATATGTCGCGGGTGTCCTCCCGGGCCGGACTGACCAGCAATAGGCATCAGCGCAGTCGCGGATGATGAAAACGGAAGAGAAAAAAGGATCAATGCATGAGCACGACTGAGGGCTGGCCGCACGAGCGGAACGCACATCGATTTTCCAAACGCCATTTCTTGTGGCTGTTTCCCCTCGCACTGCTGGCGACGGACTACTACGCGGACTGCTGGAAACGCGACGTAACGAACATCGAAGCGCCGGTCAAACTGCCACCGCGCGCACAGGGTGAAGTCCTCGTCACCTGGCCGGTGCTTGTGGGGCAGTTTGATCGGAGCAAGCCGGAGTGCACCCCTCTGCGTGAGCGTGCTGAGACGGTAGCTTCGTCGTGGCAGGGTTTGGTGCCTCTGCCAGTGAACATCTGGGACGACCAGCTTCTGAAATTCAAGCTCAAAGCGCGGCAGGCCGGGTGTCTCGTGCTCGACAAGGGCGAAACTTATTGATGGCGGCGCTTGCTGGCGGCGACTACCGGTCCGCCTGCAGGGCCACTTCTGACACAGACAAAAGGAAGAACAGTGAACCCTTCTCAGATCCAGATATTCGGGCTGGCACAACGGTTTGCCCTCAATCTCCGCATCAACGCGCCCGTGGTGCTCTTCAAGGAGCGGCACCACGGCCTCAAATACCAGTCGATCACTAACCGCATCATCGTCGGCGGGGACTTCTACTCCCGCTCGCAGGAGGCTCGCGAAGTCGCCGTTGCACAAGCCATCGGTCTCGCTGCACAGCGAGAGGACTTCTTTCGATTTATGCGGCCGTTCTGGGCGGGATCGCTATGGAGCGTCGCATTGATCGTCGCGGGCTTCGTCGCTGGCAAATTCTTCGATTCGTGGACCGTCCAACTTACGATGCAGGTAGTTGGCGTTGGGATGTTCGTCGTGGCGCAGCGACGCCTGAAGAAGGGCTATCCGAAGTTTCAGGTCAAGCGCGCTACTTACGCCGACAAGGTGGCAGCACAGATCTGCGGGCCGACTGCCGTGCTATCCGCCATCGAGAGCACACAGGCCAAACCCATGTCCGATCTCGACGCGACACGCATTGAAAAACTACGGGATTTTGCAACCGTAGCTTGACCACCCGGCTCTTGCCTGACCCACTCCGAACAATGTGGTTTGTCGTTAGTAGAAACTGCATGTATTATTGCGACGTGTAGAGAATCATGATTCGATTGTGCGAAAAGGGGAAGAGCATGTTCTTCGACCTGAGCGACCGGGAGATCACGATCTTGGGGTGTCTCTCGATTTTGCTGACGTGTGTCGGCGGTCTGGGGCTGTGTGGCGTCGTGATCGGGCACGGCGTTCAGGTTGCGGGATTAGACACGTCCGGTGTCGTCTCGGAAAAGGCCGGTGCGGTGGGGGCGTTCATGGGTCTCGCACTCGCACTAGCGATCGGCGCATGCGCATTCATGGAAGGCCGGAAATCCGAGCGGCGTGACGCCTCAGACGCGGCCTGATCGGTCGTGAATCTATCGGGTTGAATTTGACAAGTTCAAAGGAAAATACGCAATGAACCTGAACGCGGCCCAGGCACTCGTCGATCGATTTGCGGACGAGCAGGGCATTCGGTCACCCGTCGTGGCGCTCAGCAAGCGAGCAGATAGCTGCTTCTATGACTTCATCGGCAACCGGATCAGAGTCGGAAAAGACACGCTGAACCTCGATCAGAGCGTCGTCGAGGTCCTGCTGGCATATGAAACGGCTTTGACGGCGGATCGGCGAGGCCTGGTCAGGATCTTCTTGCCGTACGTCTGGATGCTTTCTCTCGTTTTTATCCTGCTGGTTGTCGGGATCGTGGCATGGATCGGGTCCAGTTTCCCGCTGTCCGTCACGTGTTTCGTGATGGGTGCGCTGACGGGTGTCTATGCCACCAGGAAAATGGACACGTCCATCGACGCGGAAGTGTTCGTCCTTGAAAAGCAGGCCGACGCGGTTGCGGCCAAGTTGTGCGGAGCACAGCATGCGTTGGCAGCCCTCGAGGAGTACTGCGCGAACCGGCCGCACATCAGGAACCACACGAAGCGGATCAGCTACCTGCGCCAACTGGCGGCCGGCGCGTGAGACGATGAACGAGTGCCCGAACGATCGCGTTGCGACTGACGCGCCGCGCAGACCACTCAGCCCGGCGCCGGAGGCCTTGGTGCTCGCGCAGGAAATACTCGGCTCGCGATTCGAGGCCGATCACAAGCACATCAACGCATTCCTCGCAGCGTTGCGCGCGAACGGACTGCCGATTGAGCTCGCCTGCTTTGGGCCCCGGGCGGTGGATGCGAAGCCTGTCGTGCTCGAGGTGGCAGATCGAAATCTCCGCGCAGCGGCGGAGCCTCGGATCAGACGGCGCATCGAGTCCATCAATCGAAAGATAGGCGGTTCTGTGGCGGCTACCGTCAACCAGTTCGATTCGGCCCGTCTCGGAGGCTCTGGCGCCGCCGGTCGACAGCGAGACCGGGCACGAGCCTCTGAAGTGCGCAACATCCTCAGGTCTCAGGCGGATCGACTACAGGCCGAGCTCGACAGGCGAGCCAACGAGGCTGCCCAGACGCTTCATCATACCGACGGTGCAAATCTGCGTGAGGAACCACGCCATGAGTGACAACGGAATCGACACGACTCGTGATGCGGGCGTTACTGGCGGCGCGTCCCGGTTTCGCGACCAGCTTGAACGTGTGCTGGCGGACCTTGACGAAATGACTTCAGCGTCGCTCTCTTGCGCGTTGGTCGCGCTTGCACGTCAGGCGGATCACGAGGCAGCGGCCGAGGCGTTTTCGCAATGCGATGGCCGTCATGCATCAGGCGTTGAAGCGGATGCGTCGGCGGCGGCGCTCGCCGTACCCAGCAAGGAAGCCCTGGCGAAGTCCTTCATCGCGGGGATGCTCAAACTCGGTCACACGATCGAAGAAGACAAGGTGCAGATCTTCCGCTCGCGCAAAGACAGCGGCAATGCACTTCATCAACTGATTGAAGCGGTGACGAGCTCGATCGCGGACAGCGTCGCGGCCTCGTCGCACGAGGCGCCAGCCGCTCCCCCTCCGGTGGGCTGGCGCTGGCGCTCGGCGCGTAGCGAGCACTGGACCTACGTAGACGGGCAGCCCAGTGCAGAACGAGTCGCGTGGCTTCGACGCTTCGGTCACTCGTTCGAGCACCTGTTCACGGCCGCGCCTCGTTTGACCGTCGATATCCCGGACAGCGAAGCGCTTCTGGAGATGGCGCGTGCGACGGGCTTGCGTCAACTGATGATGGGCGTGCGCGCGACAGAAGCGCGGGATGTGCTGTCCGCCTTCGTGCAGCGCGTTTCCACCTTCGAAAGCATCTCGCTCGCTGCCTAGATCATGGCCTATCAAATTGAGTGCCGATCGTGCGGCGAGAACGGCAGCTTCCCGCAGAAGCGGGGGATGCGGCTCGCAAGCTATACCTGCCGCTGCGGCGGCGAGCTTCGCCGCATCGGATGGCAGGAGATGTATCGGCGGCGTGCACAGTCGGCCGCCGCGAGGCGACAGGAAGCAACCGAAGGGAGTCGTCCATGAGCGGGTTTATCGCGCCTCGACCGGTCAAGCCGAGCGCAATCTTACGGTGGTGCAGGCAGGCGGCTGGACTCATGGGCCGAGGCTTTGCCGCGTGGCTCACGCTCATGGTGGTCTTCTGCCTCGCTATATACGTCCTGCGGGCGTCCGCGTTTTTGAGCCAGGTCGTTTCAGGCATTGCCTTCCTGTCAGGTATCGGGGTCGCTGCGCTTGTGGATGACTCCAAGCCCAAGTCTATTTCCGATGTCTTCGATGTCGCGCGAGTCCAGTTGCCAATCACCTTCCGGTACGCGGTGTGCATTGCTGCCGCTGCGGCCGTCGGCGGCGTGCTGCTTGTCGTGTTCGCGGGGCATCCGGATCTGTGGATACGGCAGTTCTACAGCCCGAGAATTCTTAGCGTGACGCTGGATGCCGATGGGTTGATCGCCCTCAATCAAATATTCGCTACTGCGGTGATCGGGCTGTGGGTATTCCACCTTGGCTGCCTGTTGCCGTTGGTCGCGTCGCCATTCCAATACCACCTGTATTCGGCATTCGGGATGCGTTGGATGGCAGCGTACTACCGCGGTAACGGTGGCATGCCTGCGTTCAATGTCATGACGATGCTGATCTACAACACGGGCACGATGCTCCTGATTCTCGTGGTGTGGGTGTTAGCCCCTGTTGTTGCGCCAGTTCTGTTCGCGTTTCTCTCTGCACTCTCCTATGTGGCATTCCGGGACATCTATCTCGGGATAAGCGAGAACCGGAAGATCGCGGGAGCGGTTTGGCGTAACAGCGTCGGAATCAAACCGGCTGGCTAGTGACGAAACGAGGACCAAGATGAAGATCAAGACCGGCGCGGACGGCAATGTCGCTTTGTCCGCGCCACAGCAATGCTGGATTCCGGGGCGCAGCGGTAACCCGGCAACCTTGCAGACGGCCGTTTTTGCGGGCCACGTTGTCATGGCTATCACGGACGACGACGGTGGATTTGACCTGCACTACCTGGGCTTCGAGACAGGCGGTTTCGCAACGATGGATGCCGCCAAAAAAGCCGCTCCAGAGTTCGTGCGCGGCGTGCTTGCCCACATGTCGAAACTGATCGTGGACTAAGCAACGAAGGCATGCGATCCCTCAGCGCGATGGACCGCCACGCGTCTGCACGTAAGGAAGGCGCAACGGCGCCGCAGCAAGTCATAAGAGCAGCACCGTACAGGAAGATGGCCATGGCCAAGGACGATTTCATACGAATCAAGTACTCACGCGAGGTCGACGGTCGCAAGAAGCGCACGTCGGTGTCCGTCGACCCAGACCTGTTCCAGATTTTCGCGAAGATCCGGGGCAGTGTGCCGGCGGCGCGGACGGTGCTGCGTCAATGGGCGGCCGAGATCGACGGCGATCGTCAGTGGAGCGAAGGACTCGGGAGCGACGGGGGGATCGGATCGTCCCGTCTCGTTCAGCGTCGCATGTTCGCGGAGATCAATGAGTTCGTGGACAAAGGCATGATCGTTGTTCGGCAGGAAGAAGTAGAGCGGCATCCGAACGCGCCCCGCCCGGATGTCAGGGCTTCAAAAAAGCGCACGCGCGATAAGCGCACTTTCGCGATGGCGTAGGGGCCAGTCCTTCGGGAATAAGACATGTCACATTTTTAGGAAGGTTCAAAATGAAGCCAGATTTCTTTCTGCTAGTAGGCCTGGGAAAGGTGGCGGTAGCGATTGCTGCGCTCACTGTTGCTTATATCGTGGTTTTCGTGTGCGCGAAGCCACTCGTTGGCAAGCGCGAGGCGCACCTAGCCGGACGACTCAGCGGTGGTCTTGCGGCTCTCTCGACGATGTGCCTTTTGTTCGTGGTCTTCCCATGACGGGAATTTGAGAAGCAATCACGCTTCGTCCCGGAGCGAACCTATGATTCAGATATCCGTCCCCTCGCCCGAGGATCGGCTCACCGTCGCGATGTACCTCGCGGCTCGTGACTGGCTTCTGGCCAACGATCCCGACGCGGCCCGAATACTGACGTGGTCTCGTCGCGAAGTAGCTCCTCCCCGGACACCTGAAGACATGGCAAGGGAGATCGTCTGGATCATTCTGTGTGCCGGACGCTCTGCGCAGGCCGCTCGCACGATCGAGGCGAAGGTGTGGAGAGCGATGGAATCTGGTGAACCAGTGGTGTCGGCGTTTGGGTACCGCGCAAAGGCTGCTGCGATCGAACGAGCGTGGTTCGATCGCGACAGGGACTTCGTCGCGCTCCAAGGCGTAGTCGCGACCGGTGATCCGGAGGCGCTTATCGCGTGGTGCAAGACGCTACCGTTTGTAGGGGATGACACGAAGTATCAGTTAGCGAAGAATTTTGGCGCCGACGTGTGCAAGCCCGATATCTGGCTGTGTCGACTCGCTGGCATTCCAGATAAACCGCGGTATCCGATCAAGATGCGATTTCCGGCGTGCATGGATCTATGTCGCATGCTTGCTCGGGCAACGAATGACAGAGCCGCAGCGGTCGACAGTCTGCTTTGGCTGGCCTGCAACAAGGGTGTGCTTGTCACAGATGCGCAAGCGAGCCCGATCACTCTAAACAACAACCCGCCTCGGATGAGGTCTATCTACGAAAGCTCAGCGGACGGAACCAAAGACGCGACGAGTAGGCAGTCGCAACTGGCGCTAGATCTCTGATTGCCGAACGACACCGCAGATGAAAGCTACTCGACAATTAAAAAGCCGGAGGATCAACGCCTGCGTCGCTTCTGTTTCCGTCGCGATGTTACTTGGCGTTGCAATCGCTTTGCCGAGCGATTGTGACATCGGTCGCAGCTATCTCTGTAGCCACAGAGCGGCTGTGGTCCTTATTCTCCTGGTCTGCGTTTTTGTATCCTGCTCCCTACTGATTGTCCGACGACAGAGCGAGATCCAAAGGCCGAACTGCGATTGGAAGACGGCGGTGTATAACCCGAAAGAATTCAGAAGGCGCCCGAACGATCGCTAGAGTTGCACAAGAGGAGAGCGGGGACGCGAGCACCGGCGTCGCGGAGCAGATATCGAGACGGGCGCTCAAGATTGATGCGATCGTGGTACTTCAGACTTGGCTTTCGTCGAGCCAGCTCGCGGCGACCTTTGCTGCTGCTGTGCGCGCAGCGGCGGACACGTCGCCGTTTACGATTTTCTCAACGAGTGGTTCGTTACCCATGCCTCCGTCGGCGACAATCTGATCGTCGGTCGGACGCGAAAACGAGATCCCAGTCGCGATCAATAGTCGAAGGCAGTCGTCGCTGTTGCCAACCACATCGACAGTTTCAGGTCCCACACCTTGGGGCAGACAGCCCGCTTCGTCTGCAAATGCGGCGAGAACGGCCCGACGATTCAGTTCTTTTTTATCCATATCCGTTTGATTTGAGCGTTGTCTCAACGATGAAAAACCGAGGGCGGCCGGGCTGGCCAGCCGACTCTCTTTTAACGGCAGGGCCGAATCGAAACTTGAGGGAGGACGCGTTCCGGCTACTCCTGCGGCGCACTCGGGGTCGTGGCGGGGCAAATGAAGGAACTGTTTAAGCAGCCCTCCACAGCCAAATTCCCGCCATCGTCTTGATTTGCTGCCTGCGCAAGCTATAACGATGACTGCGAAGCCCTCAACCCCAGCAACGTGTCTAAGAATACCTGGAGGCAACATGGAGCTTTCTCTCATCGACAGCGCGGTAGAAGGAATCAAGTTTTTCTCACCGCCGCCAGTGGGCTTCGACGCACTGGCCGCCACCGACGACCAACTCCGGAAGTATGGTTTCCCGAGGCGGCCGAACCCTTCTGTTGCCACCAAACGCACGATCGCACGGTGGCAACGTGCAGTTTGCGCCACGCGGGTGGTGCCGGACCTTGTGCTGACCGAATATGTCCACGGTCCCATCCAGAAAAGGCCGCAGCGCGCTGGGCTGCCGCCTACGTCAAACAACTGGTCGGGCTACGTCGCACACGACACGACTAATGCGTTTCAGGACGCTCGCATTACGACGGATTTCGAAATTCCGAAGCCTCTGAATTTGATAAACCCCGGGCCAAATCACCTGTCCATCTGGGTCGGGTTCGACGGCGACGGATCACCCGATGTCCTGCAAGCGGGAGTTCACGTCATCACCAGCGGGAAATTGCAAGGCCAATCCACGCAGTCCTACCTCTGGATCGAGTGGTTTCCTCAGTACGAAGTGCGAGTTGGGGGGCTACCAGCGAATCCGGGCGACTGGGTTGAAATTCAGATAGAGCACTATCCAGCTGTAGGAGGTTTTCCGCCCAGGGGAGGAGCAAGTCTCGCGAACATCTCCACGGGTCAGTCAGTTGGCCTCGCTATCACCCCTCCGGCGGGAACGGCGTTGGTGGGGAACTGCGCAGAATGGATCGTGGAACGACCGGGGGTGAACAACGTGCTCAGTAGTCTTCCGGATTTCGTCACAACGATTATGATGACCTGTGACGCGACAGGACCCGGGATATATTCTCCGGGCAAGGTGCCGGCTACCGCAACGATCGTCGATTATGCGATGACGGATGCCGGCGGCACAATCATCATGCAAGCCAACCTTGCTCCACCCCATCTGAAAGCGAACGCTCCCACCGAGTACGGATACACCAACGTCACCTTTCTCGGTGGCACCACAACGGGCAATCCATAAGGAAAAAGAGCGCTTCCCCCTGTTCGCGCCGTTCGAAAATGGCGAGGGAGCGCTCCGCACCGCAAAAAGTCACAACCATTTGCCACTCGATCTCGAATGACGCGCAGACATGATACATACCCGTTATGTATGTGGATCGTACCATCGATTCATCGAATGCTCGCTTCGGGTACTGTGCGAAACTGATGCGCAGGCTCCCTTTTGTTGGAGAGACGATGATGAATCAAAGGGAAGCTTTTGAAAATTGGCACAAGGGAATGTACGGACCGGTGCGATCGCGTCGCGACGGCAATTACCTCGAGCCTGAACAAGGCCGCTGGTTGGCTTGGAGTACTTCCCGCAGTGTGCTTGTGGAAGAAGTGGAGCGCGTAGTGACGCCAGCGATGACTGAGGCAATCAGCAGGTTCGAATTGCTCGGGAGGCAAAGGGACCGCGTGGACATAGATCTGGGGGCCGGCGCAAAGGGTCTTCGTGTTGCGCTCGCCTTCGTCTATGATGCGACCCGACCATCTGAGGACGTTTGATGCCATTCAAGGACTACAACGTAGCCGCGGAAGAAAGCGTGCGCGATGCGTTCAATTCCCCGACGACAGAACTGCGATTTTTTGAGAAGGTTGTCGATCTGTTCCCGAGGACGATCCTCGCCGGTGAGGCGGACGGGCCGGTGGAAGCGCTTATGCTGTGCCTGAATTCGTTCCAACTCTTGCTTGCTGGTGGACGGATTGCATTGACGGGACATGCGAGCGCTATGTTCCCCGTCGTGCGCACAGCCCTCGAATCTGCCTGCTATGCGTTCATGATTCTCGAGAAGCCCGAGCTCGCGGTTGTGTGGAGAGCGCGCCACGAATCCAGATCCAAGATGGACAAGTGCCGCAATACCTTCGCAAACGCCATTAAGGTTGTTTCTCGCGAATGCTCCTGGACTCCGGAGGGAAAGCAGCGGTTGGTCGACACCTATCAAGGCATGATCGACTATGGCGGCCATCCGAATCCCCACTCGATTTTCCATGCAGTAACGATTGATGACGGTGGCGACCATTGGCTTGCCAACCTGAATTCGGTGTACGAGCCTGATTCGGGCATGGCGAGGTGGGTGACGCTCGCGTGCGCGGAAGCGGCGCTATGTGTTGCTGCTGTGCTGGCGGAATGTCATCGAAAGAATGACACAGCGACTTGGAGCGTAATACATGAGCGGATGGACGAGCTGTCAGCACTGAAGACGGCGATGCAAGCCGAAGCTGGTCAGGACAATAACCAACATGATGCAATGAACTAACCTCTACAGCAGCTCAATGAACTATAGCGAAGAACACGAAAGACTGCTCCGAAGTATGGGCCGCCATCCGGACCAAATCGATGCTGGCGCCGCGCTGTGGGCAAACGCGAAAAAGTTGATCCGAAAGCCGCTTTCCAAGTGGCCGCAATTTGAGCCGGTGTGGGACTGCAACGAGGCGAACTTTTACTTCGCGCTCGACGGAGAGTCGCCAGAAGCATTTGCTAGCGACTACCCCCAAGGCGTTCGCTGCTGCGACGTGGACCTGTCCGAACTGGACGCACGTTTATGCGCGGGCAGTCGCCGCTCGGCAGGGGAAGTTTGGGGGTTCGCTGATTCGAAGGTGGCAGAAGCGATTTGTTTCTGGGCGGAAGGTGGCAAGATGACCCCACCGATGATCCTCCTCGTCACCGTCGGAGGAGAGGCTCAGTTGCACGTAAAGGGTGGCAACAACCGATTGGCTATCGTTCGCGCCAAGGGGATCGCGCGAGTCAAGGTTCTGATCCTTCGCGATGAACTCACAGCGGTGAAAGGCATGCTGCCGTCATTGATCGAGTGCACGACCCAGATGGTACAAGATGCCGGAGCGAAAACGTAATGGCGGCATTCGAATCGCCGTCCCTAGTGCGGCTACACGGCGTCGAGCGTTCCGATCGCGTTTCGACCTACGCGGAGGTTGCGGCCTTGGTCAACCGCTGTAGAGAGGCATTGACCGCGGCTAACGTGCACATAAAGCCCAACAGCGCGTTGGGAGCGCTCTTCTCTAAAGCGGATAAGTTGAATCGTTTCTGGATCGCCCAAACAGATCAGGAGGACATTCGTACTTTGATCGAAGCTGATGAGGCCGCTCGGATTGCCGAATCTGTGCTGTCAGCGGTGAACGATCCGGCGGCATCTCAGGCAATCCGGCGCATCACCAAGAGCGATATGCACCTGTCGACCCGGCAGCCATCGCAAGGGAAAGACGCTCTCTGGGAACTGTCGTTGAGGAGGTTCCTGCAATTGCGGAACGTGCCGACACGCTTCAAAGATCCGCCCGACCTTGAGATTATGTTTTCGAAATTCGGTGATTATGGTATCGCGTGCAAGAAGGTCTATTCCCAAGAGTCCGTCGGGAAGCAACTGGCTAAGGGGTTGAAGCAGATCGAGCCATACCGCGGCTCTGGGATGGTGGCCTTCAACCTCGACGACTTGACGCCGGGGGAAAGCATTTTGGCTGCGGCCACGAAAAGCGAAGCTTCCGCGCGCCTCGCGTCTATAAATGTGGCGTTCATTGAAAAACACCGATTGCGTTTTCAGACGGCAATCAAACAGGGCAAGTGTGACGGAATCTGGGTTTCGTCGACCGTCCATGCCGACATTGCAGGCGTGTCCCCGCGTTTTAATCGCATAACGGAGAACACATTATGGACAATCAACGAGGCTCGGTTGGGAACGCATATGCGCATTGCGGAGATTCGTCAGCTAATCGACGGAGGTGGGCGCGCTGATGCGTTGACAGGCTGAATGCTGGTCGGAAAACGATCACGGAGGGATTGCGTCGCTACCGAGAATCTGCATCAACGATCTTGCATTGCGCTGCCCCTGGTCCTCGAAATTATTGTTGAATACCACTTGAGCCCGTTCGACCTTGCGCGCGATCAAGATGATCTGTGATGCGAGTTCACCCAATTCCTGATCGGTGTAGTCGTAATTGAACCGAGCGGACGCAGACGTAGCACCCTTGATGTTCCACGTCTCGTGATTCCGGCCGTGTAAGCGCACCAGCGCCAGTTTGCTGTTGGTGACCTCCCAGACGGCCGGGATGGAATTGGACGTTGTGTTGGGCTCGTCGACGATCACATTCACCAGGCGCCGCGCACGCTCGAATGCCAGCGTGGCCTCACATGACTTTTCAGAGAACCACGACGCGTGACGGAACTCGGTGGCGACAACATAGTCCGCCATCACGTCCGCACAGTGCTCTACGTGAGCGCGGCCGTCGGCGTTATTGACCACCCACGGAGCAAATTGAAAGTGCACCGCGCCCAACTTGCCGGCGGCGCGAAGAGGTTCGATGGCGTCGGTGAATCGCTTCCAAAGTTCTCGAAGGATCTCGCCCGGCGTGTCTTTGTAGTAGAGGTTCTTTTTGTCGCTTGGAGGAAGTGCCGCCTGGATGTCTTTTGGCAGTTTGCTGCGATCCGTCTGGTGGCCGGTAAAGAGACGAAACGCCTTCAAATTGAACGTGAAGTGAGGCGGCGTGCGCTCGGCCCATAAGGCTGAGTTGGAAGCGCTCGGCATCGCGTAGTAGCTTGAATCGACCTCGACCATGGGGAACTGTGTTGCGTAGTGGCGGAGCCGTGCTTCCGCGCTCGTGCACCCCGGGGGATAGAACCGTTTGCATGCGATCAGCGTTGGATCAGTCCAGGAGGCGGTCCCGACTTCGATCTTCATCAGTTTTCCCCTATCACGATTGCTTCAATGGATACACATAACGGGCCGGTGTCTCGCGGCCGCGGTCGTTATGAAGTCCCTCACTTCGATCCAGTCTTGGTTGTCCATGAAGGGCAATGGGCCGGAGACTAGACGGCAATACTGGCGAAATAGTTCAACATCCACAGGTGCTTCGTTGTCTAGCGCTGTCATTGCCGTCGGATCGATTCGAGTCTGATGCCAGCCGTCTTCGTCGAAGTCTCGCCGAATTTCCGCCCATCGGCTCGCGAGACGGATAACAAGTGATGCGCATCGGCCGTTGTTCAACGATATCGTTCGATCAGTGTCCACAAACAGTTTGCAGATGGTGGTCATTGAGATCTCAGTGAAAGTTGCGACTCGTTGTGGCCAAACTACCGAGCAGGTGCGTCAGGTCCACCAGCCGGTTGGCGACTAGATGCTTCACATCTCCCTCTTTCTGCCACACCCCATATACGCCGAGCAGCGCCGCGCCTAACGCTTCCTTTCTGAACTTCTCAACCAGAGACGGCCAGACTATCACGTTGATCTGACCGGTCTCGTCTTCCAGTGTGACGAAGAGGACGCCGTTGGCTGTACCTGGGCGCTGCCGGACGGTCACGATGCCGCACGCCTTGGCAAGACGCCCGTCAGGATATGCCGATAGAGTGGAGGCAGGATAGATCCTCTGCTTGTTCAATCGCTCGCGCAGCAGTGCGAGCGGATGGCGATTGAGCGTGAGCCCAGTTGAACGGTAGTCGCTGACGATCTCCTGCGCCTCCGACGGTGCGGACAGTTCCGGGAGTTCCTCTTCACGATCCGTTGCACGCAACAGGTCTTTATCTGGAACGGCTGCGACTGCCTGCCATAGTGCCTCGCGGCGGTTTCCTGCCAAGCCGGCAAGGGCGTTCGAATCGGCGAGAACCTGCAAGTCATGACGATCGAGCCGGGCACGGTTTGCCAGATCATGCACGTTCGCAAACTGACGCACCGATCGTGCAGCTTCAATGCGTGCTGCTGATTCTTCCCGCATCCCTCGAACAAGCGACATGCCGAGTCGCACAGGTGCCATCGAGCCTTCGCCCTCCAACGCTGAGTCCCAGTTGCTGATCGTCACATCGATGGGCAATACCCGGACCTTGTGCCGTTTGGCATCCTGCACAAGCTGAGAGGGTGAATAAAATCCCATCGGCTGGCTGTTTAGCATCGCGCACAAGAATGCCGCGGGCTCGTGGCATTTAAGCCAGCAACTCGCATAAACAAGCAGAGCGAAGCTGGCGGAATGGCTTTCGGGAAATCCGTACTCCCCAAAGCCTTGGATCTGGGCGAATATCGATTCGGCAAAATCGCGATCGTAGCCGCGCTGGAGCATCCCTTGTACGATGCGGTCATAGTACTGTTCCAGACCGCCCTTGCGCCGCCACGCGGCCATCGCTCGCCGTAATTGATCTGCTTCGCCGGCTGAGAAGCCGGCGGCAAGCATCGCGACCTGCATTACCTGCTCTTGAAAGATGGGAACGCCGAGCGTCCGGGCAAGTGCCGTTTCCATCTCAGGACTGGGAAACGACACGGGCTCAAGTCCCTGGCGTCGACGCAGATACGGATGGACCATCCCACCTTGAACCGGGCCTGGTCGCACAATCGCGACCTCAATGACCAGGTCGTAAAACGTTCTCGGTTTAAGTCGTGGGAGCATGCTCATCTGTGCCCGCGACTCGATCTGGAATACCCCTACGGTGTCGGCGCGACAGATCATGTCGTAGGTCTCAGAGTCTTCGGGTGGGATGTCCTGTAGCTCAAACGGTTCGCCACGCTGCTGACCGACGAGGTCAAGAGTGCGACGGATTGCGGACAGCATTCCGAGCGCAAGCACATCAATTTTCAGAAGCCCAAGCGCCTCGAGGTCGTCCTTGTCCCATTGGATTACGCTGCGATCGACCATCGCCGCATTTTCGATAGGCACCAGTCGTGATAACTTGCCCCGCGCGATAACGAAGCCGCCTGTGTGTTGCGACAGATGTCGAGGAAAATTTAGAAGCTGTGAGGCGAGAGCGGCCCATTGCTGAATAACGGGTGCGTCGGCGTCGAGGCCAGATTCAGTGAATCTTTTCAAAAGGTCTGCGCTTGAGTCGAACCACTGATGCGCTTTCGCCACCTTGTCAACGATAACAGGATCGACACCCAAGGCCTTGCCAGAGTCGCGCAGTGCGCTCTTAGGCCTATAGGTTGTCACAGCGGCAGCAAGTGCTGCGCGTACACGTGTGTATTTTCGATAGATGTACTGAATGACCTCCTCTCTGCGCTGGTGCTCGAAGTCAACGTCGATATCGGGCGGCTCACCGCGTTCCTTAGAGATAAATCGTTCGAACAGCATTGAGCTGCGGGCGGGATCGACTTCCGTGACGCCGAGGCAAAAGCAAACCGCTGAATTGGCGGCCGACCCGCGGCCTTGACATAGGATGCCCTGACTGCGTGCATACCTGACAAGGTCGTACACAGTAAGAAAATAAGGCTCATATTTCAGATCGGCGATCAGCGCGAGCTCGTGTTCGATCTGCTGCTGCACCTTGTGCGGTATGCCTTCAGGGAAACGCCTGTGAGCGCCTATGTAAGTCTCTTGCCGCAAGTATGCGGTGGGTGTGGTGCCCGGCGGTACAAGTTCATCGGGATACTCGTAACGCAGTTCGTCGAGTGAAAATGCGCAGCGGTTGGCAACGTTGAGCGTCTCAGAGAGCGCCTTCTCTGGGTATAGGTTGGATAGGCGCAATCGTGCTCGCAGATGCTGTTCCGCGTTTTGCGCAAGCTGAAAACCGCATTCCGCGATAGAGCGGTTCAGGCGCACTGCCGTGAGTGTGTCTTGCAGCGGCTTGCGGGACCGCACATGCATCGTTACGGCGCCCGTGGCGACTGTCGGCACGCCGTGCTTTTCTGCGACGTATTCGACTGTCCCGCGATGAATGTCGTCCATTGCGCGTGCATGAAGAGTAAGCGCTACCCAGCAGCGATCCGGAAACGTGTCCGCGATCCATCCGACTTGCGAGTCAAGTCGCTGCTCCTTCGCCGGATATTCGGGCGACAGGACTGCAAGGCAGTCAGGAAGACCTTTGAGGTGATGGTAAGGCGCGTCTGGATGCGAGAGATCATGCGGCGTTAGGACGTAGGTTCCTTTGGATGTGCGAGTCCTGGCAAGCGTGATCAGCTCCGAGAGATTGCCGTATCCCTCGCGGTTTTGGGCCAGCAACGTCAACGCGAGCGCAGGCGAACCATCGGCATTGGTCAACTGGAAATACGCGCCGACAATGAGGCGGATGTTGGCCTTTTTAGCAGCGACGTGCGCACGCACGATGCCGGCGAGCGAGCATTCATCTGTTATCGCGATCGCCAGGTAGCCAAGTCGCTCCGCGCGCTCAATCAGCTCCTCAGCGTGCGATGCACCACGCAGGAATGTGAAATTGGAGAAGCATTGCAGCTCGGCATACCCGGGCAGCATTGACGAGTAGATGTCCATCGCATCACCCGAAAAGGCCGTGCAGGAACCACCGAGGATCTTCTTCTTCGCGGCTGCCCACGCGCTCCCGGTATATCCAGTAGCACGTTTGATCGTCAGCCTCGGCAACAAAGTAGTCGCGGGTTACCAGTTCGCCATCCCACCATCCACCTTCAACGCGTTCGCCTGGGGATACCGTGCGCAACGGGCTACCGTAAAACGGGCGATGCTGTCGCGTCATTAACTGGATGGGCTTTTCAAGCAACCACGCGGGTCGAGGCTGCTCGCCCGGGAGATCGCAACCCTTGGCATCGCTCGTTACAGGTACCCAGTTCGCGATTACCTCTGGTCGATGGTCGGCGATGGGCGCTGGACGAAGAACGTTCTCCGGACCAAGTCGAGCAACTAGCAGCTCCATCAGGCGGGCGTGGTCTTCCTTGTTGCCGCCGGGGTCAGGAAAGAGGGAATCCGATGGCGGCTCCGCGAGCGCAACATCATCGACCTCGAGCCGGACAGCGATAACGGCGGCATCAAGCGCAGTGCGGCCAAGGCGCTCTTTCAGGAGTCGCGTCAAATGCTCTTCGTGCCACGTGGGCTCGGCCAAAGCTACGGTAATTTGCGTCGGCGGGACGGCTGAGCGACCACGTTCGTGTTCCAGCAAAACGGAAAAACGTTTCAGGGCGAGTTGTTTGCTCGCGAGCCATCCTGTGAGTTGCACAATGAGTCGTCGCGCGCTGAAGAGAACAGCTTCAGCGTGTTCGACACGATCCGGCAATTCAATGCGCGCGTTGAATGTCGGCGGGGTTTCAACCCAGTGGAAAAGCTCTGGTGCTTCGCCGACCATTCTGTCGAGCCGGTCCAGCAGGGCGGTTCCGCATCGCTTTTTCAAGCCTGCCCGGGGAAGGCGGCGCAGATCGGCGACGGTCTCACAACCAAGACCAGTGAACCAATCAGAGTAGCGTCGCGTGTCTGGTATCAACAAGGCTGGCAAAGCCGGTAGTTGCCGCATCAGCGAGCGTACAGAGAGTCGTTGCCCGCCGCGGAACCTGGCCATCAGCCATGCAGCCTCGCCGGTCGGCGCGACTCCGATTTGGACAGTGAAGCCGAATGCGGCTAGGGATGCGCGCATCGCACGCCTGATCGCGCGTATGCCTCCGAACAAGCGCAGACTCGCCGAGATGTCGACGAGTATGGTTTCTTCTTCCGCGATGGTCACCAGCGGGCTGAACTGCATGAGAGCCGTAGCTACGTCCACGAGAGTCTGCTGTTCGCGGATCTCGTCGCGATCGCAGATGCGGGCGTTGGGTACAAGCGTGAGAACGCCGCCTTTGCGCATGCCCGTGCGAACTCCCGCGTCGATCGCGCGCTTGTCGCATTCCACCACCCGCTCGCGATCCAAAACGACGAGACCGTGGTCCGAATCAAGAGACCACTTCGGCTGGAAGACTTCGAGACTGAGGTGCGGCAGATACGCGCCGATCCAGACTTGCATGGCGATTCAAAAGGATGGGCGAGTGTGAAAGTTGGACGATCAACGGCTCGTCGCGCGCTGGGCCACGGCGTTTGACGAAGTCGAGCGCCACGCTGTCGCGCCGCGGTCTCACCGCGAGCCGAAGAGGGGCGGGCGATGTGTCGCTGGCAGTGGCCAACGGCCGAACCATGAAGAAGAGCGTCTCGCTGGTCTGTGCAGCAAGATGGAGGCGTCTCAGGGAATCCTGGCGCACGTGCGATTGCCAGAAAATCAACGCGCCGAAGGTGCCAGCACGCAAGATCTGCTCCGCGGCCCAGAGGGCATCGGCAGTCTTCTGTGCGCGGATCACGTTGAACGTCGAGTGCGGCAGTTCCCAGTAGGCGGCAGCCTCGGGATGGAACGTGTGCGGGGGCAGTAGCAATGCAATCGGCCGGTGCGCACATTGGCGCAATGCCGGCAGCAGAAGACGGAGTTCGCCCACGCCGGGCTGCTGCACCAGCAGATCGGTCAGGGCGCCCCTTGGCCAACCGCCTCCCGGCAGCTCGGCGGCAAGCTCTGGAAACCCGCACGGCATGACATTCGCCCGGCCAGCCGCTAGTTGCGAGCCGAGCCAGAGCGAAGGATGGATTGTCTCCGGTGCCGGAAGTCCCACGGAAGGTCGCCTATCGAGTACTGTATGAATGTACAGTATATGTCACTCTTGTCTCGCTTGCACAACTCGTAAAAATGGGGTGCGATCAAGTCAGGGCGGCTGTAGTCGTATGATGGCTCTTTGTTCTCGTTGGAAGAAGATGACGGCAGACGACAATTTCGGGACGCGGGGATTTCTGTCGGCGGAGGTCGAACATCATCGCAAGGAAGTCCGACAGCAATTCCCGTCGCAATTCGCGGAGTGCGATGGCTGGTCGGATGAAGCGGTCAGGCAACTCCACGAAGCAACCTTCTCCGATGGTTCGCCGGCAAAGCTGTTTGCGGCAGCTTATTGGATGAAATGCGTCCGGGCTTGCCAGGGAGCAATCATCCTCGCGGAGCGTGGACTCATCCCCGATTCCATGACCCAAACTCGAACTGCCGCGGAAGCGCTTTTTCACGCTGTCGCCCTTGTCGTTGAGCCGAGCGTCGTAGAAAAGTTGATCGCGGAGGATATGCGGCAAAAGCGGAAGCAGGTGCAGGGCATGACGAGAGAGCAGACGGTCAATAGCACGCTATCGGAAGGCGACAGAACGGCATTGCTCGCCCTGCTTGATGCCGAGCACAAGAAGGGCGAGTTTTCCGCGTTCGATGCCGCCCACATAGCAGGGCTCGATTATCTATATCAGACGATGTATCGCGGACTGTCGCTAGCGGCTGCGCACAGCACGCTAACGGCGCTTGATCATGAATTTGTCCGAAGACCTAGTGGCGAGGTCGATCTCGACTTCGGACCGTCTACGGACAATCTGGAATTCGCGCTGGGCATGGTATCGGCATGCCTGAAGATCGGGATAGAGAAGATGTCGGCGGCTATGTCCGACACGGGGGAGGGTCATGGCGTGTAAATGCCGTGCCGAATCAGGTATTCCTTAATGTCTGTGTGCGCCTGTCTCAGAAGGATCGAATCCAGAGGGTAAGTATTAGCGAGCACTCGGCCACGACTGCCAACACTGTCAAAAAACGAGGGGAGATCGGCAGCATGTGCAAAATGCGCGGCCATGGCAAAGCTATGAATCGTGTACTGGTCGCCCATCGCCTCGATCGTTATGGAGGCAGACTCTCCACTGCTCAGAAATAGTTCAACCGAGGTGAACATTTTGCCGACGTGCTGGAGTTCGATCCTCAGGACGGTCTCGAGAAACTGGTGTACGTTCATGTGCTGGCGAATTGGGGACTTGCAGGCTTGGGCAAGGATTATCGCGCGTTATCGAAAGCGTTGGGTCTAAGGAAGTTCGTGCGTTCGCTTATCGAAAGGGAGCGATGCAAGTGCCAGTTGGGATGAAGAATGTTTCGACCAGACGAAGGCGGCCATCAATGCAGAAGATGCCGGATGCGATTGCCCCGCAACTCGCAACGCTTGCCAAAGCCCCCCCGACTGTTGGCGAATGGTCTTACGAGATTAAGTTCGACGGCTACAGGCTGATGTGCAGGCTTGAGCGCGGACAAGCCCGGCTCATTACGCGTGGAGGCCACGATTGGGCCAGCAAGATGCCTGCGTTGGCTCGCGAGATCGAGACGCTACCGAGCGAGACAGTATGGCTCGATGGAGAAGTCGTGGTCTTGAACGACAGCGGATTGCCAGACTTCAACGCGCTTCAAAACGCCTTCGATCGCCGGAGCACATCGGATTTGACCTACTTCGCTTTCGATCTGCTCTTTATAAACGGACAGGATATGCGCGAGTCGCCGCTTCGTGAAAGGCGAGAGGCCCTCATCTCCCTGCTGGCAGATTTTCCAAGCGAAAGGATTCGTACCAGTGAATCTTTCACTGACGATCCACATTCATTGCTGGCGTCCGCATGCCGGATGCGTCTTGAAGGCATCATGGGCAAGCGCCTGGATGCTCCATATCGTTCTGGTCGCTCCACTGATTGGATCAAACTGAAATGCTTCCTGAGGCAAGAGTTCGTCGTTGGTGGCTTCACCAGACCCTCCGGTGCGCGATCAGGAATTCGGTCACTTATGATTGGCGTCCACGAGCGTGATGGGTCGCTTCGATACGCGGGTACGGTCAAGGCGGAATTGCGGACCGCACAACGGGCAGAGCTTGAACAGCGGGTCGTGGCATTCGCTACTACGGAGCCGCCGTTCTACAACCCACCGTCGCACAAGCGAGGCACGGAATTCGTGTGGCTGACGCCCGAGATTGTGGTTGAGGCGTCGTTTCTCGAATGGACACCTGGTGGAGAAGCGAGGCACGCCACATTCAAAGGCCTCCGTTACGACAAGGCGGCCTCGTCCATCACTCAAGAGGCGGCGGTTGACGTTGGCACTGTGAGCGGCCAGACGGGCGAGGGGGCGCCGCTAGGACGAGCACAAACTGGTAGCGCTCCGGTTGTTGTTGGCGTCAAGATTTCCAATCCCGATCGGGTAATCGACAAACAATCGGGAATCCGAAAGATTGAACTGGTACGCTACTACGACGAGATTTCCGAGTTTGCGCTTCCGTACCTCATGGATCGGCCGGTTTCTCTCGTGCGCGCACCCGAGGGGATACAGGGGGAGTTGTTCTTCCAAAAGCACGAGGAGCGATCCGCGATACCAGGCATCACGCGGTTGCCTTCAGACTTCTTTCCGGGACATCAACCCTTGTTGGTAATTGACACCAGAGAAGCGCTCGTTGCCGTCGCGCAGATGAACGCGGTGGAATTGCACAGTTGGAACGCGAGTCAGCCCGACTTGGAACACCCCGATAGATTCGTGCTGGACCTAGATCCAGACCCCTCGCTTCCCTGGCAAATGATGACGGATGCGGCGACCCTCGCGAAGGTTTTGCTTGACGAGATTGGGCTGAAAAGCTTCATCAAGACTAGCGGAGGGAAGGGCTATCACATCGTCGTGCCGGTCACCCGCAGGCAAGACTGGGAAGACATCAAAACCTTCTCTCAATCGATTGCGCGTTACATGGCGCGGCTCATGCCGGAGCGATTCTCGGCGGTGCTCGGTCCGAAAAATCGCGTCGGGAAAATATTCATTGACTACCTCCGGAACAGCAAAGGCGCGAGCACTGCCGCAATATATTCTGCTCGTGCAAGGCCTGGTATGGGCGTCTCGATGCCAATCGCCTGGGAGGAGTTAAACGACGTGGCATCAGCCGATCAATGGACAATTGCGAATGCGGTGCAACGTATGCGGTCGTTGGGCGCTGATCCTTGGGCCGGATATCACAGAACGCGGCAGGGCCTGACGGCTGCAATGCGCCGCGCTGTCGACATGAAGTAAGTCGGCGGTGGAGCAGCGATTCATTATTAGCTTTTTTTGGTCGACCTGTGCTTGCTCAATTCGGTACTAACTGCTCTACGCGCTGCCGCCCGCTCTCGGGCGAATCGCGAGTGCCTGTTCCAGTGGAAGACAGTGCCGCGCTGCGTGTTGACAACCGGCTCCTGTACGGTCTTCGTCTGAAGAAATTCGACTGCGGACTGGACATTGTCAATGGTGGCGACTTGTTCTGCCAAGTCAGCACGGACGTTGCCGCAGACAACTAGTATCCCCTTGCCACAAAAATGGCGCCGTAAGCTTTCTAATCCCAATTTGAGTGTGAAAGCGAACGTCGCATAGGCCTCAGGTGGCTCGAGTAGGTCTTCTTCCGCAGTCACCATGTCGACGGTAGACTCGTCGTCAGCCATATCAGTCCACAGGTTAGTCATCTCAAGGCATTCTGTGTCGAGTAGAGCGGGGGCGCGATCAAAACCGTTGCTCACCTTCGTAACAGAACGCTCAAGCGGATCTATCAGATAGGAAACAAACATTGCCGCCTCTCGAGTACACGTTAGGTCGTGCTTCATCGATTGTAGGTTCGCAAGTCGTGTTCCGCATGCACCGGATGCTCGCCACGCGCCGGTGCGTCACTTCTGCAAATTGCGATAACGGTTGAAGTGCCGGATTGCTTTTGTTGCCTCACCCAGTTCTTCGTGTATCCGAGCGGCGTTAAAATGCGCGTCGGCGAAGTTCGGCGAGCGGCGGATGCATTCCTGATACGAATCCAATGCGTCCCGAAGTTGCCCAGAGTCCTCGAGCGCCACCCCGATATTGAAGTGCAGTGTTGCGTCGTCGGGCTGATATCTTAATGCGGCCTTATACACCGTGATGGCGTCATTGAATCGCTCCGTTTCTACGAGAATGCACCCAAGATTCAAAGACGCGTTGATGTAGTCGGGCGCCAGAAGTAGTGCTTCCCTGTACATCGTTTCTGCGGCTTCAGGATTTTCTCCCTCGAGATCCCGCGCCTCATAGAAGAGATCCTCAGCCGACGATCGCGTCTTTTCCAAGCGCGGACGTTCCAGTGACGCGACGTTCCCGCATGCTGGCTTTGGTTCGAAATCCAGCAGCAACTGGCCAGACTCTGCGTCCCATTGCCGACTGGTGTCGTCGCGCACGGCGACGCGATCGCCGACGGCAGCGATCCGGACGCTAGTCAGCGAGCCGTCTCGAGACCAGCTTTTTTGGAGGTGATCAAGTGCGCGGACGATTTTCATCGGCGAGACGCCTGCGACGCGCAAAGCATGCGCGGTCCGCAGAATCACGACATCTCGGAAGCTAAACCGGCGTTCGCGGCGTTCGCCAGCGCTCGGCGTTACGAAACCGGCAGCAATGAGCCGTTCGACGACGCTTCGCGAGACGCTAAGCATTCGTTGGACTTCCCGCAGGCTGTAGCCGGCGTCGCGCATGCTCACTTCTTCGTGCCAGTCTTCCGGGCCGGTGCTGGCTGCTCATCGGCTGGCGCCCGGCGCACTGCACGACGTTGAGTTGCAGCAGGCGGTTCGCCGGCAACTTGTCCCGTCTTCGCAGTTTTCCCTACGGCGGCGCGTGGCGCGGTTCGTCCGTCGGCTGGGGGCTTTTTCTTCAGGCTGGCACGTAGGGCCTCGACCAGATCGATGACCTGTGCGCTCGCCTGTTCGACTGAAGGGGCAGCGGTGATTTTGTTGCCTGCTATCTTTTTATCGATCTCGGCGAGAATCCGCTCTTTTTCCTCGTCCTTGTACGCAGAAGCATCGTAACTGTCGACCCGGTACTGATCGATTAGCTGCTCGGCAAGCTGGAGCTCAGCCTGTTGCACGTCGCCCAGTCGGATGCCGATTTCTGCCTGCGATCGCACTTCGTCAGCATAGAGCAGAGTTTGCAGGATGATGCCGTCTTGCCCGGCCCGGATCTGGACCATGTGCTGTTTTCCTTTCCATACCCACTTCGCAATCGCACATGTATCGCTATCCTTCATTGCCTGATAGAGCAACTGATAGGGCTTGTCTCCGCGTTTGTCGGGGCCAAGGAAGTAGGCTTTGTCGAGGTAGATCGGGTCTACAGCACCAGTCGGCACGAACGACACGATGTCGATGGTATGGCTAGCACTGACCTCAAGTGCTTCCAGTTCGGACTTGTCAAAGAGGACATATCGCTCCTTCTCGAATTCATACCCTTTGACCATGTCGGCTCGCTCGACCACCTTCGCGTCATGCGGGCAGACGTACTGTTGCTTCAGTCTTGTGCCACATTCTTTATGCATGAGATTGAACCCGATGCCGGACTTCGACTCGGTGGCTGTGAAGACTTTGATCGGCACTGAAACAAGTCCGAAGGAAAGTGTCATAGAAGCGATCGATCGGGCAGCCATGTTGCTACTCCTCAGAAGTCCGCTTGGGAACTGTACTCCAACGTCTCGACGCATGCGCCAGCTTCGGCGATTAAGCAGGAAAGATGCCCGTCCGACCGCGCAGGAAATGGGGCACGTTGCGAAGGTGAGGAGGATTTATGAAGACGAATTCCATATTCGAGGACGAAGGGCGTGATGGCCAGCTCGCTAGGGCGCTAAATGCAGCACTGCACGCCCTAGCCGTTCACGATCGAATGCGGGCCATTAGCGAAGGCGAGGAGATTCATCTGGACTTCCGCGGAGAGATCGAAGTGATTCGGGCCGCCCTTGAGCTTTTAGGCGTGACCCGAGAAGAGGTGTTGCCGTTCCCCGGCCCGCCTCCCGAGCCCGACTGATCCACACTTTGATAATATTGGCCCGGGATAGCACCGTTAAGCCTCCGGCTATCTAGACAACTGTTTACCTTAGAAATTGTAAGGCGCTCCTTGCACCGCCTCACGAATTATGTGTTGAAGAAATAAAGTCTGACCTCTGGGTGCGTGCGAATGACAAAGCCTGACGACCTGACGCCTTCACAACAGTGGGCGCTACGCGATTGCGCGAATTACCCTCCGGGCAAATATGTCTGGAAGCGCGTGACAATGCGCAAACTCAGCGCGCTCGGTCTGACTCTCGAGCTGGACGGCGGCGCCTATGCTCTAACCATGGCAGGCGAACAGCTCGTCGAGGAGTTGCGCGGGGCACGACGGCAACGATAGGGCACCGGGAAGCGGACCATGAGATTGAAGACTCAAAGGCTGCGGCTGATGGCCGAGATGGAAGAAGCGGTGCGACGAGGCGAGGTGCTGGTGCGGCCGACATGCGGACCTGTCTACGATGTCACTCTGACGAAGAGCGGCGCCGTCCAATGGAGTGTCGAAGGCAAGCGATGCAGCCGTGAGGATGCGTACCGCTTCCTTGTTCGTTGCGATCACGAATGGATGGGCATGCCAATGACAGGGGCTTCGCCCGGGCCAACGGCCGATGCTAGTGGCGACCGGGCAGGAGAGGGAAATTGATGTGATGACCCCAGCTGGGGTGTGTGGCCGACTGCGACGGGTCCATAAAAGGTGGTTACATCGCCGTGACTTTCTTCACCTTGGCGTGGTGGAAAGGAACCGGCACCAGCGCGTTGTAGATCCACGGTTGCCCGGGAGCGAGTTGAAACGCTTCGGCTAGCGTATTCCCGACAAGCCGATCATTTTCATCCAGCAGATCAAACTGGATGACAGCAACCGGTATCACCTTATCCGAAGTGTTCACCGCGGTGCCAGTGAGCGAACCATACGGCGACTGGCTCGGAACAGCATGCAGATCATCGGAGAGTGCGATTGGATTGTCAGCAGCGAAAGCGGACGCGGACAAGAGAGCGGTCAATGCTGCAACGGTGGCAAAAAGGCGACGCATGGTAGACCCCATAAGTTATTCGTCAGACGATTCTAGCAACGAAACAGAAAAGCCCTTCACAATCGAGTGAAGGGCCTTGATCCGACCGCAGGACGTGTTACGAGCACGAAAGAACTGCGACACCGTTCACGGTCCCCGTGGTCGGCGCCTGAATGCCGTACGAGAGCATCAGATACGGTTTGGCCGGGTCAGCGCCAACGAAGTAGTTCACGATCGTCGATTTGCTGAGGCGGCTCATCACGCCAGCATTCGTGAACACGCCCGTCGTTCCAAACGTGACATGCGAGTCGGAGCCGATCGAGTAAGTGAGCGTCAGATCCATCGTCTGGCCAGTCGGGCTACCCGAAGCGTCCTGGGTGATTTTTGCTGTCGCCGCTTCGAGCGTGCCGATGTCAGTGTTGCCATTGGCAGAAGTGGGCCTGGTGGCAGCGACCAGCGAGCAGTTGAGCGTAGCGTTCGCAGCCATCGTGACCTGGAGTGGACTGCCGACTGCATAGGTACGACCCTGCTTGGCGTTGTACGTCCCGCCCAGCGTGTCGCTGCCATTGGTCCAGCGGCCGATGGCGAACTGGCCGTTGCCCGCCACGTCTGCGATCGTTGCCGACGAGCTCAGCGTCGCAACGGTGGTTCCGTTGCTGATCTCGCTGTAAGCGCCCGGCTTCTCTTCCTTCAGGCCGCTCGCAGCGATTGCTGCGCCCATGAAGTAGCTGCCGCTGGCGATCGAACCGTCCGAGGTCCAGCTCGGCGCCGACAGGATGACGCGAACCTTGCCATCGACCGCGGTGACCGACTGCGCGGAGCCTTGAACCGTGATACCTGCGGGCGGTGTGGCCGCAGGCGTGGAAGCTGCCGCGGCCGTTGCCGCGTTGCTGGAGCCACCACCGCCACAGGCGGACAGGGCAACGGAACCCAACACCAACACGGCTGCAAAAATTGCGTGCTTACGATACGAATTGACCTTCATCTACCCCTCGCTGGTTGTTCGTTTATTTCAGTTTGATACGGCGATCGAATCGTAACACGTGGTAATACATGGGAAGTATCTTAATTGTGTTTTCGCAACGCGCAAAGCGCTTAGATTTGACAAATGCAAACTGATAGATTGTGCATACGTGTTATATTGCGTAGCGCGGCGGTGTGTTTCCGGAGGGGTGCATATGCGTATTGGGAATAACGGAGTTACCGTCCCGACTGACAGTGCGGTGACGAGTTCTCTGGACGTGCTTCTCGAGTCAGTGTTCTGGCCGAAATCTCTATCGATCGGCGCCGCGTATTCGCGAGTCCACGACGATTGCGATGGCCAGCGAGGTGCGGAGCACGAGTTGACGGTCGTCATCGGCCGGGACGGCGATCTGCATGTTCTACAATGTGGCGAGATTTCGCTGCGTTTTAGGGAGCCTTTCGGAGGCGGCGCGAGTCCACGCGTGCGTAATGCACTGCTTGTGCTTGCGGAGGCGATACGCCGGGATAATGCCGCCGACGCCTCGCACACACGGTCCGGATAGCTCAACAGGGTGCGCGCATCCTTTGACCCTCTCTTTTTTCACTCGCACATGCAAAACAAGTCCTTCTTCTCCTCATGGACCTACATCGTCCTGGCGCTCGTCGTGTATTACGGCGTCTTTCGGATCGTCTTTTCGTTTCAAAGTATCGACCCGGCGACGGTAGTGCTTCAGGGCGAGCTATGCGCCGTGGCTCAAGAGAAACCGGATGCGCAAGGTTATTGCACCGCGACTGGCCGCCTGACATCTTCTCTGACCGGTGATCGCTTTTTCTCCCCGAGAGACCAACTGGGCGTACAAATCCCGTTGGGCAAGGAACTGGGCTTCTCCTATCAGCGGGGCGCTGAGCATTTTCCCGGAGGCAGTTTGGGGATGTTGATCGCTCTGATCCTGCCTTGGGTGCTGCTCTTCGCGCCGACAGGGGTGGCTTTAGTGAGGCAGGCGAGCAGTCTGATCGACCGCTACCATCGGCTATTTGGCAAGCGCTGACCGAATCACCTCCACCTCGTCACAGATTCATTGAGTCGATGAGGTGGTTGAATTAACGTCGTCAGAGCGGATAAAATTATAGGTACGTGTTAAGTATCGAAATGGATCATGTAAAATCCTTCCCCGTGAGACATGATGAGAGAAACGATTGCAACCGATGATGTTCTGGACAGCCTTCGTGCCGAACTGATGATGCTTCGCGAGGCACTTGGCGTTGCAGCAGAGCCCGCTTCCACGCTGAAGGAACGCACGCTCGTGGCAGCGAGGGATGCGCGCGAAACTTTGGGGCGACTCGTGCTAGGCGATCTCCGTGCTACGGTCGCCGCAGCATATCGGGTGCAGGGTGACACGGTGGCGCCGGCTGGCTTTGTGAGCGTTCAGGATGGGCTCCCACCCTATGACCAGGCGCTTCGGGTTCTCGCTTTCACACAAGGCGTCGACTTCGCAGGGGAACAGTTCTTCGACATCAAAGCGGACGATCTCTACCCGTCAGAAGATCCGGACAGTGTCGCAGCAGCCCGAACGGAAGTGGCGCAGCACGTCACACATTGGCGGCTCCACAGCTATCCGGCTTCGACCGTAGCCGATGGTGTCTGCGAAGCCCCTATCGTCATGGCTACCCGTCTTGCTCTCGAGCGAGCAGCTGAGCTTTGCGACTCCAAAGCGGCGGAATTTCGTGCTCGCGACTTCCATGGCGACTACCTGGGCGCGATCGCGTGCCGCAATGCTCTCCAGAGGGTGATCGCGGAGATGCCGCACGTCCCCGAGGTCCCTCAGGCCGAAGCAGATCCATCGGTTCTCACCGACGAGGAGAGGATGGATGTCCTCCAGTCGATCATCAAGTACCAGCCGGGATTTACGGCAGACGTTACCGTGCACGAGCAGTTCGAGACGGCGCTGATCGATTGCAAGGGCGACCTGCGGCGTGCCGCTGATCGTATCGCAGGCATGGAGGGCCAAAACCATGGCTGAGAAGTACACAGTGCGCCTGCAACGACGGAACAGTCAGGCCAAAGCTACGTTCGAACACCTGGTTCAGCGAGACGATGCGAGCGCGATTGTCTACGCGAAACACTGGCTGGCGGACCCGCATGGGTGGGACACGGTCGAGGTGTTCAATGAGACCTCTGGCCGGATGATTGCGACTCTCACCGATGTCGGCGCCGCAGCAGAGGGCGCCTCGAGCGTGACCAGAATCGGCGAGTGGAGCGTCAGTCGGTATGGTGGCGGCTGGTGTATTGCTGAGCCGGACGGACGGGTGCACATAGCTCACGACAGCCCATCAAGCGATGAGACCGAACGCACGTTGGCGCGGCTGTGTACGCTCATCGCTGGCGACGCCGCAACGTCTGATGCCGACCCGTACAGCGATATGAGGCTGTGCCTGATCATCAAGGAGGCACGCCGGGCGGGCAGTTACAAGGAAGCGTTCGCCCGGGTGAGGCGCGACATCATTCCCAAACTGGTGGATCGGCCCGTCGATGCGGAGAAAGGGGAGCATTGAGCGTGCTTTATAGTCGATTCTCTCGCCGAGAGAACGGACGCGACGACCGCAACGCGGACTTTCGCGCGTCCACTGATGCGGACCGCATGTTTGCCACGGCCGAGGAGCTGCTCTCCCGGCTCGCTTTCGCGGCCGGAGTGCTGATCGCGTTGAGCGTGGTCGTTGTGGCCGCGCGTCATTGGCTGGCGCTTGACCCAGCGATGCGCGCCCGCGAACTGGTCGAGTTGGCGCCGGTCGTTGCTGTTGTGATGCTGCTCGCATTTGGGGCCTATCGTGTGTTGCGCAAATCCGACAATCCATCCTGAAAGCGGACGGAATTGCGCGTCGGCTTGCACCAGCCGTCGAAATGGATATGCTGGCGGGAAAGTCGTTGTTAATCACCTAGTTAGGGGGGAAGTTATGTTGATCTTCACGCGTCGTCGCCAGATCCCGTGGGAAGTAGCAGTGCTTGAGGCGATCTTTATCGTTGGCGCCGTCAGCGTCCTGTTTGCCTCAGGACTCGCGGTGACACGTTTCTGGCAAGCTGACCTCTGGTCAGGTGCCTGGGTTCTCAATGCGGTCATGATTGTGTTCGCCCCGATCATGGCGGCCTGGATCTACTTCGGCGGTGTCGACCGCGACCGTTTTGTGCCTTCGCTGATTCTTGGCTCATGGGCCGTCGGTGTCTCGCTTGCGATCGTCGTTCACTATGCCGCGATGGCTTTCTATGCATGGCAAGACGCACATCCTTACCTGTTTTCTTGAGCACTGACCGGGCCGCGCCGATGCAAGTCGCATCTTTTCTAATTGAAATACAGATAAAGTACGCGCACGTGTTATACTGAACTCCTCTCAGGTTCTGGCGCGGCCCTCGGAATACCGCCAGGACATTTATGCCGACACATTCTCGTGTGTCGGCTTTTTTTTGCCTTTTTTCCTGCTCCCTGTATCGCATTACTACGGGCATAGAGAACAACGGCGTCGTGCCGTTACCATCCACAACCTTCGCGGGCACTTCCGAGCCCGCAAGGGCCCGAGTCCGCGAGGCTTCGATCAAGGAGCAGAAAATGCAGCATACGCAACAGCAAATCGTTCTCCCGTTGTTAAACGCAATGGACGACAACGGTGGTCGATCGCGTACGGCTGACTTGTACGATGCCGTCGCAACCAAGTGCGGAATCTCCGAGGAGGCCCGGGAAGCAACCGTCCGTGTAGGTCGCCAGAATGTGAACGTCTACAAACGCTCAGTTCGGTGGGCACAGCAGCGCGCCCGACTTCAAAACCTGATTACGCCCATTGGAACCGGGGAATGGGAACTCACTGGGAAAGGGAAGGATGCACTTCGTCGAGCGGCGCCCGGCATTGTGATCACCATCTTTTGCACTGACATGGGCACTGCGCTTTTTGGGAATTCGGAGGAAGCGATAGGGTATCTGGACGATGGCTCCATCCAGTCGATCATCTGTTCCCCTCCATACCCACTTCTTCGTGAGAAGCAATACGGCAACAAGCACGTCAACGAGTATCTGGATTGGTTGCTTCGTATAGCGGAGCAGTGGCCGAAAAAGCTGACTGCGGATGGGTCGGTGGTGATCAACCTGGGTGACGTATGGACCGCAGGTGAGCCGTACATGTCGCTGTATCAGGAGCGTCTTCTGATCCGCCTCGAAGACGAGCTTGGCTGGAAGCTTTGCCAGCGGTACGCCTGGCACAATCCGGCAAAGATGCCAGCACCAGCGGAATGGGTCACGATTCGACGCGTGCGCGTAAAGCCATCGCTAGAACAGATCTACTGGCTTGCGCCCAACGGGGAACCGTACGCGGACAACCGGAACGTGCTGGTGCCATACAGCGAGGCCATGCGATCGCGAATTGCGGCCGGTGGGGAAACGGGTGGTACACGTCCGAGTGGTCATCATTTGGCCGCAGGAGCATTTGATGTCGACAATGGCGGTGCGATACCTACCTCGCTCCTGGTCGCGTCGAACACTTCCTCAAATAGTGACTACATCCGCAAGTGTCGTGAGCAGGGGCTCCCGGTTCACCCGGCGCGGTTCCCAGCCGATCTGCCGAGGCATTTTGTGGCACTCACTACGAGGGAGGGAGATACGGTTCTTGATCCCTTTGGTGGCTCACTGGAAACGGGCGCCGTTGCAGAAGAGATGGGACGACACTGGATCGGCATTGATTGCACTCTGGAGTACCTCTATGGCGGCGCCAATCGCTTCCCGAACGCGCGTATGACCCGAAGCAGCATCGACAGCTATCGGCCGGCAGGGGACTTGTTCTCCGCCTGAACGCTGTCTTTAACTACGGACGGACGCAGCGATGCATCTCGTCGACAGGCCCACGTTTCTTCTCGAAACGTTGGGCCTTTTTTTCGGCACGCTGTCTCGGATACACTCGCATCTTCATCTACTTTGGCTTTCTCAATCATGCGTCGTGTTGCTGTTCGTCGCTCGCCCATCCACGGCAAGGGCGTTTTTGCCTTGCGCCAGATAACCGCGGGCGAGCGGATTCTGGAATACAAGGGGATCGTTACAACGTGGAAATCAGCGATTCGCCGGCACGAACGTGAGGGCGTGGAAGGGCATACATTCCTGTTCGGTCTGTCGGACGGGCGCGTGATCGATGGCGGACAGGAGGGCAACAGTGCACGTTGGGTCAATCACGCATGCGCAGCTAACTGCGAGGCGATCGAGGAGTCGGGGCGCGTCTACTTTCATGCGACGAAGGATTTGGAGCCGGGAATGGAGTTGCTGATTGACTATGCGCTCGAACTCGACGTGCCGGTGACTGACGAGATCGCGCGAGGCTATATCTGCCGCTGTGGCTCTCTGAGTTGCCGAGGCACGATGCTTGGCATTTAGTTTGTGAAGTTTTTTTGCGGGCCACGATCCCCGTGGCTAGCGTGTGTTCGGGCGCCTGTGTGGCGCCCTTTTTTTACGCTCCCCATTGCTCGCTCTACGATCCAATACGTATTCCTACATGTTATGCTTCGAACGGTAATGTGAGCCGTTATCACGGCGTGAATTTGGCAACGCTATTGTGAGGTCACGCATGCCGCGCAGAAAGAGAGTGGTCAGCCCTGGCAAGAACAAGCTTGCGCACTACAAGGACAGAGTGGTTCGGGTGCTCGGTGAAGCGCGTCACGAACGTTCGATGATTGAATGGGTGGACGAAGAGGGGCGTACGCACAAAAGCGCGGTGAAGTGGGCAAACCTTCGTCCGCTATCCGGCCAACTCTTTTGAGCAATCAAGAAGTGTCACAGAACAAGAAGAGGTGCTTTGAGATGAGTGAGAAGTCGTTCGACTTGACGCGGTTTGGCGAGCAGATCGTCGCAGCGTCGAATCTGCCTGCGACGCGAAATGGGATGACGGTCAGTCTCGAAGGTATGTTGCGCAATGCTGCGATCGCTCTTCGAGCAATGGCCGAAGCTCCCGACGGTGCCACAGAAGAACAACTCGAAGAGCACGAAGAGCGGTGCTTCAACATTCAACCTCAAGCCCACGCCTTCGCGCTTGAAGAGTTGCTCGGCCACCTAGGACAGTTGAGAGCGGCCGTCGAGTCTGGCGATACGAAGGCTGTCCGGGATTTCCTGGACATATATGCTTCTGCGTAGTCTTTAATGGTTGCGAAACTGCTGGTGGTAGTCTCGTAGCGCCTTGGAAATGAATGGGTCGGCTTCCGTGGGGTCGATACCCTGCATGATTCCATTGGCTGTGATGGTGAGGTTTTGCAGCAAAGTCTCAGCGTCCTCTTCTTCCAGATCAAGTTCGAACATCCTGTCCGCAGCCCGCTTTATCGCCTCGACGAGAACCGCTTCGACCGCCTCGTTATCGATTTTGACCATCAGCGATCCCGCTTCTTTGCGCTGGATCTGTGGCTTCGGAATAAGACAACAGACCCAGGTCAACGTCAGCGTGGGATGCAATAGCGCTATCCACCACGGCACCTTTGTAGTCAGATCGCGGATGAACGCCCGCACCTCGTCGATCTGGTAGAGCTCGCGAGGGTCGGCATCGTAACCGCCGATTCCCACGAGCAGCTTGCCGGCGTTGGCCGACAGGTGGGTTCCACCTTCACCAATCATTGTGAACTTTGCTGCCAATCGGTCGGCGGCGCCCGAGAGAACGATCTCGTTCGGCACGTCACAGACGAGCAGCCGCCCCTGAATGGGGTCTTGGATCAGCATCAACTGGATTGCGTCATCGATCATCGAGTGTTCCTCATTCCGGCGTCCCGCCGGCGTCAATCTCGTCGAATTTCTGGCGCAGCAGCGCCTCCTGTTCAGCAAACCGTTCGGCGCTTTTCTTCTTCAGCTTCTCGAGGTTCTGGATCTTCCACTTGATCGCGGGGAGCTCGTTCAAATGTCCATACGGCATCAGTTCCCAGTTCGGCTCCAATCTGACAAGTGACAGAAGGAACTCGCGATGTTTAGCGGTCAGTGCAGCGGGTAGCTCGCGATGAAGCTGATCCTGTGTTGCCTCCAGCGTCTTCACGTCAACCGCTTCGATGGTCAGGCCGACAAATTCCTTTTCGTGCGCGTCCGCCATCGGGTGCTTCGGAGCGAACAGGACTTCGTGAATAGGTCTGTTATGGCCTGCGAGGTAGCAGACGAACGCATCGAGAATATCGCTGCGCAGTCCAAGCGACGGCGCGGAATACATATGGAGCACGTCGTACAGATCGCGCGGGTGCTGCCGGTCGAGTGCTGCAACCAGCTTGCTGCCGTAAAGCTCTGCTTCGTGCAGGGTTGGCACGGTAATGCTGGTGTTGAACATCTCTTCTGCCGCCTTCACAAGCGGACGGCTTACGGGTTCGAGCAAGGTGCCCCTGAACACGTAGTTCACCTCGACCTTGACAGACGTTTGTCCGGAGATGACGGTCAGTTTCACCTCGTCGCCTTTTGCCTTGCCGGAGGCGGTTGCTGCGGAGACAGCGTGCCCCTCCGCTTCGATCTGCGCACGGGCGCGGTCCAGTTCGTTGCTGATCGCAGCGATTGCATCGTCGCGGGCCAGTTGTCGGTCAACCATAACCACGTCGATATCGACCGAGAGTCGAGGCATGGCCTGCACGAAAAGATTCAACGCCGTCCCGCCCTTCATGGCAAACAGGGGCGTATCGAAGATGATGGGTGCGATGCCCAGCATCAGCCGGACGGTATCAAGGTAAATGTCGTTCATTGCGGTTTCAGTGTCAGTCGTTTTCCATCTTTGGTTTTATGCGTCCACCGCTTCCCGTGACCGAGACGATCGACGTGCTTCTGAAGATCCTGCGCCCACGAAAATCCTGCCTCGGCACCGAGGTCTCGGACAAGCCTGACGACTTTGACCCTTGTGCAGTGGCTCAAGAACTTGTCGAGCACTTGCGGCCGGATATTTCGCAGGCCGACCATGAGGTTTCTGGCCTCTTCCAGGGTTTGACCTTTCCCGACATCGCTGGCGAGCTCAAGTAGTGCTCGCTCCGGGATCGACACCAGCACGGCCGGGTCGCCCGATGGCAGTGGTTTCAGACCTTCGCCGTAGAGAAAGTCGTCGTCGTACAAGGTGGTGGTCTGGTATGAGTAGAGCAGGTGTTCGCCTACCCAATCGGGGAAGGCATAAGGCTTCTGTCCCCACAGAACAACGCGCTCCCGGAACGCAATGTTATGGCGCACGCCTTGCCACGAGAGAGCGGTCTTCCCTGCGACGTGCATTCCTGGCACCCGCCGGCTTAGGAACGCGATGGTGCCGTCTCGGCTGGGGACATCACCTGTCATGAGATATGCACCCCTTGAGAGGTGCTGAAGCCAGCCCGATTTGACGAGGTCGTGCGCGAGCGCCGCGCTGATGCCCATGTCCCGTAGCATTTCGGAATCCAGTGGGCGCCCGCGTTGGGTCTCTTGCAACAGTCGCTGGATGCTCGTTCGGTTGCTCATTTTCGACGCATAGTTTATTCGTAGAAATTTCCTGTCAAACTTGATTATCTACCAATATTTTATGCGTGTGCAAGCACTGGATTTGGTACGACCCTACTATTGATTTAGGGCTAATGCATAGTTTGCTTGCAATAAATCAAGTATAGGACCTATTTGTATCGATGAGAATACGCATTTTGGCCTTTGGTATCGGGGCGGCATGCTCGTTTCATCGGCGCTCGGCGGCGGGGGGGATGCCGACACTATGAAACGCCAGCATGGGCTTGCTAAAAAACGACTTGCATGTCTAAACAATCTATACGTATTATGTGTACGTGTTATGTATCGTTACCGAGATGGGGACACGCAAACGCGGACGTGTCGATCACAAGGAGGCCCTGTCCGCCGGAAGACTCGGGGTTTCACACACAACGCAAACGGGGAAAGCAATGATGAAGGTGAAGACCATCGGCAAGCTGACACTGGCAACGGGCGCAGCCATGCTGGTTTCCAGCGCACCGGCGCACGCGCAGTTCATGGGTGTGTTTCAGGCAGCAATGTCGGTCGTCAATCAGGCGACGGGCAAGCTGGGCAGCAAGATCATGGGCGCCGACAAGCCTAGTGACCTGGAAGCCGAACGCGCGAAGTTTTTCAACGCGGTCGAAACGCAGACCACCGGGATGGACAAGGCATCGAAGGCTGCATTTCAGGCGCAGTTGAATAACCAGTGGGGGTCGATGGAAAACGCGCTTCTGATGCGCAACGCGCAACTCCAGCACGAGAAATCGGCGCCGCTCATTGATCTGAAGAAGGTTGCCCAGGACGCGATGGGTGGCATGGCTGTCCAGATGAACATCAGCTCGATCACCGGCGGCGCGGGCGGCATCGGCGATCTCATGCAAGGCGCGGCAATGAACGGAATCGTCTCGGGCGTAAATGGCCAGCCGCAGGGCGCAAACCAATATGCGCGTCCCGTCTATCACAACGGCACGATGGCTGATGCTGTCACGGGCGGCCTGACGAATGGCGCGGGAACGGCCGTTTCGGGTGCTGTGTCGGGCGCGGTGAAGTCCGCTGTCGACAACGTCGGTGGCGTTTTCGGCAACAGCACTTCGGGCGACTACGAGATCACCGAGGGCAACGACCCGGCAGTTTTCTTCGGCAAGGCGCCGGCCGAGCTCAGCGCGAAGGATCTCTATCGCGAAAACGGCAATCTGGGGTGGAAGCGCCTCGACGGATCGGTGGCAGGCGCGGAAGCATATGCACCCATCGCGGGCGATGAGGTCGCAAAGGCTGCCGTTTTCAACTTCGATCCTGCGACCGGGCAGCTCAAAGCGGCGTTCCGTGTTCTGAAGGCGACACAGGTCGACTTCAAAAAGGTGGTCGACGCGGTTTCGAAGAAATATCAGGCTCAGCCCCGATTCGCAAGCCAGGGCTCGGTCCTGCGCGCGGTGTGGGAGAACGGCATGTTCGTCGCCGCTGACTCGACGAAGGTTTCAGCAGGCTGGTCGAGTCTCGTGAACTCTACCTACCAGAAGGCGACGCCAGCCGTAGCCATGAACTGATCGCGACGCGAAGTCCGGCACGAGTCGATCGAGATTGGCCGGACTACACCGGGCTTATCTCAAAAATCGCCGCAAGATGAATGGCGAAAGACACCCACACATTGGAGGCACGGTGAGCATCGAGCGCCCTATAAACGACGTTTTAACCGAATTGAATGCCGTACGCCCGACGGTGGACCAGTACCTTCAGGCGCATGGCATGCCTGCGCACTATGCTGACATGCTCGCTTTCGCCTCGACGATCCATCGGGAAGCGGCGCCGGCAGTCAAGTCGGACACAAGGCTCAATGCAGATACTGTGACGCGCCTGAAGCTGCTTTGCCGGCTGCTCGAACTGGAGACGGCATTTCCTGAAGATGTCTACAGCGATCCCGAAGCGCTATTCGCAATTTTCGGCCGTATGCGTTCGAAGATCGAAGCCTTACCCCTCGCATCCCACGCAGCGCTCGTCACTTCGGGCTCAGCCAGCCGTATGGTGAGTGTTTTCGGTGCCTTGGTGCCCGAGTGCAACGGTTCGCACGACGCTGGTGAGATTGCAGCAGGCGCGACTGAATGTACTGGCTGCACCGGGGAATCCGAGACCGCGCAGGAAGCGGCGGAGGGCATCAGAGGGCAGGGCCTCGCTCGATCTGGCCGACGTGCTGTACCCAACGAAGTACGAGCCGCTGTCGAGCGAATGTGCAAGCCGCTGGATGAATCAGTACTGAGTGGAGCGACAGCGAAAGCCGATGGCTATTGTATGGCGCTGATCCGCGAATACGTCCTTGGCGGAGACTGTGGCGCCTCAGAAGAAATGACCCAGCCTGCGGCCGACGGTGCGGGCGCTCGCGACTTCGTAGCGAAGCACGCAGGCACGCTGGTGCGCCTTCTGGGCATCGAAGAATGGCACGACATCCAAGAGCGAGATCTGAAGGTCGAGGTTGCGCTTAATCGCATGTTCCGCGGCGCACCGATCGAAAGCGATCCCAAGTACGTGATCCGTATGGCCGCAATCAGCTCGGCGGCCTGCGGCTACTGGACAACGTCCGATTCGATCAGGCCGGAGCACGATTCGCTCACGCTTCAGGACGTGGCGTCGCTTTACAGGAAATACACACGCCAGTTGGGTATAGGTAAGGATCTACGAAGCGAAATCGAGTCGCTGAAGCAAGCTGCGCCACGACATGCGCCGGGCCAGCATCTTACCGACGAGCAACGTCAAGCCGTCCAGGTAGCGATCCGGATGATGACGGACGTTGGCTCTGCCGCCAAAACTGTTGCTGACCTGAACTCACTTCTGAGCGAATCAGAGAGTGGAAAATGACCAAATACTCGATCCCTATCCTCCTGACTACGTTTGGCATGGCTTTTACGGCAGGCGCAGCCGCACAATCGAACTGCGCTATACAAGACCCCATTTCGGGAAAATGCCTTGCGACGGGCGGAGCGGTGGCAGGTGCCGTCCAGAATCATCCGGCGGCGCGGGTCACGAGCAGCGGTCGGAACGTCGGCGACTTGCCAATAACCGGTCCGTATGGGCAGGTGAGTGCTCCATCGGGCCAGCCCGGATCACTTGGTGGCGTCTCCGAGAGAAGTGCGTACTACGAATGCGCGGTGTATGACAACGAACGGCAGCGCTGTACGGTAAAGGCCTCGTCTGCCGAAGAGCGTGAGCGGGCTCTCCAGGCTGGCATAGAAGCAGGGCTTAACGGAGCGCGAGTTATGCACGAGGTACAAGTGCGTGCTGGCCTAATTCAACCGAGTGCAGCGGCTACAATGCCCTCCGACCTCGCGGACGGACTGCCATCTGCGCGTCCGTCGCCGGTCGCCATACAGGGGAGCGCAGAGATGTCATGCATTCCAGCATCTGTGAAGCGCAAAGCCAAAACCCTTGGTCGTTCGCTAACGGCGGGGGAAATCAAGAATATCGTCGAGTCTTGTCAAAAATGAAAAAAATACTCCTTCTGGCTACCATGCAAGCGTTCATGCTGTTCTGCCCGGTCGCTCACGGGGAAGAAAGCATATTTTGTCCGAAAGACCTGCCTGACGGCCTGCGAAAGCAGAGTTGCGATTGGTACGACAAGCGCAAAGCCGAGAAAGAGTTGGGCGAAAAGATTCTGGAGCGCTCCAACGCGGAGTTCAAGTCGGATCTCGCAAAGACGGGCGCCAAGATATTTGTCGGCGCAGTCACTGCCGCCGCTGCTTCTCAGGTGATACAGGCCAGCACGGGAGGCGATTTAAACATGAGCGAAGACTGTGTTAGTCCGGCGATGATGGTTGTCGACGATCTCATGGGCAAGAGGCCTGAGACGGACAATCTGATCAACGTAGCATTCACAGGTATTGTTGCGTTCCTGGCGGCGCGGCAGGCGGAAGCCTTCGCGGCCTGTAATGGGTACACGGGCCTTTACAACGCCAAGCTAAGACTCAACACCGACACGCCCGAAGAGCTTAAGGAGCTTCGAATGGAGATGATCGGCGCGTGCTTTAAAACCGAGAAAGACCTTCGGAAGGTCCAGCGTTTCACGGATTTTGCAACCACACTGGTTGCCAAGAACATTGCTGCGTGCGCTTCGAACTGAATTTGCGACGCCGCGGCCGGCTACTAGTCGAAGTATAGAAAGAACGGCACGACAACAGGCCACTTACCCTTGGTAGGTGGCCTTTTTTTTGTGCGCCGAGCATGCGCAACAGCTTGGGGGTGCAAGTCCCCTGTCCAGCCTGATGGGGCGAAGGACTAGTGAAACGCAAGGGCGTCGTCGTGAGGCGGGGTCTGAAGGAAGCGTGTAGCAAAGCCATGACCTGACGAACAGAAACCAGATATGAGGCCTACCCGGGCGGACGAGCGAGCAAATGATCGCGAAGTCCACAACCATCAAAGCACGGGGTGGTAGATCTGGCAGGTGTGTGGTGAAGGCGGTTGAGCTTACCTCGGGAGGCCTGTGCGGTGTCCTGGAATCAGGACTGGACGCTCCGCAAGGGGCGTTGATCGCCGTGCAGGAGTCAGCAGCGGGCATAGTAGGGCGGCGACGCCCGAAGGCCCAAACGGAAAGGAGCGGCGAGTAAGCCGGAGAACTCGACATGGGAGCGCAGCAGAAAACGCAACGCGTCCTCGACAGCGGAGGCAAGGGTGAAGCCCTGAAGGCTGCTGATCGAGGGGCTGAACCTATGTCGGCGAACCCCGAGTCTGAAAGCCCGTCGGCTAGTGACCGACTGATGGAAGAAGTCTGTGAAAGGGAGAACCTGAAGCAGGCGTTGAAGCGTGTGAAAGCGAACAAGGGTGCACCGGGCGTGGACGGCATGACGGTTCAGGCGTTGCCGGCGTACCTGCGCGAGCACTGGCCGTCGATCCGGGTCGCGCTGCTGAGCGGCACGTACAGGCCGCAACCTGTCAGACGGGTCGAGATACCCAAGCCGGACGGAGGTGGCATGCGCAAACTCGGCATTCCCTCTGCGCTTGATCGATTCGTCCAGCAGGCGGTGTTGCAGGTGCTGCAAAAGCGGTGGGACCCGACGTTCTCGGATTCCAGCTATGGCTTCCGTCCGGGACGCTCGGCGCATCAGGCCGTGGCAAAGGCGCAAAGCTACATCCAGTCGGGGTATCGATGGGTTGTAGATCTGGACCTCGAGAAATTCTTCGATCGCGTGAGCCACGATATCCTGATGAGCCGGGTAGCAAAGCGTGTCGGCGACAGGCGAGTCCTGAAGCTGATCCGTTCCTTCCTGGCGGCGGGTGTGCTGGAAAACGGGCTGGTTGGCGCAACGGACGAAGGTACGCCCCAAGGCGGTCCCCTGTCGCCGTTGTTATCCAATCTGTTGCTCGACGATCTCGACCGCGAGCTTGAGCGACGCGGACTGCGATTCGTGCGGTACGCCGACGACAGTAACGTCTACGTACGCAGTGCACGCGCGGGCCAGCGGGTGATGGCGGGCCTGAAGGCCTTCCTTACCGGCAAGCTGAAGCTGAAGGTCAATGAGGCGAAGAGCGCGGTCGCACGGCCACATACGCGCAAGTTCCTTGGATTCACGTTCGCTATGCAGGCACACGCTAAACGGCGTATAGCGCCTAAGGCGTTGGCCCGCTTTAAGGAACGCATCCGGGAACTGACCAAACGCTCGTGTGGGATCAGTGTCGACCAGATGATCGGCTCGCTGAAACGATATCTGACGGGCTGGCGCGGCTACTTTGGCTTCTGTGAAACGCCTCGCGTACTGCACCAACTGGATGAATGGATTCGCCGTCGCCTTCGCTGCTTTCTCTGGAAGCAGTGGAAACGCGGTCGCACCCGATTCCGGGAACTGACGGCGCGTGGGGTGAGCCGCAACCTTGCTGCCTCGACAGCCGGGTCGTCACACAGTGCATGGCGTTTGAGTTGCAGCCCGGCACTGAGCAAGGCGTTGTCTAATCGTTACTTCCGTTCGCTGGGTCTTCCGTCGGTGGGTCCCTCGCCGATCAACTGATCCGAACCGCCGTGTACGGACCCGTACGCACGGTGGTGTGGGAGGGGTCGGGCCGTGAGGCCTGCCCCTATCCCGATCACGAATCTCGCAACGTAGGCGTTACAAAATATGCAAACTGCTTGTATGCCTAAGAATCTATCAGTATTATCGCTACACGGTATGTATTAGGGCGATACAAAATGTTTGCGTTTGGCCTGACCCGTGCCGCGTGCCTCTACCAAACCCGGAGCTATCTGACCGATAAGCCGGTTTATTTGGGTCGCCTGCATGCGGCAGGGCCGATTTTCCGACCAAGGGTGCATCTGGGAAATGGCGGGGCAGCGTGACGCGCCCCAACATTTCTGAGGCATTCAGCATGGCAAACCCGGCTCTGGCAACTACCGCGACCGATTCCCAACAAAGCAAGTCCGATCTCTCCGCGACAGCACCGAAGGGTGAGACTGTAGTTAATTTCGTCAAGTCGGAATCGCACCTTTCCGTAGTTTCCGCCAAAGCCGAGTCGAGTTGCTTCCGTGCGCCGGCAAGGATGTGCACGCAGGCTGGGCCAGAGGGTATCCGCTTTGATTTCAATGACGGTTGTCGCGTTTCTGTGCCGTCCGGAGAGTGGCGTGTGGTGGTTCGCGATTCCGAAGCAAACGTAACGCTGTTTGAAATGCCCATCTCGACTCCAGATGGGCAAACCGGTGGAGCAAGTAGCACCAAGAAGTACTTCGTGCCGTTTCAAGTTGAGGTTTGGAAGGAAAACAAAAAGGTTTTTGAGCACCATATGGATCTCAAAGGCAAGGAAGTGCTGATCGAGCTGCCCGTCGGCACGCTTGGAGACACGATGGGGTGGTTTCCTTACGCTGCGAAGTTTGAAAAGCAGCACGGCTGCAAGCTCACCGTCTCGATGGCGAAGCCGCTTATTCACCTCTTCGAGAAGATGTACCCGACGATCCGCTTGTGCACGCCGGAAGAGGTGAACGTCGACAGCTACTACGCAACCTATCGTATCGGTCTCTTCTTCAGCGACTCCGATAACAGGCACCAGCCCTCCGATTTCCGCCTCGTTGGCCTACATCGCACCGCGGGCTACATCCTTGGTGTCGATCCAACGGAGGAGCGCCCATTGCTGCACATCCCTGATGAGACGCGTCCGATTTCAGAGAAGTATGTCGTCATTGCTACGCAAGCGTCGACGCAATGCAAGTATTGGAACAGCGTGACAGGTTGGCGCGATGTGATTCAGTTTTTGAAGTCGGAAGGCTACCGGGTCATTTGCATCGATCAGAAGCCGGCGCATGGTTCGGGCGTTATATGGAACCACATTCCGCATGGTTGCGAAGACCAGACCGGCGATCGGCCACTTTCGGAGCGCGCACGCTGGATCAGGCACGCTGAATTTTTCATCGGGCTATCGAGTGGTCTGTCCTGGCTGGCGTGGGCGACGGGTGTTCCTGTCGTAATGATCAGTGGTTTCACACATCCCACGAATGAATTCTTCACGCCCTATAGGGTGATCAATTACCACACGTGCAACTCATGCTGGAACGACCCAAAGGAACTGTTCGATCACAGCGATTTCATGTGGTGTCCGCGCAAGGCAGGTACACCGCAGCAGTTCGAGTGCACCCGGCTGATCACGCCGGAGCAGGTGAAGAGAGTCATCAGGACCATTCCTTCCTTCGCTGACCGGGCGAAGGAAGTCGAAATCTCGCAGTAACGCATGTGGCCGCGCGGCGCGACCAAAAAACGGCTTCGGCAGCTTTCTTGTTGCGCCTCAAGAGCGATCAGGTTGATACGCGTGGCCATTTGGCTTTAGCAGTGCATACGGAGCGGGCTGGCACACGCCCCGTCCCAAATCCATCTCTCCCTCTTGGAGTATCTCAATGAAGCGTTTGACCTATCGACGCAAGTATTGCGTTCATCGGTTCGGCCTGCGCAAAGCGAGCGTGCCTCGGCTGGTCAGGCTGCTGATGTCGGCGGTCCTGTTAAAGACGGCCATCGCCGTCGACCCAGCTATGGCAGCAACTACCACGCTCACAAATGGGGCCATCTCGAATGTGGTCATCATGCCAGGAGATCAATATAACGTCTCAGGCACCGGAGAGTTGGACAACGTAACCGTCCAAAGCGGCACGGTTGTCAACGGCGGTATCGCAAACAGCGGCGGTAACTTGCTGGTTGGCAATGGTGGGAAAGTGAGCGGGGGTGTAGTCAGCAAAGGGGGCGGGCTCGCCATGTCGGACCCGACTGTCGGATTTTCTGGCGCCAGGGTAACAGATCTCGTTGTCCATGCTGGTGCGCGGCTGAACATCGGCGGCGCCAAAAGCTCTACGAGCGGCAATATCCTGTCGGGCATCTACGTTGCCTCAGACGGTACGTCTCACTCTTTCTCGATGGGCAGTGGTCACGTCAGTGGTCTCGTTATCGAGAACGGCGGCACTCTCACGATGAATGGCTGGGACAATGCTGTCGCAGAAAACCTGATCATTGGTGGCGGAATTCTGCACACGAGTAGCGGTCTCATCGGTGGCGGCGGAACGGAATATGTGAACGGCGCAAACCTTGGGAGCCAAGGTGCGAACGTTGACCTCAACGCGACAATTCTCGAGAAGGGTGTGCAGGTCCTCGCCTATGGCGGGTCGGCCATTAGCGCTAACGTGAGCTCGGGTGGCAGTCAGGTGGTTAGCTACGGTGGCGTTGCCCTCAGCTCAACCGTGAATAATGGCGGGAGCCAGACGATTTCGTCGGGTGGCGTTGCCAGTGGTACTTTGATCAATAGCGGCGGCTCGCAATTGGTCATGGGTGGCGGCAAGACCTTTGGTGCGCAGCTCGCATCCGGCGGTACGCAGCGCGTGTGGGCGGGCGGAAGTGCAATCAACACCATTGTATACGCGGGAGGTATTCAGATCCTCTCGGCTGGCGCGATCGTCAGCGGCAACTCTTCTTCGACCGCAACGGGTCCCGGCGCTGGGGGTACCGTGATCAGCAGCGGTGGTGTGCAGATTGTGTCCTCTGGCGCGTCAACGACAGGAACCATAGTCAATGGTGGTGGTACCGAGCTTGTGTCGGGCGGATCTGCAACGAGCACAACGATCAAAAGCGGTGGTGTTGAAACTGTCGCCGGAGGTGGCGTTGCCGCGGGCGCGATCATTAGCGATGGTGGCTTGCAGGCCGTGTCGTCGGGGGGCATAGCTATCGGCACAGTGGTCTCCAGCGGAGGCACAGAAAACGTCTTATCAGGCGGCGTTGCAAGTGCAACGACGGTGAGCGGCGGCGGGACGCAGAATGTCTCGTCAGGGGGCAAGTCGGTTAATGCAGTAGTTAGCAGCGGGGGTACTCAGACAATTCTCGATGGTGGTCAAGCCAGCGGAACGAGCGTTGCGGGCGGCGGTGCCCAGAACGTTGGTTCGGGTGGTACAGCAATTTCGACAGTTGTGTCGACGGGCGGTACCCAGAATATCGCGTCGGGAGGTACCGCTACTTCTTCGGTGGTGCAGGGTGGCGGCACGCAGAATGTTGCCTCCGGTGGCACGGCAAGTTCGACGGTGGTGTCCAGCGGCGGCACGCAAAACGTCTCCTCCGGTGCTTTGGTGTCCGACTCACAGATCCTCTCTGGCGGCACGCAGAATGTTCTATCCGGAGGTGAAACTACTGGTGCTACTGTCTCGGCCGGCGGTCAACAGACGGTTACATCCGGCGTAGCTATCGGTACTTCGGTGGGCTCGGGCGGATCGCAAGTTGTGAACAGTAGTGGAGTCGCCGAAGAAACGACAATTGGCTCGGGCGGTAGTCAAACGGTCGGCCCTGGCGGTCTAGCGACTAGTGCTTCCGTGCAATCTGGAGGCTCGCAAATCGTTTCAGGCGGTGTCGTCTCGGGAACGGTTGTGAGCAGCGGCGGTCAGCTAGGAGTGATCGCCTCGGGCAGTTCTGTTGATACTATCGTCCTCGGCGGCGGCAAGGAGACCATCTCGGGGGGCGGGCAAGCGATCAGCTCGACAGTGTCTGCGGGCGGCGTTCAGTGGATCGGTAGTGCAGGCTTGGCCACGGGCACGGTGCTCAATGGTGGAACGGAGGTCGTGGGTCCCCAGGGCGCCACGACCGGTACTCATGTCAACGGCGGTGGCAATCAAACCGTGTCCGGGGGGACCGCTTATCAAACCACCGTGAATGCAGGCGGAGCCCAGGACGTTTCCGCTGGCGGAACGACCATCGGCACCGTTGTCGAAGCAGGCGGCGTGCAGAACGTATCAAATGGCGGCATCACTGTGGGCTCCGTGGTCGACAATCTCGGCACGCAGAATGTGATGTCAGGTGCTGCGGCCACGAACACAACTGTATCGAGCGGCGGTACACAAAATGTGAACGGCGGCACGGCCGTTGGCGGTGCCATTCTCAGCGGTGGCGAGCAGATCGTGGTCTCCGGTGGCTTTGGCTCCGGTGTGTTTATCGATGCCGGCGGCTCGCAAATCGTTGGCGCTGGTGGATTGGTCAGCACCACTACCGTCAATGGAGGCGCGGTACAGACCGTAGCATCAGGAGGCACAGCAGACGGAACATACATTAAGTCGGGCGGCGTTCAGGATGTTGCGTCCGGCGGTGCTGCGCATGGCGTGGTGGTCTCCGGTGGCGGCGTGCTTGATGTCTCCGACGGTGGGACTGCGACAGGAATCACGCAAAGCGCAGGCGCCACAATCGCCGCCTCGACCGACTCCAACCTCACTGGGATGTATGTGTCTGGCAGTTCGACAAGCTACTTCTCAGTTGGTGGCGGCAACGCCAGCGGCGTTGTGCTTGAGAATGGCGGTGTATTTACCGTTCACACTGGCGGCGGCGCGATTGCTACAACTATCAACTCAAGTGGTGCGCTAAATGTGGAAGGCGGCGGTGTTGCCACCGGCGTAGTCGTCAACAGCAACGGCGCACTTACGGTGGCCGACGGCGGGACTGCGACAAACATCGTTCAGCATGCTGGCGGCGTTCTTCATTTGACCACTAACGAAGAGATAAGCGGTGCATACGTGTCAGGCGGAGTCTCGGCGCCGTTCTCTATCCATGACCACTTGGCGAACAGCGTAGTGCTTGAAAATGGGGGAACGCTGGCAGTGCTTGCGAGCGGCACTGCCATCAGCTCAATCGTGAACAGTGGTGGCGTGGAGAACGTGTATGCCTCGGGCGTAACAAGCAACACTACCGTAAATTATTCCGGGCTACAGGTTGTTCACTCCGGCGGTCAAACAGTTGACACGACGGTAAATAGCGGCGGAACGCAACTTGTTCAGCACGGTGGCGTTGCCTCAAACACGATCGTGAACAGTGGCGGCGCGCAGATCTTGCAAGATGGAGTGGTAGCTTCCCGGACCATGGTCAGCTCGGGGGGCACCCAGAGCGTCAACTCGGGTGGCATAGCTGCGAATACCATCGTTGCTAGCGGCGGTGTTCAGAACGTCTATTCGGGCGGGGCGGCACTGGACACGAACCTGAACGCCGGCGCCACACAAAACATTGCGTCCGGCGGCGTAACTTCGAACACAACCGTTGGCAGCGGCGGCGTAGAAGCGGTTTACGGTGGAGGAGCGTCATATAACGCCATCATCAAGGCTGGCGGCTTGCAGTACGTCGACGGCGATGTCGAAGGCTACTCATACAACGCTGTGGTGGAGTCTGGCGGCACGCAGCAGGTTGCATTCGGGGGCGAAGCCGATAACGCTCTTGTGCGTGCTGGTGGTCTCCAGACAGTCGACGCCACAGGCATTGCCGTGTCCGCTTCGATTGCGGGTACGCAGATCGTTCATCTTGGCGGCGAGGCAAGGGAGACGGTAGTCCTCCCGGGTGGCGTTCAATCCATTGAAGTTGGCGGGTTGGGCACGAGCACGACGGCCACTTCCGGTACGGTTATCGTTGATGGTGTGCTGAACAAGCTTACGGCCAAGGCCTCACAGATTGCCGGTATTGGAACGATCGGGTCGGACCTTGAGGTCACTCAGGGAAGTACCCTGCACGCCGACATGCCTGCCGCTGGTCTTCACGTGAACGGGAATCTGTCGTTTGCGTCAGGTTCGACGTATCAGGTTGCTGTCACACCGCAACAAGCAGGCGTGACGAACGTGAACGGCAACGTTACGGTAGCCGAAGGCTCAACGCTTCGGATCGTCGCGTCGCCTGGTGCGTATTCGCCAGCAACGCAATACGCGCTTGTGAAATACACGGGGACTGAAACCGGTCAGTTCAACGTGATCGAGACGAACCTTGCCTATCTGACGCCGACTGTCAGCTATAACGTCGGCGAGATCTCCCTTTCTCTGAAGGAGAACTCAGGCTTCACAGGTCAAGGTTTCGTGCTTCCCGGAGCTGCCAATAATGCTAATGGCGTCGCGGTTGCACTGAACAGCATTTATGCAGCCGGCGGTAATGCGCTGACGGCCGCGCTCATCACTGCATCGCGCGATCAGGCCGAGAGCATCATGACTTCGCTGAGTGGCGATGAGCTGGGCGTCACCACGCAAGTCGCAATGAATCGCACCAGCCAGATGCAGGAACTCATCGCGCAACGCATGACGACCAACGGCATCGACCGCGGCAACGGTCTGTGGGCAGCGGCGGCAGGTCAGCACGATTCCGTCTCGAGCGACCCGGCCACGGGTGCGAGCGGCTGGCAGGACACTTCGGCAATCGTCGCAGTGGGCTACGATCGCAGCGTCGGTGCGACAACGAAGGCTGGCGTCGCAGTCTCGTTTGGCACCGATGACGTTAGCTTCAATTCGCGCGATGCGGATAGCCGCATCAACGGTGTCCAGGCCGTCCTGTACGGCGCGTGGATGCCCAGCACCACAGCGGCCTACGTTATGGGCGAGGTAGGCTTTGGATACTGGAATACCAATGAGCATCGTAAGGTCGCCATCGGTGATTCCACATTGAAGGCCAACGGTTCGTTCACGACGCTTGCTGAAACCGCATACCTCGAAGGCGGGCTCGACCTCAAAACCAGCGTGGGTGCTGTGAAGCCGTACGCAGGCCTGCGGATCGGTCACTATGGTCAGGACAGCGTTAGCGAAGGGGGCGATACGATCGCGTTGAACGTTGGCAGCACGTCGTACAACGCTGTGTCGAGTGTCCTTGGGGTACGCTTCCAGAGCGTGCCGCGCAATGTCTTCGGCAAGGCCGTGCAGTTTGAGGCAGACCTGTCGTGGGATCACCGTCTCAACGGTGGTGATCACGCCGTGACAGCGTCGTTCATCGGTGCGCCCGGCGCTAGCTGGCAGGCGTTCTCCACCTCGACCGAGCGTGACTCGGGCCGTCTGTCACTGGGCGGAACGTTGCAAGCGACAAAGAGTGCATCCGTTTTCGGTCGTGTCGTCGGCCAGATTGGCGGTCATACCGCGGACTACGGGGTGCAAGCGGGCGCAGAGTGGAAGTGGTAACGATCGCCAGCGACCTAGCGTAACGCCATAGAAAAGCCCGGCCTTCGAAAGGTCGGGCTTTTTTTCTTCTCCCGCCGCGACGACAGCCTATGGCCGAGCGAAAGAAAATTCACGCGTTTGCGGGGGGTAGCACACGCCTACGACCGCACATCCTTGATAGGTGACTTTGATCTTCAGCGCCCCCTTAAAGGAGCTCGCCACGGGCACAACCACATACGCGCCGTGCCGATAGATCACCTGGCGGCCGAAGAACTGGTCTGTCTTCACTTCACCATCCGGAAATGCCGGCTGCCCGATCTGGTCTTTCAGGGAAGCGACAACGGATATTCGATCGCGATATAGGTAGTATCCCTCCGCTGCCTGGAGGATCAGCGACACGTGGTCCCCATTGAGGCTCGCTCTTGCTGAGAACGCCTTTTCGGGGCTCAGGAGCTGATTGGCCTGGGGTGGTGGTCCGAGACCCTCCAGCGCGCTTGCGAGCGCCTTGTCGGCCAAGGCAGCCTGTGCGACCGGGCAGGCACATAAAGGAAATGCGACGGCAACAGCAGTCACGGTGATGCGGAGAGCGTCAGTGAGGGAGGTCATGCCCATAGCGGTTTTGTAACTGTATGATCGGCAACGGAAACGGTTTAGAATACCAATATTGTATAGTGACGTGTTATGTATCGAATTGGTAAATTTCGATGCGTCTGCAAATGCCAACTCAGCCCGGACCAATGAAATGGGAATTGACTTCAAACTGATCGCAGTGTGCTTTGTCGTTGCAACGGTGATGGCGTACATCCTGCTTGGAAAGCTTCAGTCGAGTGCGAAATATTCGCCGAAGCACTACCAGACCATACCGTTGCTCACAGAAAACGAGCAGGGCCTGTTCTGGCGGTTGCAAGAGGCCGTTGGTCGTGAACTCTTGGTCGCTCCCCAAGTGGTGTTTGGCGCGTTTTTGAAGGTTAAGGGTACGGCGCTGGTGGACAAGACCAAGGCGAGAAACGCCGTCGCACATAACCGGGGCGACTTTCTGGTGTGCAACAAGAATTTCGAAGTCGTTGCTCTCGTCGAACTCGATGACTCCACCCACGATAAGAAAGAGCAGAAGGCGTTGGACAAACGACGGGACGAATTGATGAAGGCGGTAGGAGTGAAGGCGATCCGTTACCGAAACTTGCCCGAGATCTCGAAAATTCGTTCTGACTTGGGGCTGTAAGGCGTCGCTGGATTTGAACGAGGGGAAACGGACATGGCGATTGATGCTCACTCGCAACGCAGCACCAGAATTCTGATCAACCTGGCCGCCGGCATGGATGAGCTCGGAAAGCCGATCGCCGATGGCACGTTCAAATTGACATCAAATATCAGGCTGGCCGCCTCGGCCGGGGCGGCGGCCCTTAGCCAGCTACAGGGTATCCATGCTTCCGGAGAGACGACGAATGCGAGGCACGAAGCATCGGATACGTCCGTGCCGCGTGAAGTCAATCTGCTCACGCCTGGTGATTGGCTCGATCGACTGAAGACCGCGAAGGGTTTCCATGCGGATATTGCGCTGGCTGAATATCTCGGGATCTCCAAAAGCCTTTTCTCCCAGTGGCGTACCGGCAAAGTTGCGCTGACGGTTGAGGAAAGCTGGCGGCTTGCACTTGAGCTTGGGGTAAGCCCTCTACAGGTTATCGCTAGCGTTCAGTATCATGCGGCCGAGGGCGAAAAGCGGACGGCCTGGCGTCACCTCGCTGCCTCGATTGCCGACGCCAAAGGTGCTAGCGTGATCGAGCAGACCGACCGACCAATGCGGCCGGCGGCGCCCACCCCGGAAAAGCCGTCTGCTGGCCCGGCAGAATCCAGCGCGGGTTCGGAGAAGCAACCGGGACTCGAGTCAAAGGGCACCAAGTGGCCCTCCGAGGAGGATGAACGACTCGTGCGAGAGTACCAGGCTCTCACCCCAATCCCGGAAATCGCGCTTTTGCATCGGCGCTCGATCGCTGCGATCTTGTATAGACTGTACAAAAACCACAAACTGATTCCGAATGACGTGATGCAGGCGCTTTGCGAGCGCTATAAGGTCAAGTTCAATTCGATCGTGCCCGACGCCCAGAGCGACGGCGCTACGGAGCAACGCGGAGGAGAGCGTTTGTTTCTGTAGCTGGAACTGTCATATCGTGAAAAACAGCGTATTCTGCGCGGGAGCTGTTTCGCGGGTAAGCGGGTTCCAGTCGCGAATGGGTGTTGCCAGCGCGGACACGGCGACGCCACGCTTGTGCATCTCGTCGACGACTATTCATTTCTGACTTAGAGGTCTTTCGGGTAGCGCCAGCATAACGACATCATTCCTCGAAAGGTGCAAATATGGCTGACACCGTTTTCCCAAAAGTGCGGACCGTCGCACAGGCTCTGAACCTACCGGACCTCCAGAAGGAGGTCGCTTTCAAACTGAAACTGTCACCATGGCCTGACGTTCGCGAACAGATGTTAGTCGCTTCTCGACGCTTGCGGAGCATCCTGACATTTGACGATATCGTCCCGGAAGATTTTATCTCGGAACAATACGGCCACCAGCATGACTGGGCCACTCTGAGCCAGGCGATTGACGAGCTCGAGGCGCTTGATGTTTGGCGCGTGTTAAGGCGTGACGTTACGCCAGACTTTCACAAGCGAATGGCAAAGACAGAAGACCATCCCGCCGTTAAGGCGATTCTTCCATCGTATTACTTAGGGCTTTCCAGAAAATGCGGTCGTTGGCTAACCGAAACGGCGCCGCTGAAGTCATTCAGATTCGCGGATAGCGAGCAGCTACTTCTAATGCACAAAACTTGGTATAGGATTTCGACCTCTGAAATCAGAATCAAGTTTGATCTTCGAGATATTTGGCGAGCGGTGTTCGATCTGCCCTATGTTGTTCTGGCGGACGTTCGAAGGTGGGGCGAGGAAGATAAAAATAAGGAGCCAACGACCTACCTTTTGAAGGATGAGGAATTTGTCCGGAGACTTGGTGAAGTGAGTCGACGCTTACTGGCTTCGGGGGCGTTTCGTCCACTGCACGATAACCGGAGGGTTGCGCGTTGGATGAGTATCGCTGAACTCGAATCGCGGCTGTGGGATGTGGGTCCGGACCCACTCTCAGGTGATCCCGTCTCGGTAGCCATGATCCTTCAGTTATGCAAATCTACTTCGACTAGGGTAAGAGTAAGCTTGTCCTACGATGAGCGATTTACCCAACCGTTTCTCAGGGCTACCGGCGTCGTTTGTGAGATGCCGCTAGTGAAAGGCCTCGCTCGTGCGGGATGGCCTCTACAAGACATCGAGCCAATCGGTGCCGAGACTAAGCAGGAGGTTGAAAACGATACCTGGCCACTTGCGTCTGAGCATCCTTGGTTTTGCCTTTCTCAGCCTGATTTCTTCGTCCCTGCCGACTACTGACTCACAGGACGACTGTCTTCTATCAGACGGTCACTACCCGGATTCGCACACAGGCGCCAAGGGAGCGGGGTCCGCTTCTGTCCTCCTGGAAGATGAGAAAACAAAAGGCCCGCTCGTCATGAGACGGCGGGCTGGTGCTGCGGGTTAAATTTCTATCGGATTGCGTCGAAACGGTTCTTCATCTCTGCCGCTTCGACCTTCGCCTCTGCGCAGGTTCTCGACAGCAGGTAGTTGATGCTGCGTTCGCCCCCGTCGAAGCCGAGGGACACAAATGCTCGCGCCATATAGTCGTATGCGATCCCCTTGAATTCCGGCAGCAGTTCGGACGTGTCCCAGTTCCTCACGGTCATCTTTCCCTGTTCCATCGAGAAAGCGGGAGCGTCGCCACGCCAGTCCGCCGGCGGTGTCGCGCTCATTCCCAAATGCGCTCGCATGGCAGTGCCGACCGGGCTGCTGCTTCGGCTTGAGCGAAAGATGGCGAGATCTGCTGGTGACTGTGCAGGTTTCGCGTTCAGGCTTGTCACGATTTTTCTCCTGTTGAGTTGAGTTAGGCCTTGCGGGGAGTGATGCGCAACAGGCCTGTCTACATCCCTTGCACGGTAAGGCGATTTTCAACAGCCGCTTGTCAAAATATATAGATCTAGTATTATTGGGACGTGTTAAGAATCTAAAAAGGAAATGCAATGCTCAGGTATCTCTTGGGGGTTGTGGTGACCGCGACGCTATGTAGTTTGTCGGCCTGCGGTGAGGTCCACGACGGGCAGGCGGCGATGCGTGCCGCGAATGATGCGACGCTCACCGACTTCCAAAAATATGTCGCGCTGAGCGGTGTCAGCGAGCAGATGGGGTGTGATGGGCTGACGATCTTTTCTGGCCGAGATCGCGATTGTCTGGATCTGAAGGGGCGGGTCGCGGCGCAGGCGACCAACCATCTTGGCATGGCGGTGGCCGCGGGCGACGTGAAAGCAGCCCGCGAACTGTTGGGTGACTCGTACATCCAGCGGGCAACGATGGAGAGGTTCTCCGCCGCAATCCTCTCGCGGGCCGATGGCTTGCAGGGCGCAAAGTCCGAAGAGGCCAAAATCTATCTGCGGCTCGCCGGCGCGATTCTCAGGGACGGCATCGGAGTACCGCGTAACTATGACCGTGCGGTCACGTTTTATCGCGCATCTTGGGTCGCTGGAGAGTCCGACGCCGCTGGCCTTGTTGCCGGAACGTACGAGCAGGCGCGAGACGTGAAAAATGCCTACCTTTGGGCATTGCGATGCGGAAACGCATGTGCAGGGGGGCCTTGGATAACGGCGACGACGCTGGAGCGGCAGCTCGATGCGGCGTCAATCAAGCTGATCCAGAGCAAGGCCGCGGACGGTTCCGTGATGTCGCTCTGACGGGTAGCCACGACATGATCCAGGCATACCAGATTCTCTCCCGGATCGAGGCTGGGGAAACGGTTGAAATCCCTGCCATCAGGTTGGAGGAGTTTTTCGCCCAAGCGGCCCGGTTGCCAGGGCCGATTGCATTGGGAATTGTGATCGATCAAGGGCTGGCAACAGTACAGCGCGGTAGCAACAGCGTCGCAGTGAAATGAACGGAAGGCGCGATGCACTGCTTTGCGAAATTGGGGAAGCAGGCAAATAATATTGGTACCCATCAAAGTTCGATGGGTATCCTTATTAATAACCTTGTGTGTGTTAGTGGCAACGACGTGGCGCATCCATTTTCGCGCTGCGATTTCGTGCGCTTTTGCGTAGATTCATTCCCGTTTTCGCACTACCCCGTGGTAAATTTCATTGCTGATATGGCTGGGCGATGGTCTAATATTCACATGCCGGGCGACAAAGCCCGAACGGCATTCTGACGCTCCTGAGTTGAAAAAACGGCCGCGAGGCCGACCTTGCACCAAGAAGCCCACCATATGGTGGGCTTTTTGGTTTTTGCCGTTCTGTGATCTATAACGATATCTCAAGCGCGTGAAATACGAGGTGCGTCATGGACATGATCGAGTCGCTACTTCATTGCGACGGACACTTGAATTTCGACAATCTCCCCGCGCATACAGAGGTCGAATTGACGTACGCGCTGCGACTCATCGACGAGGAAATCGCACATCGCCCGCACGCGATCGGGCGCCGGCGCCGTCGGCTGCAAAACGACAACTTCGACTGGTCATATCTTCACTTGTGCGTCGTTGGCCAGCTTCGGGAATTTCGCGAACAGATAGACGTTGAATTGAAGCGTCGCCATTGGGCGGAGGACATTCGACATCTCCGCGCAGTCAAGGCAGTGAGACGCCTGCACAAGCGGGAACAGCAACAGGCCGCCAGAGGCGGCACGCGGTCTGCCGCGCGATCCTGAAGCTGGCGCCCTCAAAGCTAATGGTAGTGGTGAAGCCACGGACGGAAGTCGCACTTCTCACCGATGGCCCTGCTTACTGCCTGTTGTGACGCATTTCCCTCCTGCAAGGCAACCTTGAGGAGAGATCCATGCAAACCTTCCTTCACTGGCAAGACGCCGCTGTCCAGGCGGCCATCATCGGGGCTGTAGGTAGCATCCTAACCAGTTCAATTGCAGCCATCTGCGCGGCCATCATCGGGAAGCAGATCTCCGGCCGCAAGAAGCTTCAGGACAAGCTCCTCGTCGCGCAGGACGACATCGAGTTTCTGCTGAAAGTCGAGCAGAAGCATTGCGAGATGCACGAGAGTCGCGGCGGAACGTCGAACAAGCTCAACGTTCGAAAGGCAGTCAAAGAAATGGGGCACGAGTGGAGCGGCAAGTTCACTCCGGGTCGTGTAGCCTATAACGATGGGCCGGGCCGCCGATACAGCAAGGGCTGAGTAGGTCGCACACTGGTGCAAACGTAGATGCAGGGGTTGTGACGTTGCCGCGTCGCAGCCCCTTTTTCACTTTCTCGGGCCTGTCCACCACGTGATCGCGGCTGAGCTCTATTCCGCTACATAGTGCAAGGGACGCATAATCTGGTTTCTGGTCGCGGTAAGGGTGCCGCGGGCTCACGGAAAGGAATGAAATGGACGAAAGAAGCCCAGTGGACGTGAAAAGAACGATGACCCTTGAGGAACTGGGCGCGCTCACTGATCTGAACATGCTGAAAGTAATGTCGACTGACGAGCTTTGGGGCTTTGGTTCTGAGCGTGGTCACCGCGTCGCCCAAAAAGTCACCGCGCCGGAAGTGGGCACGGAACATTGGACGAGAGAGCACAGACGCCTTGTGGTGAATACCCGGAAAAATGCGATCCTGATTATGGAATCCCACGCGTTGCACATTGAGCACGGTGAGAGGGAATGCCCGGAATTCATGCTGATCGCGACGATGATCGACAGCCGCCCCGATCGCGAGCAAGCATGGGAATCATTCGAAAACGGCGTGGAGATTGGAATCGGAAGTTACATTCGAAACGTAATTTGTGCTGGCTACTACCTGCCGGGCGAGCTTGACCAGACCGATCCGGAATATTTAGTACCCGCGTTTCGCGGCGGCTTACGTGCCGCTGGCGCTCATTTCCTCGCACCTGGCTAATTCTCACCGAGGAGTGAACGAAATGAGCGAACTGAACGGAAGCGCAATGATTGTGCAAGAGCCGCCCGCGTGGATGCTGGAGAGGTTGGGGCAGGTGAGGAAACTTGCTGTCTCATCGGCACCCATTGAGGCCACCGACGTGAAGGCAGTCTGGGACCGGGTGCACATGGACGGCGCCGCCGCACTTGCAGGCGGAGGGGTGGTCCGGGCGGTCGTGCTCGGCCCAGATCCGGAAACCTATGAAGGCGTCGCGATGGTCTTCATTGAAGGCGGTGTGCCCGAGCGAGTTCTCGTCCGCGGGGAGTCGATCCAAGGCGTGCATTTCGAACGGGCGCTCTACGTTGCGCTGACGCAGTACAGGTCGATTGTCGGGCAGCCTGGGGGGACTCTTGCCCCGACGGCTGACATGCGCAGAGTCAGTCCGGAGGTGCAGACCGTACAAGTCGATAGGTCTGAGGAACGCGATGAAGCGGTGATCCCTGTGGACCTCAGCACGCTCGACAATCGCAACCCGATCGACGCTCAGATCATCACTGCGCTGAATGGCGGAGTTGTCCTGGGCGAGGCCGACGTGCGTATCATTCGCGACGAGTTTGCACGCGCAGCGGAGTTTGAGCGGCGAGCCACACGCGCGTCGTCTCTGGGCGCTGATCCGATGAACAAGGGCCACTCTTTTCCCTTGGGTGTCGGGTTCACGCGGATGACGAAGCGGGCGTCCCAGAGCCTCGACGCGTCCGTTCGTAGGGCGGGACAAGCGGTGAAGCTCTACCAGCGCGCTGAACGGGCACGAAACTTCGCACTGGCTTTGCTAGCTGGTAAAGGAACCCGAGCCGATGCGATCCGGCGGAGGCAGATGCGATCGACGACTCAAGAACTGCTCATCAGGGAACTGCTGGGTTGGGTCAAGGGAAAATCGATCATGCAGCTTGGCGTGACGCGCGTGAACCGAGACCGGGATGGCTATCCGGTTTCATTTACGATCGAAGGTCAAGGTATCGTGAAGGGCGTTTCGGACAAGGTCGATGTCGTTCGGGAATTCTTTGCCGGCAACAAGCTGGCGTTTCGATCTCTCGTCGACAGAATCCGACTTTCAACCGCGCAGTGCACCGTCCGTGTAGGCGTCGTAGACCCATCTGCTTAACCAAACCAACGCCGTGTCTCGCATCTCGCGACACGGCGTTTTTTTTTGTGGTCCTGTGTGGGACATCACCGTTGCATCCAGTCAAAACCCCTATCGTCAAAGGAGATCGTAATGGGAAACTGCGAAGCGCAAGGAACGTTGCTCATGACAGATGCAGTGTCGCGGTTAAACAGTGCTGCGCAGGCCATGCTGGACGCCTTCGGGGGAAACGTTCCGGACTGGTTGCGTACCGAATATTCGGCGCTGGAAACATCGCTGCTGGAAATGCGAACGGTGTCTCAGGTATCAGAGCAAGCCGCCAGCGACGCAAAGTTCCACGTCTGCGAAATTCTCGGAGAGTTGATCGACTATTCAACTGGTCGATCTGGCCTCCAGGATTTTTACCCTGGCGAAGTCGAGACTGCAACGGGCAAGCTTTCACTCGATCGAAGCGATCGTGAAGTGTCTCTTCACGTGCGTGACGGTCGCCCGTACTGCTGCATCCGACAAAACGATAACTGGTCTCGATACCAGGTCACCGAAGAGGGTGTTGCCGTCTTGACGCGTGAATCGGTCGAACTGGTCGTTGCTGACGCTGACGGGAATGGCCGGAAGACGGTGCCCGCCGCGCGTTGACCTGAATCTTGGCACATACGGCCCGCCTGTCCACAGGGACGGCGGGCTTTTTTGTGCCCGACGCCCCAACAGCACCCCCTGCCTTGCTGTCGCCTGTATCGCATATCGAGGGGCAAGGAGTTTTCCCAACCCCAAGGAGAAGCGCATGGTTAATCTGAAAAATGTGAAGGTCGTGAGGAGCATCGGTGGCGTTGAGCTCGCTGCAACCGTCGATCCGTGTTCGTGGATGTACCCCGGCTACGGTTTGCAGATCAGCGTGATGATGGATGGCGGAGGAAAGGCGCATCTCCACCAGAAGTCGCTAGCTTTTGTGCAGGCTACCGAGAGCGATGTGAAGACGTTGCTCGAGGGCGTTCGCATCGTGCCATGCAAACAGTGCAGCAAGCCCGCGTTCGATCCGACGAGCGTGTCAACCAATCGCGAAGGAGAATGCGAATCCTGCTTCATGGCGAAGCTCAACGCGGAGTTTGCCGCTTCTCAGGAGAAGGAGAGGAAAAAGCTGGCGAAGCTTGATGCCAAGTACAAACGCCAAGGCTTTACGCATCGCGTGGACGCGTGGATTCATCCGTCCGGCGGCGGTGATGATCGGCAGGTGAGTTACTACATGACCGATCCCACCGATGAGCAGATCAAAAAGGAGCTGAAAAAGTCCGGCAGTTGCGTCCTGGATGACTACAAGGTCATTCCACTGTAGCGCCTCAAGAGCTATCCGCGCCCCTACTACCTGCGCAAGGTTGTAGGGGCTTTTTCTCGCTTGTCAGGTGAAGCAGGACGCGGCCATTGAGTGATGGTCATCTGCACGTGGGTCACCTGTTTGTAGACGCGTGTGTTGCATTTCGCTGGGCAGGGAATTTTCCATTCAACTCACAGGAGCCGAAAAATGAATGTGCAATCTTGCAGCACCGCTCAGCAAAACGAGATGATCGAGCCCTCTCGGGTGCTTTTCCCGATCAATCGAACGCTGGACTACCGCGTCAGCCAACGCTACCTCGTAGCCGCGGAGGATTTCGACAAAGCCGAAGCCAGGTTGCACGAGTATCTCGACCTGGATGGGTCCATGACCGCGGCGGCCGCGTTGGGTGTGGTGCAGGTATTTGACCGGATGGAGCAGATCGACGATTCGCACGAGATCTCCCACGGGGATGCACCCATCCGGGTGAGTGGTGAGCCAGTGTTGGACCAATCGATGAAAGATCTGCTGGTCACCGCCAAATCTGCGGAGATGCTATCTCTGCTGCGCAAGATCGCCGAACGGCCGCAGATGTTCCATCATTGCGTCGCCGATCTCGGAAATGAAGTGAAAGCGTTTGTAGATGCTGTCGACGCGTCGTTCGACGAAAGCGAGCGCTTGCTGCTCGCGGTCAAAGCAAAAGCCCACGCAGAGGATGTTGACATCGACGCCTAACGCTACCCGCCCCAGTGCCACTTCGGCCTGGGGTTTTCTTTTGAGCGGGCTGGCTCAGGATTCGAGGGTGGCGCGATCAAAAGCGAACTGAACCCTGTAGGTGATGAGCGCCAGGTCGCGGACCGCTTCGGCCGCATAGCGAACCGGTTCAGGGAACTCGCTCGCAATGAGCATCCCGCGGGGAGGTTTCCCGTCGGTTCGCGCGTAGTAGCCTAGGTAGCGTGCAATCTGCCCGATCGCCGCGTCTTTTGCCTCGCCGACCTTCAGCTCGATCACCACCCGCCGGCCGCTCGCATCCTCGGCAAGTATGTCGATGCGCCCGACCTCTGTCACTTCCTGTCGGCCGACGAACCGGAGCCCTTTCTCCAGCGACTCGAGGTTTCGAATGAGGTGCTCTTCCACGTCACGTTCAAGGCTGATCGATGTTTCGATCAACTGCTCGATCTCTTCGTCATCGATCTCATTTCCGCCGGCGCCGGGCGCCCACACGTTCGGGCCATGGATCGCCTCGTCGTATATCTGAAACCTGCCGTCGTCTGTCTTGTAGAGAAATTTCTCGGCCGACGGATGGTGGCGGTAGGCCTTTGGTTGATTGACCGCGCATCCGTACAGGTGGGCAGTGAGCGTCCCCGGTGTCCAACGACCAGGGTGCTGCGCGTTGATATGGGTTTTGATATCCGCCGACGTGACGCCAGTAGGTGACGTTTGAACGTATTGCCGGATCGCTTGAGCCATTGTCGTCATATGGACTTCTTTCTCCGCTTGGTATTGGTATTGCGTCGTTGCAAGAAGGCAAGCCTGTACGGGTGAGACCAGGGACATGGGCAAATACAGAGTGCTGTTCCGCATACCGAGGTGCATGTTCAATTCACCCAGGAGAAGCATTGATGAAACTGATTATCCAACGTCAGGAGTCGACAGCAGTTGCCGAGATGATAGCCAAGAAGGTTCGAATCTACGACAACGGCGGGCAGACAGCCGATCGCTACACCGCAGTTTATATGTTCGAGCCCGAGCGCAACGGCCTGTTCGGCGCACGCGGTATGGATGCTAATCCATATCACCCGCTGGGAATCGGTATGTGCTGTACAGCCGCCCCCGGTCGTCATCTCGGCCGTCGGGTCGGACTCAGCGACATGCCAGAAGCCTGTCAGCGTCTCATACGTAACGACGTGCAGAGCTTTCTACAGGCCACAGCCTGAAATGTCGACGTTTGTGAGGACCAGACCAGAATCTTTCTAGGGGCGATACCGATGAAGTACGAAGTGATGCTGAGTGGGTTCAATGGTGCAACTGACGAGACTGACGATCGCATCCTGTGGATCAGCAGCGAAATGTCGCAGGAGCAACTCGAACTGTGGTTGCGTGGGAAAAACCTGTTGCTGGCGGATAGAAGCGGAGTCGTGTGGGCTTGTGGACCGCTGCCCGAGTCGTTTCCCACCGAGTTTGACCTCCCACGCGATGCCGCGTCCTTCGAGCAACTGATCCGGGAACGTGTGGGCGTCGAGACGATGACGGAGCGCGAGTTTCGAGCGCTCCTGGAAGAGGTCAAGCGTCGCGAGTTGTCGGTTTCCCAGGGCCAAGGCTCGGCGGAGAACGACGCCCGCCTCCTCGTGCTCCGTGATCTGCTGAGAAGAGCACCTTGGAGTATTCACGTGGAGAGCGGGCGATCCGTTCCGGCAGTCACCGGACTCGGTGGCTGGGTCAGAACGGATACAGAGCGTGCAGTTCAGTACGACGCTGACGGACGAAAGCTTGCCGTTCGGTTCGGCCCTGAGATTTGTACGTTTGCGGAGCTCGCAGAGCGCCTCCATCGGGCTGAAAAGGGCGACGACGTGCCGATACTCATGTCCGCGTTCGGCTGCGATTACGACGGCGCCTGCGATCTTGTTTTTGGAGACCAGCATACCGTCGCCCTCGATGCACTGGATCGAGCAGCAAATGGCTGTACGTGATCGCTAAAAACCTAGCCGCCGCCTAACTTCGATTGCCCTCGTTCTCTCTGAGATCGAGGGCTTTTCTTTTTGCTCGCTCGCTCAACTTGCTTTTCTCTGTGCGTCATCTCCCTCCGCAAGGTTTCAACCTCTGATCAACTCAGGAGAAAGATATGACACACGAAATGATGGGATTGCCCGTCAATCAGGCAAATGCTGTACTGGACGACGATTTGATGGTTCGGGTCGGTATTCCTCACAAAGGCGGTCGGCTAGCGTTTCACGCCTTCAATCAGAACTATCCTGCCATGGTATCGGCATCGGCGTTCTGGAATGCTAGCAAGAGTTGTTTTCAATTTCCGAATGCGACAGATATATCGGAGCTGGACTTCGCGTTGGACTCGGCAGGCTTCACCGCCATGTTGGCGTGGAAGACCAAAGGCACCCAGCCTGGCCTCGGGGGAATTTACCCTTGGTCGATCGAAGACTACGTGTCGTTTGCGGCGACGTGCGGTTCGCGTTGGTTCAGCCAGCCTGATTGCTGTGTTGAAGAGGCGATCGCTACAGATCGCAAAGAGGTCGACTTCCGCATCAACGCAACAGCGACCTTCCTTGAGGCTACGTTGCGCGTCTTGTACACATTGCAAGATCAGGCGTCCGCTACTTGCTCAGCAAGGGTGATCGCCAACATGTTCAAGCCGTGTGTTCCGGTTCTCCAAGGGCGCTCGAAGTCAGACTATCTCAGGAGTCTCGATCTGATGCTTAACGTATGGGAGAGATGGACTCCTTGGCTGGCTATGCCGACGCTGATCGGTATCGGTTCCGTTTGTCGGCGGGATCTGCATCATAAGACAGAGGGCTTGTATGCAGTGCTGTCTGCGTTGGAAGGAAATCTGCCCCCTGGTTCTCGCGTTCATCTCTTCGGAGTAAAGGGCGCCTGCCTCAACGAGATCAGAATGCTCGACTACGTGGCTAGCGTTGATAGCATGAGTTGGGACTATGGTTCTCGAGTAAAAGCCTTCCGGGCCGGTGTCTCGAATACGATAGCTCACCGATCGTCGGAAATGACTCGATGGATGTCAAAAGCCGAGAAGCAAGCAAAGCCAGCCGTTGGCGATCAGTATCGCTTGAGCCTTTTCTGATCAACGTAACTGCCGTGGGACCCATCGTAGCTAGCGCGCGATGGGTCTTTTTTTGTTATGCGCTGTCGAATGCCGCGGTTCGTGACGAGTTTTCGACGAGACGCTTCGCGGCCGAGAGCAGTTCACGCGCGGTTACCTCATGGGCTCCCGCTTTGAGAGCGGCTTCTCTCTGTTCGGTGGTGATGTCGTAGTGAGGATGGCGGGCGCCGCGATGGAACCAGCATCGATTGACGCCGATCTGGTGAGCGAAGTCGTGCAACTCCCCGAGCGTATCCGCGGTCATGTGGTAGCGAAGCTTTCCTTTGTACATGATCGCTGCATCGTCGACGTATGCTGTCATTGGTTCCGGCTAAAGGCTAGAGATCCTTGATATCGTTCGGCCCGATGACCTGAATGTTGGGATTTCGATAGAGCAAGATGAGGTTATTAAGGTCCACCTGATCGATGGCGCCCGCCTTGTGCTCGACATATCGTTGCAAGTCGTTGTGCGGCCGGTAGAAAAACAGCCCCTTCGTTTTCATGGTCACGTCCTCCAGCGACGAAACATCCGTCCCTAAAGCGGCAAGATAGTCAGGGCACCAGTTGACGTTCGTGTGGCCGCCGTCAAGCGCGTCGAGTTCCGCGGCTTTGCGGCGAAGCTGATAGGTAGAAAAATCGAGGATGAGCCGGTGGGCGCTCTCTGCTGGTCCTATCTCCAGCCATGCGTGGAATGGTAGTGCCTCGGGTTGCGGTGCCATCCCCTGCAATGGCGCATGCACGATCACGTCCCCATGACCGTCGCCAACGCGCCAGGCGGCAAACCCGATTACGAGGCGCGACTCCACGCCATGTTGCTTCAGCAACTCCCGGCACAGGTCGGCATGCAGATAGCAGTCTGCACCGACATGGCTGCTGGCGGCCTCTGCCAGTTTGCGTATTGCGCTCGAGACGCGAGCGAGGTCAACTGCGCTGTCGATTTGCTTCACCATCCGAAGTTCGACTTCGCGGAGTGTCGCTTCCTGCGTGCTTCGCCCATAAGATTCGCTCCTTAACACGTACGCATAATACAAATGGAGCCGATGACGCGCAAGAGGGTGCTCAGGTCGGTCGCGTCCGATGGAGGCGATTACGCCTCATATCTCGCGGCAACAAACGACGAAAGTCCGCGTCCCGAACGGCTTCATTGGTGTGCGGCGCTTTCGTTTTGCTAATACAAACAGTATTATCGGGACGTGTTAGAACATTGACCGCTAGGATGAACCATGAATGATCTTCAGGCGTCGAAACGGCGCATTGCCGACGAAGACGAGATCGGCTTGGCACGTCAGAAACTGCTTGCCGTCATGGAAGAAAAATTCCAAGACCGTACGTTCTCCGGCTATATCACTTCGGAGCTCGCTGGCGACTTTGCGTTCGAGATCGCGCGTGTCGTGACCCGATTGGAACAGGCGGATCTGCCGACACTTTTGCTAGCGAGGCAACTTCGGGAGGAGCGCGACGCGTGGACCAGAGCGCTTGAAAATCCGTCGGCTGGTGCCTTCGTTGTCGGTTTCGGTAAGGAGCGGGTTGCTGGCATATCGGCCGTTCTTGAGGTCGTCGAGCGGGCAGCGGCGTCACCGCTGGATAGCATCCTCGCTCGGTATTCGTTTCTCTCGCGCAAGGAAGTCATCGCATTTAATCGTTTCTGCGATTGCGCTGAGGATGGCGAAGGGTATGACGTTCCGGTCACAGTGATGCAGCGGCTCTCGGAAGTTGGGCTGGTCAAAAAGGTCCGCGGGAGTGTCTACGAAGCGACAGGATTCGGCGGCGTGGTGCGCGACGCTTATACAGATAGCCTTGACGTGGTCCGCATGGCGGTGGCCGATTCGCGGTCTGCCGACACGCCATCGCAGTGTGCGGCATGATGAGTCTTTGTGCCAACTTTGGCGATTCACCTGCGCGACTTCGCCGCATGAAGCCTAGGCAGAAGAAGAAGTCGGACAGGAGCGCCCTATCACGCGAGGAGGCGATCATCGCTGCTGGATATGCGCGCTGTGATTTCAGCGCAAGCTGTCGGTCTGATTGTGATGTTTGCCGGAATGCAACGATAGGCGCTCGACTGTTCGTGGCTATCTCACGGGGCGAGGTTACAGAGACCGATCACTACGCATGCCCCAGTTGCGCCTTGGTCAAGGCCAGTGAGATCGAGATGGAGCGCGCCTGGTGGGAGACAGCTTTGCCGTGCCCTGCTTGTGGCGGCATCAACGCGGCGCCGATCGCTTTCGAGCTTCAAAGTCCAACCTGCGAGCACTGTGCGCCTTATGGGCTAGTGAGCCCAGAGGTCGCGGCGAAGCTGGCTGGCTTGTCGATGGGGACCGCTCATGGCTGAACTGATACTTACCGCGGAAGAACGAGCAGCCGCAACGTGGTTCGAATTGCCCGACGAAATCGTGGGGATGCTCACCAAGTACAGTGCGACGAAAATGTTGGAGGTGTGCTCCCAGCGAGACAAAGTCTGGCAGTTCTCAATGTATCTGATGATGATCCAGTACGCGGTCAGTTGCGGTATTGAGTCCGTGGAACATACGGTCGCGGATTTAACGCTCGGTGACGAGGCGCTCGGAAGTTGGCGGGTGAGGATTGAGCGCGTGCCCGGGGGCTGCGAATGACTGAAAGGAGAAATCCGACTGAAGCGGCCGTGCGACGTGGTGCGCAGGCCGCGCGTGATGGCCAGTCCGAATCTGATTGTCCATATCGCGACAAGCGCGTGCATTCGAGCCATCGTCTGTCGTGGTCGAGATCATGGATCAATGCGTGGCTGCGCGGGTTCCGTGAGGAGAAACAGAAGATGCAGCGAGATCCACCGGCTGACCGCGCCTCCGGGCCAGGCAATGAGTTTCACAATGGATGTTGAGCATTTCCGTGTATCAGGCCATCGCAAGCGGCCTTTACACAAGGAGATCGACATCATGACTCTGTCACAAGCCCAGCATCGCGCAATCAACTGCATGGACCGCACGACTGTCGTTGGCATTCTCGAAAACTACTGTTTTCAGTGCTACGAACATGAGACCACCTCTGAACTCCGCGACGCGCTGCGTAGCAATCTCGAAGACCGCACGATCGATACCTGCGTTCTCGATATTTGAGTAACCAGCCGAATTATTCGGCGATGCCCCTGTTCTGTTCACGGACAGGGGTTTTGCTTTTTTGGGCCGGGAGGAATGTAAGCGGCTGCCGACCCCATGATCGCTGGTGTCCATCCGATGAAGTGGCAAGTGACCTTGACCGCGTGAATAGCCGGAACAGCTTCCCCCTGTTCGGTGCTGTCACGACTGTTTCGCGGCAATTTAGCGTCGGTGTCGTTGCGAGCCATTTGACGGGCCGTGAGGTGATGGGCGGACCCGATGCGTAACACGGAAAAATAATACGGATAGATTTAAAAAGACGACAACGAGTGTAGAATCCAACCGAATTACAGCTACGTGTTAGAGACGCCGGGCGCAGGCTGGCCCGCACGCATGTTTGGAATCGGGGACAGAATGTTATATCTCGCCATCTTCAGCGGGCTCGTCAATCTAGCGGCCCAATCGGTGTTCATGCGCGTGGTCAGCGCGGCGAACGGCGATTACTACCTTACGTACTTTCTGACAACATTGTCGTTCATCGTCTTTTCGTCGGTGGGCAACCTACTTGGATATCGCCTGCGAAAGTGGCTACCTGCCATCGAGCTCGGGGCGGGAGCTTATGCCCTGGCTATCTTCGGGCTGATTCGAGGCGGCATGCTTGCTTCATTCGGGTTGCCAACCGTGGTGGTCGTACTGGTCCTCATGCCGCCCGCGTTTGCTCTTGGGACCCACATCCCGCTTTATGCGCATTTCGTTCGCCAGCGCATTGGTCTCACGTACGGGCTATATCACCTGGGGGCGGCTCTTGGGGTGCTTGCGATCGAATGGTTCGTGCTTCCGTACGTACCATTGTCGGCCGCGTTGGGCATCTTGGGGGTATCGCAAGTTGGGCTTGGGCTGGTCGTTGGGAGCGTCTTCTACGTGCAGAAGTTCGCGCAGGGAATTGAGACCATGGTACCCGCGGTAGCTTGGCACACCTGGGCGAGACGCAACCAGCACGCCCTGATAGCCGTTTTCCTCGCGAGTCTGGCGAGTTACCTGGCGATTGGCTGGGGACTCAAGAACCTGGAGAATCTGCTCCTTCCGACGCGAATGCACAACGGCGTCTACAACGGCGTCGTGCTGTTGATGCTGGCAGCGGGTGGCTTGGGGTCGCTCCTGATGTCCCGAATGCCGCTCGCCGTCCTCGCGCCAGTCGCAGGGATCGGAGGCCTCGCCGGAATGGCTTTCTACAGCGCGTTGCCGGACCTGTTGCGGAACGCCACCTTTCTCGCGATCGAAGTCAGCGTTTTCACGCTGGCATTGCTCTTCTCGATTCCAGTTCTTCTTTCTGCGGTGGTTTTCAACCGGGTCGCAGATGGAATGTCCGGTGAGCGTGATATGAATACCGGTCGGCTCATGTTTGTGGCAGCGGTCGGAAATCTCGCCGGCGGGTTCGCCGTGATCCTTGCAGGTCCCGTCATCCTGACAGTGTGGCCTGCGCTTGTGGCAGGCTCGCTGCTGGCCTTCGTCCTCATCGCGTGGAGCGGCTTCAGGGATAGCGCCGTCGTCGCACTGGGAAGCTTCGTCCTTGCTGCGATTTCTCTCGGCGGAATGACGAAACTCACCTTTGATCCCGTCCAGACAGTATTCAGCCTTCGGTCGCCGCAGCTCCGTTTCGAAGGTAGCGAGTTCACCAGCAATCTTGGTAGCACCGCGGGATACGTGTACGGACGCCAGATAGGTGGTCCCGCGGATTCCTTGTCGGACCTGATGGTCTACTTCGTCGACGGCCACGATTCTCATAACATTCTGTCTGATATGGAGACAGCAGTCGGCCTGCTCCCCTCGCAATTTATCTCGAGACCGTTCAAGAAGAGCATGGTGATCGGTGTCGGATCGGGCCAGACTTCGTATGGCGTGAGTACGATTTCGGAGCGCACCGATATTGTCGAGATATCCCCGGCTGTGATCGAAGCCCTGCCGATGTTCAGCGCCTACAACCACGAGGTGTGGAAGCATGCCGGCACAGAGATCCACAAAGACGATGGCCTGAACTTCGCGCGGCACTGCTCAGCAGGGACCTACGATTACATCTTCAATACTTCGACGTATCCGATGATGTTCAACGCGTACAAGCTATATACGAACGAGTTCGTTGCTGCCGCGAAGCGCTGCCTGCGGCCCGATGGGATACTCCAGGTCTATTTCGACGACAACGCTGGAAATACTGTTGAGCAGGTGAGAGCGATACTCGCCCCGCTGGCGAAGCACTTCAAATACATCGGCATCACGCCCAATCCGTATCCAAACGTGTTCGCGTCTGATCATCCGCTGGTGCAGAAGAACGTCATCGATTTGACCGCGATCGTCCGCAGCGACAGAGACCGGCAGATCCTTCGAAAGATGCCAGAGGTACTCCAGGCAATAGGGTGCAGCGGATGGTACGCGCCGGAGCCGTTGATGCCAACGCGATCGACGCCGCTGTCGACGCTTGATGAACCCTTTATCGAGCGAACGTCGATGTTCCAGAGGCTAAACATCCTGACGCATCAAAGCCATCCGCAGCAGTCGGAAGTCTACAGGCTCATGCAGTCTCACAATCCGCGCTATACGTCAGCAGCATGCCAAGGTCCACAAGATCAAACGCACGCCGGAGGAGGGTTGGAAGCTGCGCTACACGTGCGCGTTCATACTCCAAACGATGTCTACGAGGCTGCGGCCGAGGAGCCTGCGCAACGCGTCAACCTGATTCAGGATGTCCGGGTCACGGCTGAAGGGGTGAAGGTAGTCGATGAGCAGCCACGGGCCCTGTCCGCTGCCGCCCAGACGGTCGATCAGTTGTCGCGCCACGACTCGAGTTCGATTGAGGTCCACTCGGGCTCGAGTGATCAGGCCGGATCGAGCGTGCGGTAGGCCCGAAAGACCGGCACTTGCACACCTGTGTCCAGCATTACCGTAATGCATGATCAACTTTCCAACGGAGATGCGGATGAGCAAGCTAACGGTAAATTCTGACCTGACCTATACGAAAGATGATGTGGAGCGTATCCCCCGGTTCGGCGATGTGACGGACGGCGGCGTGGTGTTTGACTACTGTCTGGTGACCGCAAACGGTGCGCGATTTACGCTGATTCGCGAACCCCAACATAGCGACGGCGATATCGAAGAGGCTGCACGACACTTGCGGTATCACCGCGATGCCGTTGGCAAGATCCACATTGCTCGCCAGGAATAGGCGGCAACCAGGCCCCCCATGAGAGCCCATGATTATCGTAATCGTAACGAGCGAACGAGACCCCAAGACGGGGCGCCTGCGTCGGGTGGTATCGCACGGCGTAGATTCGCAGACGGATCGGCTGGTTGTCCTGCCATGCGACCCGCCCGAAGCAATCGGCGCGGTGTGGAACGCCGACATCGGTGAATACGTCATTCTCTGAACGAAGTCCGGCCCTCCGCTTTTCGAGAGGGCCTTTTTCTTTTGCAGCAATGCGGACTGCAATGAGAACGAACGCTTGCATTTGCCAAAGTGGAGCGAGATCGTAGCTGTCGATGTGGAGCATCACGATGAGCCAGTTCAATCTCAAAAGGAGAAAACAGATGTCGCTCATCCTGGAACAGCATCTTCCGATCGCAGCTCGGTGTGCACTTGAGACATTCGCAGCATCAGGCGAACGATCCAAAGGGCGCCTATTTGAGCTACTCGATCATTACTTTCGCGCAACGGGACTCAGTGGCGACGAAAACCGCAAGGTTTACGAGGACTCGGTTGTGCAGATTGCGGTGAAGCGATTCTCGCTCGGCGCAAGCGAAGGCTTTTGATTGGGTCATCAACAACATCAAAGGAGGTCGACAAGTGCAGAAAGTGATCACAGCGGAGTTCTCGAAGGCAAGCATCTCTGCGCCTGTGCGAACACATTGCCGTTTGGATGGTGGTCAGGCATTTACCCGTGAGGTACGGGTGGTATTGATCCGTGCTGTCGCAAGCGCGGGCGTCACCGGGTGGTATGGGATCGTCGCTGATAGCAAAGACCGAGTGGGCGCTTCCGTGACAAACGCAGCGGCAGATTTCATCCTTGCAGGTTGCCGCCTGCTGGCCGTGCCGCTGCTTCCGAACGAGGTTGCCTGGTTTCAGCGAGATTCGATAGGTCGGATTGACCGGATGGTTTATGGTTCGCGCGGCGTTGAGTTCTCGCAGTTAGATCGGGACGAGGTTCATCCCAGCACAGTCGAGGCGCTCATCTTGACGTTGCGGGAAGCCGGAATCGATACGGAAGAGGAAGACGTACGTAATGCGCTGAACTGGGCGCTTCTCTAATCAAAGTAGTCAGCAATGCCCGCTTACGTCGACGACGACGCAAGCGGGCTTTTTTTGTGCCCATGAAGTATGCGCGGATGTTGCCCATATCGGGGAGCGAGGTCGAAACCTGAATCCCTCAGGCCTTCGTTTTCCCATCCAATTCTCTCTGGAGCAACTCATGCAATCGAATCAATCCCTGCGCCTCATGATCGCAATCGCGGTATCGGTCGTGCTTTCTGCTTGTGGTGGTGGCGGCGGTGGTGACAAGAAGCCGGAGGGCGGCCCTATCATCAGCACCCCGGCTGCCTCCGACACGCCTGCTGCCAGCGCACCAGCAGCTACGCCGCCGGCGGCTTCCGATCCTGCGGGCACGCCCCCCGGCAACACTCCCGGGCTGAAGGTGACCGGTAGTGCGTCGCTGGTAGGGGCGCAGAACGTCGCCGTGGTGTTCGCAGGCAACGCGCTGAAGAGCAGTGGGCTCGGCGGAAACTTCCTGTCCACTTTGTCGGCATTGTACTCAAATCAAGGCGTGACGCCGGAGGGTGCCTTTACGGCTCTCGCGGCTAACAACGGCGCGATGACTGTGAAGCTCTCCGACATCGGTCAGATCGATGATGTTGCGGGTAACGGGCAATACGCGATCGGTCGCTGGTCCGCTGGTCAGTTCACCGTGACCACACCGAGTACGAACAACACGCAGACGATCGGCGCTAATCAAGGCTTCCCGTATGCAGTGGGCATTCCGCTCGACCTGTACTCGGGTCCGAGCTCTGGCGTGCTGTCGTGTTCTTACGACGCGTCAACGAAGCCGACAGCCTTCAACGGTTCCGTCGTTCCGGGTGTTGTGAATTCCGCGTTGAGCTCGGCCACGATCAACCTGAGCAACAAGTTGATCAGTCTGAACCTCAACCTGGACATCGGCGGGGATCACGGCGTTACCGTCACGAAAAACTCGATGATTCCGGACATGATCACATCTGCCAGCGGTTCGACGGTTGTGGCAAACACTGTTGGCGCGGATGTCACGAAGCCCTATCTGGTGGTCTCGTACGGCACATCGACGCCGAGCAGTGGCGACGTGGGCGGTATCGTTGTGTTCCATTGCCAGTAACGTAGTCAGCCAGCCGCCTCCGGGATTCCCGTGGGCGGCTTTTTCTTTGCCACCGTCGAAGGTGCTGCTCGCTGTAGAGACTTTCGCTGGTCTGCTTATGACCTGAACGGAAAAAAGCCCTCCGAACGCTCAGACGCGCACGGAGGGCTGTGGTTACATTCGCAACAGACGGACCGAATACGCGCCAGCGATCTTTCGTTCCATGTCTGCGACGAGCATCGCGATCGTCTTTTCAATCTCGGCCGAAGGCATGTCGATCGGAAGAATCGCATGGGTGGCCGCTAGAACGTTTTCCCCCGCACTAGTGAAGTCGCCGCTTCTGATCCACCAACGATTGCATTCCTGGTCGAAGCTCAACCAGATGCTGGCTTTTTTCGGCGCGACGACGGTTGCGAAGGTCTTGCTGAAGGCATCCACAATTCGATCTTTGTGCCAACCAAATCGCGCGAGGCATTCAACGATGACATCTTTCATGATTTGCTCCTGGTGTTGGTGATTGCCATGCGCATGGTTATGCCCCACACGCGCATGGAACAAAGCCACGTCTTCATCTGGAGGAAAGAAGAAGAGTATGTTGGCCACCATTGAGGTTCTGGGCACGGATAGAATGGCTGGCGATACGACTTCAGGTGTTCATATGGCAGAGATCCTTGGTATCGACGCGAGCCGGCGGCCGATAATGTTCACTCGATACGAGACTGAAAATCTCGATCTGTTGCAGGGTGCAGTCGACGGCGACATTTCCGTGCGAAAGCTTGGTGACGGGCGTTTCCTCGTTCTGAATGAAGATGGCGAGCTTCGCCAGTTACCGTTGAACGCGCTTGCAACTGCATTGCTCGGCGAGTCCGTCTTCGGGACCGTTGTGCTCCTGACGGGAGAAGAGGCGGACAAGTATCTTTGATACACATGGCCCGGGGCCATGTGCCTGGGGCGCCCGGCCTCCGCTTTGATCAGATTAGGGACGGAGCACGCCTGTCAACCTGAACGGCCAGGTGGCGAACGCGCTGTAAGACAAAAGAGAACGGCAAGAAAGCCATATTGAACGCTGATGAGCATTTCCTCCTGCACTGTCAATGAACCAGAGGGAGCCGCCGCCCTGCGGCATCCTCGCTTCACAGGAGAAAAAACGATGCTCGATCGGCTCATCCGCCGAATTCGCCTCATCCTACAAAACGCGCCCGTTTCGTTGCGCCCGATTTGGGACGTAACTCGGCAGGCTTTTTTGCATCCGACGATCAAGCAGCTCGAGTACTACGGCCGGATAGCCCAAACTCTTTCATCGGCATCCTTTATCGGTTTCGTAACAGTAATAGTTACCGATAAACGGTCCGCGTGGACGTTCGTGGAGGCACTCATGCTGCTGGTAGTCGCTGTGCTACTATTGGTTTTAGGTGCAATCTTGAGCAAGGGAGAGTGAAATGGCTCTGACTCTGACTATTGGATTCCTCGGCATCCTGCTCGTCGGCGGGGGAGTCTGGATCGTCTCCAACCATCTTGCGGACGAAAAAGCGAAGCACGCGGACAAGCGTCACGCATAAGTTCGGAACTTCGTCGTACAGGCCCAAGGGATCATGTTCCTTGGGCTTTTTTCTTTTCGGTGCGGTACCCCGGGGTATTTTCGCTTGCAGTGAATTCACCTGCTGAGTTGTAATAGCTCCAACAAGGCGTACGCCTGTTTCAGAATCTCCTCCTGAGTTGGGATGCGACCGGAAGGTCGAACTTGCAGCCGAAGGCCCGCCCGAATGTGCGGGCCTTTTGCTTTCCGGAGCCAAACAAGGGATTGCGATACTTATCGGATACAGATACGTGTAAAGTATCGAAAAGGAAATAAGGGAGCGCTCGCATGAATCTTTCCAATCTTGCTGCTTCAGTTGCGGCCAAGTATCCAGGGATGTCGATCGAGGATATCCGTCCCACCGCAACGCGTGGCCTATGGGTAGTCGAAACGCCGTGCGGGGGAGCAGAGCACGGGTGCAAAAACACGGTTCACAACCTCTGTCCCGAGAACACGTCGTGCCTGCGTCAAGTCACGTTCCTTGACGATGTGCACGATGATGCGCCGGCCGCGCGTCGCTTTGCGTCTTGGCGCGAACATCGGCGATTGCTGGACATGAATCCGCCGCGGATTTTCCGCGCCAAGCTGAAGTCAAGAAGGGAAATGGAACGAGCCATTCCGCGCAACGCGTTGGGCTGGTGGCACGACGTGTGCCCCGGCAAGACGCTCTATCTGCGCGACGCGACGGAGCGAGATCTGGCTCGATGTATCCGGAACCCCGGAACCTCAATTGAGCCTACTGACTACTGGTGTGAGCTGCCAGAAGATGGATCTCTGGTGAACAAGCTGGCAATCAAGAGTCTCGTCGAGGTTTCCCTTGAAACAGTCCTTTGAGATAACTCGAGGCTTGTGCCTGAACCGAGTCCTCGCTCGCATTGCCTACGCGCACGATCAGGCCTTGTACGCGCTGGCCTGCGACGCAGAGGCGAGCATCCATTACGGCCTGAATGAGCATGCGTCAATGATCTGGCAGATCCGTTTGTACGTGTGTGGGGCCTTAAAGGGGCTCATGACAAGGACGATTCCTGACCACATTTTCAACGCGCGAGTTCGCCGTCTGTCGGCAGCGTGCTCGACGAAACCCACCTTGCACGATGGAGATATTCATGAAGAAAATTGCGGTAGTCCTGTCGGTGTTCTGTGTTCTCGCAATGTCGGCGAACAGTGCGAACGCGGCGGGTTGCTTTAAAGGCGCGATGGCTGGAGCGCTCGTCGGGCATTGGGCGGGTCATCACGCTGTCGCCGGTGCGATCGCCGGGTGCGCTGTTGGCCATCACCTTGCGAAGTCTCAAGAACGGGAGCGGGCGTCACGTCAACGGCACACCCGCTGGGAACAGGCGAATTGATGGGTTTCTGAGATAGGAAAAGCTGCGTTTGTTTCCATTGTCCTCTTTGCGTAGTATTATGCGTACGTGTTAGGAATCATTGTCGGACATTACTGCAATGACACTTCTGAACAGGGTTGCTGTCCCGAACTGGGTCGAGGAGGGTGCCTTTTTCTCCGACGCCGAGCATCGAATCTGGTTGCGCCGCAAACTGGGCATGTTTGGAGTGCCTGTGGCCTTCATTCTGCATAATCCGAGTACGGCATCGTTCGTTGAGAACGATCCCACGGTGCGGCGGGGTATCGGATTTGCGGCTAGCCTTGGTGCGAGTGACCTGATTTTCGTGAACGCCGCGACTGGCGTGGCGACGAACGCGGACCAGCTCGCTGATATGGACGATCCGATTGGGCCAATGGCCGATGAAGCGCTGCGGGTGGCTGCCGAGTTTTGCCTCTCACGTGGCGGCATGTTGATCGCAGCCTGGGGCGCACCGAAAGGCAAAGTTCGAACCAGGCGGCTGATGGACGCCCGGTTTCAGGAGATAGCAAGGATGGGACTCCCGCTGCACGTCCTGCGGCTCACTTCAAGCGGGTATCCGGAGCACCCGTTGTACCTTCCGGCTTCGCTTCGACCGGTCCCGTGGACATACCATCCAGCATAAATGAACGAGAATCTATGAAAATCGCCAGTAGACTCAAAGATCAGAGCACGTATCCCGAGACGTTTGTTGTACTCGACACCACCACGCCAATCGGCAAGTTCTCGGTCAGCCTCGGTGTCGGCGGGATCGAGGGCAAAAATCTGTTCCTCACCGAGGTTGGTCAGTGTGCATATGGTCGTCTCACCGAGACGAGTGCATCAAAGCTCGCCAAGATTCGCCTCGTGGAGGTTGTCACAGGCTTCAAGGCGAAGAAGCTTGTACCTGACACGTTCATGCGCGCAACGGACGGAGATTCAATCTTCTTCGTGTGCAAAGATAGCGCCATCTACGACAGCGTCTATTCGTTGCTTGCAGTGGCTACCGACATCGCTGTTCCGGCGTGAAGGTGCGCGTATGCTATCCAACCACATCAAGCGATACGTCAGAACGTGTCACACGTTCAACGGTGGCGACGCGGTCGACCGCTCCGTCGTTCTGGAGGATATCCTTCCCCGGCTCCTCCAGGTCCGCGCAGATCTGGTCCGGTCGGCCCGTGCTGAAGGCCGCAACACGAACCCGGAAATTGGCACCCGCAAGCGGACCCTCGAGACGCTCGCAACACTTCGGGCTGCGATTCGGACGGCAACGCGGACGCTTTCCGCACGATCGGGCGAGCTCGGTGCAGACGCTAACGAGAGACTGGTTCATCCTGTCCGGTAGCATTGAGGGAGCTGCAAAGCAACCGGATGAGAGAATGGAATCTTGCGCCAGTAAAAGTGAAGAACATGAGATGACAGAGAGGGATCTACCGGTCAACGCCCACGAGATCTGTGTCTCAGCGAGAGGCGACATAGTGTGGGTCAATTCCGCGGACGGTAGCTGTATCGGCCGGTTCAGCAAGCGGTTTGGAATTGACGTTCACCGGACCCTTACCGACCAGATGAACGGTGCTGACCAGTGTCTGTACTGCACGCACGGCGCCGCTGGAGCGGATGCATGGGAGCAGTTCCGCTCGGCGATGAAATGTCATCACGGAATCGATGTCCCTACGGATACGCTTTCGTTCCCGTAAATCCTCACCTTACCCCTCAAGCACGTTCGCGTTGCGCTGCGCCTGACACGCAGAAGAACTGGCTGCGGAAGCTTAATCCGGCTTGGAGCACCGCAATGCGACTCTCGATCAGATGCCCCCGTGCTGACTCAACCGCGCACCATAACTTGTCGGTTTCCCGGAATCTCGCTCCTGTAAATTCTCACCAATCGCATGTCTTCGCGAGTGCTTACGCGGCCACTTTCATAACACGTAGACGTACGTCAATAGTATGGAAAAGTTTGCCGACTAGTTTTATACTGCGTCCGTAAATTCAATCCGATCATTTTCTCGACAGGAGAAGAAGGTGGGCGAGGCTAACATACGCAGGATGGAAGTCGAGCGGGTTTTGACTCAGGTCTCAGGCCGTCAGATGAGTGCGCGCGAGGCAGCGAACAAGATAGTCGGTATTGTGATTCCGCTTCTCGACAGCATTCCCGCAGGCGATCCCCAGAAAGCAAGAGCGAGTGCATGGATCGAAAGAGTGCTGGCGGCTGAGCCGACGATCTCTGTCTCCGCGCTCAGCGAGCGATGCATCGGACTCGGAGACCTGTCGGGGCCCATCAACGGTGAGATTGGCAACTTTGCCGGGCGATTGCGATTGCTCGCAACCCTCGATCCACGTTTGGATGCTATTGAAGTATAGCTACGTGTTATGTATTATTGGTGCTGTCACCCTTGACTGAGGATTTCGATGTCACCGCTCATCATCGCGCGTATCGCGCTCGTCATCTTTGCTTTCATTTTTCTTATCGGGATCAAGCGTCGTCGCCGCCTTTTCACGGTGAAAACAGCAGACCCGACCCGTCTGGCCCCCTTGGTCCACACCTTCCTGGGGGAAGAGCTGCGGGAGAATCGGCTCCAGCTCGTGCTTTCTGGTTTTTTTGGCGCGTTAGCGCTCACTTACATCGTCTATACGCTCTACGTGCCGGCGGCGGTTTCGTAAGACGAATGTTTCCTTCAGGTGTGTCTCCTTGGTGCCCCGCAAGCATGCGGGGCATTTTTTTTAATGTCGTTGGAGGGTTTTTGGATGTGCGGCGGGCGCGGATGTTGGAAGTGCGCTGATGCGGATGGCGCGGGGATTCTAAAACTCTTGTGTGCATTGTTGCTAGGAGCCGCGTTCTACTGCGGGCTAGGTTGGTATCGAACGTTCAGTGCACTCGAGTCGACGTTACCAACGAACGAGGCCGGGACCTGCGGTCAACGACAACAACCGCACGGAAAGCCAGATCAAAGGTCGCCGCTTCGCGGAGCACGACTGGCAACATGATTAAGTTTGATCGATACAACCAGTATCGAAACGAAACTTTCTGAATAATCCACTTGATGGCAAAACTGAACGTATGTAGTATTGCGAAATGCCGCGTATGTGTACGTGTTACGAATCGAAAACGAGGAGAAATCTTTGAAGCCGCTTTTTGACGATGAAAAGCAGAGTGCTCCCCAGATGCCGGTTGTCCAGCCGGTGCCGTCGCCGGCCGGGGTGGGCCTCGTAGCGGCTCGTGCAGGCAACGTCGGCGTTCCGCGCAGGTTGATGAGTGACGACGAGATCGACGCTATCGGAACGGAGCATGGTGCCGCAGCGGCGTCCATGTCGCGAACGTACCTCTCAACCGTTCGTGCGGCCGACGGCGGCGCGTTTGGCGAGAAGCTGAACGAACTGATCGCAATCGCGAAAGGCCTTGACCCGAAGGCGATGCATAAGGGATCGCTGCTTGGCCGTGTCGGCAGTCTGTTGAAGTCGACGAAAGAGCGCCTGCTTGCTCAGTATGACGACGTGAACCAGCGTATCGACACACTCGTCGCGCAACTCGAAGTGACAGCGAAAAAGCAGAAGGACGGCATTAGCACACTGGAGCAGATGTACAACTCCAACTATGCCACCTATCAGGGCCTGGAAGAGGGTAAGCGACGGTGCGAGAGCGCACTGGCCGACTATCGCGCGGCGCTTGAGGCGGAAGGACAAGCTAAAGACGCGTTCGCGGCCCAGCGGTTGATGGATATGCAGCGTCGCATCGATGCGCTGAAGGTGAAAGTCGATGACCTCGACCGCGCAATGCTCTTGACCAAGCAACTCGCACCGCAAATCCGTACCGAACAGGATCGAAAGCGGACGCTGGGGAGCAAGTTCGCCACCGTGAAGACAATCCTGATTCCCGCGTGGACGAATGCCTTCTCGCTGTACCTCGAACAGTTGGATACGAAGGTGGCGACTGACCTCGTCAATGCGACCTATGACGCAACCGATGCAGCGCTTCGAGCGCAAGCGGATCTCGGCAGGCAGAACGCGCAGGAGGTCGCAAGGCTCAGTCAGCGGCCTGTTGTTGCGACTGAGACATTTGAATACGCCCAGCAGCAGCTATTTGGGGCGCTCGACGACATCAACCAGATCGTCGAAGAAGGGGAGCGCCAGCGCGAGCAGGACGCGTCCCGCCTGCGTCAGCTTGAGCAGGATCTGGTTTCCCGCTTTTCTCCGAAAAACAGATAAGGACAACACGCATGATTACTCTCGAAAAAAGAGCCGCAAAGGTCTCCATCGTCCTCGAAAAGCGCCAACTGGCGAAGCCGCCGGTCGTGCGCGTCGGGGCAGCGCTCGACATTTCCGGTTCGGCAAAAGCCCTCTACAAGTCGGGGATCGTTCAGGAGACGCACGATCGCATGCTGGGTATCGCGCTGAAGTTCGACGACAACGGTGAAGTCGATACCTGGACGTTCACGGAAGGCTTCACCCGTTTGCCGACGGCGACGCCTGAGAATTACGGCTCGTACATCACCGAACACGTCCTCAACGCAGACATCGCGAAGTGGGGCGGCACGAAGTACGCGCCGGTGATGTCCGACATCGTCAATTTTTTCTTCGGCAGTCCCGAGCCGAAGCCAACGGCAGAAAAGCGCAGCTTCCTCAGCCGCCTGTTTGGCGGACCCTCGGAAGAGCCCGCTGCTATCCCGGCGGCGCCGGCGAACACGATGCCTGCATGGGTGCTCTTCGTCACCGATGGCCAAAACCCGGGCGCCGATCGTGAGCATGTGCGCCGGCTGCTCGAAGGCTCGAAGAAATTCCCGATTTACTGGTCGATGGTCGGCGTGGGTGATCCGAGCGAGTTTGGCTTCCTGCAAGAGCTCGCAGACGATCTGCCGAACGTCGGGTTCCTGCATTTGCCGTCGCTGGATGTGTCGGACGAGGTGATCTACGAGCAACTGATCACTCCGGAGTTCTGCAACTGGGTCCGCGGCAAATAAACGGGCATCCCAGCCCACACTTTTAGAGGAACAACTCGCATGTTGAAAGAATTCAAGATCCCACTGGCGTTGACGCTGGTTGCCCTGGTCGCTGCTTACCTGATGGGCGGCGTGAAAGACATGATCATCGTCGGCGTGCTATCAGTGCTCGAGATCTCGCTGTCGCTGGACAACGCCGTCGTCAATGCGTCGGTCCTGAAGCATTGGTCGAAGAAGTGGCAAGACCGCTTCATGGTCTTCGGCCTGCCCATCGCAGTATTCGGCATGCGTCTCGTGTTCCCTCTGCTGATCGTCGCAATCATCGGGCATATCGGCTTCTGGGAAGCGGCGTCTCTTGCGCTGAAAGATCCTGCCCAGTACGCCTCGATCCTGACTTCGGCGCACCATGAGGTTTCCGCATTCGGTGGCGCTTTCCTCCTGATGGTGTTCTTCAAGTTCATGTTCGACTCCGGCAAGGAGGAGCACTGGATCGGTTTTGTCGAGCAGGCGATGGCACGTCTCGGCCGCATCACCGCTGTCGAGGTTGCCTTGACTCTCGGAATCGTCGTGTTGGCGTCGTTCCACGTGCCGGCACAGGAACAAATCGCCTTTTTGCTGGCAGGTGTGTTCGGCGTGATCAGCTTCGTCGTCGCTCATGGCATCGGTGATCTCATGGGCGGAGAAGACACCGGTACGCGGGTTGTGCGTGAAGGTGTCGCTGGCTTCCTCTATCTGGAAGTTCTCGATTCGTCGTTCAGCTTTGATGGAGTGATTGGCGCGTTCGCATTGTCTGACAATGTCTTTCTGATCGCGATCGGCCTCGGCGTCGGTGCCGCCTACATCCGTGAAATGACGCTTGTCCTGCTGAAGAAGGGTACGCTCGCGAGCTACAAGTATCTCGAATGCGGCGCGTTCTGGGCCATCGGGGCACTGGCGACGATCATGTTCCTGAACGTCAAGTTTGAAGTCCCGGAAGTGGTGACCGGTCTGATTGGTGCGGTGACGATCGGTCTGGCTGTTTGGACCTCGATCATCTCGCAAAAGAAGGAAGCTACACAGACGCTGGTGGCAGGCAACCAGTAATTCATTTTTGTACTTCGTCCGATATGCGTACGTGTTGTGTATCGGACTAACACTCAACTATTTCCGTTTGTGGATCTGAAAGGAGCAAAAGCATGATCAATCTGTCGAAGGGCGGTCGCATCAATCTGTCGAAGGAAGCGCCGGGCACGAAGAAGTTCCGCATCGGCCTCGGGTGGGACGCGAACGCGACGGACACGGGAACCGATTTCGATCTGGATGTCTCGGTGTTCCTGTGCAAGTACGACCCGCAGAGCAACCCGAAGCTGGTCGACGACAAGCATTTCATTTTCTACAACTCGGAGATTCGCACGGAAGACCGCGTGGCTACCTTCTTCCAGCCTGGCGCCGAATTTCCGAAGAAGGGCATGCCCGCGTCGCCGTGCCTGGGCGTCGTTCACAGTGGCGACAATCGGACCGGCAGCGGCGCGGGCGATGACGAAGTCATCTTTATCGACGAGTCGAAGCTCGCAGCGAACATCGAAGAGATTTCGGTGATCGTGACGATCGATTGCGCGGCCGAGCGCAAGCAGAACTTCGGTCAGGTCCGGAACAGCTATATCCAGATCTCCGATGAGGCCTCCGGCCAGATCATCGCGAAGTATCCCCTCGAGGAGGATTTCTCGATGGAGACTGCGGTTCAGGTCGGCAGCTTCTATCGGCGCGATGGTCAGTTCATGTTCAAGGCAGTCGGCACGGGTTACAACCGTGGGCTGGGCGACTTCGTGAAGGCATACGGCGGTAACCTGTAACGATCTGATGCAGATGGGGCGGCGCGGGTTGTTGGCGTCGTCCCGTCGATGCGAGAAATCGATGTCGCGACAGTATCGTGAGCCCAAGGCTCTGCGCTTTGACGATCACTGGCCAGAACCCAGAGCCTTGCAGTTTGACGATCAACCCCGGAAGACTTTACCCGTGTCGGAACCCAAGAAACTCGACTTCGGCCAGTCGGCTCCTGTCGAAGCCGGAGCGAAAGCGGAGACGGCCACACCTAGACCGATCCAGTTCGGCGAGCAGCACGCCGAGGCAAGAAGCCAGAGCGCTGTCCCGGGCAGGCTCGCATTCGGCCAGCCGGAAGAACTTCGGCCGGTTCAATCCCCAGCGCACGCTGGCAAACCAAAGGTGCTGTTTGGTGACACCGAGCATCCGCTTCTTGAGCGGTGTTTTGAGGTTGCCCGAGCGCGCTTTCCTGACCTATACCCAGCGCATCAGGTTCGAATCGAACGGGCTATCCGGCAACTGCTGCCGCCGACCTTGGCGACAATCCTGACCATTGCGGAACTGCCATTACAGGCTTCGGGCGAAGTGGTCGAGACCGTCGCGAGAGTCACAAGGGAGTTCAACGAACTTGACGCTGCGTCCCTGATGTCGAAGCTTCTGGAGACGGTAACGCGCAAGGATGGACTTATGGATCGCTTGCTTCACGGCAAGCCAGAGGAGGTTGATTACCGATCAGCCTTGATGACCGTAAAGCACGCGTTGAATTCGTTCCCGAACCGGACTCTGGAATTGCTGGCAAAGGTTGACCGCGCGAAAGTCGGCTTGGTGGTATCGCTCGCCGCGCTCAGTGCCGTCGGAGACGTGATCCAACTGCCAGAAGAACCCGCAGTTGAGACCGCGTTGCGAGATCGTCGAGACATTGTTAGGCAGGCGTTTCAACAGATCGAGTTGCTGCCAAGTCAGCTCCAACGTATCGATGAGAAGGTCGTAGGCCTGTTGTCTCGAGCCGACCATCTCATGAACGTGACGCTGCCGGCGGCGATCGCCGTGCGTTCACAGACAGGTTGAATGTGCGGATGGTTGGCGTCGCACTTCCCTCAAATGCAGACTCAGGAGCTTCGGTATGAAATTCAGCGTTCGAGATCTTGTTCTTCGAGCATTTTTTATTGGCAGACCAGCGGCGCCTCTTTCCGGTGCGCCAATGTCTTCGCAAGAAGGACGTTTCCCCCCATTCTTCCCGGACACGAGTGCAACCCGGCAGGGCATCGTGCTGGTCCGAATCGCCACGTGGCTGATGGCTGCGTACGCTCCTCTGAACCATGCGAAAGGACTTCAACCTCTAGCGCATTTGACCCGGGCGGGATGGATTGCATGCGCAGGTATTGGTCTCGTCTTCATGGGCATCGGTTTCTATCGCGCCAGCGCAGCACGGGTTCGTGCGGTCATTAACCGAAGAGCAGAGGTTGTATCGGAGTAAGGGGTAGCTGCGCCGCGCACCAAGTACGAAATCTCGGCAATGCGTAGTGACGCGTGAAACCAGTCACGACGAAGCAAGATAATAAAACGGATTTTCGTTGGAACTATGAGCGAACAGACCAACATCGAGTGGTGTGACAGCACCTTCAATCCCTGGACTGGCTGTACCAAGGTATCCCCTGGCTGTGACAACTGCTATGCCGAGGGATGGGCAAAGCGCAGTGGCATCGTCCAGTGGGGCGCCCAGGCAGAGCGCCGTCGTACCAGCCCCGCGAACTGGAAGAAGCCGATGCATTGGGAGCGTGAGCACGAGGCGTTCTTCATCTTGCATGGCCGCCGTCGGCGTGTGTTCTGTGCTTCACTGGCCGACGTGTTCGACAACCGGGTGCCGGCATCGTGGCGAGCCGATCTGTTCCAGCTCATCGAGCGCACGCCGCACCTTGACTGGTTGCTGGTCACAAAACGAATCGGCAACGTCGAGTCGATGATGCTGGAGGTTGCGCGCCATCATCAGATCCACAACCTCGAAACGCAGATGCTGCCCTCGAACGTCTGGCTTGGCATCACCGTCGTCAACCAGCAGGAGGCCGACCGGGACATCCCCAAGCTGCTCGATACGCGGGCGAGCGTGCGCTTTCTGAGTATGGAGCCGCTGCTAGGGCCGGTAGACCTGACAAGCCTTGAACCAAAGATATTCGCTGCCAAGGCCAATGCGTTGACCGGACGGTGGAAATGGGAAGGCGGCCCCACAAGGACTGAGACGGGGCGTCTTGACTGGGTCATCGTCGGCGGCGAAAGCGGCCATGGGGCGCGGCCGATGCATCCCGATTGGGCACGAGATATTCGCGACCAGTGCGCTGCTGCTGGCGTGCCGTTCTTGTTCAAGCAATGGGGTGAGTGGGGACATTACGTCAACGAGGAGCACTACACGCATTGCGGCGAAGAACGGCGCGCTCATGCTTGGGTGGACTCGCTAACGGGCGCACATGGCAAATGTTGGGTGGTGGACGACGACGGAACTTGGTCGAACCACACCGGTGAACCACCGCAAGGCAACGAGGATGGTTCGGTCGCATCCACGGTCGCCGTCATGGGATGGCACGGCAAGAAAGCCGCAGGCCGGCAACTCGACGGCCGAACGTGGGACGGCTTTCCACACGAACAATCTCACTAGCCATGAACCAAATTCCACACATAAATCCGGATAGCCGTAATTTCATCGGGGCATTAAAACGGATGACAGGTTATGGGCGGTTGACCGCGGCTATGACGGCAGCGTATGGGTTGTTGACCCGGATCGCAACAGGCGCCTTTCGGGTTTCTGGCAATTCGGCAAGTGCCCTTCCGCGCGTGCAAGCCGACGGATTATTCAGCGAGGAGCGTGGGCTTCATGTTCCACCGAGGCTTCACGTGAGCGGACCGATTGAAGTGGTCTTCCATCAGCTTCCCGACTCTCAGCTTCGCGTGTCGGTCGAGGAAGCGCCGTTGCTGCGACGCGTGATTACGCGCGTCGATGGCGACCTGTTGATTATTGATCTCGAGCCTGAGCGTGCTTCCAAGAGATCGCGCCCGCTTGGAGGTGGTCAGAACCCGCCCCGCGATTTCACCGGAGCGTCGAGGCAGTCGGGTCGCGTCATCGTGGGGATCGCGGCCCCGCGGCTCCGCGATGTCAGCGTCACAGGAGCGGCTGTCGTTGACCTCTCCAGCATAGCAGCCGATGAACTGCTGCTTCGTGCAACGGGCGCGGGACGGATCAACGGCCGCGGCGAATGCGGCCTTCTTACCGCGGAGGCCTCTGGAAGTGCCGTTGTGAAATGCACCGCCCTGTGGTCTAAGGGGGTGACCGTAGATGTCTCTGGCGCGGGGATTCTTCGTGTGCACGCGGAATCTTACGTACGGGGCAGGGTAAGCGGCAGTGGAGTGCTCGCGGTGTCAGGTCAACCACGTGATCGGAGCGTTAAACGCTCTGGCAGTGGGCTGGTTCAATACAAGTAGACGCGCGGAGAGGAATAAGACGTGTTTTGCTTCGAAGACGGGACTACGAGCGTCCGTCCACCGCAATGGCCCCGCGATCGTATGGAGTCTGGCTTCTTCACGCAGATCGATACCGCGCATGCGGGTGAGACGTTTGTGCTGCCTGGAAGAGAATCAATCATCGTCTCGCATCAGATTTCGGCGAACTACATGGCGCCCGATCTGCACACCGAGGCGATGGGATTCCGCGCAACGGCCTTTCGTCGCGACGATCCATTGCCCGTGGCCTATGTGGAGTTCGACGTGATCCGGGCTAAAAGTGGCTGTAATGTTGACGACGAGACGTTCGTCAACGCCTGTGACACTATCAATGGAACGCTGAGCGCGTTGGCCAACGCGGTGCTTGAGTCGTCAATCCATGGCATCCGTACGGTCTTCGCGCGTGGCCCATTGCTCCATCTGTCGCGGCTGGAGGTAAGGGGTGATTGCGCTGGCAACGGTGTCGGGGCTCTCCTGGGCCTTACGGCTTTGCAGTGGTTGCAGCGAGAGACAAAAGCCGTGCTCCTGTTGCTACAACCATTTCCCTTGCAGTTTGAGAGTTGTGCGCCTTCGCACGACTCACCAGATCGGGCTAAGTTCGAGGCATCGTACGCAGAGGCTGAATCGAGACTCACGAAGTTTTACGAGCAGACGTTCGGAGTTCAGCGTGCGAGGCCGGGTGAGGCTTACCTGATGGCCGCACTTGGCGGGTTCGAACTCGCTGTTGATGATTATGGGTGGTCCTTGTGCCATCCTGAAGAGGAGGGTATCGATGGGAAATGACTGTATGCTGGCCGGGCCGCGCCCGCGCTCCAAGATCCATTCGGCGTTGCGGACCGCATTTAACGCATTCGCGGTGGCCGCATTGCTCGCGTGCATTGGCGTAGCACTGCGAGACCTCGTTCATAGCCAGATCTGGTACCAACGTTTCTGGTACGTGGCCGAGATGATGGTCGTGATCGGTTTAACGCGCATCGCTTTCGCACTTTTTGGCGCGGTCTGCCGAGGACTAAGGCGTCGCAGAGAAAATCGGATCTCAGGGAAGGGTGAACGATGAGTCTATTCCTGTACGGTGCCGCGTTCACTGTGCTGGGGCCGGTACTTGTATCTTTCGGCCGCCGGCGAGGGGAAACCGATGAGGAGAATAGTCGCCTGCTCTCGATGGGCTATTCGCTAGGTATCTGGGGTCCATTCCTTCTGCTGTCTTACCTGCTGACCATTCCCCGTGCGTTGCTTGTTGCTTTCGCACTGAGCGGCACCCTATGGATTCTCGATCGGGTGGTTGTTGCGCGTCGAGGTCATCGATTCACGTCGGGCGCCGCGCGATACGGCAGCGATGCTTTCCTGCTCGTTTGCATCATTTGCTTTCTGCGCTTTTTTATCGTCGAACCGTTCGTTGTGCCGTCGTCGTCGATGCGGCCGACACTCGTAGTGAGCGACTTCATCATCGCGGACCGTTTCGCATACGGTCTTAGATTGCCCGTCACGAACAAGGTGATCGTTGCATGGGGCCGCCCTGAGCGCGGCGATGTGATTGTGTTCCAGTACCCGCGCGATCGCTCGAAGACGTTTGTGAAACGTGTCATCGGATTGCCTGGCGATGTCATTGAAATCACCGGACGTTCCATGACAGTAAACGATAAACCAGTGGACGTTAAGCCCGGTGGGCCCGAGTCATATGAGAGCGAAGACGGCGAACACGTTTCGGTAAGCCGGTTTTCCGAACGCGTTGGACGACACAAGCATGATGGCTTTTACCAATCGGAAAAGGAGTGGATCGACCGTGACCTCTTGAGCTCGTACTCAGCCACCGACGGATGCCACCTTGCAGGCGAGACATTGCGTTGCATGGTGGGCGCAGGTCGCTACTTCGTCATGGGCGACAATCGAGACAATAGCCTCGACAGCCGTTACTGGGGGTACGTTCCAGACGATCACATACTTGGTCGTGTGGATGCCATTGCTATCAATTTCAGCGATCTATCCCGAATCGCGCTTGGCTTACGATCGAAGCTTGATCATTGACGGTACGCGTACGCGTTATGTATTATTTAGATCCCACGCGTATTACAGACTTTTGAGGCGATGGTTCAGGTCCGGTGGCTCAACACCACGGGCATCTCATCAACAACAATCGAGGTGAATCTATGAGCACGATGCAAGTCCTGCGCGCGAAAGGCGCGAACAAACCCGTCAGCCACAAGGTCAAGATTCCGGCCGAACTCGGTCGCCGTATCGCTGATCTCGACAAGCGTGTGCAGGCGGCTGGTCTGGAGGTTGACTGGGACGGTCCCCTGATCAATACGCTGACGGGTCTCGCCGACGCCGTCGAACGTGATTTGTCCGGTGCAGCATCGACCGGTGAGCCGGGAAGCGAATCGGCAGGCGCAGGAGGCGCCGCGGCGGCAAACGCCTCGGCAGCCCTGGTCGCCTGATCCGAAGGCCTTCGTGCGTGAAGCCCCGCAATTTGCGGGGCTTTGCCTTTTTGGCGGATAAATTTTTGAACATGCGAGGGGCAAGCGATGACAGGCGCAGCGGCAAGTTCTGAGGCGTTGGTGGTGATCACGCTGGACGAGGACGAGTGCGGGCCGAGAGCCACCGTGCACGGAGTAAGGTTCGAGCGATCGATGGCGCTCGAGCTGGCTCGGCAAGTCGCCTCAGATCAAAAGGCAGCGATTGAAGCAGAACTAAAGCGCGGACAGGACTCGCCATCCGAACCATTGACCATCGTCGAGACGGATAGCGGATTTGTACTGTTGGCCACCGGCAGCTACCCATACGCCCGGATCGAGGTTCGGACGGCGCCCTGTGCCCCCTTCTCCACGGCGACATGTGAATCCGCGGAACTCTGCCTCGTCGCCGCATAGTCAGCCGTTCAGGTTGAGTCCCACGCTTATTTTTGGCCGTGCGCCATACCCTTTTGCCAGGCTTCGCAAGGGTCTGTGCTTTTTCTCATCTGACAGGAGTGATGTAATGCCGACAAAGGAAGAAGGGAAGCAGTGGCTGCGGACGGTCATAGCCAAACACCTGCCGACGGGTGTATCGCACTACAACGGTTTCGTGTATGCCGGTGGGCTCGTGACGAACGCGTTTGGGGGAGAGTGTGATCCTCAGCCGCAGGAGGGCAAGGTTGTCGACGAGTCAGCCGAATGGCTGCTCGTGAAGGTAGCCACGTCGTCAATGTTCGCCATCGGCAAGGGGCTGCTGGAACACGTCCCGGAGGTGGGGGCAGTCGTGCGCATCACCCCGTATGCCCGTCGTCGTTTCGATGGCACCCGACTCGACGTGCCAGCAAAGAAAGATGCGATCGCTGGAACGGTGACAAACGTGTTTGTCATCTGCGAGGCGCGTTCCGAGTTGCCAGTTGACAAGGGTTCCATTAGATGTCCCTTTCTCCGGGATCTGGTGGAGCAGGTGGAAGAGCGCGTCGCACCCGATGGAATCCGTACGATCGCTCAGGTCCTGATCGATGCCGGCGCTGTCAATCTGCCAGTGGGAATGCGAGATCCATCGGAGGAAGATGAAATTCTGGCTCCGCCGACCTTGCAGTTCCGCATCAACAACACCCGCTTCAAGGGCTTCCTCAACATCGTGCTCGATCGGGCGACTGACAGCTTTACCGTCCAGCTCGCTGAACACGATACATGGTCCGTCGTGAAGGAAGAGCGGCACGTCTATTTCAGTTCGCTTGCGGCTGTGATCGTGGGTCTCGTCGACGATGGCAAATGGCGCTTCGCCAAGGTCGATGTGCTGAAATCCGCGCCCCGTCGGACAAAAGCCGCAGCTTAACCGCCCCATCAAGCCCCGGTCGCCATGCGCCCGGGGCTTTTTAATATCCGAAGCGATACACAACGGGTAGAAATAATACTAAAATTGCGACATTGAAAATCAGGAGAATCCGATGAAGCACATCCGCTCTCACTGGCGCACATACAGGCTGGCGGCGATCGCATTGGTCGCGGTCACGCTTCTCTTCTACGCGGTCCTCCTCCCGGTGCTTGGGGTTGCACTGCACTTGTTCTCGATTGCAAAGATCGCAGTGATCCTGTTGATCACTGGCGCGTTGCTGCGTTTCCTGATTCATGCCGTCGACGACGTTGAGCGCAAGCATGGCTCAGTGTCCGGTCAATAGGCGTCATGTTCGGCCTCGACGAGCAGATCGACGCTGAATTCCCTCGTCACGCTCATCTGCACGGTGAAGTAGGCCGGAACTCGGGAACTCTGCCAGCATCAGCCATCGACTGGATTGCAGCAATGGACGGCCTCCGTGCCGCGAACGCATGGACCGACGCAGACTTGGGGAGGGCGATCGGGCTAGGGCCGTCCATGATCAACCAGTGTCGCAGTGGCCGCCGGCCACTCCCGCCCGCGGCACGTATTCGGCTCCTGTCACGTCTCGGCTTTCGGATCACTCGGGCGAGACTGCTGAGTGTCGTGCCGGACGAGATTCGGGATGCCGTTCTCGAGGGGGACTCCCAATCTTCGTTTGTTCAGGCCACGTTGGTCGATCAATTCTTTGACCAGATAGATGAGCCGTCCGACGGGGCATTCCAGGCAGGGCCATTTCTGAAAGGCCTGGCCGATTTTCGCCACGAGAGCATCCACGCATTGGGAAGCACGATCGGGCTGTCACCGGCAGACCTAAAAAGGGTTTGCTCCGGCCAAGCGCGCCTTCCGTTCCGATCGAAGGCAGCAATCATCGAGCAGTTCAGCGGGTTCGAGCTCGGGGCGGTTATTCTGAGCTTGCCAGGTGAGCCGTAATTTCTGCGCATCTGCATCGAACGTGCTTCGCGCAGTAGTGTGCCCCCTCATCCATCGGCTACTTCTCTGCTTAAGCCCCGAAACCGCTGTACTAAGCCTCGATGCCGTCAAAGGATCGGGGTTTTTCCATTCGGTTTCTTGACCAAATTGCTAGACATGTGATTCATAACGCGTAACAATACGAATTGTGAATCAATGAGGCTATTCGCAATGAAAATGTACGGAGCGGTCGTCCACTCGCATCGAGATCGAGGAGCCGGAGTGTGACGATAAAACTCCGCGAACACGCGGCGGCAGCCGTTCTATCGGTGGTGACTGCGGGCGTTGTGCCGCATGCCCTTGCCGAAGCCAATACCTACGGCATATTCGATGGCTCGAAGTACAAGCCAGAGCAACTGGCACTCGCGGCGCGCTCACCGATCATGATGGAGGCGCCACGCTTCGAAAAGAACGCCTACTACGTGCCCAGATCGCCGGACGGTCACTACTACGTGTCGGGAGCGTTGAACAATTTCCCGGTCGTATTTCTCGTGGACACGGGAGCCACCTATACCACGATCCCGCTCCAGCTCGCGCAGAATTCGGGACTGCGGGCGGGCCGGCAGGTTGGCACTTCCACGGCCAATGGGGAGTCTGCTGCATGGGTTAGTGAATCGAACGTCATGACTGTCGGGCCGTTCACGGCAAAAAACTCGACGGTTGCCGTAAGCAAGGCTTTGCAGTTTCCGCTGCTTGGCGCTGACATTCTCAACAGGTTTCGGGTCGTGTACGCCAACGGGTACATGATCCTTCAGATCCCGGGATAAAACATGACAAATCTCCACTGGACCCTCGGCGATGTCCGTGACTATGCAGACCGGGCGCATCGCTCGGTCAATCAGAGACGGAAATTCACAGGAGAGCCGTATCTCGTTCATCCGCTGGCAGTGACAGGGCTGGTCGCCACGGTCGAAGGCCACACCAAGGAGATGTTGGCCGCGGCCATCCTTCACGATGTGCCTGACGACGTGGGGAGCCGTCGACGCGATGGCCCACACAGGTACGATATCGATGAGATTCGCTCACTCTTCGGCCCCATTGTCGCGCGATATGTGATGCAACTGTCAAACGTCTCGACGCCGCACGATGGTGATCGGGCGGCCCGCATGGCGCTCGAGCGAGCCCACACGGCCCAAGCCGATCCTGAAGTGAAGACGATCAAGCTCGCTGATGTGATCAGCAACACGATCAGCGTCGTGGTGGTCGATCGGGAATTCGCGCACACGTATCTACCCGAGAAGAAGCTGCTGCTGGAAGAACTGCGCGAGGGTGACCCTGGCCTGCTCCGGATGGCCAGCGACATTGTCGAAAGAGGACTTGCCGAACTGGCGGGCCACGGTAACTAGAACAAGGATCTCACAGTGAAAAAAGTCATCCCCACGGCGTTGGCCATGCTTTTCCTGCTCGGTGTCGCCCCTGTAGCGCACGCGGTGGACATGGTGCTGACTTCGACCGACCCGATTGTGGACAAGGCGAAGTTCTCGGAAGTGGTAAATCGCTTCCTTCCCGACAAGGTCAAGGCGCTTGGCCCGGAATACCGGTTGTACGGCACGCTGGAAACGGCATCATACCGCGACGGAGAGAGCTTCTACTTTTACAGCATCATGCTTCATCGCAAGGTCGTGGAGACTGGTACGGGCAAGATCTACTGGGCGATCACGGGTGGCATCCGTGCACATGGCATCACCGCAGGGGGAGAAGAACTGGTCAAGCACGTGAGAGAAGACATGGTTCTCGGGACCAATTCCTTCAAGACCGACCAATAAATTGCGCATTTTGTTCTGATTCGACGTTACGTGTACGCGTTATGTATCTCGTAGCGGATTGCACCAATAGGGTTTGTTGTGAAAGCTCCAGAAACATATCGATTCCTCGTTGTTGATGACTTCCCGACCATGCGGAGGATTGTGCGAACGCTGCTTAAAGAGGTCGGATATTCCAACTTCGACGAGGCCGAAAACGGCGTTGCTGCGATGACCATGCTCCAGACGCGGAACTTTGATTTCGTGGTCACGGACTGGAACATGCCACGTATGGATGGGCTCGAGCTTTTGCAGGCCATTCGCAGCTCGGCGGAACTGCGGCATTTGCCTGTGCTGATGGTCACGGCCGAGGCAAAGAAAGAGAACATTCTGGCCGCCGCTCGCGCGGGTGCAAGCGGCTACATCGTCAAACCCTTCACTGCGGCAACGCTGGCCGAGAAAATCGCCAAGATCATCGAACGCACAGCGGGAGCCGCCATCCTCCAAAACAACGAAGAAGGTGCTCTCGCACATGGATAAGCCGCATCCGACAGCCACGGCTATCTGTAGGCGCTGTCTCGACTCTCGCGCTCGCTCGACGCAGTCGCGGGCTGGCGATCACGAAACGCAGACTGACCTTGCAAAGAGGGGATGATGATGGTGAATCTGGCAACAGCAAACACGGGTGGGCCTACTCGCGGAGTCTCACGCGGCGCCCGCAACGTGACAACTCACACGGGGGCCCGGCGGCGCACGGACTCGGCAATGCAGGGAATCTCGCGCGACGAGCGACCAGGACGCCCAGCGGACGCTGGTTGGCGCGTTCGTCTCTACAAGGGCGGCATCTATGTGGCCAACCGCCACTTCCGCGATGCGGCCTACGGCAGCCGCGATGGTTCGCTGTACGCTGCGCAACGGTTTCGTGATGACAAGGCGAGGGAGTTCGGCATCCGTCGCCGCGAAGGCCAGAGCAGTTTCCTGTCGAAGATCCGTGTGGACGCTGGCTTATCTCAGGGCACCCTTGCGAGCTGGCTACATGTCTCAACCCCGTTGATCGCTCGCTGGGAGAAGCAGGGAGCTCCCGTGGCCGCAATAAGGCTTGTCACCGCGCTGATTGCCGGCCGGGTGACGCCTTCTGCCGAGATGCCGACGCCCGATCTCAACAGGGTGCGGAGTTTGTTGGGACTGAGGCAGGACGAAATGGCCGACAAGTTTGGCCGTGGATACAACGCCTATGGTGAATGGGAACGCGGCAAGCGTCGGATTCCGGGTTGGGTGAACGTCTATATCGACAGTATCACTAAGGGCTGGGACGAAAAAGGTGCTAATCTTCCGGCGGAAGAATCGAACCCACCGCCCATTCCCGACTCGTGACATCATCGTCGCCCAACGCATTCACCGAATGGGAGGAGTCCCCAGCGCTGTCTGAGGCCCTCCCAATTCGTTTTTCTGACGGATCTCAGGCGCCATCCATCCGAATTTCGTGCGCCGGCTGTGGGCGGAAGTCCGGACCGCAACAACAGCGCGGCCATGTCAAGAGCGTCTATAGCGATGTTTTCCAGGTGACCGGACTTCTCGCGTGCGGCCGATGCCGAGGCCTGACCCGCTTCCACTACCGGGTACGCTGTACCGACGGCATGCTCAGCCTCGAATGGAACCGCGGTGGCAAGTGGCAGCGTACGGACTTCGAAATGCGCCCGTGGCAGCGTGTGTGGTTCAGATGGCGCTCCCTGCTTGCGAGGAAGAGACCCTCCAGCTGAGCCGTGGGCGAAAAAAAAGACCCGGCACAGAGTGCACGGGTCGTGGGTTGGTTTAGGCAGCAAGCGATTCCTGGCCAGAACTATCGGCCGAGGCGACCTTTTCAGCCAACTGATGCTCTTCGTTCTCCGCCGCTTTCAATGCATCGAAAATGGCATCGATCGTCGTACGTGTTTCCGGCGCGAGTTGTGCATACGCCGGATCGGTTTTGACCGATGCAATGGCGGTGCGCATCTGCGGTGCTGCGCGCGTAATGGCCTTTTTCACGAGAGCGCCGGGAACGTGCTTCGCGGAAACACTCTTGCTTCCCTTTGCTCTCGCGCGCAAGAGCGCTTGTTCGACGATATCGACGGCCTTGTTACCGTATTGCTTCATGGTATCGATCGCGAACGTAGCGGTGATCGTACGCTTGCGGACGTACTCCCGGATGGCAAACGGTCCATCGATCAACATCAGGAGATCCTGCACGTAGCCGGCGTCGAGTACGAGCTTCTTCGCGATGTCGGAAGGCTTCTCGATGTACACCGACATCAGCTTTGCGAGCTTGGCCAGTTCATACGGTTGCAGCTTGTCGCTATCGTTGTCGCGGTGCAAATCGGCGAGCATCTCCTCTTCCGAGGTGTTGGTGCTCACGACCGCGTAAACCACCTTGAAGGTTGCGCCCCGCGCGATTGCGCGTTTTGCAGCCTCAAGTCGACGGTGACCGCTTTTCAGACGGATGACATCCTTCCCGTCTTCCCTGACGACGATTACCGACAGGGGCGTATCGCGTTTAAAGCCGACGGTCGGGTCCAGCATCGACCGCGTAAGGCTTTCGACTTTCGCCTCATAGTCTTCGTCAATTTCTCTGATGTTGTAGCGACGAATGACCTCAATGCAGTCGGGCGGGATAGACCAGAGGTCTGCCGACGACGCGCCAGCTACTTTCATCGCGCTTTTCAGGTTACCCTTGACGACGGGGTCCATGAATTGCAACTCGAGGTTTTGCGGTGCGGCCTCATTTGCGTTTTGTTCCATCTCGATTCTCCTTGGTTGGGATTAACGTGCTCCTGGAGATGGTCGACATCTGGCAATAAAAACGGCCTACCTCCGCAAAAAGCGCGCGGGTGGTAGGCCGGGTGGGGTTCGTTGGGCGAACAAGGATCAGATAACGAATTCCTGCTGCACAACGTCGAGCGGGGACTGTCCGAGCTTCGTCAGCTTTTCATCCATGAGTGTCTTCACCCTCTGGCGCAATGCCATAATCACCTGCCCTGCGGGCGAGTATTCGTCGAAGATCGTCTGCGGATACCTGTCGTGTTGTTCATGAAACGATCGATTGGCGATGTCCAGGTGGGCTTTTGAGGCCAGCGCGTCTTTCGGCACCACGACAGTAACCTCCAGCAGATGCTGCTCCTGCCCGCGAAGATCCTGACTGTGGTTCACGTCTGCCAGCCCGAACACGATGACTTCGACCTTCTCCTCGCCGTTGACCTTGATGACGCCTGGTAGAAGGATCTCAAACCGGTCGGAAAGGATGTCCTGGTCGCCAAGATCGCGTTCGCGCTCGCGATTTTCACGCTGCGCCAATGCCTTTGCCTCCGGGAGTTGCCTGAGGGAAAAGTAGCGCTCGCGATGGCAGTGGATGCGAAAGTCGTGATGCACCTTCACGTACACGCCATAGGTCGATTCGTCATCGACGTAATAGCGAGGCTCGTCGACCGGCTCCCACTTCTCGCCATCGATCACGATAAAGGTCGCTGCCCAATCCGCGAACTGCTTCCGACATTCGGCCGCCGTGTTGTAGGGATGATTGCGAGAAGCGTGTGCGCCTGAGGCCGTGGCGTCGATGACAGCCGCGGGAGCCGGGCCATGCGGAGTGCCGAAGTTGAATTCCACCTGCATTCGGGTCCAGAGTCGTTCCTCGAACCACCGATACTCGGCTGTATCGAGCACGGTCTTGCCGTCGTAGTCGTATCTCCGGTGAACGAGAGCAACCGGCGCTTCGTCCTTTGTCACATACCGGATGTCCACGTCGACCACGCCATCGTGAAAACGCATGTCACGCGGCTTGCGGCATTTCGGAGGGGTGACAGATTCGGTATAGCTAAAAAGAATCTTCGTTTGGGTGATGTTCATGCGAGCTCCTTGAGTAGGGTTGAACCAGACTCGAGGAAATGACGAACAGAGGCGGTGATTGACTGCTAATATATAGATACGTGTTATGAATCTCTTTTACGGGGTGATCTTTGGGCGAAGCGTGGCGAGCCGTTCGATACTTCGAGCAAAACAACAAGGGACGCGACTTTGTCGTGGGCGACATTCACGGCGCCTATGATCTCGTGCTGCTCGCGATGCGAGAGGCCCGGTTCGATCCATCGCGAGACAGGCTATTCAGCGTGGGCGATCTTGTAAACCGAGGGGAGGGCTCGTACCGCGTGCGGAAGTTTTTGGACCAGCCCTGGGTGCACGCTTGTCGTGGCAACCACGAGGATATGCTCATCAAGGCTTATGCAGACGGGGAACCGTCGCAGGGGACGCTTGAATGGCTTGCCCGACAGATCGGCATGCATTGGTGGTTCGGCGTTGGCCGGGCAGAGCGCAACGCGATTCTGGACGCCATCCGGAAGTTGCCCCTTGCGATGCAACTGGAGACTAATCGAGGCACTGTCGGCTTTCTGCACGCGGACGTGAGGTCGGGCATGAGCTGGCCTGATGTGCTGACGCGTCTCGAAAATGGCGACGATCAGGTAACCAAGACTGCTCTTTGGGGACGCGATCGCCTCGATAACGACGACGCTTCAGGGGTAAGCGGCATCGGTCGCCTCTTTGTAGGTCACACGCCGCAATGGGGTGGCGTTCGCCGGCTTGGAAATGTTTTTGGCATGGACACCGGCGCGGTTTTCGCCTCGCTGAAGCCTGAAAAGGACGCACGTCTTTCGATGTTCAACGTTGTGGCCGATACCGATCTCCTGGCGGAGCGCCGTGAACGTCGTCTCATTGACGTGCGCGATAATCAATCGTTCGATCTTCCTGCTTTCAATGATCTGTAGAGCTGACGGCCCGGGATGAAAAATGCCCGAGCCTTGGTGCCTAGTTCAGTGCCCACGTAGTTGTCTCGTGGGTGATGCGCGTCGTGTCCCAATGGACTCCTCGCCCATTCGGGTACGCCTCGATCTCTAAGCCATCGTTAACAAGCGCTCTCCACTCGTCCTCTGATCCGATCGTAAGCCGGGGGTCGGCCGCAACGATCAGTGAGCCGGTCACCGCCGCGAATCGTCCGCCCGTCTCGTCGAGCGGGTCGTGAACGTTTTCGAGACTCAGGTGCTCAATCGCCCCATTTCCGATCGCGAGTCCAGAGCGAAGCACCTCCGCATCGGGAAGCCTGACGCCGACGAAGAACCGGTTCGCGAGGTCTGATGCTTGCACGGCAGCTCCTGCGATTGGAAACCGCTTGACGAAAGTTACACGTCGGGAAGGCCAGCTATCCGGCGGCGGTGCGTCTCCCGTCTGGGAAGACCAGATTCGGTGGCATGTAAGGATCTTGTTGCGCGGATAGTCACGAGCGTTATCGGGGCTGTGCCAGTGCCTGTCGGTGGCGTGAGAGCGGATTTTGACGACCTCGCGATCGCAACGGAAAGCGACGAGCTCAAGTGTCGAGCTGGCGTCGATCGCGTATTCGCGGCAAATTCGTTTGCCGGCTTCCCGGGCATCCTGTAGCACGGCCTCGTTCGGCCAACAGTATGTCGGCCCTTCTTTCAGGCAACTGCCACCATGCCAGAACGAGAACTGCACCTCGATCTCTCGGAACCAGCCGATCTCCTGCGTGGTGTGCTCCAGAAACTCGATCTTTTCGATGCGGTCGGGATTTTTCGTCATCAGCGCGCTCCTTGTAACAGTAGCGGATTCTATCTGAATCGGTTTGATACTGAAACAGATACGTATAAAATGAGCGAGTCCGATGTTACATTGGAATCCAGATGAACGTTAAAGGCGGTTTTGAGATTCTTCGCTCCGCGGTCGACAGCGTCACGGCAGACCTCGGGGGCAGCCAGGCCATGCGTCTTGTCGTGGCGAGAAGCGCACACGACCTGCTGCGAACTTGCACCGAAGCAAGTTTTAGCCTGGAGGATCGTCGTGAGATGCTCCAGAGCTACTACCTGTTCGCTACGCACGAAGCATTCGAGCGGGCAAGCACGGAACTCAGGCGGATTTTCTCTCTGGAAGGTCTGTCGCCCGTGATCGCATCGTCCGGGCCCTATCAAGGCGGCAAGCTTGTTCTGCGAGACTGCGCTTTGCGTTTTGAGACCGGATCGGGAGGGTTCGCGCTCGCATTAGCCCACCAGGAACGCCACTCTGAAAAGTGGCGCGTGTTTCTGACCACGGGTGGCGAGGCGATCGCCGACAGGTACGGCAAGAAGCCATCCGTCGGCACCTCATATGCGAAATCCTTGGACGGGGTCCTGAAGTCATTTCGTCGGCTAGCCGGAGAAGTCTTCAAGACAGAGGTTTCGCCGTCTCCAGCGGCAGATTAAAGCATCAGGAACGAAATGGAAAATATTGTCGGCGCAATCCCGGTTTCGATCGAACTGCGGGCAAACGCGAGTCTGGAGTCTGGCAAACGGAACTTTGCCGTCCTGCTCCAGCGGTCCCCGTGGTTAAAAACCCTCGAGAAGGAGGCCCTTGCATTGGCGAAGGAGAACGCCAGTGCGCGATCGAAATACCGCAGGCTGGTCCGCCTCGTAGATCGCGTTTCCGACGCGATAGCGCCGTCTGCCGCCTGCGCGAGGGGCTGTTCGCATTGTTGCCATCGATCGGTGGGCGTCTCAGCTCACGAAGCCGAACTGATCAGCGAATTCACGGGCAGACCGATCAGAAAAATGGAGCGCACCGCCGTGCCGATGACCGTCGCGGAAGATGCCCCGCGTGAGCCGTGCCCGTTTCTGCGAGACAATGCGTGTTCTATCTATGAGCACAGGCCTGTGGCATGTCGCATCAACTTCAATATCAGCGATGATGCGTTCTTCTGCGATCCGTCCACAGCGCCGGAAGGCTCCCAGCCCCCGCAAATGCGACTGGATGCTCTCCTGATGGCCTATGCGATGGTGTTCCTGAAGCAACCACTCGCCGATATCCGAAGCTTCTTCAGCCCTCTCGACAGCACAACGTGACCATGCCAGGTGACCTGCATCAGCAACTCGTCAGACTAGGGGCGATCTGGATCAGGCGACAGGGGTTTGGTGTCGTTGCCACGGAGATTTCGGTCACGGGCTGTCGTGAGCAACCGGACGTAATCGCATTCCGGCAACAGTGCTCCGTCCTCATCGAGGCGAAGGCGAGCCGCACGGACTTTCTGGCCGACTCGCGCAAACCGGAGCGTAACCACGAGCGGACTGGACTCGGGGTGTACAGGTTCTACATCTGCCCACCAAACGTCATCGCGATAGCAGATCTCCCGGCTGGCTGGGGTCTGCTCCACGTGGACGGAAAAAAGGTTACCGAGGTCGTTCGGCCGTTGGGGAATGCGTGGCCAGCCTTCGGCCGAGCGTTGCCACAGTTCCCGGCATGGAGCCCGTTTCAGCATCAACCGAACCTCGAAGCCGAGCGGGCTGTTCTCTTTTCGATCGCGCGGCGACTGTCTACGTCCGCGCCGGCAAATCGCCACTGCTGCGCGGAATAGACGAGGCTGCATAAAAAAAGCCGGGCATTCCCTGGCTTTCTGTGAAGCTGATCTTGACGTGCGTATGCTATACGAGCAAGGTCACCACCATCACTGCCACCATGCCTGCGCAGAGCAAATACTGGCGTCCCCGCGGCGTGATCCTGATGCCCAGCTTCTGGATCAGAAAGTGCTCGATAATGGTCCAGCCATCGAGCGGTGGAAGGGGGATCATGTTCGTGACCACCAGAAGCAGGGAGCCCTTTGCAAGCAGGCCCACCAGCCAGATGGGATGAATGTAGTTGACCAACAGAAAGCCGATTCCAGTCACAAGCGACATCACAGGGCCCGCCGCCGCAATGATTGCCCGTTGATACGAGTCAGCTCGCTCGTAATGCTTGCTTGCCACATATCCCCATAGTGGGATCAAGCCAATCTCGAATTTCAGGCCACCGATCTGAAGGTCAAAGAGCCGGACGGAGCCAATGACAACCTTGTCGGGCCGGATATTGAGCCGCTTCATGGCAAGCAAGTGTCCGTACTCGTGGATCGCCAGCAGTACGACGATGAGATTCCACAGAATGTACGCCCCGAGGAACAGCAGAAAAACGGTGTGCAGCATGAGTTATAAGGTTCGTAGTCCCTGTACGAGCCATTCTCTTGGATAAGTCAATCCGATTCAAGTGAAATTATGCATACGTGAGTCGTATCGCACAGATGGATTGCACAATCCATTTCCGATTGAATCCGCCTGTGACCCATCTCCCTTCACCAGGTCTTCGCAAGACCTTTTTTCCACGGGAGATCAAGCATGCGATTCAAATCCGTCATGATGTTTTTCGACAAGCTGTATAGCAAGTCCGACTGGCTCAACCTCTCTCTTGCGGGACGTGTGACCGGAAGCTATGAAGACTGGCGCACTGCAAAGATGCATGAGTGCGCACCGGGCGAGGGGGAAACCTTTTCGATCTGCTACGAGGAGCGCGACGGTGGACTCGGCTTCCGCGTGCGTAAGGCGGGGGACTTCATCGCGGAGGAATGGCGAAGCGGTGCGTTGCACGCTACGTTCGCGGCTGGGGACTTTCACGGCACGTTGCTTTGGATCGCCGACAGTCTGCCGGGCCACAACCAGTGGCGTACGGACGTAATGCTGGAGAAATTGATCGGCACGGCATGGCACCACGGCATTACTGCGGGTAGTGACGCGCGTGCGAATGATCTGGAGCAGCACCTTCGGACGATGTGGTCACTTCTCTCGCGTGAACAGAAGGAGGACTTTCTGACATCGCGACGGGTCGCCGAAACATTCCTCGGGGCAAAAGGAGCCGTGGCGCTCGCTACGGACGACGGTAGTCTTACGGGAAGCGGTCTCGAACCCGGAGAGTGGTACGTCAGCAAACGCGGAACGTTTGTTCGGCCTGTATCCGTCAGTGATCGCCTCGTGACGACCCTCGGGATCTTCGAGGATAGTGTCATGACCATCGAGCTCGGACGCTTCAACGACGAATTTTGTCGAGCAGCGGAGGTTGCACGATGATCCTTGCTGCCTACGTTGTCGAAACGTCGTCCATCGGCTTCGCTCCCTGCTGGTGGCCTGCTACCTCAATGAGAAACGCGATCGCACTCGCGAAGTCACTCTCCGAGCAGTTTCGCGATGACAAGCGCTACCCGAACTCTTTCTGGGTGATCGGATCGCAAGACAAGCCCGCGTGCAAGTTCTTCCGCGGTGAACGCTACGAGGCAAACGAGCCCATCTAACTAACCTTCCTACCACGCCGGCACTGTACGTTGCCGGCGTTTTTTATTGCCCTCGGTAATGAGGCACCACCGGACATCGAAGACACCGACCTCTCAGCACTCGAGGCACGACTTTTTGCGGGCTTTCTCTTTTGCTGTGCCGACTTGACCAATATAATCTGATCGGTACCCCTTCTCTCGCATACGGTGTGTTTCATGGCCGCTCACGATCGCCTCACAGAGCATCACTTCGGTCTCTCCAACGACGACTCGTTGCCTGTTGGCGAGCGCTATCGCCAGCTCGCGGCGTACCACGTCGCCACCGGCAATTTTCGGAGCGCCATCCAAGCTATGTGCGCGTCGACGGCGAGTGCGGTGGACTACATCCCTCTCGATGCGCTAGCGAGCACGCTGCGCGCGGAGCCCATGCCGCAATGGCTCAGGAATTCAGGGGAAGCCGCGAACTACCCCCGGAGCGAGTCTGATGTCTGGGCAGATGTTGAAGGACTCGCCGAACAGCACGCCGACATCAGCCGGATGGCAATTTCACCGCGCGTAACGTCAATACATGGAGCGATCGCATACATCCTCTCTGGACGGTATGGATTTGCAGTGCAGTGTCTGAAATCGGCGGAGATGCACTCGAGCGGAGATGAACTCTCGCTGGATGATCTGGCAGCGGGAAGCGTTACCGTTGACGCCGATCCTGCGTGGCTGGACTGCTGGTCAGATCGAGAGTAGCTGCGGCCCATCATGAATGCTTCGGCTTTCCGTCTTCGCGCAGAAAAAAACCCCGCAGCGCATGGCGCAAGCGGGGTTGGGAGTTACTTGGTACGCGCAGCCAACTTCGCTTTGCGTCGCTCAGCCCGTTGGGCTTCTTTGATGACAATCTCCAGCACATCTGCACTATAGCCGTCGTAGATGCCGCGCTTAGCAGCAATCCCCACGTAGGGAAGTATGTGACTGTATTCAACGCGCTCCACACCTCGAGACAGAAACAGTCGAGATTTATCCAGAACTTCGAACCGGTCAGGAACGATGTTTGTCACCTTGCCGTCGGGAAGAAGCCCCAGGCGGTACGGCTTGTGGCAGCGCAACTCTGTGTTCGTCGTGCAATAGCAGACCAGGACTCGACGCCCAAGGTCCTGCAACACGAACATCCAGCGAGCGCTTTCTTCTACCTGGCCTCTACGTGTTGGCTGCTCGTGGGGGAAACGTCCCCTCACAAGGTCGCCAAAAGCGTACACCGGGTAATGGTGCAACGGGTCACGTTCACGGAACATGGCTTATCTCCCGCTCATCTCATTGAGCAAAAGACATTTCAAGGGAACGCCGTCAAAGTGAGATCCGTACTGATCAGGCACGGCAATGACGACGGCTTGGCCGTAGGCTTCGCAGCGTAGAGATGCGTGACAGGAGCGCGTAACGATCGACATCGTGCTGGTCGCAGCAGATATGAACGACGACGACCAGCCGAGAGACAAAAAGGCCACCCGAAATCGCCGGGTGGCCTATAGTTTTTTGCTGATGCATCACAGCCCGCGGGGCGGGCGTTTGCAGTGAGCGAGGATCAGAATCCCATCGTGAAAGACACCGAGGCGATGTCACGCGCAACGCTTGTGCCGCTTGCGAAACGATGGCCGTAGCCGATGTTCACGCGCGAAGCCTTGGCGGGGCCGGCGAATTGCACGCCGACAGCGACTTCGTTCCAGTGCTCCGTCGTGTCCTGATTGATCGAGAACGAACCGAGGCCGAGAACGTCGCCCGATACCGGATCGTTGTTCTTGTTCAGGCGCTGGACATGCTTCAGGCCCGCCGAGACGATAGCCTTGCCAGCGATGTTCAGATGTCCGTTCACACCGACGGTGCCATACACGTTGTCTTCATCGCGGCCGTTGAAGCGAACCGGAAACTGGCCCGTGGTTTCGGTGTAGCCATCGATCTTGGTGCGAAGGTAATCGACGCCGACGTATGGCATCACGGCAATGTTCTTCACGACAAAAACGTAGCCAGCTTGCGTCGACACAGCGCGTTGCCCGATCGCCGTTTCGCCCTGCGAGTTATCGAGACCCGAGCCGGTCAAATATGAACGGTTGACCGTCGCGTCACCCTGTTGATACGCAATCGCGGCGCGGGCGAAAACGCCTTGGCGCAGACGATTGCCGTACTCGACGAATGCGCCAAAGGTATCGGCGCGGCTGCGAACCGTATCGTTACCGACTTCGATCTTGTAGGACGGACCCTGATAGCCGAAGCCAGCGACCCAGTTCGGGCTGAAGCGGTACGCGATGCTAAAGTCGCCCTGCCAGTTCGAACCGCTCACCTCGCCAGCGTTGTGGCTGTAAAGGGCACCCGTGGACACGCAGATGCCGCGCAAGTCGAACGTATCGCAATGCATGCCGCCTTGCAGGAAGCCTTGCACTACAGACTGCATCGCCTGGCCGTAGAGGCTCGCGTTGTGCAGCGAGTCGCCGAGGTCGAAGAGACCGATAACGCCTGCCTGTGCGGCGTCGTGCGAACCGGCACCCGAACCGCCGGCAGCCGTTGTGCCGCCGCTCGACGTGCCACCCGCGGTGGAACCCGTGTTGCCGCCCGTCGTGCCGCCCGTGGTGCCGCCCGTGGTGCCGCTGCTGCCACCCGAGGTGCCGCCGCTCGGGGGCGTCGTCGGTGTAGTCGGCGGAGCACTCGGGATGACGGGCTGCGCGATTGCGCCGTACGTGCGCGCAACGAACGGTTGAGCGCGGCCGTTCAGGGTGCCCACGCCAAAAACGGTGTTGCCGTCGCCCGACACGCCATACGCGTGATCGAGCGAGTTGCCGGGCAGCAGGGTATAGGTCGCGTCGTTATCGTGCAGCCAGTCGATCAGCGCCTGCATACCTTTCTCGTACGTCCAGCGGAAGCCTGTCGTTGCGCCGCCCGTATCTGCGTCGCCGACGACCACCGCGCCGTTCGCGGAAATTCCGAAGGCCTTGGAGAACGTGCCGCCACTCAGATAGCCGAGGCCTTGCATGCCCGTCACATCGCGATACAGGAATGCCTGCGAGCCGCTGCTGCTGTCGCCGTATCCGGCGATCGCCGCGCCATCGGAGCTCACCGCCGTTGCGACCGAATTGTTGCCGCCGCTCAGATGACCGAGGCTTTGTGCGCCGGCCGTTCCGATCCAGCGTACGGCGTCTGTGTTGCCCGTCAGCCCATCGAGCGCGCTGCCCACCGCAACATTGCCGTCGGCTGACACCGCATTTGCGCTGCTGGTCGTGCCACCGTTGAGATTGCCCAGAGCGCGGACCGTGCCAGCGCCGACGTTCCATGCGACGGCGTTTATCGCCCCGGCCGCCGCGCCATCCGCGGAATCGCCGACGATCACCTGGCCGTCAGCCGAGACGCCCTTCGCGATGGAATAGTTCCCGCCGTTCAGGTCCGTCAGTCGGACCATGCCGTTCGTGCTGTCCCATCGATATGCGGAGGTGTCCGTGCTCACGCCGTCGTTTGCGGAGCCCACGATCACGCTTGCATCCGCGTTCGCCGCGTTCGCCGTCGAGTTTGCCCCGCCATTGAGCGAGCCGAGATATTGCTTGCCACCGAGCAGGGTCCAACGGTAGGCGGCCGTGATCCCGGTAGTCGTGTTCTTTTGCGTACCCACGAGCGTGTCGCCATCCGACGAACCGCCCATCTGGGAATCGTAGTCCATCGTTGTGCCGCCCAACGAGGGCGCATAAACGTCGACGCCCGCAGCATTGACGCTCATGGCGTGCAGGGCGAGGTACATGGCAGCACCGAAAACGGTCATTCGGGGCGCGAAGTTGGGTTGGTTGCGACGATGCATCAGTTCTTCCTCGGGAATCAGTTCGTTGTCGGTGTGATACATAACACGTGGCAATAATACATACAGTTTGTTTTGACATCAACCCACGATTACTACGTGGTAGTTGTGTATTGCTGGTCCGTGATACGCATTCCGGGAGGCACGGTCATCGCAAAAGGCCGCCTTTCCCTCAACCTCCCAGGAGATATCCATGCTTCAGATCCCCAACGTTCTCATCAAGTCCCCGTCGAAAAGCTCCCTCCATAGGTCTGGGAAGGCCTTCCTGCGTTCTCTGGCCACGGCACTCAACCTGAAAGTCGGCGAGTTTGACCTCCGATCAAATCAGGGCGGAGATGCAGTCATGGGCGAGGTCACGCTGCATGCCGATTTCATCTATGTGCAGATCGGCAGCGCGGGCCTCCGCGCAGGGGGCGTACCCCGCATCCTGTATCGCACCTGCAACGGGCGACGGGATTACTGCGGGGATCAGAACCGCTACGTCTATCTCGACGCGCTGGTGGAGCAGAGCGGTCAGGCCGCGTTCCTGAAAACACTCGGCCGTCTGGTTTCGGAAAAGCGTCGCGATGCGATCGTCGACGGCGCCGCAAAGACCGCTATCTCGCAGCCTCTGGCACTCGCAATCTGAGGTGGCTGATGAACGCCCAGAACATCAAAAGCCTGCGCGATGCGTTGAGCGACGCGGTTGCGAAGTTCCATCTCGCCCAACGACGGTTGCGTCTGCACAATCACGCCTGGAAGGTGCTTTCTGCCCCGCTGGGCGAAATCATCGACCGGATGTGGACGGCGGAGCGCCTTGTGCCCCATCCTGATTGGGTGCCAAAGGATGTACGTGATCAGGGCGAGGCGGCTCTGAAGCTGTGCGCCGACGCGAATCTTCGCAAGGAGGAACTGACGCTGGCTTGCTTTCAGGCGCTTCAGACGGTGTTTCTGGCCTTGGGTGCCTACTATGGCGCCCTGATGGCCCGCGACACTGCCGGCAGCCTCCTGACGCGCTTCACGCGTCATCTGTCGGCCGCATTCCGCGAGCGAGAACTGTGCATCGATCATCGGCGGCTGAACGCGTCTGATCCGCTCGCCTTCGAGTCCTTTGATTCGATGAACACGTGGGCTAAAGCACTTGGCTATCGATCCCCACGAGCGCTGTTCGCAGACCTGGCGCTCGAGATCGACATGCGCCGCGGGGCTCGCGCTTTTTGCGCCACTGAGGCGGTGCGACTCGGCTTTTGCGCTTCGTAAACGTTTTACCCAGCCGCCCCTCGCAAGGGGCGGCTTTTTATTCGCGCCTAAAAAGCATCACCGAAGGCAAGTTAATAACCCTTCGGAGGTGTATGTGGGCAGTATCGTTTCCAACCATTCGACAAAAGCAGTCAAGTCAATTGCTCGTGAACTGGATGATGGCTATCGTCATCGTCCCGGCGAGATGATGCGGTTTTTTCTCGCAGAAATCCTTGTGACATGGGGGTTTAAGCCATGGATGACTGTTCCCGACGATGTTCGAAGCAAGATAGCTCGCGCGATCTCGGCGTATGACGCTGCAATCGCAGAAGAGGAGCCGTTTTTCGATATTCTTGGTCCGCTTTACCAGGAACTTGCGAGCCACGGCGGAAAGCAGCTTTTGGGTCAATTCTTTTCTCCCTGGCCGCTAGCAGCTCTCATGGCGACGATCACTGAGCCTTGGTCAACTGAGATCGACGCCGGGCGCCTGGCGGTTGCTTGCGATCCTGCGTGCGGCAGCGGCATCATGATGCTCGCCACCGCGCACACGATCCTGAATGCGCAAGGCCCCGCAGCTCTGAAGTCATGGAGCTTTGTCGGCTGCGACATAGACGGCATTTGCGCTCGCATGATGGCCATTCAGTTTCTGGCCAACTGCGCTGTCCACCGGATCGAGGTGGGCGAAGTGATCGTCTTCTGCGGCGACAGCCTGCGCGTCGATCAGCCGAAAGAAATCGTCGTTCACGCATCGGCACCCGGCATCAAAGTGGCACCGGCAAATGCACCGTACAGGCAGGCGATGCTCCGCAATGCGGCGCAGTCAGCCGGTGTTGTTTCTGAGAACGCGTAAAAAGGGAGGGCGCGATGTTTCACGACCAGCGGAAGAAAGCGATCGAGGAGATACGCGTGCGTGCCAGGCGTGACGCACAACGCGATCACGTTGATGGGCGCTACAGGACGATGCCTCCTCCCGACCTGATGGGGCTGGACAGGGTCCACTACGCAACGGCATACGACCTGGCCCATCCGGACGGAGTCGAGGGCGGAGCACAACGGTTGGACCCAACCGCGGCAGTCGTGCTCGCCGTCTGAGATGTAGTAGAGGGGGTGTGATTCAAGTCACACCCCTTTTTGTTTTTGTGGTGAGTTGCTGGGTTGCCTCCACGCGTGCTGACCAGATCGAGATGATCCTCATCCCACTGCCAAGTATCCGCCCGCTACGTGCGCGTGTGCTTCATCACTCTCCCGTTATGTCAACCACCCTGGGAGAATGTCATGCGGAACCGTTTGCTGTATCACTCGACGCCGTCGTCGAATCGCGAAAACATCGTCTTTGAAGGGCTATCCGAGCATTTCGACCGGACGGGCTCTGGAGCCGTATTTCTCACGGATGTCCCGCCGCCCCGGAAATTGGGTCTCGACGTGTGGCTGGTCGATGCTTCCGGACTGCACCTTGAACCCGATCATACTGGCGAGCCGGAGGGCGGCGAAAGCTGGCAGATGTTCTACGGAACGATCGAGCCTGACCGTCTTACGCTCGAGAAGATTCGCTTGCATGTCGTTGCCACATCGGCGGAACTGCACGGCGAGATGCTTGTTCGGGTCACGAACCCCGAAACGGGCGAGGAGTCGGCGCTGTACAGGCCAGACGAAGCCATTGAGATTGTCCGCCTGGCGCAGACTGGCCAGCTTGTCGGCTCGTTTCTTTCGGGAGTGGCAGCATGAGCGTGGCCGAGGCATCCACCAGCCGGAGAGACCACCTTCTCGCAGCAGCCAACCAATGGCGAGAGCAGGAGGCGTTTTATGCGTCTCAGGCGACGCGAGAAGGCAATCCAGCAGCTCGTGCGTTGGCGCGTACGTGCGGCGACACCGCGAAATCCCTTGAGCTGGAATCGGAAGATGGTGTCGCTCGCTGCGTCTGCTGCCTCAAACCCTTCGGCAGTCACAGGGATCTGCTGCCGTACTGGAAACGCTGATAACCCGAACCGATTGTAGAATTCCAGCAGTATCTGGCCACCCTCATCGCAGGGTGGCCTTTTTCTTATGGCAGAACAACGTGGTCGTGCCCATGGCCGCGTTCATCCCGCGTGTTCGACATCCCAAAGGCGTTCAGTCAATCAAAGGAGTAGGTCGTGAATACGCTGATCCAACTGCTTGCCGCAATCGTAGGTATCTTTCTGGCGACCGCTGCACACGCCGGTGATCTCAATGAAACCGTCGGAATGGTCGCTGAGACGCACCAGACGACCCTCGCAACAATTAACGGAAGTGACGCACAGGTCATCTATGTCGGCAGGTTCAATGGCTGCGAGTCAATCGCAGTCAGATCGCACGGCGACCACTACCAGCACTTCCGGGTGTGTGGCGGCCGGATCGAACCTCGAAACACGGTCGCGCCAAGCTGGCCGGACGACTCGAGCGGCAAGCGGGTCCTCGCGGCTGTCGTGCAGAACGCCATTCTCTACGGTCAGGCGAGCCAGTCTGACGAAAATGGGTATCTGATCACCGCGCGTACGCTGGGGTCCATCGAGGCTTCGTGCAGGAACATTGAAGTCGTAATTTCCTACGACGGAGATCTGGTCGACCGCGGATTGAAGAAGGTCTGCGGTTAGCCACGTCTTCCAATTTGCCCCGCCCGCCCGGTTCTTCAACCGCGGCGGGCTTTTTTCATGCTGCCTGTCTCACATCACGTTCCGTATGTTCAATTCAGACAGGAGAACGCGATGAGCAATATGAACGATGCTGTCCCCGCCCAGTCGGGCAAAGACCAGGCGGTCGACAAGGACGCGCTGACCCGCGCCGGGTTCCGGATGCACTGCGGAGGTCGTTTCGACGGTGCACTGTGCGGGCGCTGGTGGTGGACCTTATGTCAGCCTGGTTGGTCCGGCGTAGAAACCGCGGCACTCGACTTCGAGACCGAGGACGAAGCGTGGGCGGATGCTGCAAAGCACCTTGAAAACGACCCGGAGCTGTCGCAGTAACGCGCGCCGAAATCGATGCATTCAGGGAGGTTCAATGGCACTCGTCTCATGGAAGTCGACGTACAGGGCGGAAGCGGATTTTCTGGTGCTGGCTGGTCCGCTGGCCGGTGAAACGATCAGTGTGCGGTTCTTGACGGCCGACTTTTACGCAAAGGACTTTCGCGACAGTAAGACGGTCTGGCGCTGCGACTGGGAAACCTACGAGCGGGAAGTCATGACATCGGTCGGAAAAGTTAGGCGCAGGGGAGGACGCGACGTACCAGAGGAAATCGTTGCGGCCGTCAACGCGTATTTCGACGACTTCAGGAAGCTGGACATCGGGCTCCTCGCCTCGTTCCAGGGCGCGACCTACGATCCGCAACGTGGCTGGCTTGCACACTGACGCACTGACTAACGTTGTTGTGGCCACCGGACATTCCAGTCTGGTGGCCTTTTTCTTTTGCAACGCGCTCCTATGCTCGCGCCAGCTCAACAAAGCTCGTCGATTCGCCGCTCCATTCATTTTCGTCAATGGGCGCGGGCAGTGCGTCGAGCGCCGCGACGATCGGCTCGAGCGGAACGCCCGTGTCGTTGCGCGAGCCGAGGATGAGGCCGGTCCCACCGTATGGCGCATGCATTCCGGCCCACGATGGTTTGGCGAAGGAGAAGCCGTAGCGTTCGCCCCACGCAAGCCTCTCTTTGTCGACGAAGACTGTTTCCGCACTGTAGGGCTCATCCGTCACAAGATATCGTCCCTCGGCGTCCATCCAGATGTCGGTGTGGTCCTGACTGGGGATATGCAGTGCGCTCGGATGTCGGCCGTTCGGGTATGCCCGCCGGCGACCGGATGACGGGCGCAGCCTGGTTGCGTCGATGAACTGGAGCGTTCTGGCGGCCATGCAGACAACCGCACGGGCTTCAGCCTGATCGCGGTACGAATGCTGACGGCTAAGCACAGAGGTTCGATCACCTTGCTCCGTGGACGGCTCAGGCCGCATGCCTACAAGCCCGCGGGCGTCATCCAGTTGGCGTATCGCGATCAGGTCATTCCACCTCGCCGACAACTCAATCGTCAGCGATTCCCGCCCGCGGGTGCGAGACTCACGCTCGTACCAGTATGCGCAGAGAGTAAGCGGAAAGCGGCTCATCGCCCCATCACCTTGTCCGGTGCGGGGTAAGACGTTCTGCGCATGCCGGAAATTGTCGAAGCCGTATTCGCGAGACGCCTCGTTCAGCGCCTCGGAATGCTGGATTCCCTTCTCTTTCTTTATCGCCTTGGCGGCGCGTTTGATGGCTTCAATCGAAGCCGGGCGGCGTTTTGGTTGATGCATGGTTGGCTCTCCGGATTCTCACCACCGTCACCCGTCTACCAGCGTGAATCTGAAAAGTAACCTGCACTCGGTGCGATGTGCGTTACAGGCAGTGCCGATACAGCTTTGCTACGACGGGTGGCGGGCTCCTGCCAGAGCCAGCCGCAATTTTGGCATCAGGCGGCGATCAAGCGCAAGGTATTTGTGTGTCGGCATGCGCCCGTTCAACCTGGATAAAATCCTGCCTTCTGCTGGAGAATTTGAATTTCATGAGCAATATTCGAGAGCTTCGTGCGCAACTAGGTCATGTCAACCTGCTTCTCTCTGAGGCGAAAGAGCGGGAGAAGGCGGAGGCGCTTGCCGCCTTCAAGGAGCAGGTGGATTTATATGGGATCAGCGAAAAAGAAGTGCTCACCGCCCTGGGGTTCGCGAAGGGGCGCAAGGCCCGTGCACCCGCGAAATACTATGACCCGTCGAGTGGGAAGTCCTGGACCGGCCACGGTCCGCGCCCAAAGTGGCTGCAAGGGCGCAACCTCGACGACTTCCTGATCCGGGAACATCCGCCTCAGCCCTGGTGGCCCGAAAAGGTGTAGCCGCTTCAAAAGTTACACGTACCTGTTTTGCCTCTCCTGGATGCAAGTTCTATCCACTCAGGAGATTCAAAATGCAAGATACCCGTTTCATGCTGTTTTCGCCTTCCGAGGCAGCCAACACAGGCGCAGGATTCTGGTCATCCGAAGATGGCTGGTCGCAGTTCGACAGCGCGTCCGAGTTCGACGAGGTGGTACGTCATCGCATCCCCTTCCCCAAGAGCGCCCGGCGCGATGCTGGTTGGGTTTTGGTCGGCAGCATCCTTCATATGGCCTTGGCTCGAGACTTCTCGAAGCTGGACGCCGCGTCGAAGTTCGATCAGCTCGCGGATCGTTACGCCGACAAAGTGATCACCGGACGCTCTCATCTTTTCGATGCCCTCGAAATTCAGGGCGTTCGCGAGGACCATCAACCGGGCAATCCGTGGGGTAGCTGCATCGAGGTGAATAACGAAGACCCGCAGGTGTATTCGGTCTACGCGCATCAGATTCACAACGGTGAATTCGGCGGAGTGGAATGCATCGGCGACTTCGCCCAACATGCCGCCGCCGTGACGTTCGCTGCGGAGCTCCGTGCCGCGTATGGTTGGCCGGTGCACGACTACGTCCCCGAGACTTCGAGGACACCTCGCAAGGAGTGCTGGCTCGCCGGCGGACTTGGCTATCCCTCTCCGTTCACGCACGCGGCGATCGCCGCGCGCATCTGATCCCGGACGGAGAGGCACATGCGCCCAAACGATCGTGTTGTCTTCAACGCCGCGGTGATTCGTCGATGCCTGCATGACCCAGACGTCGTCAACTTCTCAGGTGAGATCGAGAAGCTTGAGGCTGGCGGAAAGCTCGCTGTCGTGAAGGTTGACGGTGGCGGCTCCAGAACGATCCCGGTTGCCAATCTCGCTCGCAGCACGAGGACACACGGGATCATCGACCCTACCAACTAGCAGCACTACGAGGCCGTCTCATCATCGAGACGGCCTTTTTCTTTTCCTCTTGCCTGTCACTCATCACCGTTCATACGGAAAACGCGGGCCGCAAGGCCTGACGACGACAATTTAACCACCCTGCGGGAAGCTTCCCGCAAGGGAGAGCACCGCGATTTCAGTGATGAGGATCTGGATAATGGAAAAGATCGAGGCTGCAATCAACGTAGTGCTTGACCTGATTCGGAAGGGCGCAACTTTCACCATGGCACTGTCCGGCGGGAAAGATTCGATGACAACCACGTTGCTCTGCATGGAGGCGATTCGCCGTGCCAAGCTCGAGGGCGTGCAGCAATCTACACACTATGTCACGAGCGCATCGACGGGGGTGGAGAACCCTGCGATGGAAAGCCACCTGCTGGACATTCATGACGAAATCACCGCGCACGCATGGAAGACAGCTCTGCCAATAGAGGTGAAGCTTGCTCACCCTTCGATCGCTTCTTCGTTCGTGGTTAGCACAATCGGTCGGGGGACTTTGCCGCGGTTCCCAGAGAACTCTAAGCACAGGTCATGCAGCGTCGATTGGAAGGTCAGGAGTCAGCAACGTTTGGCATCCGAGCTATTAAAGAGCGCGACTTCCAGAGGGCTCCACGAGCCTATTGCTGTCATCGGTACCAGGTTCAGTGAATCGAAAGTTCGGGCAGTCAAAATGTCGCGACGTGGCGAGTCATCCGTTGTTCCAGTGCGCGATGTGAATGGTCGGCTGTCGCTCTCGTTGATCGCTGAATGGGAGTTGCAGGACGTTTGGGATCTGCTGGAGCTGTTTCTGGACCCGACGACGGCGCCTTTCCCTACCTTCACGGACGGAGCGAGCATCTATCGACTTTTCGAGCTTTATCGCGAAGCGAATGAAGGCGCATGTGGGATCAATCTGGGCGACGGAGGCAACAAGGCTCCTTGTGGTCCCAGGTTTGGTTGCTGGGTGTGCACGATCGCTGGCCAGTCGGACAAGAGCATGGAATCTATGTTGAGAGAACCCAGGCACCAGTACATGCGAGGGCTCAACGATTTCCGCAACCTCCTGATGGCTACGCAATATGACCTAAGCAGACGGGAGTTGGTGGGAAGGCAGATCAGCGAGGCCGGGTATTTGCCCGTGCGCCCTGATGTCTACAGCCTGGGATTCAGGCGAGACCTCTTGGCGTATCTAATTACCCTGGACGTTCTCGAGGAGGAAAGGGCGGAACAGATGGACGCCGATATCTGTGCTGGCAGAGTGCCTGACACGCGCGAGAACCGGCGCCTAACGACGCCCCAGTTCGAAAACGTCTCGCTTGCACAGCTCGTCGCTGTTGACTTCCAATGGTCGATGCATCACTACGCCCCCCATGCTTTTCCTGCGGTCTCATTGTGGTACGAGATCAGAATCTTGGGGAGGCGGTTCCCGGTACCCAAACTGGAGACGTTTCCCAAGTCTCCGATCCCGGCAAAGCGGTGGTTTCCGGTTGGCAGTTTTGACCGCGACGCTCCGACCGACGGCCTGCGGGACTACAAGGCAGAGCAGTGGAACCCCTACCTTCACCCCGAACGTCCGCTGTCGCACCGCCAGGTGAACGGCGAGCGAACGGTGTGGTTCGAGGAGGAGGATGGGCTCGAGGTCGATGCAGAAAGAGCCTGTCAGTTCGTCACGTGCGAGTATGAATCGATGATGATCGAAAGCCGGCGACATTCGGCGATCGAATCAGCACGATTCTGGCTCAACGAGGAGATCGTGAAGCTTCCGTCTGGCATGGCGGCGCGGTATCAGCACATTGCCAAGCGGGGCCAGTACTTCGCGCATCTGACCGAGAGACTCAATTGCACGGCGGCAGAACTCGACGCGTATCTCGTGAAGCACTCGATCAGCGACGCGGAACACAGCAAACTGATCGGCGAGGCCCCGGAACCAGAAGTCATCCAGGGCGACCTGTTCTCGATGGCGGCCTGATGCCTGTCTAACCCACCAGCCCGGCTCTCCTTCGAGAAGCCGGGCTTTTTTACATGTTCAGCGCCATCACTACACCGCGGCATCACCCTGGCATACTTGAAGGGGCGGGTGGCAAGCCTTACTTACGGATGTGGTTCATTCCAGCTCGTTAAGCCAAAACCTAACCGAGAGGACAAGCAACATGACTGACGACCTGCAAGCCGATCGCGAGTATCAGGACGCGGACGGATACCGCATCGTAGTATCAAAAATGGGAGACGAGGTAGAGTTTTTCCCGCAGGGCGGTGGATTTCTGCACCGGATGAACCGGGCCGAGTTTGATCAGAAATTCTCGGTCGCGCAACCGGCGCCGTTCGCTCGCGTGAACGTCACGGGTGATTGGCTTGACGATGGGGTCTCGCTCCCGGCTTATAGCGACGGTCGTCGCTGGAACGGGTGGGCAATGCCGTACTTTACGCGGGAGGAGGCCACGCGGTTAGCGACGCTGATTGGTTGCATGCATTTCGATGCCGACCGCGATGCGTTCGTGGCGCGGCTCGAAGGCGACGACGAAGACTACGTGTTTGCATCCGTCCGGATTCACGTGGACGCGGCCGACATCGTTGCGTATCCGATCGGCGCCGGTTGCTGGTGCTGGGAGGATGCTGACGAGATGTAGTGCGCAGAAGAAACGTTCATAAAAAAGCCCCGAATAACCCGGGGCTTTTTTCACGGCAGGCTCTGCTAATTGGCTTCATCGAAATCTGTCCGGACCCGCTCCGACTGACCCAGGGCTGTCTCGATCTCACCCATGATGTTCATCACTACCTGTGCCATGGAGTCTTGCAGAGCCGGCATCACCACTTCAGAACCACCCCTTTCCGAAGGGTCCCGTTCGGATGCCGCCGGGAGGAATTTGATTCTCTTCGCGAGCGACTGTCCTGTACCGAGCCCGCGCATCTGGTCCGCCATCAGATCCCCATACTGCCTTCGAGCGGCGAAGTCATGGTGCCTGAACAGTCGGAGGGTTTCTACTTTGGCCGCGATCGCGGGCACGACGGCCATTTGCGCATCCTGCGTGACCAGTGTGACCGTCGCACACTCGTGAATCGCGAGCTCGCTCAGCATTTTCAGGAACCACAGCTCATGAGCGTACAACTGGACTTCGTCGGCGACGAGGAAGATCTCTCTGAGATCTGGCTTCTGGAACCCAAGGTCCTTGCAGGTTGCAGCGATTCGCGGTGTTTTAGCGGCAAACCCGTCCCACGTCAGCAGGCAGATATTCGAGATGCCCTTGGACATCGTTACTTCGCCGTCAGGGCTGACGACGCATTCTCTGCCCCCCATCGATTTGACCAGTTGCTGGTACTCGTTGAAGGGTGAAATTACCAATACCGGTCGCTGTGCCGCGACAGCTTCGACCAGCCGCCGCTTCGCATAGACGCTCTTCCCTGAACCAGCGGCCCCCGCGACGAGTTCCGACTGATTGGCGACGGGCGGCTCGTCGGCCGCGCGTGCAGCAAGCACATTCCAGTTTGCGCGGGGGATGCCTTCTTCTGCCGCGATCGCAATCAGGCGTTCGCTCGCGGAAAGACTTAACCCGAAGTTTTCGTAGAGATGTTTGGCGAGGCGCGACGCACGCACCTTATAGGATTCCAGACCCATGATTTCCTTCTGAACGGTGGCATTTCGAGTGCTCGCAATTGTCGACGCCGGTTCATATGGACTTGGGCATCAGAAAGCTTTACCACGCTGTTTTCACCACCTTGGAAACCAAGGGCGAGCGGCAGGAAACAGAAAACCCGTGAGCAAGTATATCAATACTTGCATCGTATGCCTACGCGTTATTAGCCGCCGCCACATACAGGGCGATGTAGCGCATATCCGGAGCGCCAGGGCTACCAAAAGGAGAAACGCTTTGAAAGTCGCACAGATTGGAACGGTAGGGGATCTTGCCGAGGTCCGCGCTACTCGGACTTATGCAGACGGGAGGAAGGACAATTTCGAGCTTGCTCTTGCGATCACACCGGACATGGTTCGATCTGGAGGGCGCTTCCACAACGGTGCAGCACTCACAGCACGAGGTGACCGGATCAGGTTGACCGACTTCGAACGTGAATTCATCGAATACAGCGTCAACGAGGGCGGAGTACTGGCGTCGAGCACAAGCGACGGCGTCGTCAGTCCGGCCGAGCCCGTTTTTCACTTCGCGGTCGTCACCATCGGTGGCCGCGAGGTGGAAGCTTCGGCTACTTGACCATGCAGAATAGGGACCACTTCATGGAACCGAATCAGGCCAGTAACCAGCCGGAAGGCGAAACGCAGGAAACCGCGGAGGATGACTTTCTCGCGGGTATCACGCCTCAGGAGAACGCCTGCCCGCTGGACGGCTCGTGCGAGAGTTGTCAGTAGAGACCGGCATCCTAACTTCCCATACCCCGTCGTCGCCAGATCAGGCGTCGACGGGGTTTTTCATTCTACGTTCGTGTGCGCCATCTCCACGGGCTAGGCGATCGCAAGTCCCCTATGCGCCCACTATCCCTTCAGGAGATCGAGTATGAACACGGTTGTTTCGCAAGCAGAAGAAACGGCATTCGTTGCCGCAAAAATTCCGATCGATCGCACGCAGATCGCTTCGGCCGCATTGCTTCACCTGGTCGAACTGGTCGAAGTGCTCCGCGCCCCCGACGGGCAACGCACGCTCTGGCAGCTTCTGGTGGATGCAGGCGCCGACATCGAACACATCGTCTATCGCGACGTTCCGGAAGAACTGCTGGGCAGCCGGGATGCGGCCCTTCAGTTCAAGGTCGATACCTCGAAGCTGAAAGGGTTCCTCGTCATCGAGGACAACCCGCTGGATCGCTGCTTTCGCCTACTCGTGCAATCCGAGGAGACAGGCTTCCTGAAAACCGTCGCAGACCGCGTCTTTCTCAAGAAGTTGCCGGAACGGATCGCCGCGCTGATCGACGACGGCACCCGCCGTTGGGATGACGCCGTTGGACACGCCATCCTCCAGGACTAACCCCATAAGCCCCATCGCGCTCATAGCCGATGGGGTTTTTCTTTGACTGTCACTCCTATCACCTTAGGTCAACCTGTGCCGCATAACCATGGGCCTAATCAACGACACGGAGATTTGTCATGAAATCCTTTGTATTGCATCAACCGACCAGCGGTCGACTCGTGGTTCGACACGCCGATTCGGGCCAGGTGCTGCTCGGCGTGTTGTGCCTGCCCGAAGCATTCGCGGTAGAAGAGGGCGCAGCCTACGTTCTTATGATGGCTGGCGGGCAGGTATCCGTTGTCGATCAAAAGATTGACAGTGGACTTCCCAGGGAAGTATCGGGCTTTGGCATCGACAGTTATCTCAGGCACGCATGCTGGCGGGCAACTTCGGTCCCAGGCACGCTTGTCGTACGTTTTCTGCGTGTCTTCGGCGAAACGGGGTATGTGGTGTTTGGCCCTTCGCAGAACTCGATCGTTGATGACCGCCTGTTCAACCGAAGTCACGCGTGGTTCGACGTGATCGATGGCGAACTTCGTTCCATCGACGCTCCCTTCGATGCGTGCGGCTCCGCCTGCTCCCAGCTCCTGAACTCGAACGTCGTTTGGCCAGACCCCTCTGGTACGTTGTACGCTCTTCCAACGCATCAGTCGGCATGGCGCCCGGTGTATCTGCAACATGCATTGCTGATGGCCAGTCTCGGCGCCGGCGAGATCACAGAGGAAACGTTCATCGAAACCGTACACGCCGATCCGCGGCTTTTCCATATCCGATCGCGGTCGATCGACAGGGAGTATGCGAAGTATCTCGCACGACTTCGCCAACTGGATGGGATTTGCGAGGCCGGGCCGAAAACGGCCGATCAGTATCAGCGGACGATAGAACTCGCACAGCAGGCCTTGCGCGACACCATGTCAGCCATGGCTTAAACGCATCAATCATGCCCCTATCGTTGCGACGACGGGGCATTTTCATTGCCGGATCGTCGCATTGCGTGTGCGTCATCTCCTGATCGCATCGTCAACCCTTCTCAGGAGATTCAAGTGAAAGTCATCGACACGCAACTCGGCCGTTCGGGTCAACAGGTTTTTTTCAGAAAGCTGATCGAACTCGCGGGGGCGCTCATGCTCATCGAGATCACGGTGGATTCGATCGATTATCAGAGCAAGGCCAAGATCAGTAAATGGAGTGGGGACACGTGGGAGCCGTGCTATTCGATCCAGCCCACTGACATGGATGTCGACTTCAAGCTCGCTTATGCGCGGGAGCCCTTGCGGGAAAAAGCGCTTGAGGGCATTACCTCTCGACTCATCGCCGTCGCCGAACAGATTGTCGCTCCGGCTACAACTCTCGTTAAGTATCTGGCGGAAGGATGTTCGGTGGATGGGCTGAGTGACGCCGAAAGGAAAACGCTCGGCCGCAACAGCGACGTATCGACAGCACGAGTGGAGCTCGCCAACGGTCGTTCCTTCATCGCGCAGGGCCCGTTCGAAATGGTCGATGGCATGTGGAAGGTCTGGACGCCTCTGGAGCCCGAGACATTCGCACTCGTTCAGCCGCAGCAGATCGCAACGATCGCTTTCTCGGAATAGGCCTAACGTCCGCCCTCAGCGCGCACATCTTCTCTTGTGCGACTGGGGGCTTTTTCATCTTCTCTTTCCCTGTTGGCCATCTCCAAGTCGCAAAGTCAATCCCATCAGGAGATCCCAACATGGTATCGCGAGCTTCGGCAGGAAACACCTACATCTACGTCCTCAACGGTTGCCGTTTCACGGACCTGCGAATTAATGGCCAATGGGTTACGCATCGCGTAGAACCCTTGCCTCTATAACCGATTCCAGCCTTCCAGTCAGGAATCCCAGACCCTCTTCTACGCCATGCGTGAGAAGAGGGTTTTTTCTTTTCGGCCGCTTTCACTGCCTGTGTTCGCCATACCTCGTCGTCAGGCCTTCGCAAGGGGTCTTTTCCTTCCTTTTCAGGAGATCTTCATGCCTCATTTCGTAAAAGCTGTCGACCGTCGGTCCCGCAAAGCCATGATCTCGTTCCTTGAGACGCATGAGCGCTACCACACTTTAAACGTGAACAGTCGAAGCACTTCGTACGCGCACTGCATCAAGTTTCATCGTCTCGGACTGACCAGTGAACAGGTCGATGCGGCCTACAAGCTGCTCGGCGTCGAGGACTACTGGGACCACATTGATGAGCCGATCGCCAATTTCACCAGGGCGATGCACGGAGACTACACGATCGGAACAAATGGGCGGAGCGGGGGCTTCCTGGTCGTGTACCACTCCCGATACGAGTCGACCGAACACAAGTCGTGGTGTCCGTCGTGTGGTCAACGCAACTTCAAGCGGGTTGCAAAACCGCTGGAAGGCGCAGAGGCCATCATCGGCGCCGAAATCCTCCGGAGCAATTCAGCATGGTTCGACAAGGTGTATCTTGGTCAGTCGGCCATTCAAGCTCTCACGCTCTCAGACGACGAAAAGCTGACGCTGATCGCCAGGCTGAAACGTGAGCTGAAGGACTGCACACTGGGGAATCGCTGCGGCCGGTGCGGTGCGGAAGGTGACCGAGGACGAGTTAATTTCGCCCAGTCGCCACGCCATCTCGTAACGTACTCCGGTCGCGCACTGGATCAGGACGAGGATTTTGCCGAATGGTCGATTGATCAGTTGCGTCGGCGTGTCGAACTTGTCACCGCTTTTGATCAAGCGTGTGACGAGATAAGGTCAGCGTTCATCGACTTGCTCGAGGAATACACGCCTGTCGAAAAGACCGTCATGGTCCCCAAGAAGGTCACGGTTCTTGAACCGCGGGCCTCCGCCTAAACCACCCAAGCCCACCTGACATTCCTGTCCGGTGGGCTTTTTATTTCTCAGGAACCACCAGATAAAAAATGCCCCGGAGCAAAACTCGCGGGGCATTTAGGTTGGTTAGGAAGAAACGACTTTCAGGTCATTCGCGAACGTGGCCGAGCGCCTTGCTGATGCCCGAAAGCGCGGGTGAGAGCCTGTTCCAGTCGTAGCCTCCTTCTGCTTCCGAAAGAACATTGATCTCGTGAACCGCAAGCATCGCTGCATGCTGCTCAGGAAAGAGCGTTGCAAACAGATCAGCGGGAGCACCGGCTAGCAGCGCAGAAAGCTGGTTGATCACCTCCTGAATCACGGCGTTCCCGTCGCGCATTTGCGAAAGGGATTGCAATCCCGCCGATAGCTCGCCCCGATGCTTCTCGAAGTTGTCCCCAAGCGGCACAGGGAGGTCGGGCTTCAGGAAAACCCTTTGCGGGAACTTTAGAAAGTGGGCATCACCTTCGAAATCCTGTGCGACGAAGGCGTCCCCGACCCAGCGACCAGCGGCGATGTTCTCTTCGTTGAAGCGCGTCGACATCTCCATCCCGGTCCGATCGAACCAGTCAAGAAACAGCACGTCAGTCCCGTCGATGCCAGCCGGCTCGGCGACCTGAACTTTCGCCAACGTGTCATTGATAAGAACGTGCTCGACGGACGCAGCCATTGCCAGGACTTGTGCCACAACTGCGGAAATTTGCTTGCTCATCGGTTATCTCCGTGGAAAGTTGAACGTGCGGCAGGAGATGCTTTCCAGGAAGACGTACGCATGAGGCCGATCTGCGTAGAAAGAAGATTACGGCGTCGGTCAACCGGCGCGTCGGTTTCGATCTGGCATTTTCAACATGGTTTTACTCCGGAGCACTATGGCGTCACGTCGCAAATGTGATTAGTATTTGAGCAACTCCAATGGCGCAGCTAACAGTCGGCGCTTTCCGTACCCACGACATATCCATGCCCCAGATGACACAGTCAAGTCTGTTCCCTACAGCGCCTTCAGAGTGGGAGGCCGATCCCATGAAGGCGTTCGAAAACTGGTTGCGGAGTCTACAAACCGGCCGACTGGGTTCGCCCGAGCTAGACACGTCCACGGCTGATATTTACAGGGTGCAATGGCGTAAGTTCGTGGATTTCTTGTCAGATCGACACGTACGTCTAAGCCGATTGAGCGCAGCAGACATCAGCCTGTTCCTTGAAGGGCTACCAGATAACAGAAGCCAGAGAGACCGATATAGAAAGCTGATCGAGCGCGCACTGACAGCGATGTATGACGGCAAGCCCCCTCGGGGCTTCCTGAATCCGGCAGCCGTTGCAATGAAGGAGGCCGGCGCAGCCTGGAAAGCGGTAGAAGGTAACCGCCCAACCGGTTTCCTGTCGCCGACGGAGCGGGAGATGCTCGTTGCGCATCTGGTGTCCCCGATCTCAGCTCCGGATCAGATGTCCAGATGGCGTGAGCTTCGGGACCGAACCATCGTAGCAACCTTTCTCGGAGCCGGGCTGAAGGTATCTGAGGCCGCGGGGCTGACTGTTAGCTGCATGCCGACCAAGGGTGAGCCGTGGCTGCAAGTCGACAAGAAAGAGTCTCGCTACTCACACAGGACGATGCCGGAGCCGTTTGCGGTGGGCCTGCTGCGACGCTGGTTTGCGGAGCGTACAAGCGGTCTGAACGAGGGTGGCACGCAGTCAACGACACTGTTTCCGGGTCAGGTGGACGGCGGCCCTATGCACTCTGTGACGATGTTGCGGATCACGGAAGCCATTGTCTGTGCGAGCGGGGTCGCCGACGTGCGGCCGGAGCGGGCCAGCCCTCAGACCATGCGCAACTCGTTCGTTGCTGGGATGTTCGAGTCCGGGGCGAGCACAGTCGCTGTAAGCGAGAGTCTCGGCTTCGCACTGATTACTGCGGAACGAATGAAGGTTGCATGGAGCAAGTGGAAGCAGGCTTCTGAGCGGCGGTAGTCGGCGCGGCGGTGGACGCCCACAAACCAAAAAGCCTGCCCTTTTTAAGGGGCAGGCCTCGTGGTCGCAAGTTCAACCTTTCGGTTGTTTCCCAACTTCAGGAGATCCGCCACAACGCCTGGCGAGCCAAGCATCGGAGGGATGGGGGAGCAGCGTCGCCGCTGCCATGTGAAAGATTAGACCAAATCCCCGACGTGGGCGCAAGCACCTTTACTCCGGGGTTAGCGAATGCGCGGCACCGCTAGAGTCAGCACAGCAATACTATGTCGGAAAACCGTTGCCGAGTAAAACTATGTCGAAAAAGCGGGATACGACCGTCCACGTATTTTCGACATAGTCTTGCTCCAAAACCCTTGCTATATGCGTACGCTTTAAGTATCTGATTGATACTGATAAAATATCAACACGATATCTTACCGACAAGGCTACTGCATGCGTCTGATCCTAATGCTGCTCGTCGCGGGCTGCGGCTATCACTTCGTCTCGAACGCCCTGGACGATCGCAATCCGACGGCTGCCGCGCCGGAATCGAAGGTTTCGTCAAACGGCGCATCGGTCGAGTCGATGCTGAACTGGGTTGATGCTGCGAAGACCTTCCTGGCAGGCGCGAAGACGCAGGCAAGTTCCATAGCCGATGAGGCGACCAGCGCGCTGCCGCGTGAGACCCAGTCCCGGCTTTCGCATGCCACGCAGACGGCATCTGACAAGTTACACCTTCGAGGCGCTGGCTGCGGCGAGCCCGACGCAACCGGTAACCTCCGTTATTGCTTCAATGAGCAGCGGTAAAGCACGTGCGCAACTCAGAACTTCTTCAAGTGACACTGAGGGCCCTAGTCGACGCGGACACCCCGTGTAGCCGTGAGTCATGCTCTTTGTTTTTCCGCCGTTGCTTGCCCTCCGACCGACGAAAAAAATCCCCCGCGCGTCGAGCCGGGGGATTCTGACTTTTACTTCAGTTCGTTCGTTCATCTATCTGCGCATTCACACACAGGCCTACGACAAGCAGCAACAAAATGGCATGGCGATTCAGCGCTGCGATGAGGCTGTTCAAACCGGCCGCATCGACAATCCCAGCTCGCGTCCGGGGATGCAAACACAAGACCGCCAAAACTACGAATGACCCTGGCATCGCAAGAAAGGTCGCGAGAGCAAGTTTTTTCATGGTGACTGTTCCGTTATCTTATTGAACGGATATGTTCCACGCACGAAAATAACCGCCGGCCCCTGCTGTCGACCAACCCACCCACCGATACAAGCGCCGGGAGCGGTTTCTTGTCCCGCGTGCGTCATCACCTCCTGCAAGACAACCTGACAGGAGAAACCGATGCATTTTCCCGACCTTACGCTGCCTCCGATCAACCTATGGAACGTTCCCAGGCGGCACGAGCCAATCACCGCTCGGACTGTTCCATCTACCGGCGCGCAGCACGCCGTTCGTCAGCATGTGAAGGGCGACTCCCATATCGCCGCTGAGATTCGCAGGCTGACGCGTTCGCGATGACCAATCCTTATATTTCACGCCCCGGATCTGAGCTTGTTCTGTTCGGGGCGTTGTTATTCCCGCCTGTTAACCATTCCAGCACGCAAGGACTTTTAACCCCGGAGCAGACGCTTCCGAACGCTCAACAACAGGAGAATGAAATATGCCAATCAATTCGCTTAGCGCCGCAGGAAAGAGTGCAACGGTCGCAGCCGCGGAAGTTCTCCGCGATCTCACTCGCAACACCAGCAAGGGCAGGGATGAACGACTTGAGGCCGTTATAGAAAAGGGACTGTCCGGCGATCCGTGGGCTTTTTGCGGATTGATCGACCAGCTAAGGGCCGTGCATCTCAACGCCTGTGGCAAGGTCAAATCGGCCGCAATGGATGCAATACGCAAGCTGGAGCCATCTTCTCTGGACACAGACGCCGAGATCCAGGCAGTCGGTATCGCGAACGTCACGAGTGTCGGCAACGAAAATGTCTACCTTGAAAAAAATGGCGTCTCCTACTACTTCAAGCCCGCGTGCAACGAGCGATTCCGCGAAGGCCTTCACGATTTTAGCCGCGAGGTCGTTTTCGGATGAACCCTTGTATGTGCAATGCGCTATACGCATTGCACATAGACCTAACCAGCAGTAGCCCCGGCGTGCACCCGGGGCTTTTTTCCGCCCTCGATCCACGCATCGACGAGTGCAGGTTGTGCAAGATTATTGGTTTCGGATCGATGGGTTTCTGCGGCTGAGATCAGAGCGCGGTAGTAACTCGCGTCTTCACCGTTCTCAAGGCTACAAAAGACTCTTCGTTCACACTCCTCGAAGCGGGCGGCTGTTATGTCTGCCCCAAGCTCCCAGCACATTGAGCCGAATCTGACCAGGGCGGCGCCGAGCGGTCGACCGCGCTCGCCGATTATCTCGACCCAGTCAATCTGACCGACGATTTCGTCGTCGTCGATCGCATCAGCCAGACTGCGCTCCCAGAGCGCCTCAATGTAGTCGATTGACATGACTGTCGTTGCCACGTCGGCGCGACAGGGAACCAGCTCGAGCTTCACCGTCACTCGGCGATTCCCATCGCCCACGCCGATCCATCCTCGCATGTGCACGGCCATGGCTGTCATTTTCCTCACCTTTGTCATCGTTGTTTTAATCAGCCGCGCTGCTCGAAGGGCTTGTTACAGTCGTTGCAGTTCGCGTTCAGGCCAGTGCTACTCCAGATATTCCGCCCACAGCCAGCGCATGAGTATTTCACCCGGTTGCTGCTGTTCGATCTGCCGCCCGACGAGCTTCCGGTGCCAACCACTCCCGCGATTTCGAGGCCATTTTCCATCGGTATTGGCGAAAAGACTGGAAGCTCGACAGACGCGCCATCTAGCTTGCTGCCTTCTTCCTCCGACTCTGGCTCACCCTCATCGATGTTGGACGACACTTCAATGCCACGGCTTCCCGTGGCCACAGCGAGTTTGGCAGGCACCGCCACTGTTCCAGCGTATGCGTAGTCTTTTCCGGAGAGCTGCGGATATCGATCAAACCAAATGATCCCGAACGAATGCGTCAGCAGTTCCTTGCACACCTTAATGAACGGTCCATCAGGCACGACGTAGTGGGACATCTTTTCGCCAACAGCTTTTCCGCCAGGACTACCAGTCGAGCTTGGCTGAAGACCGATCGACTGCATCTTGCTACTCCACTGCTTGTCGTGATAACAGCGGCGCGGTGGCGTCCCTGCGTATTCTCGCCACTGATGACATTGCTCGTGAGCCAAAGTCGACAAAACGTCCTCGACAGGGCGTGAACTAAACAGGGCCGGATTTAGGTTTATTTCGTCAGTGATATCGCTCGTTCGGTTCACGAAACGCTGCGGTGAAAAGTGACCGAACGACCGCCCGGTGCGATTCAACGTGATAAGGCACCCCCGCAACTCGCCATTGAAAAGGCGTTCATTGAAGAAGTCATAGGCGAACTGAAGCGCCTCATACGCTTCTTTCGTTGGTTTCAGCTCGCGCATCACCCGCGTCCCGTTAGTGATATCCACCCCGAAATTTTAAAATACAATGGACGTACACGCACGTGTTATGTATCTAAAAGCTTGACTATCGCTAACACGTACACGTAACATCCGGAACGGCACGTTCAATAACTGAGGGATTTCCATGAAGAAGTTTGCTGCTGCACTCCTGCTGGCTGGCCTGTCGGTCGCTGCATTCGCGTCGCCCGAAACGGACAGCGTTCTCGCGACGCTCAAGTCGAAGTATCCGAATACAAACTTCACGTCGATCGAGGCCTCGCCGCTGCCGGGCATCTACGAGCTGACGATGGGCAAAAACATTGCCTACTCGGACAAGGAAGGTCATTACTTCCTGTTCGGTAGCCTCTACGACATGGAAAAGCGTCAGGATCTGACCGCGCCGAAGCGCGAAGCGGCGAGCAAGATCGACGTGAGCAAGCTGCCGCTGAAAGACGCGATCGTGCGCGTGAAGGGCAAAGGCACGCGCAAGCTGTACCTCTTCACGGACCCCGACTGCCCGTTCTGCAAGGAACTCGAGCGCGATACCCTGCCGAAGCTCGACGACGTGACGATCTACACGTTCATGTTCCCCCTCGATTCGCTGCATCCGCAGGCACGCGCGAAATCGGAATCGATCTGGTGTCTGCCCGAGAAAGAGCGCGGTGCCGCCTGGGACAAGCTGCTGACCACCGGCACGCCGCCGGCATTGGCGAAGTGCGACAACCCGCTGGCAGAGCTGTCGTCGCTGGGTGACAGCCTCGGTGTCCGTGGCACGCCGACGATGTTCAGCGAAGACGGGCGCATCCTGCCGGGCGCGGCAGCGCCGGAGCGTATCGACGCATTCCTGAACGCAGGCAAGTAAGTAGGCGTGGCGCTTTGCCTCCGTTACGCCGAGAGACGGTGTGACGACAACAACCGCGGCCGGATCTACGGCTGCGGTTTCAGCGTTTGAAACGCTCAGGCCCAGCGCCTCGTTTCCGCTGCAACCGCTTAGCGCCATTACAGTGCAACGCCAATCGGAGCCGAAATGAAGTTGAAACGCATCATTCCATGCGTCGTCGGCCTTTCTCTGTCGTTGTTCGCATCCCTGTCGCCCGCCGAAGACCTCGGCAACTATGGCAATACCTGGAGCATCCAGGAGCAGGACGCGATCGACATGATCAAGGGTCGTCTGACCCAGATGGAGAAGAAGGGCCAGTTGAAGAAATTCTGGGAAGACTACAGGCAGAAGCAGCTCTCGAACCTGGAAAATCCCAAGCCGCTTCCGGGCATCACAACAGCCACCGGCCCACGTGTATGGACGTTCGATCCGACGTACACGTACCCGGACAACGTCAAGGACCATCTGGGCAATATCCTCGTACCCGCCGGTACGAAGATCAATCCGCTCGACTATACGGCGCTGTCGAAGTCGATCGTGTTCATCGACGGCCGCGACGAGCGGCAGGTCGCCTATGCGAAGAAGCGGATCGACGCGAATCCCCGCGATAAAGTCGTTCTCGTCGCCGGGTCGTTCCTGAAGCTCGACCGCGCGTGGCACAGACCGGTCTATTTCGATCAGCAAGGCATTCTCGTCCACCACTTCGGTATCAAGCGCGTGCCGGCCGTCCTCTCCCAGAAGGGGAAACTGTTGCAGATCGAGGAGTTCGCACCGTGAAGAAAATCCTTCTGGCCTTCAGTCTCGTCTTCGGCCTGTTCTTCACGGCGTCATCGGCAAACGCCGACGATCTCTGTCAGGGCAAATTTCCGAATCTGATCACCGATGTCTGCTGGTCCTGCGTGATGCCGATCAAGCTGTTCGGCAGCATGACTTTGCTCTCCAGCGGGCAGGAGGACTTCGACTCAGGCAGCGGCAAGGCATTCTGCTTCTGCCAGAACCCGCCCAAGGTCGGCATCCCTACGTCGTTCTGGGAATTCGACATGATGACCGACGTGACGGCCGTCCCCGGCTGTTTTCCGCTGCTCGGCGGGGTACGCGTCAGCACAGGCGTGAACGCAGATGCCTTCGGGCAGGTATCGGATGACCAGTCCGGGGAGATTGGCGAGACCCGCGCTTCGTTTATGCAGGTGAACCTTTACATCAATCCCGCAATGTACGTGCTCGGCGCAATCCTCGACGACACGTGCATGGACCAACGCGGCATCGACATCCCGTGGGTATCGTTTGCCGATCCTACCCACAACGATGACGAGCTGGCCGGCATCATCACGCCTTACGCGTTCCCATTCGGGGGGATGCTGGCAATCGGGGCGATGTCTGCGGACGCTGTGGCGGCCACCGCCGGATTTCCGCTGCAATCGATCTTCTGGGCGGCAGGCACTTACGGGCATATGTATCCGCTCACGGGCAACAACGAAGCGCACATGAGCAACGAGCAGAGCGCGCGACTTCAAACCACCCGGATACTCGCCAAGCTGCACGCGGCCGGCACCCAGTATTCGGCCTTTGGTGATGACGCGATGTGCGGCTACTACCCGCAGATCATCATGGACAAACGGCAGTACAAGTTCACGCGCCTGTACCCCATTCCGCAGACGGCGAAGATCAACGGCCGGTGTTGCGATCCGATCGGACGCTCCACCATTCTTACCCAAACGAACACTGAACTGCCCATGCCGGGCTGGAGGGATTTCGGATATGCGATTTTCCGCAAACGCGATTGTTGCGGCGGCGCTATTGCTGGCCAGTAGTGTGACCGCGATCTCGGCAGGCGCGCAGTCGCTGCAAATGCCGTCAGATGCGCAGATCCGCGCGCAGATGGCCAAGCAGCAACAGGATGCCTCCGCCGTCCTTGCCCAGAAGGTCGTGCCCGTGAAACCGGGCACGTTCAAGGCCGACGTGCCTGTGATCAAGGCTCCGCCACCGGTCAGGACGCAAAGCCTCGACGAGGTCATGCAGCAGTATGCCGAGGCGAAAAAGGGGCCGCAAATCAAGCGCGGTGCGAGCGACCTCATCATCTTCGTGTCGTTCTCGATGCCGAAAGAGGTGCTCACGGAACTCGCGCGGCAAGCGCGGGCGAGCGGGGCGGTGATGGTGGTTCGCGGGTTCAAGGATGGCTCACTGATGGAGACCAAACGTGCTGCACTCGAGGTGAACCGAGCTGGCGCCCCATGGGAAATTCACCCGGAGCTCTTCAAGGCATTCAAGGTGAAGACTGTGCCGACCTTTGTGGTGGCGAACGCTGAGGCCGAGTCCGTGCTCGACGACGGCTGCTCACCCGAGGCGAGCTATTCCTCAGTGTCGGGCGATATCTCCGTGGACGTGGCACTCGACACGATCCGACGGCGAGCCCAGCCTGCGATCGCCAAGATGGCTGAGAATCGGATCGCGATGATCCGTGCGCGCAACCAGCAGGGATCGTTGCACTGAGTGCCGCCAACGCCCCCGGTCCTGATGCCAGGGCAGGGGGAATTGTGCTTCCAAGGCGCCCATGGGGCCTACTCATTCAAGTGGAAAAACGAGGTACTCAATGTTGAAAAAACTCGCCTTTCTGGTCGCGGCTTCGACCCTCTCGATGGCCGCGGTTGCCGCAAGCACGACGGTGATCAAGTCACCCTTCTCGGGAATCGTGCCCGACTCATCCGTTCTGCCAGCAGTCAAGCAGATCAACGGCATTGACGGCGTCAAGGCTGGCGATGCGCGGTCCGCCTCTGCCGGCAAAGCCCTGGTCAATGTCACAGTATCCACGAAGACGACAACAGCGTTCGTCGAAGTCGTGCGCGAAGTGTCGCTCACGACCGGCGATGCGACGCTTACGCTGAGACCCGGTGCCAGAATTGCTCCGGCCGCTCGTCTCGTTGACGCGAACGGGAAGCTCTTCTATCTCGTGAAGACCGACCGGAACACGAGCTCGTTCTTCAAGACCAACCGGTTCTTCGCCGTGACGGAAGAAGGCGCGGTGCTGGACCATGCGTTCAGCGCCACCGGCGATACCTACGAGGCTCGCGAGACGGTATCAGTGACACCGGGCGACATGGTCGTTACGACGAAACTCACGACCGGGCCGGCGCTTTGCGGCCTGACCGCGGTCTATCTTGGCGGCAGTGAGGGGGTGGCCAAGTTTCGCGTCTTGCGCACGTCGAGCGATGGCCGCGTGACTGCGGAGCACGAACGCGCGTTCGCGAGCGATCTCAAGTTCATCAACCTGTCCGGCACGGACTTGACGATCGACAAAATCGACGCTGACGCGGTGCGAGTGAAGGTGCGTGGCCTGGATCAGCCGAGCTGTACGGGCACGATCTAGTTTCGGGTCGCAGCCACGCGCGAGGGGTACGACGCCCCGGCACCCGACGGTCCAGCAAAAGAAAAAGGCGGCACGGATGAAGTCCGTTGCCGCCTTTGTGCTATTTAGCGACTAGCGGCTCTGCCTCCGCGAGTTGCCTGAAAACATCAGCCAACTGGCTGAACACCGTTCGATCGCTGGGCAGCTCGATCAAGCACGTACCCAGTTTCCCACGCGACGTAATTGGCTGAACCTGAACAGCGCCAGCCGTCTCGCGTATCACCACGCCCGCCGATTTGAACGTCCCGTTGCGCCCCGTGAAAAGGCCCAGTTTCGGATACTTGACTGCCTGCTCGTTTGTCATTGCTTGCTCCTGTTTGAGTCGAGGGTGCGATTACCTTGCAGGAACGTTATGCGCCCCAGACTCACGTAAAAGAAAGGCCCGAATCCGATGGATTCGAGCCTTCACTGCATTAGTCATCGTCGCCCGAGAGATCCTCCGAGTCATGCGGCTCGATCTCTTTGCGACACGACGGACAGCGATCGTTGCATGCGCAACTCCACTTGTCGGTCCATTTTTCCCCGCACGTGCATTCGTAGTGGTTCAGGAACGTCATACGGCAGGCTCCTGTTCAGCGCTCTCCAGCTTGGAGCGGAGTGCATCCCATTCCTGTACGGTGACCCGCCGACGATGCTGCTCGTGCACCTCCCCGTTCACTACATGCCGATACTTCACGATGAAGAATCCGGGCGTGACGCTCGGCGTGCCTTCACATTCGTACAGGTTGAACCCGAAAGCATCGGTGCGCTTGGCCGTCACAACCTGCGACCGGAACATCCAGTTGCGAAATGCGATCAGAACCAGTTTGAGAAATTGCAGGAATTCCATGATCATCTCCGAGTTGATGCCAAGCCCTTGCGTTGGCTTGGTCTCAGGAGATGCGAATCAGGCAAGCTGAAAATCAGAGGCCGCTCGCGCGTACGCTACGGCAGGACGACGCACGGCGGCTGCAAGGTGATGGGCGTGCGTGGCAACAATCAATCATCGTGAAGTTGCGCAACAAAAATGCGGGAGTGATATGGATGAACGGCTGAAGCAGTTTATGGATGATTCTGAGCGAATTCGAGCTCACCTACGGGATTTCTCGGTGACGATCGTGACGATGACCGCGGAGCCGAAACCGGCTGCCATAGGTTCAGGGACACTCGTGAAAATCGGCGAGCGCTACGGCATCTTTACCGCCGCCCACGTCGTCCGCGACGTTCCGAAGGAACGATTCTGCCTGGTCTTCGCGGAACGGCAGGAGGGGCTCAATGCCTTTATTAGTAGCGTACGTCTCGAAGGAGGACGCACGTACCCGGACGGGACCTCTGATCTCCTCGACGTGGCCTTCCTCGAGCTGAGCGCAGAGGGCGTGGAGACTGTCGGACGACATAAGCAGTTCCTGCCCGAGAGCCGAATCGAGGTCGGTACAGCTTATCGCGATGCACGCTTCGTGGCGTATGGCACCCCGCGAGCGCTCCTCACTGGCCGCGAGAAGCAACTTGAAGCTAAGCCACTCTTCTATGTGACAGAAGCTACCAACGTTCGTGTGAACGGTCGAACCGTCGCCGATCATATCTTTCTGGAATATCCGGAAACTGAGAATATTCACCTTACTGACGGTTCCGTGTTCGGCCTGACGCCCAAAGAAGGCAGACTGGTCGCGGACCCTGCTGGAATCAGCGGCGGTGGGATCTGGACACCACGCCTTGAGGGCGGTGATTACTCGCAACCGGAAACGTTCGTTCTAGTCGGCGTTCTTACTAGCTTTACCCCCGAAGTCCGCCACATCGTTGGTAACCAAATACAGCACGCCCTTAAGGTTGCAAACAAGGCTATTGAGCGGGATTGACCGCCGTCCCGGGGACGAAGGAGCAAGCGCACAGCACGCTCCTTCTCCCCCAATACTACTGCCTTATGGACTTTCTACGTCAATGGCCACGAATCAAAACGGAATGGAGTCGTCGTAAGAATCAGAATCATTTCTGGAAGGCTGGCCGCGATTTTGACCATTATTTTGCTGATAGCCGCCTTGGCCACGACCTTGACCTGCACTGCCGGCACCTCGGCTGCCCTGATGTCCACCCTGGTTATCCCCACCACGGTCCTGATCCGAGTGTCCACCACCTTCACCTCGACCACCCAGCATCTGCATCTGCTCCGCGACGATTTCGGTCGAGTAACGATCCGAACCGTCTTGAGCCTGATACTTGCGTGTGCGAATACGACCCTCGATATAGACAGACGAGCCCTTCTTCAAGTACTCCGAAACGATCTCCGCTAAACGGCCAAAAAACGAGACGCGGTGCCACTCGGTGGCATCGCGCATCTCGCCCGACTGCTTGTCCTTGTATCGATCAGTGGTTGCGAGACGGATGTTGGCGACTGCATCGCCACTGGGAAGGTAACGCACTTCTGGATCTGCGCCGAGATTCCCGACGAGAATGACTTTATTGACTGACGCCATTTCTGGTGTCTCCTTTCCAAACCCCAAAGTGGGGATTAACGATGTGGGAGGTAGTGCACACTGTCCTTACTACCACCCTCTGGGTTTCTCGATTCACTGGAACGAGACGCCAGCTTCCGACATCCAACTACGCCACATCGAAAGTAACTGCATCAATCACAAATATACATACTTTTTGGATACCTAACTACAACTTCATTCAGCCTCGTACTCAGCCTCTCCACCGAGACTTTCGACGAGATCCGGGAAGAACCGCGACAACTCAGCGGTCATGATTGCGAAGGTCGAATGGAACACTGCATCAGCATCCTCAGCATCGAGATTGATCTCTTCCATCACCGCATCGAGAAAGACAAGCTTTTTCACCTGCCCCTTGTCAGTGAGGATGAAACTGGCGCGATCATCCCAGGTCATTGCGAGCTTGGTCGGCCGCTTGCCTTCCTCGATGTGCTGGCGGATCTCGTCACGCTCAAGCGACAAGCGTGAGTATTTGACCGTAGGCTTTTCGTCTTCTGTGCCCTTGAGTTCGCAGTCACGGTCGACCGTAAAGTTGTCTGGCGCCTCACCCGATGTCAGCCAATCCGCCATGGCTTGAGCGGGCGACTGATTGGTGCGAACGAGCGAGATGGGTGCAGTGGAGGTCGTCTCAATTAGCGCGGCCACGACATCATCGGCCTTCGATGGCGTGGACGTGTTCATCGCGATCCAGCCAGACTCAGCGTTGATCCATACCTGAATTGTCGCCTGCTTTGGAAAGGCGCGAGGGAGCAGCTCCATGAGTGCCTCTTCCTTCATGTCTTTGAGCACCTTGCGGCCCGGCTTGTACCCGTTCCGCTGCTCGTAGTCCTTCGACTTCTCCGCGACGGCTTTCTTGATCGCATCCCCAGGCACCGACTTCGTTTCAATCCGAAGTGCTAGTAGCCATTGCCGCCCCAAAGCATGCACGAGCGGGCCGCGCTCCTGAGGACTGACCCACCCGGCGGATTTCTGGTCCTGGCTCCCGCATGGCTGAAACGGCCGTTTCCCGACCAGTTCCTCCAGACGCTCAGCCGTCATGTCCCACTCGCGGGTAAGTCGATAAATGTGCAGGTTTGAAAACATGGTCAGACCTTTAGGCTGGAAACATAAATTTTGAATGCCTTACGCATGACAAGGCACCCGATTCAGATGTCAATGGAGGAGGGCATCTGGGCTCCTTTGCCCATACTGTCCATGGCAGTAGCCTTCAGATGTTCAATCTCCGCAGCGATGAGTGCGCCCGCAGTGACGAGCTGCTTGATACGTGACTTGTCGGAGAGCAGGCTTTCGGACCATTCGCGCGGCCAGGCTCCCGCCACCCACTTGGTGTCACCGAACAGGAAGCAGGCCGCGAGTTTCACGAGCTCGCCTTCTTCCAATGCTGCGTCGCTTTCGATCGTGAATCCGCGCATCCTGTGGGCTGCTAGCTCCTGTGCTATCAGATCCGTCGACGATCCAGCGTGCACCCGGGAATCGTCGGAAAATCGACTTGCATCTGCCGGTCTAAGCATCGGCAGCTTCCCGCAACGGGGCGCCAACCAGAACCGCGGGTGAGATCCGTCCTAACTCCGCGTCTGTCAGTGTCTGGATCGAGATTCCAAGCCGCGTGGCAGCCTGAGATGCCGTCTCTTTCACAGCCATACGCGCTTGGCGATATGCTCGGCCGCGGTTGATCCAGTTGATCTGTTCGTCACTGATACGACCGATACCACCGCACATCGCGCAGGGCGCCTCAGCCGTGATTCGGGTCTTCCCAGATTCCGGCTCGGTCACAAACCCGCAGCATCGTTTTTTGCCTTCGCACGAAGGACAAGAATGCGTTCGCTCCATACCCGTTCACCCATAGCGATCAGTTAGACTCGCCCCTATTTGGGCTTTAACACTTGTGTATAATACTATCAGTATTCGAAACGAACGTCACCAAACAACATTTACAATGTTTCGACTCCCGACACGCGTATCCGCGCCAGCCGGATTTGTCGACCCACGCTTTCTCGGGGTCGTAGGCCCGCAACTTCTGGAAATCGGCGATAGCGCCTATGCGCTCACAAGGTTCGAACTAGGCGCTCTTCACCGTCTGTTTGTCATCACAGAGTTAGCGGACAACGGCGGACAGCCCCTGTCGTTTGCAGCCGAGCACGTGGCAACGGAAGTGTTGCGCAGATATGGAACCGATCTTGAGCCGTGCAACGCCGTTTTCGTGGAGCACTATGATCCCGGCGTTTCTTTTCGGAGCGCGGCCACTGCGTGCTGTGAACGCTTTCTTGAGTGGAACGTTACCTGGCGCAACCGCCGAGCCGTGTTTATCCAACCGAAGCCCATTTGCAGACAGGGGACGCACTGAATGACCGCCATGCCGACTGTTCATGAACAACTCGCGGAACTTCGCGAACGAGTGGCCTATCACGCCCATCGCTACTACGCACTCGACGATCCCGAGATCGCTGATCACGAATACGACGACCTCTTCCGCAAACTCGAGGGTCTGGAGGCCGCGCATCCCCATCTGATCTGCGCGGAATCGCCAACACAGCGCGTCGGAAGTGTTCCACCTGACCAATTTCACCCTGCTGCACACGCGGTACCCATGCTGTCCCTCAAGGACGGGATGACCGAGGACGAAGTCATGTCGTTTGTTGAGTCGAACGCGCGAGAACTTGGTCAGCCGGAGGAGCGGCTCGAATATTCCGGTGAGCCCAAGTACGACGGCCTGGCCGTCGGGCTGCGGTACGAACAGGGCGTCTTTGTGCGGGCAGCAACGCGTGGCGATGGTGCCGTCGGCGAGGATGTGACCGCCCAGATCAAGACGATCCGCAATATTCCGCTCCGTCTGCCGGAACCGGTCGATCTTGAAGTGCGGGGAGAGGTGGTCATGCTCAAGCGTGATTTCGCCATTGTGAACGCGCAACAAGAGGCGAGGGGGGAAAGAAAGTTCGCGAATCCCCGTAACGCCGCCGCAGGCAGCGTACGGCAGCTCGACCCGCGCGTGACGGCTGAGCGGCGGCTATCCTTCTTTGCATACGGCGCCGTCCTCCCCGATGGCTCCGCGCCGCTTGGTGTGGCCTCTCAGGTCGATCTGATCGACTGTCTGCGTCGACTTCACTTTACGATCAGTCCGCTCGCCGCTCGCGTGGTCGGAAAGTCCGGGGTCAGGGAACTCTTCGCGCGTATTGGGGCGGCCCGCGCAGACCTCCCCTTCGACATCGACGGTGTCGTCTTCAAGCTCAACGACTTCGCTGCACAAGCACAGCTCGGCTGGAACAATCGGACGCCCCGTTTCGCGATTGCCGCCAAGTATCCCGCAGAAGAGCGTACGTCAACGGTGCAACAGATCGTCATCCAGATCGGCCGGACGGGCGTGTGCACGCCAGTCGCGAAGATCGAGCCGGTATTCGTTGGAGGAGTGACTGTCTCGAGCGTGACGCTGCACAACCTCGACCAGATCCGGCTGAAAGATATCCGGGTGGGCGACACGGTGGTTGTTCGTCGTGCCGGCGACGTGATCCCTGAGATCGTGCGTACGCTCACCGAGTATCGCCCCGCGTCCACTCCGGAGTATCAGATGCCTGCTTCCTGTCCGGTGTGCTCTTCAGCCGTGCACCAGGCGGCTGGGACTGCCTTTCATGTCTGCACAGGCAATCTGCGTTGCCCAGACCAGCAACTCTATCGGCTCGCGCATTTCGCGTCCCGGCTCGCCATGAACATAGAGGGAATGGCGGAGGGCACCATCAAAGCGCTGGTCGATGCCGGACTGGTCAAACTGCCGTCCGACTTCTACACGCTTCATGCAGAGGCGATCGCCCGCCTTCCGAACTTTGCCGAGGTTTCGGCGCGGAAGCTCGTCGACGCGGTCGCGGCATCGGTCGCCCCCGAACTGCACCGATTCGTTTTCTCGCTGGGAATTCAGAACGTCGGAGAGAAGACCAGCAAGGATCTGGCTTCCGCGTTCGGGTCCTGGCAAGCTTTCCGGAACGCTACGGAGCAGGATCTATACCGTGTGAGCGATGTCGGCCCAGTCACTGTGCAGAGTGTGATGGACTTCTTCGCCGACGCAATGCTCGGCCAGGAAGCCGACAGGCTTGCGGATTTGGTCAGGCCTCGCGACACGATCAAGCGTGAAGGTGGGCCGTTATCCGGCTGTACCATCGTGCTCACGGGTACGTTGCCATCGATGACCAGAGAGGAAGCGCAACTCATGATTGAGGCTTGCGGCGGCAAAGTGTCGAGCAGCGTTTCGAAGAAGACTCACGCTGTCGTCGCAGGAGAAGCGGCGGGAACAAAACTGGAAAAAGCGACGGCGCTCGGTGTGGCTATCTGGGACGAAGCGCGTCTTCGAAGCGAGTGTGCGGCACTCGCAGACTGAGTCGGGCCAAAAAAGGGCAAAGCCCCCGGCCGACCGGAGGCTTTGCCACACTTACGATCAGAGGGCGTCCCCTCAACATAGCGCTGCTGCATTACAGCTTAGCCTGTTCATCCTCTTCGGATCGCACCTGACAGTCGGGAATGGCGATCATCGGCTGATAAGTCAAAAATCGCCCCAAAAAAAAGCCCGCCGTACATAACGGCGGGCTTGATTGTTTAGTTGGAGACTATGGGTGCTTGCAGTTCCGACGCCTTTGCACCAACAATACTTCTCCACGCGGCATCACGTGCTGCTTTGAAGCTGTCACCCAGCAATTCACTGGTGCTGTACGGCTCGCCATTGTCGGCAGCGTTGAGAATGTCTTTCAGACCTGCTGCCAGAATGACCTCGTCGTTCGTGCTGAACCGCGCATCGAAACCGATACGTTCAGCGTCATGACGAGCGATCGCATCAAGAATCGACTGAGTCAATCCCGTCTTTCGGTAGTTGAGGTTCGTCGCCTGTGCGCTGGCCAGCAGTAGCGTTCCGAGGGCAGAGCCAAGTATCATCCCATCCGTTGTCGACGCGCTATCCGAGAATGCGTACGCGTAGCCTGGATCGGTCTTTGTAGGATCGTCTAAGGTCACCCGACGCGTCGACAACCCCTTCAAGGCGCGAGCGAAGAAATAGCCCGAACCGGCGCTATCCTGATCCCCTGTTGTAACTTGAAACTGGAGTTCCGGACGGGCGCCATACAGCGGATTGATCCGCATACCGATCGCAGCTATCGCCACGCGTTGATTCGCATATGGCGCGAGAGCGGGCAGCTTTTCGATAGCTTCCGTCGAGAACTCGGCCGAATGAAACAACGCTCCATACGCCGGCGCTCGTCGCTCATCGGCAAAAACAGGCGCGGTACCGCTGACGCCATCAATGTGTTGCTGCTCTTCGACTACTGCTTTGGGCATCCAGGTCGTTTCCATCGTGCACTCTCCTTATCACAGTTGAATTAACTTGCAGGAAGGAGATGAGGAACATTTTGCTATATCGGACTTGAGGTCACGCGACCGAGAAGAGAGACACGACACGACACGGAGAGGAATCATGCTCGCCGGATTTCCTGAATGGATGTCGGCGCGGTGACATACGCAACCACCGGGCCAGTGCCTTAGCCCGTAGCCAACCTGCCACCGTCCGCTCAGTCGTTTGGCCGGTACGAGAACCCTCCACGTGCGCCTTGTGGTGGCCTACCCACCATAGTCTCGCTGTCGTCGGCCGGCAGCCGACCAGCGAAGTCTTTGAAGTGCGCTTGAGACCCTACGAATTGGAGACCCACCGTTCCCGTTTCACCCATCCGTTGCTTACCAATGATTGCCTCGGCAATTCCACGGAATTGGGAGTCCGGGTTGTAATACTCGTCCCGGTACATGAAGATGACTAGGTCTGCGTCCTGCTCTATCGACCCACTTTCGCGCAGATCTGACATAAGCGGACGCTTGTTTGCGCGTTCCTCCACCTTCCGCGAAAGTTGCGAAAGGGCGACCACCGGAACGCCGAGATCCCGCGCCATTGCTTTTAGCCCGCGTGTGATTTCGGAAAGCTCCTCAACGCGCCCGCGACGCGCGGCCGACTCCGAACCGGACATCAGTTGCAGATAGTCGACGATGATCAGGCCCAAGCCGTGTTTTCGCTGGAATCGCCGCGCTTTCGCGTGCATCTTTGAGATAGAAATGCCCGGCGTCTCGTCGATGAAGAGTTTCGAGTTGTGCAGGCGCTCGACCGCTACCGTCAGCTTTGCCCAGTCTTCAGCGTTCTGCATTCGCGTGGGCGACCTGAGGAGGTTCAGATCGACCTTGCCGGCGCTCGACAGCGATCGAAGCCCAAGCTGGAGATTACTCATTTCAAGAGAGAAAACTAGAACGGGGCAACCGTCGACAATGATCGGCGCTCCGCTAGCGTCTACAAGCGATGTCACCCCCATACTCACGTTCTCTGCGAGATTCTGCGCCATCACTGACTTTCCCATGGCCGGTCGTCCGGCCACGATCACGAGGTCTCCATCCTGAAGACCCGAAGTCTTGTCGTCGAGCCCTTTAAATCCCCATGACCGTCCTGTCAATGGTGAATCCGCGCTGTGGCGTTCGTCAATCCATTCGAGTGTGCCACGGACGACTTCGGACATCGACTTCGGCTCGTCATCCACCGTCGATCCTTCTGTCAGATGCATCACCAGACTCTGCGCAGCATCCATCTGCTGTCGAACATCGCCCGGTTCGTATGCGAGCTCTTCCATGCGTCGCGATGCATCGATCAATTGCCGCTTCATGCGACGCTCGACAATCACCTCTGCGTACTTGCGAACGTTTGCGGCCGAAGGCGTAGCGCGTACGATCTCTTCGAGGTATTCGCGGCCTCCGGCCTGCTTTAGTACTCCGAGCGCCTCCAGTCGTGCTGTGACCGTCACAACGTCGGCAGGCTGCCCCGTCTGGACTAAGGTCCCGACGATTCGATACAAGATCTGGTTGCTCCGATAATAGAAGTCGCTGTCCGCCAACAAGTCCGCCACCTTGTCGAAACAATTGCCCCCTGTTAGCAACAAGGAGCCGAGCACGGCCCATTCTGATTCCGCGCTATGCGGCGCTTCATTTCCACGCATTCAAAATTCTCCGGTGAAGCGATAATCAACGGTGATAGTTGCCTTCGAGGATCTTGGCGAAGTTCTTCGGCCGCACGATCCATTCGAGGCTTGCGACGAAAGGCGCTGAGTCACCTCGAGGCGGAGTCCTACCGCTCAGGAAGGCGGAATTCCCACAATGACTTAGAAAATGCTTCCACCACGCCAACCCTTGCTCGGTCGTCTTGTAGCCTTCGCCGAGTTGATCACTTCGCGTGACGGCCATTTCGCGCCATCGTGTCCGCAAGAGCGCTTCCCGCTCCTTGTTCCATGTCAGAACTCGAGGGTTCGTTGGCATCAGCTCGTGATAAAGCGCGATGATCTCCTGCTGCGGGCACGAGGGTATCGCGTCAGCGGCTCGCGGCGGTCTCACAACGTCAGCGCTCTCATTACTTTCGAACAGGGTTCCGCTCCGCCCGTCGGCGGCTGCGCCGGCGACATGCATACCGGAGGTATGCATATTCATTGAAGCAGTTGCAGGTGCAGATGCAGTTGAAAGGCCATCGCTTGCCATTGCCCCCGATCGTGCATTGCCATTTTCCCGCTGCGATTCCGCAGGTAACTCGTTGTTCCAGCGACGATCCGCGCCGATTTTTCCGGCGGCAGATCGGACTTCGCGATTGGTCGCCTGCTTCTCTCGCTCCCTCTCGAGACGTGCCTGGACAAACCGGTTCGGCAAATCCGGGTGGGGATCGAAACAGGAGGCGATTTCGCCCCATATCTGCTCCATGTCGGCCACACTTTCACCGGCCAGACGTGCAAGTTTCGAGAACTCGCCCGGGATCGAGCCTTCGAGCCACGCGTAGCACATCAGGCGGACGTACGCGCCCAGCGCCTGATTGCTCATCACGGCGACGTTCTCATCCGAGAGAAAATCACGGGCATAGAACTGGAACGCCGGGGATTTTTCGACGGCGGCTCTCACAACCATCCCCCATTCGAATCGTTCAGGTCCTTGCGGGTCTCAGGCCTAATGGTGAAAAAGCCGAGCACATCTACGTCCAGCAGCGCATTGTCCGTGAGGGACTGAAGCTGCTGCTCGCCGCGATCTCGGTCCACACCCAATTTGTGCAATGCGAGGTCGCCCTCGAAGGGCAACGATTTGTACTCGCGCGAAAGCTGTAGCAACAGTTTGGCCGCATCCTTGCCGACTGCCCTCAGCCGCTCAGCGGTGGTGTCCCCCACGGGCGTCGGACTGCCGACCAGCACCGCTGAGACCAGCCGGTTATCCGTCGAGCTCACATGAGGGTAGTGGTGGTCAACGATATACCTGGCCACGCTCTCAGTCAGAAAGACGCAGCCCCCGCGCCCAAGCCGGCGCCGCCGAGGAAGCTGCGCCTCCGGAATCTTCTTCACGGTATTGGGATGGCTTCTGAGCCTGATCGCAACCTCCGTCGTTTTCATGAAGTCGCCGTACTGGTTGCACAGCTCCTTGGTGAGTTGATCGAGAGATTTCATGTGACTGTGATCCCGTTAGCGTAATTCGTTAGTATCGTTTTGCGACTTAACACGTCGCAATAATTTAACCTCAAAGATTGGTTACTGCAACCAAAGAACCGATAGTGGAATTTATAGAGCCAAATCGCACTCGTTTTCTGGCTCAGTCATCTCGGCGCGATTCGCATGTAATTGAGCCCGCCAACGCTGCGTCATTGCACAGGGTTGGGACGCCGTCCCTCTTGCTTTGGCATCTCGATAGTGTCGAGATGACGCTGCCAACGTGTGTTGCTCGGGCCAGGCCCCTCCCGCGGTTGCTTGTCCCTGTCGCGCATCACCGAACTGCATGCATATCGCGGCTCGGCCGCATCATTCTTGGGGAGCAAATCATGCTAACGAACGTTGAACCAATGGCTTGCGGCAACTGCGGAAGCGGCGGTTTTCGCATCTTTCGGCAAGAGCAACCGTATGGTTTCCGGCTTGTCGTTGAGTGCGAAAAGTGCAAGAGCACCTCGATCATTGAACCTAAACCGGCTGAACTGACGATCGAATTCGGCGAGCAGTCGGATGGTCGGCTTTGCCGCATGGAACCGAACGACTAAGGAGGCCGCGCCATGACTGTGGGACATCATTGCAATCACGAAGACAGCAGGTCGCCGGTGGTAGTCGATGTCGATCTTGCTAATGCAGCAGAGGTGATCGGTGCTCAGATGTACGCAAAACTGCCGGGTGGTGAGGTAGTGGTGGAGCCGGCGAGCGACGGACGCAGCGTCGAAATCGTCAAAATCATGGCCGGCACCGAGATCAGAGGAGATGGCACGCGAGCGATGAAAGTGGCGACCACCCTCGCCGACGAATTGGGGATCACACTGACGCTGACCCCGGACGGGAGCTACTATGTCGACGAGGCAGCGGCCGAGGCTCGATTGCGTAGCTTCTATTCGCGATTCGGATTTCGTTCGACGGAGGAGGGCGCCATGGTTCGCTATAGCGGCGCTCCGTTAGGCCGTCTCTGCATTTGAAGAATCGAACCAATTTGCTTCTGCTAAACGACGAAAGAGCAAAATACACAAGCCCGCGAGTCGACTCTGT
>NZ_CP084276.1:0-363975 GCF_022879615.1 Caballeronia grimmiae
ATATAAGGCTCCGTTGGTATGGTCAGCGTTGAATCGAGGCGTGCCCGCTTTCGAATCGTTGATTGCCGCGGCTAGCATTCAGCCGATTCCGCAGCGTCGACACATCCTCGCCCAAGCGGCAGCGCGTTAGCAGGCAAGCCGACGGAGCCCCGCGGCATGAACGGCTTCCTTGGCTAGCCGACTTGGTACGTTCACGGCTTTGCCGCGCCCAGCGGCTGCCGACTTCTGCCGTCCGGCGCCGGTGCGATGTCTTGTCTCGCCCCGACTGGCGTGAAGTCGCAAGGATAGCGCCGGGACGTCCGAACAAAGCAGGACTAGTAATCGCATTGCTCTGCACGGGCGCAGCCACCTCGGTGACGCGTCCGGTGGCGAATGCGTCGCCTGCGGGCGGAAGGGGTGGCGTTGTTTTTCAGCGCGAAGCGCTAAGTGTATGCCCGGCATCGCGTGCCAGTCTGGCGTAGCCGACGATGGTCACGAGCGTCAGCACCCCCCCGCACAGGAAGGCGAGCCGGAAGTCATCGAGCGTGAAGGCGTGCGATTGCGCGGACGCGCCGTCATGCAGCGCCGCTGCCAGGCGCAATGCCACCGCGCCGAACGCGATCCCGAGACCGATGCTCATCTGCGCCGCCGCATTCCACATCGTATTGGCGGCGCTCATTTGCGGCTGTGGCACGTCCGCGTAGGCGAGCGTGGCGAGCGACGAGAACTGCATCGAACGCGTCACGCCGTAGATGAATACAACCAGCAGAATGATTGCGAGCGGCGTTGCGGGCGTGAGCAGGCCACATGCGATTGTGAAGACGCCACATACGGCGCAGTTGATGATTGCCACGTTGCGAAAGCCGTATCGCTTGAGAATGACCGTCGTCAGCGCTTTCATGCCGAGGTTGCCGGTCGCGCTCGCGAGCAGGAACAAGCCGGACTCAAACGCGGAAAGGCCGAAGCCGATCTGGAACAGCAGCGGCAACAGATATGGGACCGCGCCGATGCCGATGCGCGTGAACGTGCCCGTTATCACTGTCACCGAGAAGGTCGGGATACGCAGCGTAGTGACGTCGATGAGCGGATGTGCGTGCCCAAGCGCATGCCGATAAGCGACGACGCCGATCACGAGTCCGACCGCGATGGCGGCTAGGCCAATCCACGGATTGGTGTCAGGCTGGCTCGCCATGTCTGCGCCGTAGAGGATCGCGGTGAGCGTGAGGCCGCTGAGTACAAGTCCAGCGACATCGAACGGAAGCTTCTCCTCGCTGCGCAGATTTGGCACCCACCTGAGCACCGCAATGAGCACTGCGAGGCACACCGGCAGATTCAACAGAAAGATCCAGCGCCACGACGCATAGGTGGTGATGAAGCCGCCGATCGGGGGCCCGACGACCGGCGCTACGATGCCGGGCCAGGTGATCGTCGAGATAGCCTGCATCAGATGGCGCTTGTCGACGCTGCGCACGACGGTCAGTCGACCGACGGGCACCATCAGCGCACCGCCGATGCCTTGCAGCACGCGCGCCGCTGTGAACTCCATCGTGTTCTGCGAGATGCCACACAGGAGCGACGCGAGCGTGAACGTGACGATCGCGCTGAAGAATACGCTGCGCGAGCCGAAGCGGTCCGCGACCCAGCCGCTCGCCGGGATAAAGATGGCGAGCGCGATCATATAGGCGCTCATGCCGAGGCTGAGCGCGTTCGGGCTCGTGCTGAATGAACGCGCCATCTGCGGCAATGCCGTCGCGATGATGGTCGTGTCCAGATACTCCATGAAGAAGGTGGCGGCCACCACGTAAGGCAGCGGGCCTAGCGAAGCGGAGCGGCGGTTGGAAACTGTCTCTGTCATGCGGCGGGTGATGTGCGATGCCGAAGCTGTGATGCTATCAGTATTTCGTACGAATGCACCGGGCGAGGCCTTTATAGACATGCGCCGCGCTGTGGATCTGTCACCGGCATTCGACGATGGGTCGAGTACGCTAAGGGGAGGTCGTCACTGCCGCTTCGTCGCTTCCTTCTTTTCCTTTTTCGCGGCTTTCTTTTCCTTCGGCGTCTTCGTCGCCGCCTTCTTCTCTGTCTTCCTTGCGTCCCGAGCTTTACTCATTTTTCCTCCTACGGCGGCCGCCTTTCGCAACGACGCTAAAAAATGGCAACACTAAGCAAGCGTCACGCCAGTCCGACCGTCCCCTCCGTACTGGGCGACGCAATATTCGCCGCTCCCCGCGCTCTCGGACAGTAAGAAACTGCCTGCTCGTTGCATCGTCGCGACCGGGCACTCATCATGGAAACGCGCGCCATATAATGAGTCAGTGCTGTGTCCTCATGGAAGTTCGATAAGTCGCAAGCCATGCACCACGCACCATGGACTTTGGGGCTTTCCTAACTAGCTTCAAGGAGCATGAAATACGGACACCGCAAGCTTCTCGCGTTACCGTGCACGCAGTAATCCGAATAGACGCGTAAGCCCTTCGTCCACCGTACCGACGTAGCGGCCGACTCTACCGGTGTGCAGCTAACCCTTCGGAGATCGATATGGACGTACCTGCAACGGAAGAACAAATCCGCTCGCTCGCTTACCAGCTTTGGGAAGAAGCCGGTTGCCCAGATGGCCGTGCTGCGGAATTCTGGGCACAGGCGGAGAAACAGCTGGACGTCCAAGCCGGAACCTCCTCGCCAGACGCGGGTGCTGACGAAGCGCAGGCGGCGGGTGGAAGTTGAACAACCGGGGGGAACCATTCGCGTCCGCTTGGCGCGAGTAAGCGGCGCGGGTCGAAACACTGTTCGGCATCGCGTGACGAAAGCAGGCAACGGTGTTGCAGTAAGGCGCCGGGCGTACTACTCGTCCCGTTGCCCGTAGTACTCGCAAATGGGTAAATGCGCCCACAGGCTTTCTTCCGAGTTGGCGGTCAGGCGTTTCGTCTTTCTGTTCCGGTCGCCCGCTTCTTCTCGCAATATGATCCGTGCTCACGCCCTACATGCGCGGCACGCGCGCTAGACGACGGCTCATCGTGGACGGCAGAGGGCCGACGCGCACGTCGCTAGCTTGCGTCGCCTGATCCAGCTTGACGTAGTTTCGGCGAGCTTGAGCCTTGCGTTGCCGACTGCCCTTGCCCTGAGGGCGGTCCTTGCACCTGCGCAGAACCATTTTCCTTAGAGCCGTTCTCCTGTGCATTCTTATTGGCCATGTGACGGCCAACGAGACAGCCACCTGCTGCGCCAAGCAACGCATGGCCCTTTCCGACAAAGTGGCCACCGACCCCGCCAACCACTGCCCCTTTCAGACATCCTGCGGCTTGTGCTTGCCCTGCAGTAGCAGCAACGAGCGTCGTAATAATGAACAAGTGCACCTTCGTTTTCATTGCGTTTCCAGTACCGTAGTGGTGAGGGAGCGTTCGAGCTACAACAGCATGTCGTCCGATGCGCCGGCGGCTTCCGCCGCTTCCCGCCATCGTTGTTACTCATAACGCGTCAAGACTCGCGTCGATGACCCCCTCTTCGGCACGGATTGCAACAAGATGTTGCACGCCGCGCGCGGCCATCGTCTTGCGTCGTCCACAATGAGATTCCAGCGATCCGGGCCACTGGTTCACTCGGGGGCGCTAATGGCGTGCCCCCCAAACAGGTCTGCCGTCCGATTGTGTGCATCTCGCCGCTCGGGAACCCCACCAGCTCTGACCTTCGCCAGCGTGTCCGACGACAGCCAGAGATCCTCCATCGCGTCCATGCCTTCTTCGATCATGCGTTGCAAGAAGAACGACTGCTTGCGCCCGGTTGCCTCCGCGAGAATGCGCAGCCGTTGTTCGAGGATGGGATCGATGCGCACGGCAACGACTCTTAGTTTGTTCTCTGCGGATCTTTTCACCGGTTCTCTCTGTTTGTGTGCGCCGCGGGCACCTCTATACGTCGGCTTCCAAGCCCACGTGGTGCGCTGGGCCACGCTTCAGGTACTGCGTTTTCCGCGACCGGTCTTGTCGACGACCGCTTTTCGGGCGACCCGCCTCGTAGGCGAACGCGATCCTGCCGATGGTGTGCGGACCGAGGAAACGCTGGGTGTTGCGCGTAGCGACTCCATCTGCGCTCGAAGTTCCGCGTACGCAGACTCCAGCGCGCTCAGCTTGCCCTGCAGCAGCCCTGCTTGATGCCGGGCATCGCCTTGCTGCTGCTGCAACGCTTCAACCGTTCGACGAAGTTCTGCCTCACGCTTCTCTGCACGCTTAGCCGCCTCCGCCCCTTCTTTGTGCGCCTTGGCCGCCGCGCTGCGCTCGCGGTCGATCTCAAGCAGCGCACGCCGTTCCGAGGCGCGTAAGCGCTCCTCGGCCCGCTCGGCCGTCTGCCGGAGCTTGTCCAAGTCATGCGAGAAGGTGTCGCGCACCTTCTCGAGTTCTCGCTCCCGCGCGGCGACCTCTTCACGCAGACGCGCGAGTTGCGCATCCAGCGCTTTACGCGTGGCGATCTCCTGCGCTTGTTGCCGCTCCAACTCCCGAATCTCCACCTGGGCGGCGAGCAGCGCAGCGGTACGCTGTTCCAGCGCAGTTTCGGTGCGCCCCAGTTCCTCACGTGCCGCGACGACCTTTTGCTCCCCTTGCGCCCGACTCGCTTCGACTTCATCGCGAAGTGATGTTAACTCGGCGTGCGCGGAGCTTGTCGCGCGCGTCCACAGCGTACCGATCAGCTCGCCCGCGGCCTCGCTCAGGTCCGCGGGCAAATCGGGATGTTCGATGCGTACTCGGCTCTTTTCGCGCAGCTCCGTCCAGAATTCGCTCAGCACCGACGCTGGGGTGCTCATGGTGCCGCGTCGCACGAGGTTGTAAAGCCGGTTGGCCGTTGGGGCAACCCCAAAGCGGAAGAACAGCAGCGCGCAAACCTCGCGATACAGCTCGCGTGTCTTGGGGAATTCAGCTTTCAGGCGCTCGATATCGGCCGCGAGACGGCTTTCGTCGGAAATGAGGTCGGACATAGCGAGACAAGTTGCGCAGTCCGTCCATAATATAACGTAGTCCGTATAAGAGCCAACGCCGCGACGCTCTGCGTTTGACATTAATGCTATAATGTCGAATCTGCTTCGACAATCAGCCGGAAAATCGACGTGACCTCCGCGCCGTCTTTCGCCACTTCACATCCGCCGGCGCTGCAGCCGACTCCGTTGGAATTGCTCGTGATTCCCGGCGATCTCGACGGCGCGACCGGTTCGAACCGATCTGTGACCGGGCGCGCACAGATCGCGGCCGGCAACGATCTGGACGCGATCCGGGCTTGGTTGTCGCGCTTTGTCGACACCAGGACCACGTTCGAGAACTACCGCAAGGAGGCCGAGAGGCTCTTGCTCTGGTCCGTCGCCGTGCTGGGCAAGCCGCTCTCTTCCTTGACGCACGAAGACTGCCTGCGCTATCAGCAGTTTCTCGCCGACCCCCAACCTGCCGCGACGTGGGTGGCCGGCGGCGGTCGCAAGCATCCGCGCAGCGACGCGCGCTGGCGCCCGTTCTACGGCCCGCTGTCTCCGTCCAGCCAACGCCAGGCGACCGTGATCCTCAACGCTATGTTCTCGTGGCTGGTGCAGGCGGGCTACTTGGCGGGCAATCCGTTGTCGCTCTCCCGCCAGCGCACCCGACATGCCGCGCCGCGCATCACCCGCTATCTGGAACCGAGCGTCTGGCAGGAGGTCAAGGACGTGATCGCGACGATGCCGAAGGAAACGGAGAGGCAAAAAGCACATGCCTACCGAGTCCGATGGCTGTTCACGCTGCTCTATCTCGGGGGGCTGCGCATCGCGGAAGTCGGCGGCAACACGATGGGGCAGTTCTTCGTGCGACGCGATGCGGACGGTGCGCTGCGCTGGTGGCTCACCATCCACGGCAAGGGCGACAAGCAACGGCTGGTGCCGGCCACGCGCGAGATGATGATGGAGCTCTCGCGTTATCGACAGTACCTTGGGCTAAGCGCCCTTCCGTCGCCCAGCGAAGATACCCCGCTCGTGCTGCCGATTGGCGCAACAGCGTTTAACGAACGCACCGAGACCTGCGCCCCGCTGACGCGCGCAGCGCTTCACGCCATCGTAAAGGATGTATTCGCCCGCGCCGCGGCGCGCCTTCGCGAGCGCGACGATGGCGCCAGCGCGCGAGCCGATCTGCTCGAGAAGGCGTCCGCGCATTGGCTCCGGCACAGCGCCGGCTCGCACATGGCCGACCGCAAGGTGGACCTGCGCACCGTGCGCGACAATCTCGGACATGCATCGTTGACGACGACCAGCATCTACCTGCATGTGGACGACGATCGCCGCCATCAGGAAACCGAAGAGAAGCACCGGGTAGACTGGTGACGCCAACCGAAGCACGCGCTGTACGTCCCGCGCCAGACACGTCCGAATCCCTCTAAGTGATCGCAACACCGCTCATGAAAGTGCTTGTGCCAGAAGCGCAGATCTCTGCAGATAAGCAGACGCTAAGCTTTACCCTCGATTGGCGCGGGCAAACCGTGACTTGCGTGGTGCCGCGCAGGTGCTTCGTGTTGTTCGCTCCGCGGGTACTTACGGGCGCCGAAAAGCGAAGACCATTAGTTGCATCACGCTTTTGGCAGGACCTGCCTTGCAACGGGAACGGATAAACCGGACCTCCTCAGCAATCCACACTGACCCCCTAGAGACGTTCAGAAGCCCGTGCCCCTGTCGGCTCCAGCAAAAACGAAAAACGGTCGGAGCGGCCCATGTGCACCGGGCTGCCTCGGACTTGTCGACGACGGCGTCTGCGAAAGCGACTCTCGCTCAATGGACGGACTCGCTCACGCGCCGTCGGCTCCGACCTGATGCCTGAGGACCGAGCTACGCCGCTAAGTCAGCAGTAGGTCTGTCCGCAGGGTCAGCAGCATTCACGCTTTGCCGACTGCAATGCCATGTTCACTGTCCTCCGTCGCAAAAGCCAGCACAACGTCCATGCCCTGCTCGATGAGACTCGCCCGCTCGACCGGATGTGGGAGAGGTCTACGCACTGACATGCTGTCCCAGCGTTCGATGTTGCTGGATGCCCGCGCGAGAAGCGCGGGATCCGCGCGGACCTTCTGAGCCAGGCGGCGCATACTCATCGAGCGGTACAGAGATGCGCGTTCACCTTGACAGGAGGATCGTCGCCATTGAACGGCGGCTGTGGCACGAAACTCTGGATCACGCCGGGCCGGAAAAACAGGCAGTAAGTGGAGCCGCCGTACTGGAAGTAGCCTAGCTCGTCGCCTTTCTTCACGCGTTGGCCCGACAGCGCCTCAATCATGCACGACGACACCTCCGCCATGCCGACGAACACGCACGCTACCTCGCCGACAGCAGGATCATCGCAATCGATCACGATCACCGCCCGCGCCGCGACCGCAGTGATATAGCCTTGTGAGTCGTTCAGGCCGCCGGGATCCTCGCCTTCGGACTCCGCATCGGAGTAGTAGGTGCCATCGACGAGATAGGTCTTTTCGATGGTCCCGTTCACCGGCGCGTGCCAGCGGTGATAGTTGAACGCGCTCAGGAATGCCTGATAGACACCTCCGCCAACAAAGCGCTTGGCAAGATCCGGCTCTTTTGCGGTGAAAATCTCCTGCAACGAATAAGGCTGCGACTTGATCCAGAACGAATCGCGCAGCTTGACGTCCTCCTTGATCGCGTACGGCGATGCCTCGCACGCGCTCACGATGACCTTATCGTTGTCCGGTTCCGCGACGGGCCGCGCACCAGTCTTGAACTCGCGCGTGAAGAAGTGATTCCAAGATGCGAAGCCCCAGTAAGGCTTATCCGGATCGCATAGGAACTGTGAGAGGCCGATCTGCTTGTCGGCTTCGGGACTGAACCATCCGTTCGGCGCCGATGTATTTAGATGCTCGCGCGAATACGGCCCGCTCAGGAAGCCCGACCACACATTCAGAATGCGCTTCAAATGCGCATTGAATGCGGGATCGCGAAAAAGCGCATAGCCCGACGGCATCACCATCGGCCAGTCCAGCAATGCGTTAATTGGGCAGTGAATCAGGCTTTTCTCGCTGAAGGGCGGGGCGTACGTCAGCATTGCATCAAGCAACACGACCAATTCTGCGATATTCGAATAGCCCAGCTCGAAACCTTCCTTGAGCGCCTGCTCGATCGCCCGGGTGAACTCCATCCGCACCACTGGATCGTTGCGGACGAACGCAGCGAATTCCTGCGTGACGTTGTGCAGCTCCGTTCTGTCCGCGCGGTTGCGTGCGTGGTCTGCGTACTCCGTGCGAAAGCGCGCAATCGCTTGCTCACCGCTTGGCAGCCAGCCGCCAAGTCGTCGCCTTTCATTGGTCATCGTGTGTCCCCTCCTCAAAACTGACCTCAACCATCAGCACCTGCCATGCCTTGGGAGAATGAGTCTCCGGAATGCGGTTTGCGCGAATCACATGCTCCCCGTTTGAGACGTAGCCGCGTGCACGTCGAGCGCCGCGACGCGGACCAGGTTCAAGAATGCGCCCACAGTGCGCGCGATGGCTTGTCCGAGGTGTTGGGTTAGTGCCGCGCCACCGAGCACGTCGCCGCAGACGGGCGCGCCGAAATACGCCCGTCGCACTGCTGCCTTAGGTGCAAATTCGCAGCGAAACGGTGAGCTACCTTGAAAAGCGGTTCACGTGACCCGCCGAGGATTTGGTCACTCGACGCTTCCAGCGCCTCGTACCCTTGCGGCTAAGCACACGTGGATACGCGCGACGATAACGGGGGTACCGCAGAGCTGTGAAGTGCGCCTTGGCTGGATGCCGCACTCGCCCGCTGGCCGACGCGAAATGCGGATTGAAAGGGGCGCTATCGTGGCAGGCAAGGCGGGGCGCAGGCGCAGCGGGCGCCACAAGGGTGAACGGGAAACCGTAGCCGGACACGTTTCGCCGGCGAACCCCGCTATCGCGTCCGGCTTGGCGACCGATTCCTGCGACGGGACAGGGTGCCTCGTCGGCATATTTTTGCGCGCTCGTCCGATACTGGTCCTGACGCCGCCGCCGCCACCGGTTCGGTAAAATGGCGTTTGAATCAGAAAGGAAAAATCATGAATAAGCAGGAAAATCGACGCCGTCGCGTCACAGGCAGGCACGAGCAAGAGCGCCGTCGAAGACGGCAACGCGCGTAGTCTAGCGGCAACGTTAGGGAACATATCAAACGTCGCTAAATTCCTTTTTGTCGACTGCTGGCAGTTCTTGCGGAACGATCTGCATTCTCGAGAGCCGCCTTCGGCATGAGCCGTCGGTCGGGGGCAGGCGTCCAACGACCCTAAGGGCTGAACAAAGTTTAACGCTAGATGACGTCCTTGGCGCGCATTCGATCGGCCGTCGCGATAATCGCTTCCAGTTCCAAGGGCGCCACCGGCTTAGTGAGGTGCGCGTCGAACCCAGCGGCTCGGGTCTTTTGACGGTCTTCTTCTAAACCAAAACCAGTCATTGCGGCAACGACAAGTGTCTCGCTGCTCACCACATCGCGTAGCCGGGTAATTGCCTCATACCCGCTCATGAGCGGCATCGATAGGTCAAGCAAGATCAGGTCTGGCCGAAATTCTCCAGCCACATTGATCGCTTCCGCGGCCCCGTACGCCTTCCGTGCCATGTGCCCCTGGACTTCAAGTAGTAATACCATGCTGTCGGCCGAGTCGACATTGTCATCGACGACTAAGACTTTCAGGGCCGCGGCGACGCGAATCTTCGGAGATTCCCCGGGGACTTGGCTCGAACATTCCCCTCAAGTGCGGGAAGCCAGACTGTGAAGGTCGTTCCGTGCCCCCGACCAGAGCTACTGACGTCAATGCTACCCCCATGAAGTTCGACGAGGGAGCGAGCCAGCGTAAGGCCAATGCCCAGTCCGCCTTCCTCTCGTGCCGCACTGGGGTCCTTTTCCTGCGTAAAAAGATCGAACACCCGATGAAGCGCTTCCGCCTCTATTCCACGCCCGTTATCCTTGATGCGAACCATCGCCATTCGCTGCACGTGCGAGAGGTTTACGCAGATCAGTCCGTCGGCCGGCGTAAATTTGGAGGCATTGTGCAGCAGGTTCTGCAAGACTTGCACGAGACGCGTCATGTCGCCATTGACCATTAACGGCTCCGCCGGCATTTGCACATCGAGTGTTTGCGCTTTGCCGTCGGCCATTGCGTCAATTCCTTCAACAGCACGTTCGACGACTTCCTGCATCCGAATCGGCGCTGCAGATACCTTCACCTTCCCTGTCGTTATCCGCCCTGCATCCAACAAGTCATCGACGAGCCGGGTCATGTGCGCGAGTTGCCTTTCGACAAGATCGCGTGTTTTGCGCAGGACATCGGGACTGACCAAGTCTTGGCGTTGAAGGACCCCAACGGCGTTGCGAATCGGCGCCAGCGGGTTGCGCAGCTCGTGCCCGAGCATGGCAAGGAACTCATTCATGCGACGACTAGATGCTTCAAGTTCCTCAAGCCTGCGACGCTCGGTCATGTCGCGCACAACCTTCGCGAATCCAGCCACCCGTCCGCTTTCATCCCGGATAACCGAAATCAGGATGCTCGCCCAGAAGAGCGAGCCGTCCTTTCTTACTCGCCAGCCTTCTTCCATGTACTGACCGCTTGCAAGTGCTTTTCGCAGCACCGTCTCGGGGCGCCCCGAGGCGAGCTGGTCCGGCGTGTAAAACACCGAAAAGTGCCGTCCGACTATTTCGGAAGCGGCGTAGCCCTTGAGCCGTTGGGCGCCTGGATTCCAGGTTGCGACGACGCCTGTCTCGCTGAGCATGAAGATGGCGTAGTCCCTGACGGAATCAACAAGCAACTTGAAGCTAACGTCATGATGTTGGATTCCGTGCTGCTTCGATGCAGCGCCGTCAGGATCGCCTTCGCAAGCGTTACGGTTCATTGTGGGCTCGGTTCGTTGAGTGCGACAGCAGCGGAACGCTTGCCTGCAGGCCTACTTCCCTCTGAGCAATGACCGTACCGCTGCCCTGCCTCCCGGAGCCAGGCACTGGTTAAGAAGCACCCGGCGGCACGCGCTCGGCTGAGCCGCCCACCTGGAGCGAGTTAAGTAACGCCAGCAGGGCGCTAATGTCGACCGGCTTCACAAAGTGGTGATCGAAGCCAGCAGACTGCGCTCGCAGCCGATCGTCCAACTGACCGTATCCCGTGATCGCTACTAGCACCGGCTCCCGGGCTCCTTTAGCACGAGCGCGAGAGGCCAGTTCGTAGCCGTCCATTTCCGGCAGCCCGATGTCGAGCAGGGCGACGTCTGGGTAAAAGGAGGCAAACCGCTTCAAGGCATCGGTCGCTCCGTAGCATACGCAGACCACGTGTCCTTCGTCCTCGCAGACGAGACCGAGAGAATCGGCCGCATCGCGGTTGTCATCGACGATGAGGACTCTCAGGGTCGAACGCCGCTCGGCTGCCGGTGCTGGCGGCGCAGGAACGGTCGGGCGCGCCGTGCGCAGGCGCGGAAAGCGCATCGTGACAGTCGTTCCACGGCCCGAACCCGGACTTGCGACGCTGATGGCCCCGTCATGCAGCTCGACGAGCTTTCGCACGAGCGATAGGCCTATTCCTAGCCCGCCCTTTGACCTGTCGAGCGTTTGCTCGCCCTGCGTGAATAGCTCGAAGATACGGGGTAACAGTTCTTTGGCGACGCCCGCGCCGGTGTCGGACACGACTATGGTGACTTCGCTTCCGTCAGCGCAAGCTCGAAGTGAAATGCTACCGCCGCGCGGGGTGTACTTGATCGAGTTGTTGAGCACATTGACGATTATTTGCGACAGGCGCGTCGCATCTCCGAATACCCACGCCGTATCTCTTGGCACGTCGACAGTGAGTGTCTGCGACCGCTCTTCGACTAAAGATGCGACGGCTTCCGCCGCTGCGTAGACAACTGCGCCTACGAGCAGCGGCTCGCGCGCGAGAGTGATTCGTCCCTGCGTTATCCGCGATACCTCGAGAAGGTCGTCGACGAGTCGCGTAAGGTGAGATATCTGCCGGTCCATTAAGGCGATAATTTCTTGCGGGTCCTTGTTCGCCGCCTTTCGCTGCAGCAGCGTCACCCCGGTCCGCAGCGGAGCCAGGGGATTACGCAGTTCATGGGCAAGCATAGCTAAGAACTCGTCCTTACGCTTATGTGCGTCGCGAAGAGCAAGCTCCATCTTCTTTCGGTCGCTGATGTCCAGCAGGCTAGCAATAATGCTCTCCGGTGTTCCATCGTTGCCGCGTCGCAACAGCGCGCTGCCAGTCATCCAGTGCTCGCCGTCCGCCCGCCTGACTCGAAATTCGAAATCTGCGTAGTCTTCCTCGTTGCTCACGAGTCGGCGGATCCCCTCTTCCAACGCTTGCCGGTCGTCGCGGACTATGCGGGCGAGCGCGACGTCGTAAGCGACTTTGACTTGCCGCGGCAATTGGCCTCTGACTCGCGCGCCGACGTTCGCCCCTTCAATGGTGACCAGGTAATTCTGTAGACTCAGCGTTACGATGACAATATTGGCCGCCTCCATCGCAAGGGTCAGGTGAACATGACGCGCTTCGCTGACTGCTTTCGCGTTATGCTCGTCGGTCACGTCTTTCGTTGTGCCGAACCACTCCTCAAGGCGCCCGGACTCATCGCACATCGGCACCGCCCTCGCGTGCATAAACCGATAAACGCCGTCTGCACGTCGCATCCGAAACGTCGCTTCACGTACACTGTCGCCCTGCAATGCTTCTGTCCATACGTCGCGCAGGCTTTCGCGATCGACAGGATGGACTGCATCAAGCCAGCCATGACCGACAAGCATCTGCGATGGCAGACCGGTGAAGGCTTCCCACTCACTTTCCTCACCTTCGACTGGGCGCATCGCACCGGTCTGATCGGCCGACCAGATGAGGGCGGCAGAAGAGCGCGCAAGCTCGCGATAGCGGCGCTCGCTTCGAGCGAGCATTGCGCGCGTAGTCGGGTCTGCGGTAATGTCCGACGTCACTCCGAACACCGTTGTCGCCGCACTCGCCTTGTTGGGTGCGTGGTCGCGCGTTTCGGCGCGCATGCGCAGCCAGCGCGGCCTATCCGACGATAATCCGATTTCGAACTCGATCTCAAATGGTCCCCGCCCTGCCACTCCCTCAAAAACTGCTCGCCTCAACAAGGCTCGCTGCTCGGGTACTACTTTGTCCCAGAGGACGTCCAACGGCACCGTTCTCACCGATTCGTCCAGTCCATATAGCCGTGCCAGCACCCCGCTAATATGTGCAATGCCTGCTCTCATGTCACATTCCCACGCCCCGATGGCGGAGGCCTCAAGAGCGCACTGCAGGCGATGCTCTGATTGCTCAATCGCTCGCACCGTACACTTGTACTCGTGAACGTCAACGGCAATGATCACGCAGCCGCCGCTAGTGACTCGATCTGAAGTAACAGGGTTCTCTAGGTGCAGTGCATGCCACCTGTACTCACCGTCTTCGCGACGCAATCTCGCATCGATGCTAGTACCCGATACTGCGTCGGCAAGGAGGGACATCGCAGATTCGACGGCCGCTACGTCTTCCGGCGCGATGACATTGCGCCAGTGTGTGCCGCCGACGAGCCCAAGTCCCAGATAGGTTGTTGCGCACGTGTTCAACGGCCGCGCGACACTCTCGCGATCTATTGACATCACCAGGCAACGGTCAGAATCGATGAGTGCTTGAGCGGGCAAAAGAGCACCTTTTTCTGTTCAACCTACCACTGCTGCTCGAAAGGGTCCTTACGTCAGGCGAATATCCCCACCACTACAATTTTGAGGCGTACGATGTGCTCATTGTCCACGAAGCGTAACAAGCCCGAATCATTTATCTTACGGACTCTCCTGGCATGGGATCGCCCGCCAACACAGGGAACCGGTATGGGGCCCAATCCGGGCAGCCTCGGTTCGCTTTGTCGTGGAAGCCGAGCGCCCTGACCGTTACGTTCAGCCCGGAAAGATGCATGAAAACTAAATAGCTATGTCGGCATAGCCTTGGCGAGCGCTTGCCGACCATAATCCGATGGCACAGCCGGGCGTAATCCGGTACTGCCGCAACCTAGCGACATCGTGCGCATGGGTCGCCCTTGACGGCAGTTCGGCGATCGCGCGCGCTTTGTGGGTGAGAGGCGCCAACGTTGACTTTTCTTTCTGCTGATATGATGGAGCAGGCGTTCAATCGTCGCAATTTCAGCGTCTCGAACTCATGCGCGGGGGGCGCTTCGCAACTGAACGTGGTATCACCAACGCATCACGAAGCGCCTCGTATTCAGCGTCGGCTGCTTCGACGCCGCAGTTGAGGTCCGCTTTAGAATAGACGCGGACGACAGCCGCATAAGCACCGGGATTCGATTCGACTTGCGAACTTCCGTATCCGGCAACACAAAGTGCTTCAGCAATATGAAGCTGTTGCGCCAACGAAGTCAGCAAGGTGGTCGTGGCCTTTCCTCGACGTAATGCATCCAATGCAATCAGAGCCTTCAACAGAAGCGGGGCTGAGCGGCCTACCTCAGCGCGTAGGACGAGTGACTCAACAAGACGAGAAACGGGCTTACTCGTCACACTAGACACGGTCTTCTTTCTTATCATTATGATAAGTATTAAGCTGGCATACGACGTTCCAAAGTAGGAATACTTCACTTTGATCGTGAGCGATACCGGTATCGCACGCCCCCTGGGCTGGTAGCACGGGTCTTCGAGCCGTTTTACACAACTGAGCAGATTGGTCAACCAAACCGGTCTGCATTGTGGAGGCTAGAATCAGGGCGCAGTGGTGGTCATGTCGTCGGCGACGTGCGGCTCGGGCGGTCGTACCTTGCTCAACATCTAGATCGCGCGTTCGGCGGGATTGCCTGCGCCGGCATCGCGGGCCCGGTCGATTGGACGTTTACTTGACGTCTGCAGCACCGACAAGAATTTAACCAAGCCTCTGTTCGATTAAAAGGAAGAGCAGCATCGGTGCGCCCGCCTTCTGGCAATAACCATCAAAATTTGGCGCAGCAGCATTGCCACGAACGGCGAGCTCATCGAATGCTGTGAAGGCGATTAATACGATATCGTTGGTGGCCGAACTTCTACGAAGCCGAAGCGCTAATTGGAACCCGTCCATGTTCGGCATGTTGATGTCAAGTGTATGGCGACGTCTGGTATCCAGTTCTCGGTGAGTTCAAGCGCGGCTGCCGCGCTGAAAACACAACGTACGTCAAAGTCACTGGGAAGTAAGGCCGCCGCTAGCGCAGTTGCACCGGGTTCGTAATCGTCAACGACCAATACCCGTAAAGCAGATGAACGTTTCTTAACTGTGCGTGCGGACCAACGAGATGCTCGATGCGAAAACATGTTCGTATTCCAGGGGTTAAACGGACGAAAGCAACCGCGGCTCCTGGAGGAATCTTGCCTTCGCGAGCTCCATATCAAACTAGGATGTGCTCAAGGTCGTCGACGCTTACAGGCTTCGGGACAACTCCGTCGAAGCATTCGAATTCCGATTCCGCAATATCGCTGCGGCCAGTGAATGCGAAGATCTTCGCATTTGCGCTCTGACCCTTTCGCATCTTCATGCATACCGTGCAATCATCCATGTCCGGCAAGGTGACGTCCAAGAAAATCACGTCAAACGGTTGGCAGGAAGCTAACAAAAGGGCCGACGCACCGTCGTATGCGACGGAGCATTGATGTCCCAATGCACAAACTATTTCCGAGAGCGAGTCGGCAGGGTCTTGGTAGTCGTCCACAAATAACAGGTTGCTCATGGTCTTCCTGTTCCGCAAAAAACCGATGCTCTCGGCCCGAGGCCTACGGTCGGTGGCGACACGGGAGTGTAACTGAAGCCGAAGATTCCGGGCTTGCGGGCCCGCGCACAAGCAGACCTTACGGAAGCGCTGGCACAGGTCGCTCGATGGTTCGTCTTTATCCCCCACGCGGACCGATCAAGCGCGAAGCACTTACCGGGTTCAGTTACAGTCTGAGTTCGGCCATGAAGCGATGTTCGATTGCGCCCCGTAGGGACATGCATCGCCTGTTGCACGTTGGCCATAGCGAGGGCACCCCTGCGGTCCGCGTTGCTGGCAACCGTCGGTGGGAAAAAGCTAGAATGGGGTCCTTTCCGACGTTGAACAATGCGGCTCAGTCCTCTCCGCTTCTGGATATGAAAATGGCAACGGTCGCCAATATTTCGTCGAAAACCAAGCCTCTTCCCGTTCTGGACGAGGATCTGATTGAGGCGCTTCCCGTCGCGGTCTATGTCTGTGATCTCGACGGTGTGATTGTTCGATACAACCGAAAAGCGGCAGAGCTATGGGGCAGGTCGCTGGGACCAGCCGATGCCAATATGCTTTTCTGCGGCGCTTATAAGCTTCATCTGCCGGACGGGATGCTTCTTCCGCAAGATCGCGCCCCCATGGTTGAAGCCCTACGTTCCGGGGCTTCCTTTCGTAACCTCGAGTTTCAGATAGAACAGCCGAACGGTCGACGACTGTGGGTGCTGGTGAACATCGATCCGCTGCGTGACGAAGCCGGCACCATCGTCGGAGCGATCAATTGCTTCCAGGATGTTACCGAGCATAAGTTGGCTCAAGAGCACAAGTCGCGGATCGATGAACTGAATCGCAGTTTGCAACGCCAAGCAGAATTTCTTGCTACCGTTGCCCATGAGCTGCGAAGCCCACTGGCACCGGTTAGCAACGCTTTGGAGGTCATGCGTCGAAGCAGCCCGGGAACGGACGCCGAACCCATGCGAGCCATGATTGAAAGACAGGTGGCTCATATGACTCGGCTGGTCGACGACCTGATCGACGGGTCGCGTGTAACCGCGGGGAAGATCGAATTAAAGATGTCTCGGACGAATCTTCGAGACATTGTTGACCGAGGGGTTGAACTGATTCGACCTCAGATAGAAGCCGCGAATCAGGAACTTGCCATTGACGTTCCGCGACACCCTGTCAACATAGTCGCCGACGCCACCCGGCTGACTCAGGTTCTTGGAAATTTACTCGGGAATGCCACGAAATTCGCGCCAATTGGTGGCTGCATTGGCATCAGCCTGACGGTTGAAGACAACTTCGCGGTATTCAGAATATCCGACAATGGTATCGGCATACCGCTTGGGAGACTGACGTCGATCTTCGATATGTTTTCGCAGGGCGAGCAAGCTGCCACGCGTGGTCCTGGCGGGCTCGGTATCGGACTAACACTGACAAAACGGCTCGTCCAAATGCACGGTGGCGACGTCGTTGCAGAAAGCGCCGGCCGCGGCCACGGCAGCGTTTTTATGTGTAGGCTACCCATGGTGCCCGACACTGCGCAGCAAGCGAACGCCACCCACGCTGACAACGATTGAAGGAAGCGATCGGATCGGTCCGCGCGGTTCGCATAGGTCGGGTGTGCATCAACCTTTCAGTGCTTTCAAAATTGCGTTGTGATCGAATGGTTTCTGGCAACGCGGATAGTGTCGATAGCCTTCAGCCAGGGCATCGACCCCGTAGCCGGTCGCAAAAATGAAACGGATGTCCCGCGACGCGAGCGCCTCAGCCACCGGATACGATTTCGCGCCGTTCAGATCAACGTCCAGGACCGCCGCGTCGATTATTTCGCAGCCCTGCTCGAGCAGCGCGACCGCTTCCTGCGCGCTGGCAAACGGCCCGACGACGTGAGCTCCGGCTTCCTCCAATACGGTTAAAAGCCCGAGCGCCACCAGATAGTCGTCCTCGACTACCATGATTCTTCGACCGTCCAGTATCCTCGCCTGTTCATTCATGTCCGCCCTCTATGCATCATGCGAGTTCGCCGACGGTAACGGTATTTCGATATGACAAAACACGCCATCCGGAGCGAAAGCGAGATTCGTGCGCGCGCGCAGCGTGAATCGCAGTGCTTTCTCAATCAACTGCCGCCCGAAACCGGTCTTCGAGCTGTCTGGTGGAACCGAAACACCGCTTTCAATCCAGTCGATGACGAGAGACGCGGCATCGTGCCCTTCGGGCTCGACCTTCCAGCGCACCTCGAGCCGAGCCGCTTTCTCCTTCAAGGCACCATACTTGACCGCGTTTGTGGTCAGTTCGTGTAAAACCAGCGCGATGGTTTGCACGTTGCGAAAGCCAAGTGGCACCACTGGCCCACCCAGGACAATGCGGTCGCTGCCTGCGACGCCGAGTGCATCGAACTCGAGCTTCACGATGTCCCCGAGGTTGATGAGGTTGCCGTCCGCTTCACCGATGAGACCTTGCAGACGACCGAGCGCTGCCAGGCGGCTGTTGAAGGTTTCTAGTGCGACGTCTTGCTTGAGCGTCTGCTGTGCGATCGACTGGATCACTGTGAGCAGGTTGCGAGTGCGGTGCTGCAGCTCGGCAATCAACAAGTTCTGCCGCTCTTCCGCATGCACCATGCCCGTTACGTCGACGAAGACAATCACGACGCCGTCGGATTTTCGTTCGCTGTTTCGATAGGGCGCAAGGCGCATCAGGAAATGCGTGAGCCTGTCCCTGCTGCACACATGGCGCTCCCGCGGCTCGTCGGTATTGAGCACCGCCTCGATATCAGCTTCCAGTCCGGGCAGCTCCAGCCGGGTAACAAGCTCCGTAATCGGACGTCCACGGTCGATCGTGCGAATGTGGAAAATACGGTCCATCGCTGGCGTGAACGAACGGATCACGAGATTACGGTCGAGGAATACGGTGGCGACCGACGTGCTCTCGAACAGGTTCTGCAAGTCGCTGTTCGAGCGATCGAGCGCCTCGATCTTGCGACTCAGTTCGAGGTTGACCGTGTGCAACTCTTCGTTGAGCGACACGAGTTCTTCCTTCGATGCCTCCAGCTCTTCGTTGGACGACTGCATTTCCTCGTTGACCGACACCAGTTCCTCGTTCGATGACTTGAGCTCCTCGAGCGCAGTCTCATACTCTTCGATCATCGACTGCAGGCGTTCACGGGTGTCGCGCAACTCCTTCTCGACCTGCACGGCGGTCCGCTCGTGCGTGGCCTGGGCGCGCATGAGCGCCTCTTCCCGTGAAAGCACGGGCCCCTGATCGTTGAAGACCACGAGGTACATCCGCTCGCCGTTGGTCTGGTCGGTCAGCGGCTCGACGGTCAGGCTGATCTCCTGTACGCGGCCGTCCTCGCTCTCGATCACCACGCCTTCGCGTATGACCTGTCGACCCGACTCGACGGCCTCGCGGAACACCGAACGCAGATCGAGCCCCAGTCCCTTGCGCGCCATGGTGAATAGCTGGCGCGTCGGCGCACCGGCTGCGGCCTCCAGGTACTTGCCCGTGCGTGCGGAGTAGTACAGCACATCGCCATCGCGCGAAGCGAGCACATGAGGTGGCGTGAACCGCTCCAGCATGTGGTTATCGACCACGAGGCGCAGCGACGCACCGGTCAGCGCAGGGCGGCCGGGTGCAAGCCCGGCGATGTGACCGATCTTGAGCGACGACACCGACAACGGCACGCGAAGCTGCGGCGACACGTCAGCGCGGCGGCGAAAGATCCGGTGCTTCTTTTCGATCGGTACAAACAACTCGTCGAACTGGCTGACGCCTTCCGACGTACCGAGAAACAGGTAGCCATCGGGGCGAAGTGCGTAGTGGAAAGTCGGAATGACCTGGTTTTGAATCTCTGCGCCGAAGTAAATCAGCAGATTGCGGCACGAGACAAGGTCGATCCGTGAGAACGGCGGGTCACGAATCACGCTGTGCGGCGAAAAGATGCAGAGATCGCGGACTTCTTTTGCGAGAACATAACTGCTGCCGTCGGGGATGAAAAATCGCTGGCGCCGCTCGTCCGACACGCCATCCAGCAACGGCAGCGGATAACGTGCCGAGCGCGCCACGCCGAGCGCCGCGTCGTCGATATCGGTGGCAAAGATTTGCACACGCGGCGCCTGGTCGGACCGGTCCATGTGCTCGCGCATGAGCATGGCGATGGAATACACTTCCTCGCCGGTCGCACAACCGGGCACCCAAACGCGGATGGTGTCGTTGACACCGCGCGCTTCGAACAGTTTCGGTAAGACAACATCCGAGAGCGCTTCGAACGCCTGAGCATCGCGAAAGAAGCTGGTGACATTGATGAGCAGGTCGCGAAATAGTGCCGTGACCTCTTGCGCGTCGTTGGACAGTCGTGCGACATACGCTTCCGGCGTCTCCACCTCCAGGACTTGCATGCGCCGCTGCACACGGCGCAGGAAGGTTCTTACCTTGTAGCCGCTGAAATCATGGCCGACCTGGTGACGCAGGATTGTGTAGATCGCATTGCGAGCTTCGTCAAAAGCGGCACTCGCGATCTGCGCATCGGAAGCTCCGGACAGCTTGTCGAGCAAGAATCTACCCGCCGCAAAACGAGCCAATTTGGCGCCCATCTCCTCCGCGGGTATGGCGAAATCAACCAGACCGCTGGAAATTGCGCTCTCGGGCATGTTGGGGTGATGAGGACCGAACCCGTCGGCCACCTGCGCGAGAGTGAGCCCGCCGCGCTCCTTGATGGCCTTGATACCCAGTGTCCCGTCCGAGTCGCCGCCGGAGAGCACCACGCCGGCGGACAATTCGCCGACGGCGGTCGCCAGTGCGCTAAAAAATAGATCGATGGGCCTGCGCTCCCGCCGACGTGCATCCTGCGCATGTACGTGCAGCCTGCGATGCTCCACGCCTACCACGGCGTCAGTCGGCAACAGATAAACAGTGTCGACTTCAATCACCGTGTTATCGGTAATCACGCGCACCGGCATGGCCGTGAAGCGCGCCACGATCTCCGGAAGCATGCTCTCGCGATCGGGGCTCAAATGGGTGATGATCACACACGCCAATCCGGGCGCTTCAGGCATGCCGCGAAAGAAGCCTTCCAGTGCCTCAACCCCGCCAGCAGAGGCGCCCACGCCCACGATCGGAAAATTGGCCGCTGATGTCATGCTTTCTCCAACGCAGCGCGTGCCTTGCCCTGCGCCGGTGCGGCTCGCTTCGATCGCGCAGTTTTCTTGCTACCCGACGATGCGTAGTTCGACGCCTGCTCCTCCAATAGCCGTAGCCCCGCGCGGACGACTTCGCTGGCCGAGCTATAGCGACCGGTAGCAACTTCCGATCTGATGAATGCGGAGAGATGCTCCGTCACGCTGATGCTCAATGCGTATTTGCTGGGCATGGTCTACTCACCGATGGCTGGGTAACATCTGATATTACCCCGTCATCGAGGACAGCGGTTCCATTATGAACAACCGGTCGTTCTATGGCCTCGGACGTCGGCAAGGGATGGCGGATTCAGCCGGACCGTGCAATAGTTTGCTGAGACCATTTGGATGGCGTTTCGTAGGCCAATGTCCTCGAATCCGGAACTCGGGCCGGATGCGCGACAAGATCGTGATGCGCTGCTCTCGATAGGCTCACGGTTTGCTGCTTTGTAGCACGGAGGACCAAACGTGAGCAAAACATTAAGTGGCCGTTGTATTGTCGTGATCGCAGCGTCGATGGGCGGGCTTGACGTGCTTAGAACAATCGTCTCTGGGTTGCCAGCTGATTTTCCGGCGAGTATCTTTGTCGTCATGCATATCGGCGCCTGGCCCAGTCGGCTTCCCCAGATTCTTGCCGCAGATAGCCGGCTGCCGGTGGTTCATGCCTCGGACGGCGAAGCCATCGCTGTAGGGACGGTGTACATTGCCCCGCCTGACAGGCACATGCTGCTGGCCGATGAAAGAATTGTTCTTTCGACTGCGCCTAAAGAAAACTTTGCGCGTCCGGCGGCTGATCCCCTCTTTCGCTCCGCAGCCGTCAATTTTGGTGACCGTGCTATAGGCGTTGTCCTCACCGGAAAGCTCGATGACGGCGCTGCGGGACTAAAGGCTATTCACGCCTGCGGCGGCTACACCATTATTCAGGACCCGTCGACGTGCGTCGCACCTGATATGCCCCAAGCTGCCCTAAAAGCTGTTCCACCGGACGTGGTCGCTCCGATCGAGGACATAGGCCCGGCCATCGTCAAGGCGTTGACAGACTCCTCGTCCAAGGGCTTTGATATGAACGAAAGGGAACGCGCCACGCTTGAACTAAAAATTGCCGCCACCGGCCATTCGACACCAGCCGAGCTGGAACGACTTGGACACCGAACGAGTATGACCTGCCCGGACTGTGGCGGCGTCATCTGGCGCATTGGAGAGGGTTACCCACTCAGGTATCGGTGCCATACAGGCCACGCATTTTCTGCGATGGCGCTCGAGGCGGAGCAACGCTCAGGTGCCGAGAATGCGCTGTGGTCAGCGGTTCGACGCCTGGAAGAGAAGCTGCTCCTTGCGCAGGAGCAACTTTCTCTGGCGGAGACGACGCACAGCGCCGACGCGCCAGTGTTTCGCGCCGAGATAGCGCCCTTAGAGATCGCGATCATAGCGGTCACGCGCTTAGCGATCGAGTCGGCCAATACAATCCCCAACCGAAGCGTTGGCTAGCGCGTGACGTAACTGCGTTCCTTCTTCCTGCACTGACCCGAGTCGCCTTTTAGGCTAGCGGCCTTGGCCTTAGATCTTTGCGCTGCCTTCGTGCTGCCTTCCTTGTTCTTCGGGCTGAGAGCACCTTCGCCCGGTGCGTCCCTACATGCAGAGTCGTGGGGCGCGCCATTGTGCCCAATAGTTGGTGAATGCTGCCTCGTGTTAGCCCACGCTAGCAACGATTGCGACATCTCTCTGGAAAGTTGCGCCTCCTCCTCAAGAAGCTCAATGGCTAGATACCAATAGTAGTCGGAGCTGCCTTCCCGACACCCATCTGCTTCCCACAGCCGGTAAGCGCGCTCGCGAACCGCTTCTTCCCTTGATTTATCTTGCATCTTAGAAGTTCCGTGACACTGCCCTTGTAGAACAGTCGGCGTTGTAGGCTCATCAATCCATTCATACACCTGACAATCGGACGGGCAATGCGTCTCGATCGGTTCTAGGTTCCTCCAAGCCGCTTCGCGTCCAGACGAGGAAATATATTCGCGGCCGCCTCCTGCCGTTCCGGGAACTATGCCATATTCAACGGTTGTTGCGTGTAGGAAAGTGCAGTTCGAAGCGTCTCTTGTAGCAATGGAACCGATCGAAGCTGCAAGGCATTGGCCCGTAGTCAGGCGTGCCCCGCAGCCTTAGCCGCCCCTTCCGCGAGCCTTTCCGAACGCTCATCAAACGGCGGTCGCAAAGTCTCTTACTGGCTTACTGGAGCATACGCGCCGTTTAAACGGCAGCGACCGATCTCATGCGAATGACGTGAATTGGCCGGTCAGGCTCCAATACCGACTGCATGCCAGCTCCGCGGTTATACGACCCTCTGCATCCGCGCTCACTCCGCGCGCCGTGCGCAAAGCAGCGTGACGATGCTCGGTATTGCGGTATTGCGACGTCGGCGCGAGCTATGTGAGCAACGAAAACGGCAGCCATAACTTCAAAGCCAAGGACTCGGTCTGGACGCCGAGCACCTGGTGCATCTGTCCCATCGAGGATCTCGGCGACAGGCTACAAGACCCTGTTCGAGCTTGCCTCGCAGTTCGCCGATCTGCAGCGGTGTATCCTGGTCTTCAGCGCCGTTGCCAGTCGGGCTTAGAGGCGTATCACCGGTGTGAAAAGTCCACGCAACGTGGAGGTCGTTCACGTTGTCGCGGGTGATCCGGTTCAGGGCGACGAAGCGGCTTCCGCCCGGCGTGTTGCCGTAATTGTTCCAGTCCTTCTAGGCCTTAGCCGGCGCAATCGGCCGCAGCGGTTTCGGCATTCCGTTGGATGCGACCGTCGGATTGCGGTCGGAATATCTGCACGAACGTCGCACCCATGCACAATGCGATGAGCGGCGGGAGACCGTAAGCAACCTTGCTCGCAGCTTGGCCCGAAGCAAGCCGTCGCATCGCTGGCCACGTGAGCAGTGTCAGCACCATCAAGCCGACGGGCAGCATAGAAGCGCGACACGAGCGGCCAGAAAGTAAGGCCCACTTCGATCAGAGCCTAGACCAGCGTGCCGATGAATACGAAGCCGTGAAGGAGTATTGCGGACGATTTCATCGGCATAAGTTGCACGGGGGAAAGTACGATCAAGATACCCGCAACTAGGAAATACAGGCTGCCGTGCAACGACGCGAGCTTCGCGCCTCCGACGGCGAAGAACGACCCCTGACCAATAAGGCGAGGCCTAAAGCAACGCGCGTTACCCTCAGCGCGACTGACGGGCGGGCGTCCACTTCGTGACGTCTCATTCTCCGAAAAATTTGCGAACACTTGGCGATCGATCGGCGGGCGGCATCGGCGGTGGCTAAATTCCTTCGCAATCCTTATGCCGCTTCCCGAAATCCTCGAGCGCAAGAAAATCAATGTCGTTTCCGGGACGTTGCAACAGTGGTGCGGTGCCGATACGCTCGCTTCGGAACCATGCGAACCGTCCTGCTTTACATCGCAGGCAAGCTCGACTTCTCCGCATTCAAGTCGCGGGTCCGCTGAAGACCGTTACCCACTCCGTTTTTTCAAAAAAGCCTCTTTTGGGCGGATGGGATTTTCTCGCACCGTTTTGGAACTCATGCCGGTGACGATTGGCAAGACTAGCCGGCGACAACTCGGACTACCGGCGCCGCCGTTCATGTTCACTGCATTGCTGCAACGCAATCAAGCCGGCCCAGCGCCCCCATGCCCGCGCCCACTTGATTGCCTGCCTCTTTTCCTCGATGGTCGTTGCGAACAGAAAACGGTCCACCGTCGCATTGATGCGGCGAATAGCGTAAGAGATGCGCTCCCGCTCCGGCTTCATCAGCGCCTCCTGCCAGACTGCGGATTTCGGTGCGTTGATCAGCCGTTTCGGTGATGAAAAAGTCTGCGCGCCGCTTATCAGCAGACGCCGTGTCTATTATCACCGAAAACAGGCGAAGCCGATTAAGCGAGATAGCATGCCCCTTAGCGCCAAATCTCTGAATATACGCCGGACGCTTGGCGTAGCGGCACTCTAGAACTTCCGGGCACCAGAAGCCGCGGATAAGGCATTCGCTCCATCCGCTTCGCCCCCCGGGGTATCGCCGATGCCCTATCAACCTCAACACTCTACCACTGAAAACACAGTGTGCTTCGGTTTCCTAACGATATGCGTTAGAAGATGCGCCTGCTCGCTACGCACGACGGTCTTCCCCGCCTCTCCAATGTTTTGCGCTTGTTCAAGAGCGACGTGCTCCGCTGCTCTAACCATCGTCCAACTTGCGGCATTGGCGTTCCAACAACCGACAGTCATCGAGAATTTTGATGTCCAATCTTTTTCCCAAACGTAAAACTCCGCCCCCCCGCAGTAGCCGCTCTGGCAGTGGCGGCAACTACCGCAATCGCGAATGCTATCTGGAACCGCTATAAGGCGGAACGAGCCCAGCGCGAGGACCCACCGATGGCCGATTCACCGATGTTGATGGCGTTCGGCTCCGCTACACCGATACGGGGAGGGCTCCATGCGTAGTGCTTCAGCATGGCAATACCGTGCTGCTGCAGGATTTCGAGGCTAGCGGCGTGACGGGCATGCTCGCTGAGGACCACCGGGTGATTTCGTTCGATCGACCGGGCTTCGGTTATAGCGAGCGTCGGAGAAATCGTCTTTGGACGGCACAGCGCAGGCGGCCCTGTTACAGCGTGCGCTCGAACTGCTTGGCGCCGACAGGCCAGTAGTTAGAGGCGGTGCGCGCTGGAAACGAGAGGTAAAAATTGGCCGCTGTCATTTCGTTCATTACCTGGGAAAAAGGGCCAATGGCGACTTTCCCTTTACAACTGCAGATAGCCACGAATTGCAAACTTCAGTGCGGCCAAGCGCGAAATCGACGACGAAACATCGCGCATGGCTGCGCCGGCCCGTTCGACGAGCACCGAGCCGTCGCTGACCTGCGCGACCGATTCCCCGATTAGTTCCTTGATTTCCTTCGCCGATTGCGCCGAGCGTTGCGCAAGCCCGCGCACTTCCCCCGCGACCACGGCAAAGCCGCGCCCCTGTTCGCCCGCCCGCGCGGCTTCGACGGCCGCGTTGAGCGCGAGAATGTTGGTCTGGAACGCGATGCCGTCGATCACCGAAATGATCTCGGCGATCTTGTCCGAGCTTTGCGCGATCCCGCGCATCTTCTTGACCACGTCATCGACGACGCTGGAGCCGCGCGACGTGGCTTCGAGCGCATCGCCGGCGAGCGTGTTGGCTTCGCGGGCGTGATCGGCGTTCTGTCGCACGGTCGCCGTCAGCTCTTCCATGCTCGATGCGGTTTCTTCCAGCGATGCAGCCTGGTTTTCGGTGCGCGCGGACAAATCGGCGTTTCCGCTTGCGATTTCATCCGCGCCGAAGTTGATCGACTCCGACGTTTCGCGCACGGTCTTCACCGTGCTCGCGACGCTCGCCTGCATTGCCGCAAGGCCCGCGAACAGACGGCCGATTTCGTTCGTTCCGCGATCCGCGATGCGCTCGTCCAGACGTCCCTGCGCGATGCGTTCGAAGTGACGGCCCGCTTCCTCGAGCGGCGCGATCACGCCACGGCGCAGCGCGACGTGCACGAGCGCGACGCCCGCGATGAGCGCCAGGGCGATTGCGAAACCCACTGCGCGGAACAATCCGTAGCGCGTATCGATCGATTCCAGATACGCATTGCTCGACGCATTGCCGAAATCGACGAACTTCTGCTGCTCGGCCAGATAGCGGTCCTGGAAGCCTTGCGTCGGCTGGTCCAGAAACGCCTGCAGGTTATTGGAATCGAGATATTGCACGAGTTCCGACAGCGCCTTCGCGTATTCGGCGTACTTCGCCTTCAGCGCGGTCATGCGCTCGACGTTCTCGTTGCCGGTCTTCGGCGCGTCGAGGAACGCGGAGAACGACTTGTCGGCGAGTGCGATCTCTTCACGCGCATGCTGCACGATCTCGACCGGCTCGGCGCCGCCGCGCACCATGCCCGTTCCTGCGCGCGACAGGTTGATGCGCGCGTCCATCAAGTGCTGCGTGGTCTTGTTGACCGCGTTGACCTGCTTCAGCGCGATGTTGGACAGGTTGCCGACATCGTCGTGCGTGCGCGAGAGCGATCAGAACCCGAGCCCTTCGGTCGCGAGCTGGAACACGCAGAACACCACCAATACAGCGAGCAAACCCGATGAAACCTTGATCTTTCGAAACATCACTTTCACCCGACTGACTAATTGAGCCGCTTTAACGCACGGCGGCAGTGCGGGTTTGCGGCAGCGGGAAGCGCCGGCTTAAACGGGACACTCGGGCCCAGATCTAGCGGGATCCGCGTCGACTTATGACTGGCGCAAGCGCTGCGAGTGGCGGGAGCGCCAAGAGTACGGACGCCGACGCGCGTACTACAGATGCTTAGAGGTGTTCTTCTGGTTACCACGCGATGCGGACGATGCTCGTATGGTGAGCGTATTCGGGAACGGGTTTGCGCGCGTTGAAGCGGTCGCACGGCGTAAGCTGCTGCCGCATCCGACGCAAACCGTCCGACTCACCCACGCGGACTTTTCGAGTAACTAGTGATCTACCGTCGCGTCGGACACCGCTCATGCAAATCGCTGAGCTTGGTGAAGTTTGCCAGGGCGGCAAGCGCGAAGACTAGTAGTTGCATCCCACAAAACGAGAACCGCGTTGCAGCGGGAATCTCACGGCCGCCTAAGCTTTCACCGCGAATTACACTTCCGACCCACTCCGGTCACACGGCCGTCTCCGAAGCGGTCAGTCAGACGAATCCAGGGTTGCGAGGTGGACCGCCTAACAACGGCTGTTTGCGACATCCAGCAATCGGCCATGAAGCGACGGTCGAGATTCTCGTCCAATTCGGATGGACGAGGAGCCATCTGCGCTCGTTCAATGACCGTTTTGCGGCGAGCGAACTGCGGGTGGGACCGTCTTAGCCCGGCCAGTTTGACAGTCAGCGATGCCCGAAGTTGACGCTCCAACGGCCGTTAGCCTCATATAAAGACCACTGTCCGCTGCACTTTGGGCAGTCGGCTACGCACGATGGCACTTGCATTGCTCCGCATGATCTGGTGTCAGGCGGTCTCCCTCAGATCGCTAATTTAGGGACGGGACAAGTTGCGAGGGCCAGCGCGATGCAAGCTGTCAACGTTGCGCAAACCGGATTTGACATCGGTTGGGATTTCGCCCGCTTCGGTCGTGTCTTGGACTGCGCATCGAGCGAGCCGAGTGTACTGGCTGGGTACCGCGCGGGCCGCCTGCATTTTCGCGTTCCGCAGCATGTCCCCGATCGCTTCGTGTCCAAATGGTTGCAACTTCGGCTGAACGCCTTTCGACGCCGCCGAATTCTCGACGAGGAAGTAACTCCTGCCTACCTAAAAAAGATCGACTGCGCGATGCGTCCGATCACCTTGATCGCCATGACACATGCTGCTTTGGTCGAAAGCGACTGGTCGGTCGATAGGATCAACAATGATGGAGCCTATGCACCCGGCAACCTTATGGTGATGTGCGTAAAAGCGAATCGAGCCAAGGGAGCGAAGGGTCTTGAACAGGTCATCGAACTGGCGTCGGGAAGCGCGGAGGACACAGTGCTCGGTCTTTCGAAAAGCGAGTGGGCACGCCTAGCCTGCGTGATGGTCGGCGCAGCGAACTGGACCGGGGTCAGTCCGCCTCTTCTCCCGCTTCTCACTCGGCTCCCAGAGGACTCGCGAGCGCCGCTCTACTTCGTCTTCCAGCAGACGCTCTTGCTTTCGGCGCGGCTAGCGACTGAGCGCAATCGGGTTATGAAGGCTCTGTGTCGATTGCACCCGTCAAGCGAGCGGTCCGCTCTTTTGAGATGCGCAGTGGAAAAGCTGGCAGTGGACTTGAAGTATGCCGCTTACCCCTACGACGCTTTGGCTGGCGAAGGCGTGCAGCGTCCGATGAGAAGCTGGTTCACGACCGCGCCCGCGGCCAGCACTCCCGGATTGCTGCAAGTGTGTTCCCAGTACTGCGCCGGGCGTTGCGAACCTGCGCCTCCGGTTGCATGGGCGCTAGAAACGAGCGGTCGCTTTTAGAGCATCAGACGTCCGATTGGGAAGGTTGCGGTCATTCCAACGCTCTCGTCGAAGCGGTGCGTTTGCGAAACGCCGTCCATATCGACGGCCACGCCGTAATGATCTCTCGCATCGTCGCATCTTTTCCATCCCGCGGTTGTCCACTGCCGGCGCCCATCACGTCCATTCAAACTTTGCGTTCGAAGGGCCGCAATCTGATTGGCTCATGTGTCATGATCGCTCACTGCGCCCGGCTACAAACTCGTCGGCGCTGGTCGCTCCATGTTTTCATCACGGGGGAGTTCCATGCCGACGCTCTATTCCTACCCAGACCTGTTCGGCGTCGCCGACAACAATCCGTTCGGCCTGAAGGTCTATGCGTTCATGCGCTTGTGCGGCCTCGACTTCGAGCACAAGCACATTCTCGATACGAAAGCGGCGCCGCGAGGGCAGTTGCCGTATCTGGTCGACGGCGAGGAATCCATCGGCGATAGCGATGCGATCATCGACTATCTCAAGCGCAAAGACGATCTAGGCATCGACAGAGCGCTTTCACCAGGTCAAGCGAATCTCGACTTCTTCGTGCGACGCACACTGGACGACCTGTACTGGCCGATGAGCTTCTCTCGGTGGCGCGACGAGCGTTTTCGCCCGGCTTTTTGCTCTGCCTTCATGGCGGCGCACCCAGAAGTCGCTGCGAGTGCACTCGAAGCCGCGAGCGAGTACAACCGGCTGCGATACCACTATCAGGGCATCGGCCGCTATGAGCCGGATCAGGTGTACGAGCGCGGCATCGCCGACCTGCGCGTCGTAGCCGATCTGATGGGCCACAGCGGCTTTGTCTTCGGGCCAGAGCCGGCCACGGTCGATGCCGCGATCTACGGCTGCGTCGCAAACATCTATTACTACGACATTGATACGCCGTTGAAGCGCTACCTTCTATCGAGGCCGAACCTGGTCCGGCATTGCATTGCGATACACGAGAGGATCGTTACCTTCAGCGAACCGCATAGTAGCGACGCTTAGGGCCGTCGGGTCATCCGTCTTGGCTTGTCCTACTACAGGGCAGGCAATTTCGGTTTCAGCAAACCGCAGCGAAAGTTGAAGGAGTGTGCTCATGTGGTCGGTCGGTTTGACCTCACCCTCCCGTTGACAATCTTGCCTCAGACAGGGGCCGGCCGAGAGGCGACCACTCAGAATATGGAGTCGGGGGACGCTTCGCGTGGTCAAGGCGCGTCCGCCGTCTCCGAAACCCGAAGTTCATTGCGCCGCGTTGCGGATGTCAGGACTGCGGCGCCCAGACTCCCAAGGCGGCTGAACGCCGGAAGTTGGCGAGGCCCGATTAGGAGCCCGTCGGTTCTTGCCGTCGTAGCGCCGTCGGGAGGCCGCCAGAAAGTAATTACCGCTCGAGGGCTAGAACTGATGGCGCAGCGACAAAGGCGCTCACTGTGCTCGACCAAATTCGCAGAGCCCAGCTGTTTCAATGACAGTCCCGTAGCGTTGAAGCGTACTCAAAATGTTCTTAGTACGGCGTCGCGTGCATCCTCTCTGCACGGCCCTCAGATGATACCGAGCACCGCCGCGTGCGCTGCTTGTTGACGTCGCTACTCGCGACAACTGCTCGCGTTTTGTTCTCGCCTAGGCACGCTCCTCGACGGCGAATCTGGCGGTCGCAGAACCTTTGCGGACCCTCGCAGATCATATGCCACATTGCGTCGCTTCGTCCCTCGAAGGAGGCCCGGTTAATCGCTTTCGAAAGCGGTTGACCGGCAGTAACCGTTAGCGTCGAATGATTTAATGGCACGCATGGCGGATGGGGTGCCAAGATGAGGCGGAGCCATGTCGCCCGAGCGCCGCGCATGTGGCCGAATATCCACTGCGGCGCAGCCACGGTGCCCGATACGACGCAAAGCGGACGGTGGGCAGCCGTGCAACGGCTGCCCAGAGGGGTGCCTGGCGGGCTGACTTCACCACCGACGACCTGGTGCAGCTGGCGTAGCACGTCGGCATATGCGGTTGGACACACGTTCGGCACAACAGGCGGTCGCACGCGAAATGTGAACCAACGTTGGCAGGCGATCGTTCAGAATTGGATGTTCGAACAGGGTCGATGTTGCGCGGCACCGTTCTTGCGTCTAAAAGGTGGCCATCACTAAGTGAAACAAGTCGGGGCCATATGGCACATGTCACGGGCAAGCGCCCGAAACTTGCTTTGTTCCCAACAAAAAGAGTTCCGCCGGCGCCTGGCGCGACGGAAGATGATTTTCGGATATACGCGTCGTATCGCGGCACCACTGCGAGCGGGTACTATGGCACGCTGAAAGTAGTGAGGATGACGGACGGGAAATTGCTTTACCCGTTTGACGGCGTCGAGCAAATCGGCCCGTTCCCAAGCAAAGCCGAAGCGACGGCTGCGGCGCACCGGCGCGGCGACGAAATTGTTAGCGGCGACTTGGTAAACCCGGAGCTGTAGCGGCGAGCTCTTGCTGACGAAACATGTCGTTTGAGGGTAGGCGTACGCTGGCGACGGGCGTCGGCAGATCGGCTACTCAACTCGAGCAATGACCGGTGGCGGGTCTCGGTTGCATATCGGGGTGGCCGGATCGGACATGCGCGCGGATACCCACGTCGCTTACCTTTTGTCCAGCCTAACACTTCGCCACGCGGCTGACCTGCGATCGACCTATTCTTTGCGGTTTGTTGCGTGAAAGACTCCCGGCCAACTGCGTCGCCGTGTTGTCGAACCGGTTATCCCGCGTCCCATCGACAAGCCGGACAACTCTACGAGTTGCCCCACCTTGCCAACAGGTCCCCTCGCGACAGGGGGCCTACGGACGGACTGACTCACTACGCTCCGCCTCATTGAGAGAGACAGCAAAGTCAGAACCGAGGGACTAGGCAAAGAAAAGCCCGCCTAGCGGGGCGGGCCCATAAGTGGGGATCAACGAACAGCGCCGACCAGGGCGCAATCCCAAGCTTAGTCAACGGACGGGAAATTGCCAAGGAAAAGGGCGTCAGGAGCACGGGCCAGCCCTCGCGACGTAAAACTGAGTCCCCCTCAAAACAGTCGGGCTTTTGCGCACAAAAGGCCGGCGATGCTTCGGAAGGAACCGTGGATGCAAGTCCATGTGCTCAAAGCTCAGGGCCGTATCCGAACGCGAGATCGCGCGTCGCCTGGGCGTTTTCGCGCAACACGGAGACGCGGTATTCGTCGGCAGAAGAGGTGCCGCGCTATAAGCAGCGAGCCCCCCGGCCAAGCTTTGGTGCGTCCGAAACGTATGTCGTTGAGCGCGTGCTAGCCGCCGCGCCCGAGACGATCGCAACGCCTGCGCTGCTTCGAGCGTTACGTGCTGGCTACGGCGGGCATTTGCGCAGTCTTCAGGCGCTGATGAAGCTTCACAAGATGGTGGGAAAGCCTCGCCCTCTCGTGCGGTTTGAAACCGATCCGGGGTGCCAGATGCAATGCGACTTCGTTGTGTCCGCCGATGAGGCGCGCATCGTCTCTACGCCGTCACGGCGACGCTCGGCTTCAGCCGCTGGCGTTGGGCGCGTTTCACACAGATGAGAGGGCCGAGACCCTGGTCGAGTTAAAGGCATGGGAACTGCTCACACGGCTTGCATGGCACGCGAACAAGCGTGGACCGAAGCTGAGCCCGGCACCGCGATGAACTTCCAGATCGATGCAGTGACCCAACCTGGGGCGACGGCCGCTGATTTCTTATCGGCAGCGTGTCGGTTCGGGATGACATTGGAGGAATGCCAGCGAGTCGGTGAGCGACGATTTTTGATTCGTTTGGAATCGGGTCTTCAATCAAACGTCTGCCGGCTTGCAACTTCCTTAATTTACATGGGGCTGGCCGAAACGGCCTACCTCGTCAGGACGGATTTATAGACGCTTCCCTTCCTCCCACCGGACGGCGGAGCCGCGTGACGTCCGGCCCGCCACCTATGGGGTGTCACGCCGTTTCATTCACGGATACGCCAGACAGGCGACCCTGATGAAAGATGCAATCGAGTTGGGGTTCAAAGGATTCTTGGTGACCGGATTGGCAGTGCCGGACGGAACCTCATTTGCCGCCATGGTGATTGTGCGCCTACCAAGCGGTGATCAAGTGGCCAGCGGCCTATTGGGCCGGTTTGACAGCCGGCACGAGGCTCAGCGGTCAGCTATTAAGCATGGAATTAATGAGATCGACCGCTTTTTAGCTGTTCGCCGCGCCCTCAACGTATCGTGACATCGGCTAGCCGGGTGAGTAGCTGTGGGCTGTAGTGAGGGACGGTCAGCTCCACCGAGGTTTCGCACTTGCAACGCATCACTCTTTTTTCCTCGAGATCCTGGAGTTGACGAATCGCGTGCGAGAGCAAGGCGATGGGGGCGACTTAATGCGACGATGCGAGGGGCGGCTCACCTTCCGATAGCCGACGTTGGGACGACGGAAGTGCGAGCGTCGCCTATGGGTCGTAGAACGAAACCGCTCGCGCGGTAGGGGGCTACGGCCCGACTAGGCGGGCCTTGAGAGGGCTTCGGCGCGATTCCGTATGTTGATGGTCGGGGCAATCCGCCTCGTTCCTCAACGGAGCCGCATCATGACCTCCACTCAACCGGGCGTCAGCCCGCTGCGTCAGCGCATGACGGACGACATGCGCATGCGCCAGCTTTCTCCCGCAACTCAAACAGGCTATCTGCGCATTGTGCGTGAATTTGCTCGATACCTTAAGCGCTCGCCCGATACGGCGACTGTCGAAGACCTGCGAAACTACCAGTTGTATTTGGTCGATCGCGGAACGTCGCCCGCTTCCCTCAATGCCGCGATCACTGGGTTGAAGTTTTTCTTCGAGATCACGCTTCAGAAGCCGGAATTGATGGCTCGAATGCAGCCAGTGCGTGTGCCGCGCATACTGCCGGTTATCCTTAGCCCCGACGAGGTCCGGCGACTGATCGCGGCAACCGGTAATTTAAAGCATCAGACGGCGTTGTCGCTGGCCTACGGCACCGGGTTGCGGGCCGGCGAAGTGGTCGCGCTCAAGGTGAGCGACATCGATAGCCAGCGCATGACGCTGCGCGTCGAACAGGGCAAGGGCCGTAAGGATCGCTATGCGATGCTCTCGCCGGTGCTGCTCGAGCGCTTGCGGGTCTGGTGGCGCGTGGCGCGCGCTCAAGGCAAGATGCCCGATGGCGGCTGGTTATTTCCGGGACTGGATCCTGTTGACCCGCTGACTCCACGGCAGCTGAATCGCGCGATTCGCGCTGCAGCCGAAGCCGCACAAATCGATAAACGCGTATCGATGCATACGCTGCGCCACAGTTTTGCCACGCACCTGCTCGAACAGCAGGTAGATATCCGTGTGATTCAGGTGCTGCTTGGCCATAAGAAGCTTGAAACGACAGCGCTTTACGCCCAGGTCGCCACCGATTTGCTGCAAAAAGTCGTCAGCCCGCTGGAGCGCCTGCGTACCGAGTAACACGCGCGCGGTCAGACCCGATGTTAGAGGTCGCGGATATCTTCCGCGCCTGCGGGGCCACGTGGCGACGCACGGTAGCACTGAGCCTCGGGCAGCTGAAGGTGATGTCGGCCATCGAACAGTGCCGCAGCGCGGCGCTGGGTGGACATGTGTTGCGGTGTTCGGGCTGTGCACGAACCGAGATCGCCTATAACTCATGTCGTAATCGCCATTGCCCGAAGTGTCAGGCTAGTGCCGCGCGCCGCTGGCTCGAAGCGCGCGAGGCTGATCTGCTGCCGGTCGAGTACTATCACGTCGTCTTTACGCTTCCCGCACCGATCAGTGCTATCGCCTGGTATAACAAGCGCGTCATCTACGGGTTGCTATTCGACATCGCGGCCGAGACGCTACGCACCATCGCGGCGGACCCCAAACACCTAGGCGCCGACATTGGCGCCACGCTCGTGCTGCACACATGGGGCTCAGCGCTCACGCATCATCCGCATGTGCACGGCATTGTCCCGGGCGGCGGCCTGTCAGCCAACGGGGAACGCTGGATAGCCTGTCGGCCGGGCTTCTTCTTGCCCGTGCGCGTGCTTTCGCGCCTGTTTCGCAGACGCTTCCTCGAAGCGCTCGCCGACGCCCATCACCGTGGACGCCTTCAGTTCTTTGGTGAGTACGCGCAGCTCGCTGACCGAGCGGCTTTCGCGCAGTGGCTCGCGCCGCTGCGCGCCTCGGAATGGTTCGTGTATGCCAAGCGTCCGTTCGCGGGCCCTGAAGCGGTGCTCGCGTACCTGTCACGCTATACACATCGCGTCGCCATCTCCAACCAGCGCTTGCTCGCCTTCGACGAGCGTGGCGTGAGCTTCCGTTGGAAGGACTACCGCGAGAACGGTCGCACCCGCCACAAGGTCATGACGCTCGAGCCCGGCGAATTCATGCGCCGCTTCCTGCTCCATGTGTTGCCTACCGGCTTCCATCGAATTCGCCACTATGGACTGCTCGCCAACCCGGTGCGCCGCGTGAACCTGGCAAAGATTCGCACGCTGCTCGGCCTTGCGCCCAAACTCAGCTCATCACCGCACGAAGCGGCCGTCGTTGATCAACCAACCTTCATCTGTCGACACTGCGGCGCGCCGATGCTCGTCATCGACATTCTGACGCGCACCGTACCAATTCGCGCTCCACCGGAGAGAACACGGCAATGACTGTCTCGCTCCTGTCTACCGCTCAATCGTCGGCTTTGCGTCAAAGCTGAAGCGCACCGGGTTTTCCGGAGACCTCAACTCCTGAGAGAATGAGGAAATGGAAAGCATCGACAAAGCAAAACGCAAGACTGCGCCGAAGTATCCGACCGAGGTTCGCGAGCGCGCGGTTCGCATGGTGTTCGAGCACCGTTCGGAATACGCTACGCAGTGGGAAGCGATCCAGTCGATCGCCGCGAAGATGGGCTGTTCGCGCGAGACTCTTAGAAATTGGGTCCGTCAGGCTGAGAGTGATCGTGGTGTGCGAGCAGGCCCCTCGAAGCAAGAGCAAGATCGAATTCGCGAGCTTGAACGAGAGGTCCGGGAACTGCGCCAGGCGAACGAGATCCTGCGCAAGGCCTCGGCGTATTTCGCACAGGCGGAGCTCGACCGCCGACCGAAGTGATGATCGCTTTCATCGACGATCACCGATCGGTCTACGGGGTCGAGCCGATCTGCAGAGTATTGCCGATCGCCCCGTCGACTTACTACCTGTACGCCTCCCGCCGCGCCGATCCTCGTCGGCTACCAGCGCGGCAGCAGCGTGATGCTTTGTTGTGTCAGCATATCCGTCGCGTTTGGGAAGAGAACTTTCGAGTGTACGGTGCGCGTAAGATCTGGCGACAGTTGCTGCGCGAAGGTTTCAGAATTGCGCGTTGCACCGTTGAACGGTTGATGAGGCGGCTAGGTCTGCAGGGTGTACGGCGGGGTAAGTCGATGCGAACCACCGTCAGCGATAAAAACGCACCTTGTCCGCTTGATCATGTTCAGCGTCAGTTCAAGGCGTCAAAGCCCAACGCACTGTGGGTGTCCGACTTTACCCTTGTCGCGACCTGGCAAGGCTTCGCGTATGTTGCCTTCATCGTTGACGTGTTCGCGCGACGCATCGTGGGTTGGAGAGTGTCAAGTTCAGCGCGCACCGATTTCGTACTGGATGCGCTGGAGCAGGCCCTACATGAGCGCCGACCAGCCGAAGGTAACCGTTTGGTACATCATTCGGACCGCGGGTCGCAATACGTTTCTATTCGGTACACGGACCGGCTAGCTGAAGCAGGGATTGAACCGTCAGTTGGAAGCGTAGGCGATTCATACGATAACGCACTCGCCGAAACGATTAACGGCCTCTACAAGGCAGAAGTCATTCATCGCCGCGGCCCGTGGCGCAATGTGCAAGCCGTCGAACTGGCGACACTTAGTTGGGTGGACTGGTTCAATCACCGACGTCTGCTTGAACCTATCGGCAACATCCCACCGGCCGAGGCGGAAGCTCGTTACTATGAGCAACTCGCTGGAATGCCGATGGCTGCTTAACTCCAGCAAAACGGTCTCCGAGGTTCCCGGTGCGCTTCATGCCACGATCACGCTAGAGCACGAGCGCGGACGCCAGGCCATCGAGCCGACCCTGATCGAGATCGCGCTTGCTGAGCCGACTTGGCACGAAGAGCACCTGGTGCGTCTCTTGAAGGAGCGGCTCGGGCGCACCGAGCTCGAGGCCGCGGTGATCGCCGTGCGGCTGACGGCCTCGGACGTGCGCGCGGCTGAACCGCCCAGCGATTCGCTGTTCCCCGAGCCCGGTGGATCCGCGCAAGACTATAACCGGCTGCTGGAGTTACTGGCTGCCCGCCTCGGCCCCGAAAATGTCCTGCGGCCCGCGCCCGCGCCCGATCGTCGCCCGGAACATGCCAACCAGTGGGTGCCCGTGCAAGGCAGTCCAAGGACGCACGCCGCGACCCTCGCGCCCTCTACGCCCGCGCCTGATGATCTGCCGCGACCAACCTGGCTGCTGCATGTGCCGTTGCGGTTGATGGTCAAGAATCATCGTCCGTTCTACGGCTCGCCGCTCAAGCTCGTGTCGACCGGCGAACGCATCGAAGCCGGATGGCATGACGGCGCACTGGTGACGCGCGACTATTTCGTCGCCGAAGCGGACGACAAGAGCTGCTACTGGATCTACCGCGAGCGGCCGAGCGTCAAGACCGAAGAGACGCGCTGGTTCCTTCACGGCCTGTTTGGATAAGCGGATAAGCAGGTGGCACTGTGGAGTCTCCCTCATCGGCCCTGCCGGACTATGCGGAGCTTTTCGCGTTCAGCAACTTTTCGTTCCTGCACGGTGCATCGCACGGTGAAGAGCTGGTGCTGCGCGCGTCGCAACTCGGCTACGCGGGACTGGCCATCACCGACGAGTGCTCGGTCGCGGGTATCGTGCGCGCGCATGTTCAGGCCAAGGGAGAAAAGCTGCCGCTCGTCATCGGCTCGTATTTTCGTCTGGTCCATGCGGGTCACGGTGCGGATAGCGGTCCCAAAAACCGCCCCGCTCTTGGTCCCACTTCGGGCCCCGCGTTTGGCCTGATCTTGCTGGCGCAGAACCGCGAAGGTTACGGCAACCTTTCGAACTCATCACGCTGGCGCGCATGCGGGCGGCCAAGGGTAGCTACCTGCTGACCCCCGACGATCTTGCCCGGCCGGAAACGAACTACGGGCATTTGAAGGGCGTTCCAGACTGCCTTGCGATTCTGGTGCCGGATTTTCCGGCGAATGAAGAGACGCTGACTGCGCAAGTCGACTGGTTGCGCCACACCTTCCCGGCGCGTGCGTGGATCGGGCTCACGTTGCATCAGCGGGCGATGGACGACATTCATCGCGGCATCGTAGAACAGGTGGCGTTGCGAGCTGGAATTCCGGTCGTGGCCACCGGCAACGTCGTGATGCACGTGCGCTCGCGCAAGCCCCTGCAGGACACCATGACGGCGATTCGTGTCGGCAAGCCCGTCGCCGAATGCGGGTACGAGCTCGCGCCCAATGCCGAGCAGCATCTGCGTTCTCGCTTACGGCTCGCCAACCTTTATCCGCCGCATGCGCTTGCCGAAACGTTGAGAATTCTCGCGCGCTGCAGCTTCTCGCTGGACGAACTTCGCTACGAGTATCCCGACGAACTGGTCCCCGAAGGCTACACTCATGAAGCCTATCTCCGGCAAGAGACTTATATCGGCGCGCACCGGCGCTTTCCTGCCGGCGTTCCACACAATGTGCAGCAACAAATCGAGCATGAACTGCAGCTCATTCGCGAGCTGCGCTACGAAGCCTACTTCCTCACCGTCTACGACATCGTGCGCTTCGCGCGCAGCCAACATATCCTTTGTCAGGGCCGAGGGTCGGCCGCCAACAGCGCCGTGTGCTATTGCCTGGGGGTCACTGAAGTCGATCCATCTCGCGGCAACATGCTGTTCGAGCGCTTTATCAGCAAGGAGCGCGGCGAGCCACCCGACATCGATGTCGACTTCGAACACCAACGGCGCGAAGAGGTCATCCAGTACATCTATCGCAAGTACGGGCGCGATCGCGCGGCCATCGCCGCAGCAGTGTCGACCTACCGTCCGCGGGGCGCGCTGCGGGAAACCGGCAAGGCGCTCGGCATCGATCCGCAAATTGTCGACAAGGTCGCGAAGAGCCATCAATGGTTCGATCACTCGCAGGATTTGCTGCGTCGGTTCGAAGAGTCGGGCCTCGATCCTGCGAATCCGCTGATTGCCATGTGGGCGAATCTGGCGGCGCAGATCCTCAACTTTCCTCGCCATCTGTCGCAGCACTCGGGCGGCTTTGTGATCAGTCGCGGCAAGCTTACGCGGCTGGTCCCCGTTGAGAATGCGGCGATGCCGGAGCGCAGCGCGATCCAGTGGGACAAGGACGACCTCGAAGCGCTCGGCTTGCTGAAAATCGACGTGCTCGCACTCGGCATGCTGTCGGCGATTCGACGCACGCTCGATATCATCTCGGAGCAACGCGGCGAGCGCTTCGAAATGCAGGACATTCCGGCGGAAGATGCGGCCACCTACGAGATGATCTCCCGCGCCGACACGGTCGGCGTCTTCCAGATCGAGTCGCGCGCACAGATGAGCATGCTGCCGCGCATGAGCCCAGAGAGTTTTACGATCTCGTGATCGAAGTCGCTATCGTGCGGCCTGGGCCAATCCAAGGTGGCGCCGTCCATCCCTACTTGCGACGGCGCCAGAAGCTGGAACCGGTCACCTATCCCAGCAAGGAATTGGAAATCGCGTTGGGCCGCACGCTCGGCGTGCCGATCTTCCAGGAGCAGGTCATGCAGGTGGCGATCCTGGCTGCAGGCTTTACGCCGGGCGAAGCAGATCAGTTGCGCCGCGCGATGGCGGCCTGGAAGCGTAAGGGCGGCCTGCAGCAGTACTACGATCGCATCGTGAACGGCATGCAGGAGCGCGGCTACGACAAGGCGTTCGCGGAAGCCATCTTTGAGCAGATCAAGGGATTCGGCGAATATGGCTTTCCGGAGAGTCACGCGGCGAGCTTTGCACTCCTCGTCTACCCCTGTTTGCTCAGCTCGGCAGCGAAGCCGTCTCTGAATGAGACAAGCGGTCCGGTAATACGGACCCTGGATGGATGTGACATGATGTGCCTCCTTCTCGCAGACGCGGAGAAGGAAGCATCGCTCAACTGAGCGGGATTATGCCGATACCCGAAGTGCGTTCGCCGCCAGCAGCCTGGTATCGCAGCCGGACTTCGGCATAATCCGGACATCGGCGTAATGGAACTTATTCCGACACCGGAATAAGTTCCACAAGATGGGTAATGATCCGCCTTTGCGCGACCCTGTTGTGACTTCGGCAGCGCATTCAGGACACTTTACGTTATATGCGGCGGCTGAACCCTTGCGACCTCCGCGCTGTGAAGACAGTCCGGCCTGAAGTTCGAGCGAGCGCAGCTTGTGAGCCGTGAGCGCAGGACGGTCCCATGCAAACGCCTCATCACGCGTGAGCACGTACCAGACCGTGATCGCAATCTTGCGTGCGGTAGCGACAGCGGCAATCTGCTGTCCACGTCGATCCTTTATGCGTAGGAAGACGGATGAAATTGACAAGCCCAGTAGCCAATATTTTTTTCGTTTCGCCGGGCCTGCGTGGGTGGCCGCCGTCATTGAGAGCGGAAGTTTTTGGGGCCGGCCTGTTTCCAGCGCGAAAACAACCGCTGATAGGTTCGCTCTGCCTGCTCGGCCACTGCGCGTTCCTGATCCCGAACGCTCAGAAGGCGCGCAACGGGCCGGCCGATTGTGCTGCAGCCCACGCCGCTTCGACTAGCATGGCGCGCGCATAAGAACGGCCGCGCTTGCTGATATGTCCGTGCCTAGCCGGCTGAGATCCGGACTGGTAGACGCAGGGATTGAGCCCGAAGTAGCTGACAAGCTTACCCGGCGTACGGAATCGCCCGATATCCCCAATGGCAGACAGCAGGCCGATGGCCACCGTGGTGTTTATGCCGGCGATCGTGAGCATCCTGCGTAGTCGCCCATCTTCCATGACCGACTGTGCCAACACGCGCTCGATTTCGCGGAGGTCCTTACCAAGGCGGTCGAGTTCGCGTAGCCGTTGCTCGACGCCCATCCGCTCGTCAGTGGGCAGGGGCTGGCTACTCAGCCACACACGGCCTTTCTTGCCGAACAAGTCCGTTGCGGGGCACCTTTCGATCAAGTGCGCGGCGAGTACCGCATGGATTTCATTCTTCAGGCGCGTTCGCTGGCGCACGATCTGCGCGCGGCGCGAGACCTGTCGACGCATCGCCTGCGTGGCTTCGTCTGGAATCCACACTTCCGGCAGGAAGCCGCTGGCATACAATTGGGCCAATATGGCCGCATCGATCTTGTCTGTCTTGACGCGCGCTTCGGCGATCAGCCGTACTTGCAGGGGATTGGCGACGATCACCCGCCCGACATGCGCTTGCAGTACGCCGACAATAGCGGCAGTGTTACCGGTGGCCTCCAGCACCACATGGTCATCCGGCCTGAGTTGGGCTGCAAATCGCTCAAGCTCGTCGCGTCTTAATCCAACGCGACCGCCGGATTTCAGTATTCCATTCTCGAGATACGCGACCTCGGTCACCGATCTCGATACATCCAGACCAATAATTCGCATAACCGTCTCCCACGAAAAGTTACCTTGGGAGCCGGTGGGACAGCACGACAACTACGGATTCGCGCTCGCAGCGCAACCGGGCGGGTCGCAGGGGCGGCCAACTACTAACACGAGCTCACAGCTCATCGTACGATCAACGGCCTGCCCACCCGAAGTGCTCCCCGGTGCCCCTGTCCCGGATGGTCATACCATACGCCAAAAATCGCGGCAGGGATGGATGAGGCACCAGGCCCTATCATGCCGGCTACGAATGCGATTGAGTCGACGTTCGCTACGGTGCGGCACCGTACGACGCGCACGCGCAACTGCGTGTCGCGACCAACCTTCCTTGGTCTGGCATTCAAACTAATCGAGGAAGCGGAGAAAACCTGGCGCCGCGTCAACGGCCCCGAAAAGATCGAGCTGTTGCTGGAGGGCATTGCCTTCAGGGACGGCGAACCGGTGCAAGGCGACCAACCGGTTCAGCAGAAACTCGCCGCCTGAAGTCGCCGGCAATCAAATGCCTGTACACCAGACTTGACCTTATCTCGGCGCTGCGCGCAACGCTGCTGTCGCAGCAGTTGATCCACGGCGACGAGACAACGGTGCAGGTGCTTAAAGAGCCGGGCAAAGCCGCTCAGAGCACTTCGTACATGTGGGTGTACCGTATACGCGCAACCAGTGGACGTATCTCAGCCGCTATGTGAGCGACGGACGCGCTCCGATTGACAATAACGTGATCGAGCGCGACATTCGGCCATTCTGTACGGGCAGGTCTTCCTGGCTATTTAGCGACACCGTTGCCGGCGCGAGGGCGAGTGCAATGATCTATAGCCTCGTCCTGACGTGTCGGGCCTGCAACGTCGAGCCCTACGCATACCTTCTGCATGTGCTCACCCAACTGCCGCAGCGCGCGCCGCATGACGATGTCACTGACCTCCTGCCGTTCAACTTCGCGCAACGGCCCGCTGTGGATGTCAACCCTGCCTGATCAGACGCGGTGCGCTGCGGCCTGCTGAAACGATGCGGACCGCCGCTATCCTCTGGATTCCTGGGTGTATCCTCGGATAGTCACCGCAGCGATGGCCCGCTGCAACTCCCGAAAGGAGGTCGCCATGACGCTGAGAAAGGAAGAATCCGCGCTAGTGCTTGCGGATCGTCATATCGCGGAAGCGCTGCAGCGAATCGCCCTGCAAGAAAAGCGCGTTAGCGACCAGAAGGAGTGCGGAAGAGATTCGTCGCAATCAGAACAGCTCCTGTGCATCCTGCGGGACATCCTCTGCTCCTTTACGAAGCACCGGCGCCAGATTGAGGAAGAGCTCGAAAGAGAGCGGCGCTTGCTGGATACTCTCGGCCACTGAACAACGTCTCGACGGCGCATCGATAGAATCCGGATTCAGTGTGCTTAATCGAGCGCTTACCCTTTACCCGCCGTTTCGTCGCGCTTGTGGACGTAGAAAACGCTCGCGCGGTCGCTATAGAAGGCCACCGGCTTGCCGTGCCGTTCGAGATACGCGCGCGTGGCCTCGAAGTAACTAAAAGTTGATTCGGTCGGCGCGAAGTGCAAGTGCATCAGCCGGCTCGTCGCGTCGTCGACAAACACCAGCAGCGCGCACGCGGGCCCGCGGTCTTCAAACCAGTAATGATCGCAACCATCAATTTATACGAGCTCACCGAAACAGGCTCGTCGGGCACGCGGCTGGTAGACCTTCGGCGGGCGTTGCTTGCGCGGCACCCAAAGGCCGGCATCCGTCATCAGGTGCCGCAAGGTTTCCTTCGACAGCACGAGGCCATTGCATTCACGCAGCTTCTCGCACGCCAGCGTCGGACCAAAATCGGCGTAGCGCTCGTAGATCAGTTCCAACGCCCGGTCAAGCACGGATTGCGGCAACTGATGATTGCTGCGCACGCCGCGCCGCTGCGAAACAAGACCAGCGGCGCCTTCGGCGCGGTAGCGGATCACGAGCCGCTCGACCTGGCGCCGGCTTAGGCACAGCCGTTCAGCGGCGCGCCAGGTCATTAGACGCGACTCGGCGACCGCCTCGATGACCTTCAGCCGGTGAAGCTCCCGCATGCTCATTGTGATCGTCCCAGTGCGCGTCATGGCGGTCTCCACAGGCGGGAAAACCGCACCAGCATGCGCTACAGATCCCTTGGTACGACATCTGTACTTTGCTCAAGTACGACAATACTACTTTGCTTCTACACCGCAACCTGCGACAAGACGGCGTTATGTCAAGCCACAAGACGCGGTCCACCGGAGAGTCAGTAGCTGCAGCGAACAGGCTCAGGCCCGAGACTCGTACGCGGATCCAAAGTGACCTTCCTAGTTGATCATCGCTTTCTGAGATTCGTTCGGATGACATATTAGCTTTTCGTCGAAAAGGCTCCCGGCAGCCACAAATTACTTAACGCCCAATGCTTTGAAAATCGCATCCACCGGATCCGAATAGAAGCTCGTCTGAAACTTAGCAAAGAGCCCACCCGGCACCGAAGGAACGTCCGTAACACTCGACCTTGGGAGAAGAATTCTTTTAGCACCTGCATCAAAGGCAACCTCCAGACTTTCGGCGAAATTACGCGCTTGCTTGATCGTTCCGCCGAGCGACATATCGCCCATTACTGCCATTTGACTCTGGAAAGGTTTGCTAAGCCCTGCTGAACACAGCGCAATGAAGGTTGCGAGGGTGAGCGCTTTCGGGGTGTCAGCGCTCTGCAGTTCGACAATGCCTAGATGAAAGTCGCGCTCGGTCGGGTGAACTGACGCGCTCACGCGCCCGGCATTGGCTTTGAAGAAATCGAAGGCCACGCGAACAGGCTCCTTCGAAAGAGGGCCGGACACAGATAGCTTGCCGCTTCCAGCCATGGACTGGATTTCCATTCGGTAGACACGCGGCATGCCGCCAGCACCCATGGCAATCGTGTGCAGTACCCCGGGGCTCAAGCGTCCCTCAGGGATCATCCCGCCGCCGCGTTGCTCCGGCACGGACACGAAGTTTTGGAGCCGAGAATACCCGTGCAGTCGTGGAGTCGTTCACCGACCTCCAGAAGTCACCTGGAAGGTGGCGAACGTCCAGAACGCGCTTTACGGCACGGATGCCTCCCAAGCGGTGCGCCTCTATGTTCCCGAGAGTAAGGGTCCCTTCCCTATTGTCCTCTATCTCCACGGCGCATCGCCTTCGCGCGATCAACACATCGGCCGAACATCTCCTCGCCGGATAGTGACTCGCCACTCACAAGCAGACGATGACTGCGTGGCAAAGGCTCGCAGAGGGATGTTAGTAGAACGCTCAGCGTCGACCGTTGGAGTTATCTATGTCGGGCTAGCTTAAGCGTGGACAACAGCGTCGGCTCACGAGCGGGCGTCAACGCCAAGCGGTCGCAGGCAGCCGGCAGCAGCCGATCCGGACCGCCATTCGCTCAGTCGAAGAGCGAACGGCGGTTATCGGGGGTTTCTGCTATCTCCGTCCTTCTCAGAACGCAGATTCTCTTCCAAGCTATTCCGAAGCAGGGCGTCACTTCGGATCGTCGCCGTAGTTGTTGCTGCCTTTTTGGCCGTCTTGCGCGAGGAAAATGAGATTCACGAGGGGCAAAAGCAGCCACCAGCCGGAACGGCCGGTATCGTGAAGGCGGCGGATACCGACCGCGATACTCGGTAGCAGCAGAGCAAGGCTGTAGAGCGTGCTCGGTCCGTCGCCCAGTCGCAAAAGCCCTTCGACAAAGCCCACCACGAACGCGAACAGGATGTAGAACAATGTGAAGAACCAATACTCCTTGCGTCGCGCGCGACCGGCGAACACGGCGTACTTCTTGAGCGCGATAACGAACCAGCCGAAGCCGCTCGTCTGAGTCACCGTGTTCTTTGTCACCTGAGTCGACAGTCGAGGCGCGCCACAGCCCGGGCAGCTAGGTGCGCTCGTGTGAAGCTGCTTGCCGCAGCCGAAACAACTCATCATGCTCATGACCAACCTCGTGTGAAATTCAACGCTTGTATTAACCGTTTGCTGCATAGCGACAGATACAATCGATATCCGCACTCATCGCCAAGGGCTTTAGGTAACCCTTCGGATATTTCCGCATGCATCCCTGAAGGGTCGGTAGAAACGATGAACCGCCGCGCGCAGCATCTCGGCGTCTCCGTCGCTATCGCCGTAGGCGTGTGTCACGAAGTCCGCAAGCGGCTTGCCGAGAAGCGCCTCGATGCGATGCACCTTTTCGGCAGCACGGCAGTTCGCCCCCTGCATGCGGCCCGTGGTTTGCGCGCCGGCGCGTTCGATACGCGTGCAAAGCAGATCGTCGAAACCGAGATCGCGAGCAATGTGCTCCAGATATAGATCGAGCGATGCACTCACCATGATCAGCCGATGCCCGCGCTCGCGATGCCAGCGAATGCGTTCGAGCGCGGCAGGCCGGTACCACTTCGGCACCGTCTTCGCATACGCGCGTCCGACGGCTTCAAGACGCGCACAGTCCGCCCCGGTGAACAACCGTGCAAGCAGGCGTGCCTTGAAGCGGTCGCGGGTGGACAACCCGGCGTAGACCATCAGCGCATGTGCGCCCAACGACGCGAAAGCGGCGCTCACGCGCGTCGTCCCGAACGCTTCAAGCAGGTAAGGTGCGAAGGTGTCTTTCGTCGTGATGGTGCCGTCAAAATCGAAAAGTGCGAGGGTCTGCGTCGTCATCAGGCCTCGACCATCTGAACGATGGCAAGGCGTCCGCCGTCGCCTGGGGCCAGGAGAATCTGCTGGTCGTGCTTGAGTTCGAGCTTTCCACCGATCGGAATGTCTGTCTTGTTCGCGACATCGCGAAGATCGGCCAGACGCTCGTTCACGAGCCACCATTTATTCTCGTGAAACACGAAGTAACCCACGCGCGATTTCTGATCGCCGCTCAGGCGCTCGTTCGGCACGATCAGGTTGTTCGCGTGCCACCAGAACAGCGACTGCCCGGTCCAGACCATCAGGCGATGGTTGTCACTACGGAAGCTGCCTTCCTTGCGCGACGAGTACAGGTTCAGCACCGGCAGCTTGCCTTTAAAGGCCGTATTGCAGAACGGACATTTGGGCTTCGTCGAATTGTCGAACACGTACCACTTTTGTTCGCACGCGGCGTTCTGGCACGGCTGAACCAGATCGACGGTTTTGACGAGCGCGGTTTCCCAATCGCTGGCTGACGGCCGCTTCGACGGATCATGAAGACCATCGACGAATGCGTCCTTGAAGCATTTGGCGAGATACGGTCCGGTGATCATGTAGGGCAGCTTGTCGGTGTCGGCCCACGGCAATTCGGAAGGCTTCGCGTTCTTCGTGCGGATGCGATTGCTCGCGTCGGTCGGGTGCTCGACGAACAGCGCGCGTTCGCCCATCATGAGCGCTTCGTCGCGCTGCTCGTCCTGCATATCGTGCACCTTGCCGCCCCGCAACGGATGCCGGTACAGCAGATACATGTAGATCAACACTGCGAGCGCGTGCAAATCGGTCTCGCGCCGCGGCAGTGAACGCTGCGGATCGTTCTTCGGCAGATGCGTGGTCTTCACGACTTCTGGCGCGATGAAGTCCGGCGTTCCCACGACATCAGGTGGATATTTTCCGGGCACGACGAGGCCGTCGAGATCGATCACGCATGCACCGCCGCGCGCTGGATTTACCAGCACGTTCTTATAGGAAAGATCGGAATGCGCGAGCCCGGCGAAATGGAGCCGGCGCGTCGCGCGAGCCAGCAGGACGCACATTTTAAGATGTGTGAGCCAGTCGCCGAGTTCGCGCGGATCGACGAAGCGATTGCGCAGACTCGACGCCGCGAACCACTTCCCTTCTTTCTCCTTGCCCTTGATGCCGAGGCTGTCGTTGTTCTTTGAACCGTGCTCGAAAAAGAATTCCTTGGCATAGACGGGCACTACGACGCCGAGCCGTCCTTCGTGTTCGAGCATGCCGCTCGGCCAGCAGAGCAGGTTCTTCCAGTAGTCGCCGCCGACGTTGTTGAAGATGCTCTCCCGGTATTTGCCGGTGATCATCTGCAAGCGGTCTTTGGCCTGCGCGTCTTGCTTGTCACGATAGAAGCCCACGACGTACGACTTGTCCGGCGCGAAGTACACGTCCTTCATCCCGCCTTGCGCGATGATTTCGTCGACGAACTCAACATCCTTTCCGTCGATCGTCTTGCATTTGACGACTTTGCTCATGCCAATCCCCACAATGTTCTCTCAGCGTGCCAGCGTGTGCGCGCAAAGGGCCCGCACCGCCGGACTCGCGTAAATCGCGGCCGCTTTCGCGATCACCACAGTAGAGTGATCGTGCGGTCGTCGTGATGTCCCTGCCTGAAAAAGTGCAGCCAATCGACCAGTGCGACCGCCGGATCGGCTGACTTGAGCGACGGCTCGATGTCCCGCCACAGCGCACCCCATTTGGTCGGATCGCTGAGACCGTTGTCCGTCTCGAAGTAAGGGTCCGAAACGCCATCGGTCATCAGGACGACGGCGGACAGATCACCGTATCGTCCGATGCTCACGCGCTTGGCGAAGCCCTCTGCCAGCGTGGCGCGATCCAGGAAGCGCGTCTGGCCGGCGAACTCGCCGCCATCGGGCGTACCCATCAGTTTGACGGTGCCGGTCGACGAATAGGCCGCGATCGCGCCATCACCCATCCAGAACGTCGCCAGGAAGGTGTTCCCGCCGTCCCGTTTGATGGCGGCGGCAAGCAGCGTGGTCGCATAGCTGCGGACCGGCGCACCGCGCTCGCCCGCGGCCTTCTCGATGCCCTGAACGGCCAGCGTCGCCATGTGGTGGAAGCAGTAATGAAACTCCGTGCCGAAGGCGGTGGCCGAATTGGCGTCCCACGTCGCAATAAGGCCATTCACCTTCGCGCCGAAGTCGCCTTCGAGGTCGTCGACCAGCGCGCGGCCCGCCGTCTGGACCGCAATGCGCGAGCCTTCGCGCGAAAACTCTGCGCTGCCCGCGCCGTCCGCGACGATGAGCACGTTCCAGCCGTGGTTCAGAGTCGCCGCCATGAAGAAATCGTCGTCGCGAAACGTGCCGCCGTGCTCGTGCGATCGGCCGCGCCGGCTTGCCGCGACCATCCTGAAGCCATCGCCTTCGATGAGTTGCTGCGCCAGATGCGGCTTCTGATAAGGCAACGCTGGGTCCGGCTCGACGACCTTCCACAGCGCGCGCGGATCGGGATTCGACGTGAGACGGCATTCGCCGGTTTGACGCGACGCGTGCCCCGGATAGCGCCACTGCAGCGGCAGAACAAAATCGCCCGCCAGGGCCGGCACACCGGTGACGCGTTGGGTCGCCATCTCGAAACTGAGGCCGAGACCTTGAGGGACCGCAATGTCAAGCACTTCCAGTTCGCGTCCCGCGCTGTCCTTGCCTTCAATCTTCGCGGTGTAATCCGTGCCGACCTTGCAGTTCGCGAGCAGGAAGCGCGTTTGCAGAGTCGTAGCCGGGATAACAGATGCGGATGGCGCGACGCGATCGGGCGGCGTTGCAGGCTTGTTCATTGACACCTGCACTGGCGATGGAGTAGGCGAAACCGGCGTCGTCGGCACGGCGACAGGCGCAGCGGGCGCGGGTGCTGTAGCTGCGGCGACTTGCTCCAGCGTCGGTGTCGACGCTTCGGGCGCGGCGGGGCATTCGGGCTTCGCTTCGGCCTGCTGCGCGGGTTGCGCTGCTTCAGATTGCACGACGTCGCACGGTGCGGTGTCTGCCGGGTCGGTCGTCGCCGCGCCGAAATCCTTCGGCGAAGGTTGCATCGGGTCGGGCTTGGTTATCGGCGGCAGAGCGAAAGGCGTTGCGGTCGGCTCCGCTTTCGGCTCGATTGAAAGGGGGCTGGCCTGAGCCTTTTCGGCGACATCGCCGGCTTGCAGGGCAGGAATCTCGCTTGCGTGCGGGAAATGAAGTTTGGCTTTTCTATAAAGCTCCATCGCGAAGCTCAGCACAAGGTCACAGGCTTCGTCGGATTTGGCAAAGCTTTGGATATGAACCTTCGCGAAGGTTGGCATGCGCAACGAGCTGAAAGTGCCGTTGCCACTCAGAATGTCATCGACCAGCAACTCCACTGCCGGGGCGGTGCGTGCTCTCAGTTCCGCATTAGCGGACCACTTTGATTTCTCGCTCACCGTATCACCCCTGTCCACGCCGCACATCGAAGCCATCATCACCGTCCGACGATCCATAGCCGAAGAAGACATCCTTCGCGCACCACGGACAACGCGCCTCCCCCGGCGCACCCAGGCACATCAGCTTGCCGCATGCGCAGGCGGCGAATGCCGTCGTGTTGCAGCAATGCGGGCAGCTCGGCGAGCCGTACAGCATCGACGTGTTGACCTTGGCATCGCCTGCGTTCGGATCGGTCCATTCGAAGTAATCGGCACCGATGGGATAGCAGCCCGCCAGCCGGTAGCCGGATACTTCGAAAGCGAGGTCACGCGTGTTGACGGCGCTTGATTCGCGGTCGTACTTGATCAGATAGGGCTCGCTGCTCTTCTGGCAGCGACCCACCAGCGTCACGCATGTTTCGTCCGCCGCAGGCACGGCCTCCTTGACGACGTGGAGAATTTGCTCATCGAGGACGGGCAAGGCATCGGCCTTCGCGCCGTCGCCGACACTCTTGCTCTGCGCGACGACGGACGACGACACCCATCGCACGAATTTCGTGAACGCTTCTTCCTGCGTGTCATCGAAGACGAGCGCGTGGCCGGTCAATTCCTTCAACACCGACAGGTCCGCGTTGCCGCCGATTCCCACCGCGATCAGCGTCGCGCGATGCGCGTAATCCGCGTTCCAGCGTGAAATCGCCGCGCGATAGCGGTCCGTGGGACGGCCATCGGTAAAGAGATAGACGATGGGCTTCCAGTCGCCCTTGGTATCGGCGGTCGTGCGCACGACGGAGCGGTCTATCGTGTCCATGAGCGTGGTTAGCGCGGCGCCGAGCGCCGTGCCGCCGCCGAGCGGCAGCCTTGGCGGATAAAACGACACAACTTCCACCAGTGGCACGATGGTCTTTGCGATACCGGCGAACGCCACCACCGACACATGCACTGTTTCGAGAGCGTGCGGATCAGTCCGCAGCGCGCGCACGATCGACTGTAGCCCGGCTTCCATCTTTCTGATCTTGTCCCCCGCCATCGATTCCGAGCAATCCAGAACAAAGAAGACAGGCAATCTGCGCATCGAGTCTCTCCTGATGCTTAGCACTATTTGAAAAGCTGTCCACGGATGCCGGCGGCGCCGTTGCGCGCCGCCACCGATGCGTCCGTGGACGTATTTAGAGAACCAGCTGAACCTCGGGTGGGGGCGGCGGCAACGACACTTGCCCGCTCATGCCCGCACTGCTCGAACCGACCGCGACCGACGCCGACACCCACTTGAAAAAGCCGGAAAACGCCGATGCATCCATCGTGTCGAGCAGCACAACGCGATCCGTCAACTCCCGGAGGACTTCCTCCTTCGCCTTTGGACCGGCTGCACAAGCCATGATGGAACCGAAGTTGCGCGCCTTGACTCCGGGGACCGCCTGACGAAAAGCGTGGAGATCGGACGGGCTACCGTCGGTCATGACGAACAGCAGCGGCCGCCAGTCGCCCTTGTTCGCAGCCGTCGACTTCCTGACGTCGCGGTCGACCCGTTCGATCAGCAGTTCCAGCGCTGCACCGATGAACGTGGCGCCCGCCTCCGGTACGGTGATCTCGCCGAGACTCAAGTCGTCGAGTGGGGTCAGCGGCAAATACTCGCGTGCCTCGATATCGAACGTGATGATGGAAAGATGCACGCTCTCCAGCGCGTACGGGTCTTGCCGGAGCGCACCGATCATCGCCTGCAGCCCCACGTTCACCGAGATGATGGGCTCGCCGCGCATGGAACCGGACGTGTCCAAAAGTATGTAGACAGGAAGTCGCCTGCTCATGGATTCGCTCTCTACGTTCGTGCTCAGAGGTAACGCTTGAGCCAGGTCACGAACGTGTCCGACTGCTCCGGGCTGCCGATGGCGTTGAACTTCCAGCCATTCGCCTCGCGCATCAGTTCGGCGAACAGCATCGAACGGCAATTTGTGAAGGCCGCACCGCCCGACAGATCGAAGCGGACCATTTCCTTGCTCTTGCCGTCTTCCGCGCGAATGTAGGCGTTCGCGACCTTGCCGAAGTTCTGCTCGCGCTTTTCGCCCTCGTAGATCTGCACAACGAAGACGATCTTGCTGAAGGTGTCCGGCAGATCGTTCAGCTTGACGATGATCTGCTCATCGTCGCCGTCGCCGGCACCCGTGCGGTTGTCGCCCGTCAACCAGATACAGTTCGACTTGTGATGCATGTTGTTGAAAAACACAACATCGCCGCCGACCAGCGTCTGACGTCCACTCGTCTGATCGCCGAGGTTGTGTACCTTGCCGTCGTCGTGGCACAGGAACGCGACGACATCTAAGTCGTACTCTTCCGGCTTCTTGCCGAAGAGCCCGCCGAGGAAGCCGCCTTTCGGTTCGTTGATGTCCCAGCCGAGCCCGATGGTGACCATCGACAGATCGTACTCGTTCTTCTTCAGGCTTACGCCTTGGCCTTTCTTAAGGGTGATCGCCATGTCTTAACCTCTTTACAGCACCACGTTGACTTCGGGCGGCGGCGGCGGAAGATCGCCGAGACCGCTGACTTCTTTTTGTTGATCGACCTTCTGGCTGCCCGTCGACACCGACGCGCTGACCCACTTGAAAAACGCCTTTATCGTGCTCGAATCGGCCGTGTCGAGGGACACGACGACTTCCGTGATTTGCTTGAGCACGTTAGTGTCTGCGCCGTGACCCGCCGCGCACGCGACGATCACGCCGGTGCGGACCTTGCGGAGCTTCTCAAGGCCGCGTGCCCAATCGTCGGTCGGCACTCCATCGGTCATGATGAACACGAGGGGCTTCCAGTCGCCCTTGACTTCCGCCGAGGTCTTGCTTACTTCGGCTTCGACGCGTGTGGCCAGAAGGCCGAGCGCTTCGCCGAGCGCGGTCGTGCCACTGGCCGCGATGTTCGGCGTCTGAAACGCCGAAAGTTCCGTCAGCGGCACGGCCTGACGCGCGGAACTGTCGAACGTGATCACGGACAGGTATGCCGTTTCGAGCGCATACGGGTCCTGGCGCAACGTCGACACGAGAATCTGCACGCCGTTCTTCAGCGCCTCGATGGGCTCGCCGCTCATCGAACCGGAGACGTCGAGTAGCAGATAAACCGGAAGCCTTCTCATTTTTATGCCTCTTTTTGCTGAATGTTTTAAAGAACGCCGCCGTTCAGGCCACCTGCACGCCGAACTGGCCGCACAGGGACTCGAGGCCGCCCGCGTAGCCTTGGCCGACCGCCTTGAATTTCCATTCGTCGTTGTGGCGATAGACTTCGCCGAAGATCATCGCAGTTTCAGTGCTGTAGTCTTCCGACAGATCGAACCGCGCGATTTCCACGTCGTTGTCGAGGTTCACGATGCGCATGAACGCGCCCGACACCTGACCGAAGTTCTGACGGCGCGCTTCCGCATCGTCGATGGTCACGCACACCACGACCCGTTTGACGTGACTCGGCACGAGCGTCAGATCGATCTTCAGCGCCTCGTCGTCGCCCTCGCCGGCACCCGTGCGGTTGTCGCCCGTGTGTTCAACCGAGCCGCAGCGCGAGCTGAGTTGGTTGTAGAAGATGAAGTCTTCATCGCCGCGCACCTTGCCGTTCTCGCCCACCATGAAAGCGCTGGCGTCGAGATCGTAGTCTTCGCCGTCCGTCGCACGGGCTTCCCAGCCGAGTCCGACGAGGATGCGAGTCAGCGAAGGCGCGGTCTTCGACAGCGAGACGTTGCCGCCTTTTGATAGAGAAACTGCCATGAGTCTTCCTTGCAGCAATAACGTGGGGATTGGACGGAAAGCGGCTTAGCGTGCTTCCGCGTTGGAGTCGGGGTGGTTCTTGCGATGGATGAGGGACGACGCCATAGCCGCGACGATAAAACCGACGCCGACCAGGCCGGTCACCACTTCGCTGACGTGCCACACGATACTTCTGAGCATGATCAGGGCGAGCGCGCCGATTGCATAATGCGCGCCGTGCTCCAAGAAAACGTATTCGTCGAGCGTGCCCTTTTCGACCAGGTAGACGGTCAGGGAACGAACGAACATGGCGCCGATGGCGAGGCCGAGCATGATGATCACGACATCGCGCGTAATGGCAAACGCACCGATGACGCCATCGAACGAGAACGACGCATCGAGCACTTCGAGATAGAGGAAGCCCAGCACGCCTGCACGCTTTGCGGCACGGTCCACGGCTTCGCCCTCTTCGTCGTCTTCGAAGAAATTACCCAAACTGTCGACCAGCCCATACAGAAAAATGCCGCCCACGCCGCCTACCAGCACGGTGACGCGCGTCGCCGCATCGATGGGGAAGAACGCCTGGATGAAAAGCAGAATGGCCAGCGCGCAGATCGTGCCCGCCGAGCCAAACTTGCCGAGACCGGTGAGCTTCGCCTCGAGCGCGCCGAGCCAGTGCAGATCCTTCTCGTCATCGAACAAGAAGGACGCGAACACCAGAAACAGGAAGATTCCCCCGAACGCCGCGATGCCCACATGTGCGCCGCTCAGATATGCTGCGTATTGCTCCGGCGCCTGCAGCGCCATGCTCGCAACATCGATGAGACCCTGACCGGTGGCCACGGCAACGACAAGAATCGGAAACAGCAAACGCATGCCGAACACTGCGACGAATATGCCGACCGTCAAAAAGAGTCGGCGCCATTTGGCCTCCATATCCTTAAGGATTGACGCGTTCACCACGGCATTGTCGAACGAGAGGCTGACTTCCATCACGCCGAGCAACAGAACGAGCGCAATGGCCGGAATTCCATTGCCCGTCGCGGTCTGCCCCCAAACAAAAGCAAGGCAAACGCAAGCAACGGTGAAGAAGAAGGAGTAGCGAAAGTGACGCATCGGAAGCACCAAAATTGGATCTGCAAGGTCGACACGTTGCCAGCCGACCGCCCGTTGACCCCGATACAATCATCGGCGCCGTTTGAAACGGACACTGAAGATTGGGGCATACTCAGTAGCCGTTATCGGCCAAGAAAAGGAAACCTTTAGCTTCGAGTAAGCAAACGTATCGGTCGTGTGATCACGGCGCTGGAGGAGGCTGGCATATCAGGCGAGGCGTACAGGTCCCAGACCGCGGCAGAAAAAAGCGGCCGCGCGCAAGGCACAAGCGATTTCCAAGCCTGCACAACAAGAACTTCAGTCAGCCCGCAACGCGTCGAAAGCGCGCCCGGACCGCCTCGAAAGAAGACTTGAGCGCTGCAGTACTTCTAGTGTTGTTGACTATCATCTCGCACGTAGGAGCCGCAGACGTTATTATTCGCTTTAGATGCAGGGCTGCCCGCACAACACAGATACCAAGACATAAGAGCATCGTTTTTTCCTAAGCGGCTCCAGCGAAACGGGCGACATGCGAAGTGTTCGAAGACTAGAGCCGAACGCTTTCACATCTCAAAAGCGTTAATAGTTCTTTACTTTTGTGAAGACCCAGGTATTTGCCGGGCGCTTATCATCTTTTCCAACCTGCACATCTCTTCGGATCAACTGCACTTTATAAATCGTCTTCAAGGAAGGACAGCAGTTAGGGTCATGCTCACCATATTCCAACCCAGTGGCCTGCAGTTGTCCATTTTGGCGATACAAACTCGTGATGTTTCTTGGCGCCCCATAGTTACAGCGCCAGGCTCAGAAAGTTCTGGGCGCACTCGCAGGTCAGCTGCCTGAAGACTCCCATCCAATGTAGCCTTGAGCGCTGCGTTGCCGACCACAACGATATGGTCTGCGGCCGTACCGGAACCACCAGCGCATTGAAGGTCAGATACGACCGTCGTGACATAGTAGGAGCTTAGGTTGTCTTCCGGGTTTGCCTTGGGATCCGTTACCAGAGCAATATTTCTCGGCTCAACCTTATTTGTATCGCAACCGAGCGTAGCGACGTAACGCTCTGCAATTGCTTTTGCGACCTTGGCGTTGTCTTCCGCGTTCGATACCTGCGAGACCAAGGCTACTACTAGACCAACGGCTGCTACATGAATCTGCACGAATTCTTCCTTATTAGTTTTCTTGCTGGCAATCGCCCGACCTCTGACCGGATCAACAGGGTGAGACACTCCCTTGAATAAGATCCTTCTGGACAGTCCTTCCGCGTATTTCGGTTGATTAAATGTCGCTTGACTGCACACAGGTCGCATGGACACATGGTTACAACAGCTGCATCGCAGACATCGGTTATGCGTTTGCGGTAAAGTTCGACGAGATATTGTTCAGTCGTACACTTGTTGCGAGCATGTTGTCCAACGGTCGCCGGCCAGAAAACTTGAGCGATTTCTAAGCTTGTCCGCATCGACCATGAAGCGGCGGACCATGAAGCGGCATCCGACGGCCGCGTTTCAGTTCGTCAGGTGATATCGAGCCTTGAACGCCTGCGTTAGTTTCTTATCAGCATCGCAGACCTTCATCGGCTTCAATTTGCCGCCTGTTACGCTCGTGAAAACATGAGTCTGGGCGTCCGTCGTACCGGTGATACAGCCACATTGTTCACCGCGGTTAGTGTCAGGCATGTTGTCGGGAACGCCATTCGGGTCGAGCCTCCAGGCCGCGTCGCGATCATCCAACGTCAGTTCGCCACCGGGAAGCGAGTTGGTGATGATCCCGCAGCGCGTCTCGGCGTGCGCGGCGATCGACAGCGCCGCCAGGACGCTGGCCGTCGCAAATGCGAATTTCTTCATGTTGCTCCTTCTTTCAAATTACGTGGTGTTCGCTGATCGAGCGTGAACCCAGACAGCACCGGGCTCACACGGTATCGACAAGATGCCGATAAAATATCAGAGCGTTTCCACAGGCTTTTGCGTTTCGGAGGCCGACGTCGGCAGCGCAGCAATCTTGCCGGTGCTCGCCAACCGAACCAGTCCGTCGCCAATCTTCGCGGTGCTGACTGCCTGTGCGCTCACCGAGGTGACGACATCCTTCAACGCGGCAAGACGCGGGAGCAGCATCGGGTTCGCGGCGACACCGCTCACGAGCGCGCGGCTTCCGTCCGCCAGCTGCTTGTCCTTCAACACGCCCAGAAAGTATGTGAACGCCGCATTGCCAAACGACTTCAATTGTTCCTTGTTCATCGACGCGAGCTTTTCTTGAATGTCATTGCTCGCCAACGCCTTCTGGACGACCGTCGCTTCGTCATCGCGAATCTTGTTGAGAGCGGCTGCCTTTTCGGCCGGGTCGGCAATCGCGTTTGCTGCTGCGAGCCTGGCTTCTTGTTCTTCAATGGCCTGCTTGCCGCCGATCGCACGGTAGATGTAGCGCGACGACGTGGCGATCATCATGTCCGCGTCCCGAGCCGTCTTGATGAACAGGTCGACGTCGGCGCCGCTCACCGTGCTGCCCGACGCGCCGCCGCCGACGACCGGAATTGCCGAAGTCAGGTTGCCGAGGCCGAAGGCATTGGCTTGCGGCATCTGAATGGCGAGGCCGGACACGAGGAGGGCGCCGAGCAATGCGGAATAGGTCTTCATTTGATGTGTTCCCGTGAAAGTAGTGGTCTGTTCTTAGTTGGTTTTGAGGAGCAACTGCTTCATGACCCCATCGAGGCCGGAACGCGTGTCCGCGTCGAGATCGATGTTCTGCAGTGCGGTGACGTCCGTTGTGCCAGTCGAGGCGGGATACGCGTTGGTCGTGAATCCATGTTCGAGGATGGCCTGACCGGACACCGTGTCCGCCGCCTTTTCCCGGTACGCCAGACGGATGTTGTAAACGGCCGCGCATGCACCGTTTTCACATCGCTGATCTTTCTGATCGATGCGGTTCAGCGCTTCCAGGCAGCGGTCATACACCGCTGGCTTGAGTGCCAGCGTCTTCGAGAACCCGGTCATGCCGTTCACACGCGCCTCGACGAGCGCGGCGAGGGTCGGGTCGACCAGGGTAATAGGCGCACGCGTCGCGCTTGCATATGCAAGCTGGTTAAAGCGCTCGAGGGTTACTGAGCCGATCTGATTCTTCTCCGATGGGCAGAACGCGAGCCGTTGTGCGCTCGCCGATGCATTTGCAATACCGTCCAGTAGCACGACATCTCCGCGCGACGGGCGCGGCGGATCGCCCGCGACCGCGAGGTCCGTCGACGCGGTGATCGTGTTGCCGTTGCGGCTGACGACGCGCGCATCCCACGTCGGAACGAGCACGCGCTCGGCGATGCTGCCCGGACGGCCCGCATCATGCGAGACCTGGAAGCTGTCGCCGGGCTGAAGATTCATGCCGGGATCGTCGATCTGAAACGTGTCGGACGACGCATCGGTCACGTTCAGGGTCACCGGCTTAAAGTGCACCTCCTTAGCAAATCGATCGGCGAGATCGCTGAGCGCGTTCTTCAGAATCACTTCCTTGCGGTCCGCGACGTTGAAACCGGACCGATCGGTCACGGTATCGTCGATGCGCTGATCGACGTCCGCCGCATACAGCACGCGTCCGTCTTTCGACACCAGTTCGGCAAAAGCCCACGCCTGATATCGCTGCAAGGTCTTGTAGCTGAGATTGGTCGCCAGCGTGTAGTGGCGGGCAGGCGGCAATACCATCCGAATGAAGTAGTTCGGCAATGCGCGGTTGCCGCTCACGTCGTGACCGATTCCGGTATGGCTGTCGATCGATGCCTGAACCTGGCTGAAATTCGCATTTAGCGGTAGCGTCGTGAACGGCGCGTTGCTGCCAAGGCGGTCAGTGAAGAGCTGCGTGCTGACGGCATCGGACAGGTCTTCGTTGCCATCGCTCACGATCGCCATGACGCGCGGCTTGCGAACGTCCGACAGCGCCATCGTGCCTGGCCGGCTGAATACCGCACCGCTCGCCGGCTTGCCCAGAACCGGAACCGCGACCGCGTAGCTCTGCCCGGCGTACACCACGCGGACCTCGGCGTCGCCGGCATCGAGCACGTCGCCCTTGCCGATGCCCGACTTCGAGCCCTTGTCGAGCACCGTGAAGCCACGCCAGGTGTCCGCCACGGTGGCTTCGACGACGTAAGGATTGAACTGGGCCGCCGCCGTCGTCAGGGTGCTGTCGAGCACGGCCGCGAAGCCGGAGCGATAGGCCGTGCTGACCCTTGCGTCGAGATCGGCGTGCGACAGCGATTGCTGGACGGTCATCACGTCGTAACGCGTCTGGCTGAACGACTGCAGCACCTCACCCGTGACCGGATTGCTGAAGTAGACACTCAACGTGATCGGCAGATAGACGTCGGTCGTGCCGTCGGTCTTGTCGATCTGATAGCGCGACACGCGCGTCACCTGGACCGATAACGCAAGCGTGCGCAGACGATTCTTGCTGTCGATGGTCGGCGAGAGCGCGGAGAAATGCGCCTGGGCACGCTGCTGGAGCAAAGCGACCGTCTGCCCGATGTCCAGTGAATTGCGGAACCCGGGGTCGATCTTGCTGCTAGCCGTCGATGTCCGGTTCGAGCCGGGCGCGGCATCGTCGAAGAAAATGCCCGGCACGACGTACAGGCCGACGGTCTGCGCGGCCTGCGCGTGCGGCACGCCGACGGCGAGTGCGACGGCGAGAGCGGAGACTTGGGCGCGCATGTCAGTGGACCGCCTTCTTGCAACCGTTCATGCACAGCGTGATGACATTGCCGTCAACGGACGAATCGAGGCTCGCGAATTGCGGATTGCTGCCAAGCGCCATCGCGATTGCCTGGTCCAGCGGATCGCTGCCGCGGTACGTGGCGATCATTTCCACCTGGCCCGCGCCGGCCTGACGCTGCGTGCCCTTCTCGAGGCCCGGCACCGACTTCAGCGCCTGACCGAACGCCGTGCGCGTCAGCAGCGGAAGATTGTCGCCCGTGAGGCGGATCGTGTATTCAGCGCCGTACATCGTGCGCTTCTTGACGAACTCTTGAATGCGCTTGCCGATCTGATTGCCGAGGCTCCCCGCTAGCTTGACCGCGAGACGGGCACGGCAATCGTCCGGCGACGCGCCGATCGCGGCTTCGGATTGGGTGGCGGAGCCGATGTCTTCGCCAGTCTTAGTGGAGAAGGTTTTCGTGCTGGCGACGCCTGTACACGACTGCTGGCCCGAACTTTTATCGACGCCGAGATCGTAGATCACCGACGAGCCGATCATCAGATAGTCTGCAGTCGCGTCCTTGCGTACGTAGCCGACGTACTTCGTCAGTTCCGCGCCGTTCTCGAGCTGGTTCAGCGTAATGGCACGGTCGCCGAAGTAGCGGCTCTTGAAGATCGCATTGTCGAGCACCTTGATGTCGAGGTCGGCCAGTTGGCCTTTCAGCTCGTTGTAGGTGTAGTTCTTGCCGTCGGGCCCGGTGTTTTGCGGCTGGTACTTCACCAGTTTGCGGTAGTACGTGTTGTCGTGGTCCTCCGCGCTCACGTTATGCGCGTAGGCCGAATTCGACGATGACGCGGCCGCCACGCGGCTGCTCGCCGCAGCGGCCACCTGACGCGACGCAGCCCCTGCCGCCTGATGACTGCTCTGACTCGATGCATCAAGTCGTCCCGAGCCGCTGGCAGACACCGCCGCCGCGTTCCCGTAACTGTCCTGCGCAGCGCCCGCGACCTTCGCGTTATAGGCCGCGTTCACGCGATTGGCCGACTTGTCGTTCACGGCGAACGCGACCTGTTCTTTCGCCGCGTAGGCGGCATCGCTACTCGCCGCGTACGCGGCACGCTTCGAGCTCGAGGCAGCTTCCTTCTCGTTATAGTGCGAGCCTTCTTCGTGGCGGAACTCAGTGAGTTCCTCGAGCGGAGCGTGCAGGTTGGTGGGCGTCGTGAAGAACTCGTCCATCATGACGAGGATTGGCTGGCTGCGAGTCGCCGTCGTGTTCAGCGCGAGACCGAGGTCGCTGATCTCGCTGCGCAGTGCTTTGTCGTCCATGCGAAGCGTCACCTTGACCTGATACTGACCATCGGCGGAGCTCGGCGTGACGTCATAGAACGCGTCGTCGCCGATCTGCACCACGAGGTCATCGAGCTTCGCCTGCACGTCGCCGTTGCGGCTCGTTCCCGCGCCGACCACCTTGTCGAGTGCTGCGAGCACCGCATTGCGCTTCGCCTGTCGGAAGGCCAACGTGCGCACGGAGTTAACGTCGCCGGTGATGGCAGCAGAGCCAACGCCGCGCGCCTCGATGTCCAGCGCATGAGCGGCCGGAGCAATGACCAGCGCCGTGACTGCGACGCTCAGTAGCTTCTGCTTGAATGAAATCATGTGATTGCTTGGTTATGTTTTATTTGTCGTTCGGAAGAGTGACGGACACGTCAGCGGCATGCGCCACGGTGCCCGCGGACGTTTCGACGATCGAGGCGTCGCCGGCCTTCACTATCGGCTGCGCGAGTCCGAAGCGAGCCAGCAGCGGGTCGTATTCGCTCGACGTACGAAGCGGTTCGAGATAGGGATCGGTGTCGATGCGCGAGCTATCGCGCATGCCGTGGTTCATTGCGCTCTCGAGCGCGGCCAGCGCGCTGATGCGATTGCCCGCCGCTGAACGCGCGTCGGCCGCGATCATCCAGGCATCGGGATTGTTTGGTTCGAATACCGTGAGCTTGTCGGCAAGCGACGCCGCTTCGCCGAAGTTCTTCTGATCCAGCGCGGTGCGCACGGAGGCAACAGTCACCGGAACGTTGCCTCCGCTCGTGGACATGTTTTTCCCGCTGTTCTTGCAAGCCGCCACACCGAGCGCGAGGGCGAGCAGAAGCGGCGCGACATAAATGCCGCGGAACTGCATGGGTTGGTCCCCACGTCCCAAACAAATCGTGCTGCACCTGCGGTGCTTATGTTGGTGTGCGGCTGCTGATTTCAGCCGGCCCCGTCCGACAGCCATAATCAATTCGGATACCGTACTAAATATGAGAGTTATTTTTAGCGGTGTGTTCTTCGACCGGCTCGATTTATCGACCGTGCTTATCTAACTGCGGTTCGGCGGTGAGTCACCCATTGCTTTCTTTGAACCTCGCAACGCGCGCGATGAGTCTACCTGACGTGCATCCGTCTATGCCCGTAAGCCCGTAGAGGTGTGGCCGTCCGCCCCGCTCGATCATGCGAAAACTTGTATTTTTAAATTGGGAAGAGCATACCATGCGCTTATCATTTTGATATGAACTATCTTAATTTCTTAAGCAATATCGGAAAAAAATCAAAGAATTTTCTCGAGTGGGCGGCTCTTGAAAGAAAATCCTCAAGTTTCAATCGGAAGCTGCCGTTAATAATCACCTCGTCGCCAGACGCGTCCGTTTCCGCACGCTATGTTCGCAAAATTATTTCGGTGCGCAGTCATCGGCAGTCAAGGAAGCGACTCGCACCGATTCCGCCATCCGTTATGTTGCCGCCGTATAGGCCGGGTGGTCCATGCTTGCAAACGGCGACGTGCGGTGTTCACTGTATACACGAACAGATCACCTGCACGAGCCGCAGACGCGCGGACGACCGTCCCCACAACAAACCGACGATCAAACACTTTTTGGCGCATCTGTAACATAGCCAAGTCAGCCACGCGGTAAAAGCGACGGCGCGGAGAGACGCGACGACCGGCGTCTTGTTTCGACGTGAGCCGGTTCTCGTTCGAGTCAGGACCGCACCCTCGGGGTCGACCGCGACGTCACGCGGCCATGGGGCATGGTTTAGATTAGGCTTAGCTCATCTCCGATATCTGAACCAACGTTGCGATGTCGCGAAAGCCTTATAAGACGTGGGTTTGCGCCCAACCTTGGATGGGGTCCTTGGTTCATCGTACCGAGATAGACGGCAATCTGCGCCAACGCTAGGAGGGTAGGGTGTATCGAGCCGTACTACGTGTGCCCGACAATTGCAGTTTCCCGTTCTTCACCAGGTGATCTAATGCCCGTCGTACCTGTGAGCGCGGTATTTCCAAGCCTACCCGCCGATGAATCTCGCCGATCCTCGTGTCTGGATACCGAGCGACATCTTCCAGAATGAGCGCCGACAGACGATGTGGTTCAATCCGCTTCAAGGTCGTCGCCGCCGGGAAGTCGAGGTTCCGCAGCAAGTGCGGGTCAACAAAGTAACGCGTGGCCTGCGTGCGTCCCGCGGTCTTTACCACCTCCCAATCCACCAGTCGCGCCAGCCAGGGACGAAGTGCATCCGGGGAGGCAAGCTCTAGCATGATGGCAAGCTCCCTTGCCGTGAGCGCTTCGTGCTGCGCGAGCAGCCCCAAAGCGATCCGCTCACGCTGTTGGAGGAGAAACGTTTCATCCGCCTTGGCAAGAAAGTCGATGACCTCCGGCTTCAAAATGCGTCGGCGAATCACTACCTGCACACGGTCGTGTCGTTCAACGAGCTCAGGCGCGGGCCGTCCTTGCGATAGCAGGACCTCATACATCTTGTCGAAACCGCTTCCTTCACGCTCCATCAGTTTCAGGTCGTGGAATAGTCGCGCCAATATCTCGTTGCGCCGAACGCTCGTGTGCAGGATGTTTTGCGGGGTCACACCGAGCGGGAGAAGTCCCGGGTTAACAACCTCGAGGCGATCCGGATGCAAGTTCATAAAAATGTCGCCCCGCTGCGTGTAAGGCCGGTGCACCAGTGCATTGACGAAGAGCTCGCGCACCACGATCTCGTCGTAAGCTGGCACGTACTGACGGTACAGACCGTCCGGAAGCTCATACCGTTCTCGGAAATCCGGCACCTCTTTCCACACCGCTTCGACTAGCTCCATCGGACTGAGAAGATGGTCGTCCCAAACCCACTTATTGATTTTAACGCCGTTGTCGTCGTACTTGATCACCTGAACAACCGGCGCCGTCGCGAGCTGAGCACGATCGGACTGCGTGCCGAGACAGAGGACGCCCATATTCGTCAAATAATCACCGCGAGCCAACATGTAATGCTCGAGCAACTCGTCGTCCGACTTCTCTTACACCGACGCTTTCACTCGGTCCGACGTACGAAGGCCATGCATGAGGCGACGGACCTGCTCAGAGTTCGCCACGCGCCGTGATACGCGCGCCGTGCATTGGGTCTCCCAAGGCAGCGCCGCACGTTCGCTGGCAAGCCGCAGCACATCGTCGCCGGTGACGGGTGCACTTTTGTCGGCGATGCGGATGTAATAGCGACCGTCGGTGGTTGACGCCACCGCCACGGCGCGTGGAATAGTCAGTTCGAGATATTGCGCGCCATTCTCGGCCGTGCGCACCTCGGGTAACGCAAAGACGTTGACGGTCAGCTCGCTCAGGCGACGGCGCACTAGATCAGGCAGCTCGGCGGGAAGCACTTGTCCAGCCGGAGGCGCAGTAGCGGCATCTTCGATGCCGATGAGCAGTAAGCCGCCGGTCGCATTGGCAAACGCCACGCAGTCCTTGGCCAACTCATTCCAGTCTGCAGACTTTCCCTTGACGACGCGGAGCGATTTCTTGTCGAGCAACTGCCCTTCTTGGCTCAAGTCCTACTCCTCGGGAATTCAGCGATTAGCGTTGTAGTGGTGACGTTCGCGCCGGCAGGCGCCCCAGCCCCCGACGCGGCGAACAGCCAACTCCGCATTTTATGCAAACCCGACGGGCAAACCCTGTCTTGCTCGACGTGCGTAGAACGCAATAAAACTGTCAATCCGAAATCGCGGTGCCAGCGGGATCGATTGGTGCGGATTGATAATCATTGAAAGGCCTCCTGGCCGCCCCAAGGAGGGGGCGGCCAGGGTCTACAGTTGAGATGCGATGCTCACCGACCCGTTCAGGAGGCTGAAATGAAATTTAGCGGAATTGATCTGCACTCGAATAACGCCGTGGTTGCGGTGATCGACGACGAGGATCGGGTGCTTTACTGCAAGCGGCTGACCAACGACCTTTCCCTGATCGTGGCAGCACTCATGCCTTGGCGTGCCGAACTGCAGGGAGTGGTGGTGGAATCAACGTTCAACTGGGTACTGGCTCGTCGACGGACTGATGGCCGCCGGCTTTGTCGTCCATCTGGCCAACACGGCGGCCATCAAGCAGTACGAGGGCCTGAAGTACGCCGGTGACGAACGCGACGCCGTATTCCTCGCCCACGTCTTCCGGCTCGGACTGCTACCTGAAGGCTACATCTATCCACCGCAGGAGCGCGGGTTGCGTGACCTCGCGCGCAAGCGCATGCGGCTTGTACAGCAACGCACCCTGCACATCCTCAGTATCGAAAGCCTGCTGGCCAGACAATTGAACCTGCGCATGAATGGCGACCATGTCCAACGTCTCGACGACGCAGCGGTACACGCACTTGCGCTGCCGCCGCATGTCGAGCGCTCATTGATGGCAAACCTGGCGATATTGCGCACACTGCGTATGGAGATTGCCTCCCTCGAAACGATCCTCCATCAGGAAGTGAAATTGCGCACCGAGTTCCAGATCCTGAAGACCACGCCTGGAATCGGCGAAATACTTGCTGCCACGATCATGCTCGAGACAGGGACCATCACGCGATTTCCCGGCGTTGGCCATTTCAGCTCCTATTGTCGGTGCGTCGAGAGCAAGCGGATATCTAACGGCAAGAAAAAGGGCGAAGGCAATGCTAGGAACGGTAACCGGTATCTCGCCTGGGCGTTCATTGAGGCCGCAGCAATCGCGCTCCGAACCTGCCCGCAAGCACGACGCTTTTATGAACGCAAGAAGGCGAAGCGCCTGCCCGTGGTCGCGATGAAGGCACTGGCGCACAAGCTGGCGCGCGCGGCCTACTACATGATGCGAGACGGCAAACCTGATCGAGGTTCACGGCGACCACGCGCTCCACATCGGAGAACGCAGCCAGTCCGGCGCGCAGGTTGATTTCTTTGTCTGTCATCGTGTTTTCCTTTGTTCCGGCGCGCCAGTGCACGAGAGAGCGCCGGAAAGTGATTCGTTTTGTCAGTCACGCACGCAGCGCTGGCTGCGCTGCTGCTCACTGCCCCGTCTTATGCGCGGCGACGCCCGCATAGTAGCGAGCCACCTCTTCGACCACGCGTTGCTTTTCGGCCTGGACATAGATGCTCGTGGTCTGCAGCGATGCATGGCCAAGCACCTTCTGCACGACGTCCACCGGCACCTCGTCCGCGACCGACTGGGTGCCGAAGGTGTGTCGAAACGCATGCGCATTCGCCTGCCCTAGCCTCACGCGTTCATCAAAGCTCAACCCATCCATCGTCTCAACCAGTTCGGTGACCATTCGACTAATCAGCCGGTTCAGTCCGTCGGCGGTGTAGCCTGCTTCCTTCACAGGCTGCCCATTCCCGCTCTCCACGCCCTCCCCCGCTCGATGTCGCCGGCGTGACGCGTCGGTCCACGGAATGACGACGGGGCTCAGCAGGGGCCCGCTCTGTTTGTCTTCTTCGGTCGCCCCGTCGAAATCTTGAGCCCAGTCGTCTTTAGCCCGGTCCGCCCAATGCGCGCGCAGCGCGTTCAGCGTCGCGGCGCTCACCGGCACCGTGCGTTCGCGCTGCCCTTTGCCGACGAGGGTCAGCTCCCAGACCGGTCGCTCGGGTGTTCCAAAGGATGAAGGGCGCAGATCCTCGCGCCGGGCGCTGGCGGCTTCTTCACGCCGCAGACCCGAATCGCCCATCAACAGAATTGCTGCTCGCACCGCGCACCATTGAACAGCGCCCTGCTCTTCCGACCGCCATTCGAGTTCATTGCGCAATTTGCGCCACAGATCGGCCGGCAAGGCGCGTTCGATCTTCATCACGCGTTCGCGTTTGATGACGACCGGATCGTTGACCGCCTTCCACGGATTGCCGGCGAGATAGCGCACGTCGACCCACCAGGCGAATGCCGTTCGCAGTACCCGAACGGTATAACGCTGCGATTCCGGTGAAAGCGTCGCGGACAGCGAAGCCGTACCATCGGCCGCCGCAGAGGAATTGGGCAAGGCAAACGGACGCCAGCGCGGCGAATGCCGCGGGAAGCGCTCACCCACAAAGCGCGGATCCGGGCTTTTCAGGAAATCCTTATACGCCTCGCAGTCGTCGACGCGCAGATCGCTCAGCGCCTTGCCGCGCAGCACCACCGCCCACAACAGAAAACGCTCGAGCTCCTTGGTGTACGCGCGCAAGGTTTTCGGCTGATCGCGAAAGCGATTCAGATAGGCGCGCACCGCATCTAGATCGTGGCTCGCCTGGATATAACAGAAGGCCGTCGCGCGATTTTCGCCGTGCGCGCCGGAGAGCGCATGCGGCACGGCGAGACGCTCGAGCGGCGCCAAGGTCAGCCGGCTTTCAGACTGTGGGGTGCTTGGACCGCCGCCCGGGCCGCTTCCCGTCACCTTGGCGGCTGGGACCACCTCGACCAGTTCGGCCGCGATGAGCGGCACGCCGTCCTGTTCCTCGGAGTCGACGTCGGACTCGATCGTTAGTTGCAGTGATGCCTGCTGCTTACGGAGCCAACTGGCGATGGCGCGCGCCCGGCCGGGGCCGATGCGCGGGATCGAGCGCCACCAGCTGCCGCCGCGCCGGTTGCAGAACGCGACCAGTTCGCCCAGCGTCTGGATGCCCTCGCCTTTCAGCCGCCGCGCCACGCGCGGCCGCAGCCACGCACTGATCGGGTGATCGGCCCGCGGCGGCGATGCGGCCAGTTGCGCCGCCTCGGTCACCATCCGGAAGGTCACCGCCGTGAGCGACGGTCGCCCATGCTGACGAATCGACGCGCGCAGGTGCTCGGCGAGCGCGGTCGAGCCGTGCGCGAGTGCCGTAAATCAAACTGAAACTGTCACTCCGGAAGCCTTACGGGAGGGCCGTCCGTGTCCCGAGATGACAAACCTATATTCACTCGCGGCGCAATAAAAGTGTCACCCATTGAAAGGCCGAGGTAAAGGGGTAAATCGTATCCTTGGCGCATTGTTTTGCGCCGTTGCGAACGGTCTGGGCCGCACCGCGCAGCGAAGCATCATGACGCGTCCGGTTTCTCGTCTGTGTGGTTGCGGAACTGATCCGCACCAGTCACCCATCGGGATCAAGGCGAGCGCCGCTGATCTGGCGTTTGCCCCTGGCTCACATCATCGAGCTCCAGAAAACCGTCGGTGCCAGGCCAATGTCCAGGAGTACATGACAATTCCAGGGTTACCCATGTATGGGCACCAGACTGTTGTCGGCTCATGGTCTGGGCGTCTCAGTCGTCGCTACAACGGGATGGCCGGGGGCTGGGCCCAATCAATTCACTGGTTTGGTACCAACAACTTTACCGGGCTCGCGGCCCCCCGCCAAACTTAACCAAAACATCGTTGAACCTCAAAGGGTTTGCCGTCTCGCATCATGTAGTAGGCCGCGCGCCCCAGCTTGTGCGCCAGTGCCTTCATCGCGACCACGGGCAGGCGCTTCGCCTTCTTGCGTTCATAAAAGCGTCGTGCTTGCGGGCAGGTTCGGAGCGCGATTGCTGCGGCCTCAATGAACGCCCAGGCGAGATACCGGTTACCGTTCCTAGCATTGCCTTCGCCCTTTTTCTTGCCGTTAGATATCCGCTTGCTCTCGACGCACCGACAATAGGAGCTGAAATGGCCAACGCCGGGAAATCGCGTGATGGTCCCTGTCTCGAGCATGATCGTGGCAGCAAGTATTTCGCCGATTCCAGGCGTGGTCTTCAGGATCTGGAACTCGGTGCGCAATTTCACTTCCTGATGGAGGATCGTTTCGAGGGAGGCAATCTCCATACGCAGTGTGCGCAATATCGCCAGGTTTGCCATCAATGAGCGCTCGACATGCGGCGGCAGCGCAAGTGCGTGTACCGCTGCGTCGTCGAGACGTTGGACATGGTCGCCATTCATGCGCAGGTTCAATTGTCTGGCCAGCAGGCTTTCGATACTGAGGATGTGCAGGGTGCGTTGCTGTACAAGCCGCATGCGCTTGCGCGCGAGGTCACGCAACCCGCGCTCCTGCGGTGGATAGATGTAGCCTTCAGGTAGCAGTCCGAGCCGGAAGACGTGGGCGAGGAATACGGCGTCGCGTTCGTCACCGGCGTACTTCAGGCCCTCGTACTGCTTGATGGCCGCCGTGTTGGCCAGATGGACGACAAAGCCGGCGGCCATCAGTCCGTCGACGAGCCAGTACCCAGTTGAACGTTGATTCCACCACCACTCCCTGCAGTTCGGCACGCCAAGGCATGAGTGCTGCCACGATCAGGGAAAGGTCGTTGGTCAGCCGCTTGCAGTAAAGCACCCGATCCTCGTCGTCGATCACCGCAACCACGGCGTTATTCGAGTGCAGATCAATTCCGCTAAATTTCATTTCAGCCTCCTGAACGGGTCGGTGAGCATCGCATCTCAACTGTAGACCCTGGCCGCCCCCTCCTTGGGGCGGCCAGGAGGCCTTTCAATGATTTCAATCCGCATCCTATACTTCGGATCCCGTCCGCGGAGGATAATCCCGTGACGAATAACCTGCACATCTCAGAGCCGGTGACGATTTCCCGTCCACGAGGTGCCCACCGGTTCGAAGCCTTCAGCCCCAAACTCGCCCGTCGCGTTACGTTCTACCGGCGTGCGTTGCTCGAACAATGGCTGCTTCTCGAGGCAAATCCGAAAGTGATCAGTTTCTGCGAGCGACCTGGTTATGTTCTGATCGACGGAAACCGCCGTCTTGCCGATTTCTGGGTGCGGTTCGCTGATCGTGAAGAATTGGTTGTGCTAATCGAAGAATCAAGCAACTCTGATGCGGAGGCGTTGGGGCGCGATCTTGACGCCGCATCTCAGGTCCGACTTGTTGCATCGGGCGAGCTCGCTGCGGCGCGTGTTTGGACCGACAACTGGCAGCGCATCCTTCCCTACCTCGTCGCGAATCGAGGTCTCGCTCCGTCACCCTTGCCACAGGCAATCGCGCGCTTCTTGAAGGGCGCTCAGCGCTTGCTTACTATCGAGCGCGAATTCGCAATCTACGACCTGGTCATCGTTCGCGCAACCTTGTTCGGCCTGTTGCACACGGGTCGTGTGGGCGCACCAGAACTGCAAACTCAACCACTGTCGCTGCTTACCTCGTTCACCGCGACCGGGGCGATATCATGAGTCGCCGCAAACCGGAGCTACAGGCGATCGATCCCAACGCGTGGCCTACTGTTGCCTATACCGAACTCGACGAAGGCTCGCGCCGGAAGTTCGAGCAGCGTCGGCAAGCCGTGCTGCGCTACATAGCTGGCGAATCGATCAAGGCCATCGAGGAATCGACCCACGTCAATCGCCGGCAACTGTACCGCTGGCTGGAACGTGCGCAATCGGCTCATCCCGACGGGCGTCCTTTCGGCTTTCGCGCACTCATTCACTACGCGCGCATAGCAGAGTATGGGCGAGTAAGCGACGTGCACTTGCGGGGGGAGCGAGGGTGCCGCGGCGCAGCTGGCGCCTTTGCCCAGCTTCTCGAGCGCTACCCTGCGTTGCAGGTTGGCTGCTACTTCAGGTAAAGCAACGCAAGATACTGCTCGTGCAGATGCATACTGACGGTCGTTTATGCACCCGTCTGCGCGGCCTGAATTCGCTGCACGATAATTTCCTGCGTCAATGTCGGGCAGCGGGATTGACGGCGGCCGATTACCCGCTCAACACGAATGGCCATGCCATTCGTTCGCTTGCGCGACGATTGAAAGCCGAGATGTTGCGCAGTTTCGGGACGGCAGCACGTTCCGCGGGCGCTTCACACCTCAAGGGCTTGCCGCGCGTCGACGACGCTGGCACGCCTGCAGCGGTCCGTCCATATCAGGTAGTCGAATTCGACGGTCACAGACTGGACATCCGTCTCAAGGTCGTCGTGCGTGACCCGCTCGGCTTCGCGCATGAATTTGAGATCGAGCGGGTATGGCTACTTGTGATCATCGACGTCTGCACTCGCGCCGTACTTGGATACCACATCGCATTGGCGAGAGAGTACAGCCGCTATGACGTCATCAAGACGATTGAACACGCGCTCGAGCCTCATCGCCCGCAAACCTTCACGATTCCTGGGCTCGCGTATGGACCACAGGATGGCTTTCCGTCAGGACACCTTCCCGAACTTGCCTATGTGACATGGGAATGCATCAAGCTCGACAACGCGAAGGCGAATCTTGCAAACGAGGCGTTGACGGCACTTTGCGAATTCGTCGGGTGCGTGGCGGATGCCGGTCCGAGACACAGCCCGGACGAGCGCCCCTACATCGAGCGGTTCTTTGGCACGATCGCCAGCCGCCTGTCGTCCCGTTTGCCTGGCTACACAGGTTCGCACCCACGGGACCTTCGCCGGGCGCTCGCGGATCCAAAAGGCGACCTGCGGCTCTATGTCTCCTTCGACGAACTGGCCGAATTAGTTGAGTATGCGGTTTCCGCTTACAACGGCACACCGCACCGCGGGCTTAACAACGCTACGCCGCTCGAAGCGATGGAGTACTTCGTGCGCGGCCGGCAAACGATGCTTGTCTGGCTCGCCGAACAGCAGCGTCGAACACTCTGTCTGATGCAACAGGCAAAACAGCGTCGCGTGCGGGCCTATCTCGAACAAGGCGTGCGTCCGCACATTAACCTTCACGGCGTGCGCTACACGAACCTCGTGCTTGCGAATAGCCCGCGCCTGATCGGTCAGCATCTACTCATCTACATGAACGCGGACGATTTGCGATCGGTACGCGCCTTTCTGGCGGATGGCATGGAGCTCGGTGTTCTTGAGGCGCAAGGAGCGTGGCGGGTGGTACCGCACAACCTCAAGCTACGTCAGGAGATTCGCAAGCATGCCGGTAGGCGACGTTGCTCCGCCAATCTCGAATCCAATGCTATCGCGGCCTACGTGGACGAAAAGCTCAAGCAGGCGAAGAAGACGCGCAAGGCAGCAACGGAGCTGGCCCATGTGAAGCTGTTGCTCGCATCAGCACCTACAGTAAGCACGCCTGTTGGTCCGCTGCGATCGATCGAGCCACAGTCAGCGCGACCACCCGGCACCGCGCCGACAATAACCACGCCAACGACCGCAGTCGTCGAGCTCGCGCCACGCACGTCGGTACGGCCCCGAAAACTATCGATCGGTACCGGTCAGGTCTTTTAATCCCATCGTCGTCCTCGTCGGAGGTGAGTCATGTCGCTTCAGGTACCCCGTCCGATCGATCCATCGCTGCACCCGCTCGTCACCGGCAATTATCGTCTTGCCACGCCGGCGATCGAGGCGTTCTACAAACTCGTGACGCGTTGCCTGCGCTACCGCATCATGGGCGCACTTATCTACGGACCGTCGAGAATTGGTAAAACGCGCGCCATCGAGTATGTCCGTCTCCTCCTCGCGCGTGAGTATCCGAAGATAACGACCTATCATGCGCAATGCGAGCACAAGCCGCGGCATGCCGAAGGGCCATTCTTCGCGAATCTGCTCGAGGCAGTTGGCGATAATGCGCCGAACGCCGGTACGGCCTGCAGCAAACGCTCTCGGCTATCGTTGCGCATTCGCGAGGCTGCCGCGCGCGCAGGAAGCAATACTGTCTTGCTCCTCTGCGACGAAGCGCAAAGGTACAACGAAAACGAATACGAATGGCTACGCGATGTACACGATGTGCTTGATCGCCAGCAGATCAAGCTCTTCACCTTCCTCGTCGGGCAAGAGGAACTGCTCGCGCAAAAGACTGCGCTGCAGATAGCAGGCAAGACGCAGATCGTCGCGCGTCTGATGGTCGAAGAACTGGCGTTCTACGGTATCCGCAATGCCCAGGATGTCGCCACATGTCTGAACGGCTACGATCAGACGGCATATCCGCACGGCACTCCGTGGAGCTTCACGCGGTTTTACGTGCCGGAGGCGTTCGACGCCGGATATCGCCTTGTCGACGATGCCCATCTGCTGTGGCAGGCATTCGAAGCGGCACATCATAAGGCGAGCCTGCCCGGCGAGCTCGAGATTCCGATGGAGTCCTTCGCACGCGCCGTCGAAATCGTGCTGAAGGAAAGCGAGATCAAGGATGGATCGGGTTACTGCCCCGAGGCAGCCTTGTGGACCCACGCCGTGCACCACTGCGGCTATATCCAAACGCGCCATGCTACCGGACGGGTACTTGTAACCGCGTAGGCGCGACGCGCTTAAGTCACCACGCTTCCCGATTCTGACATTCGATGAATGGCAACTCCGGTTGGCGCTGGGCAGCTCCTTCAAGATCGAATGGCTGATGCCGGGCGAGTCTCTCGTCTCGATCTTGTGGAAGTTTGCTCGCGCCAATGCACTTCCGGGTCAAGTGCTGCTCGAGTTAATCCGCTCCGAGGTTTGTGAAGGCGTCGTACCACTACGGGACGCGTTCGACCTAACACAGCTGGGTCGCCTGATACGGCTCCCCAGGAATGTGCTGACCGAATCGTTACTCGATGTGACGCGGGGGCAAAGATATGTCGAGGCTTTCCGGTACTGCCGACACTGTGCGGCGCACGGCTACCATAGTGTGCTGCATCAGCTCACGGAGGAAAATTCTTGTCCGGCGCATCAACAGTCGCTGGAGACACGGTGTTTGGAATGCCTCCACGAGATGCCGTTTATCGTCAGCAGCAGAGTGATCGACGCGCCATTTCGGTGTCTCTGGTGCGGTTCGCACTTTAGTTATGGTCGTCTCTCCTCCGTCTCGACGACGCCTGCCATGCGCAAGAAGGACATCAATGCGATCAGACATCGCGTTCAGCTACGACTACGCAGCGACGTCGGCCAGCGCTGATCGGATGATGGTCGGCGGTCGATCTGGCGGGGACGTGTCCGCGCCGATTTCTTGGAAAGGAATCAGGTCTTTCTGGCCACCGCGACCTCGCGGACGCGAAGTGACACTTTTATTGACGAACTTGTGACACTTTTAATACCGTCTACGAAACGCCATCCCGATAATAGACATTATCAGGCTTCCTAAGTAGGCTAAGGCCACGGTCACGTGCGAAGGCGATGCCTTGCATTAAGGTCATCGAGCAAGCTTCAATTACGAGGCCGTCCGCGGCGTATCTGTCCTCGCCGCCGGGTCTAGCTTCGTCGCCCAGCAACGCAAGAAGACGCCGCATCAGTGTTGCTGGAGTTCCTCGATCGCCTCCGCATAGCGGTCACTGAGCAGCGGCCGTAGATGCAGATGCTCCTCGATCAGGCATTCGATCGCCAGATGTCCGTAGGCGAATCTTGCGCAGGCAGGCCCGTGACTTGGAATGGCGGCTAAGTAGCGGTTGACCTGCGATTTACCGCAGGCCGGCAGCGCTTTGCAATGGTGGCGACGATAAGCAGAGCGGACTCAAGCCGTTGTTCGGTCATCGACCGCGCCGCGATGGTTCGCAGCGGCGAAAAGGCTCCTCGGTGGCTCGACGAGCGCAAAACCGCCACTCCTTCGCCGTCATTCGGCCCCCGCTTGCTAAGGTCGATCTCCAGTCATCGGCGGCTCGATCGGTCCAGCGAAGAGGCCCCCATCGAAGTACGCGTCATCGAGGTCCATGATGGTGTCGTCTCCCATCAAAATTACAACGAAATCGACCGCCCCGTCGCCAGGCACCGCGGAGATTTCCGCTATTGTTTGTTGCGGCGATCGCTCGTCGATAAAGCGCAACCAGTAGTAACCTGGCGCGGTCGGCCGCGTGACTTTCCATTCCATAGCAAGGTCGCATTGAAAGGACCGTTGCTACTACATTAACGCTTCTATCCCGCTGCGGTCATCCGCGTTACCCTCTTCCGAAGCGTTCGGCTCCTCATTGCCCGCTTGCCTGGCTGAAAAACGCCACCGTTTTAGCGTTGGCTTACTCGAGTATGACGGGTCACCGACGCGAACGACGAAGACCTCAGATCTGCTCAAAGCGTATCGAATTTGTACAATCCGTCTTATTCGATACGCTGCGCCAACGACGGGACCGTCCCCGGTGCGACGCGTTGATAATGCAGCGCGGCAGGCGCGTCCCATCACGCAGGGCCGTGAAACAAATCGCTGAAAACTTCAGAAGATCATTGAAAACAATGAGTTACATATCGTTCCATTTTTCCCGCAATGTTCCACGCCTGAAGGATAGTTCCGATGCGAAAGGGCGCTGCACTCAGTCGCGTGAGTCGATGACGCAGGCCGTTACGTTCAGGCCGTAAAAAGGCGACACTACCGCGAAGAAAGGGGCGACGTTCACTGGACTGGCCGATCTCCGACGGCGCACGAGCTTCATTGCGCGCTAGGTATTATTTAAGAAGTCTAAACTGAATGTGCCGTGTTGCAGCCCTGTTGCCGCGCCCCAGGTGCGGAGAATCTGCGCATTCAGGCGATGCGCGGGAGCTCCAAGTAGTGGAGGCGGTCGACAAAGTAGGCTCGGTGCAAGGTCCTTGGATTAGGGCACGGAAAGCGTGTTGGACCGTAAAGAGCGCGTGAGCGAGGTAGTGGCCAAGCTCGGCGGTGCCGGGCAAATCATGCGGGCGGTGTATTTTGCACAGCGACTACGCCCGGTTGGCTCGAGCTTTCCGACGACCGGTCCGCGCGTTGCAAGGTGCCAAGGTGGCGGCGTCGGGCGTCGCCAGGAAGCGACGCGGTCCCGCATACAGGTGGAGGTCGTTCGAACCGTCTATAGCAGCGTGGACGCCGGTCACGGCATTGCCGAACCATTTACTGGGCGATGGAACAGACCGGCGGACGCCGGTCGAACGAACGTCGCCACCCGGGTATTTGTGAGCGTTTGCTGGTTGTTCCCACCGCCCGGGAGGCGCGCCGCGGTCTGTTCAACCATCGGTTCACGCGGGCACCGAAGGGCCGATCGACGTCCGCACACGGCGGCACGCTTCCGCGGCCGCGCTAATCAGCGTGGCTTGTTTCGTTTAAGCCACCGGCGTCGGTTACACCGACGTCGGCTTACCGCGACGTGATCTGATCTCAAACTCGCTGCGTGGCAGGCGGTGTTGCACGCTGAGATCCTCGTACCGGTTCTCCGACAGCATGGCCGGTCTCGGCGCTCTCGGCCCGGCTCTTGAGGTCTGGTGTCCCTAACTCGACGAGTGGACTTGCGCAAAGTCGCGTCGCGCGCTGGCCAGGATGGCAGGGACCCAGCTCCGCCTCGGATCGGCTTCGTCGCCCGCCCACCACCTGCGGGCCTACCGACCGATACTTTCGTCTAGGCGCACAGCGAGACAAGGGTCTTCCGTGCGCATCCAGACCGTGTACGCCGCGTTGCCGATTCCGGCAGCAACGGATGGGCGCTTCGGCTCCCTCCGCTCCGCCCGACGACCGCGCCTCGCACGGTTCTCGCCTTGGCCTTGCGGTGATCCGTGGCGTCTCGATGCCGTCTTGGGGTCGGCTCTTAGGCGTGCGCTGCGGCCGCAGTGCGGCAGCTCGCCGACGTTGCGGATGAATCGGCCGCTCCATTTCTACCGGGGCATTAGATCGCCTCCCCGCCAACGGTGCGCGTGGCCTTCGGCCGCTGAGTTCGCGAAGGCAATTCATCTGGTGCGCCAACCGAGGGTCGCTCGCGCCCGTCATGCGCCCGCTCCCCGCGCTTTCAGGAGCTGCCGCAGCCCGGCGATATGCTCCCGCACCGCACGTGTCACCGGCGGCTTTGAGTAAGTCAGCGGTGCCGTGCAAGGCTGCATTTTGCCGAGCGCCTCGCGTCGCGCCTGGGCGAAGCGTTCGAGATCGAGCGCGGTGGCTGGGCGAAGTTTCCCGGACGCGAGCGCCGTCGCGAACGACGGCATCCATCCGGCGGCTTGGCGGCCAATGGGCTCCCTGAGACTGAAGATCGTCAGCGTGTCACCATCGGCTCCGATCACAAACTGACGAGCCTTGTCCGGGCCGAGGAACGTTCGGCCGGCATTTTGGAGGGCAACGGCTCGGGCGTCCGCCTGCTGCTGTGCACGTGCTTGCTCGGCGTGGTGGTCGGCGTGCCGACGTCGCACCAAAAGGGCGAAATCGACCGGATTGCGCAGCAGGGCGCGCAGGTAGTTGATCGGCGCCTTGGCGTGCTTCAGGTGATTCCACGTCGCTTCAACGACATCGGAGAGGCGTTTGCCGTGCGCACGTGCCTCGCGCATAAGTTTGAAGATCAAGAAATCAAAAAACCCCAAGGCGCGTAGGCGCTGAAGGTCCGCAGGAAGTTGGCCCGGTTGTCTCTTTTGAAAAACAGAAGGGCTTAGATCCTTATATATTCCACCGTCTGCCACATTGGCAGACGGTGCAGAGAAAGAGGGCTGGCCGGATGGGAGCGCGGTTGAGAAGGGCGTCCGGTGCGGTTCGTTCTCGTGCGCGGGGGAGCCCTCAATGAGGCCGAGGAGGGTCGCGGCATGTTCTGTTAGATGGAGGTAGGCGCGACCAAACAATCCAGCTTCGACATAGCGGTTCTGCGGGCGACGTTCGATGAGTCCTGCGACCTCGAGATCGTCGAGACTGCGATAGAACGTCCGCATGGATTGAAGCGCGCGGCCCGTGAGCAACTCACGGCGCGCGAAGATGGCGGCGAAGGGCTGGGCAGCGTCGACCGTTCGCGCGAGGGCGGAAAGGACGGCGCGGGCGCGCGGCGGGATCTGTTCGATGTGCGCGGCTCGGAATGCTGCCCGGAAGATGATCCAGGGCAGGTTGGTCGAGTCGCAGCGAAAAGCTGTGAGGGCGGCCGAATCTTTGGGGTGAGCTTCACCCTCGCCAGCAACGAAGCGTTGCGCGATAGACATGTCGAGCGGTCCATTTCAGTGAATGGGTCGGATTCGCTTGACTGTCGATCTTGTTGCGCTACACTCCGGGTTGAGCGTTGTACCCTTTCCGGTTTCCAGCCGGGGAGTGTGGTGCTAGGATTTCCAGCCAAGCCCACTTATGCAAAGGCCCTCAGTTTCCAGCTGGGGGCCTTTGTCTTTCAGGCTTTAGGTCTGCTGCATTGGTCTTAGTTTCGTCACGAAAGGTCAATAAAAACAGCGGTTTAGAAATTGCGATGCGCTTAGAAGCCTCTGGCTGAAACTCTAAGTAACTGATTGCACACGAGTTTCGTGCCGAAAGTGGTCACTTCAGTTTCGAATCAATCAGGGCTTGAATTTCTCTCGCCCATTCGTTCGCACGCTCTGCCTCCAACTTGAGTCGTACACCAATAACGCCACCGCGCGTTGTGATCTCACAGTAGTTCTTCTTGCCTTGCTTAACGATTAGCGTCTCGGCGGGAGGGGCCTTCTTCGCAGGCTTAGCCTGCACACTCGAAACCGCCTCTTTCTGCGTGTAACGCTCTTCCTTAACCAATCGCTCAACAGCCTTGATGACCTCCCTCGTTCGCCCTTCTGAATGCGCGCGCGAAAGCTGGGCGGCGGCGTCGGCGCCCAGTCTGTCAGGACGCTCTTCGAGCGCGGCTTTTGCCTCGGCCGGCAATCCGTCAAACGCGAAGATCTTGCTGACGTGGGATTCCGACAATCCAACCGCCGTTGCCAGCTCTTGTTGCGTGAGGGCGTCTGCAGCTTCTTGAAGGCGCTGAAAGTGCCAGTATTTCTCATAGTCGGAAAGCGAGGGGGCGAAGAGATTGGAAAAGAAGGCCAGCCGTTCGGCCTGATCCGGCTCCATGTCCGAGACGATTGAGTCGATCTCCTCGATGCCCAGGTCTCGATAAATCGCAACGCGGTTGTTGCCGGCGTTGATATTCCATTCGCCGTCTTCGCGTGCCTCAAGGATCACAGGGTGCACAAGCGGATACTTGGCCAAGTTTGCTTTAAGTTCGGCGTATTGCTCGGAGGTAAGCTTGCGACGGCGCCCCGGTACCTCGTGGAGCTTCGAAATAGGGCGCTTAGCTCGTGCACCCTTATCCAACTGCATTCTGAGATTTGCGATCTCTTTGCGTTGTCGTTCCGCGGTCGCTTGCAACTGCATCAGTTGGCCTGGTGCTGTTCGAGCGGGTACGGGTTGGACGTCCAAGGCTTTTTCCTTGTCCTCAGCCGTCACCTGAATGTTCTTGGCCCGTGCAGCCTGTTCCTTCATCCATGAAGCCATTGTTAATCCTCCTGTGCCCAGATGGCGCACACCTTGTCATCTACGCGATCGACCAACTGATCTACCGGAGTGCGAATTCGGCGAAGCGTTTCGGATCCGACATCATTTGGCCCGAGATCGTAGAAGGTCGAGAAGCGCATATTTGTATTGCGCGCCAGGTCCGATTCCGGAATCTCGATAGGCACGACGCGCGAACCATAAATCTGCGTAATCCAGCCTTGAAGGATCTGCGCGGCGGGCTTAGACGTCATGCGAGTAACAAGGACATCGACGAAGTCAAATTCCTTGGCCCTACCATCGTCGAACGCTTGCATCCCGTTGATCAGATCGCCGAACAGGTGCCAGAACTGCACCATCGACGCAAAGCTCAACATATCGGGCACGACCGGCACAATAACTCCGTCAGCCGCGAAAATCGCATTGATTGTGAGGTAGCTAAGGGTCGGCGCGGTATCGACGATGATGTAGTCGTAGGTCTCCTTCAGTTGTGACAATCCGTCATGCAAGACCTGTTCGAAGCGAACCTCCCCGTCACTGGCTGCTCGAGCGGGCAACATGAATTCCGCGTTGAACAGCTCGGTAGAGGACGGAATGATGTCTACGTTGGGCCAGTAAGTCGGGACGGGGAGGGTGGTCATGTCAAACGGCTTGCCCTCGAGATAAGCCTCGATCAGGGGCATGACGGTTTGAGATGAATCGACCTCAGCATGCGGATTGATGCCATACAGCGTGCTTGCGCTTCCCTGTGGGTCAAGATCGATGTGCAACACGCGGCGGCCTCGGCGCATCGAAAGACCTTGGGCGAGAAGGGTGGAGGTCGTGGTTTTTGTCACCCCACCCTTAAAGTTCGCCACAACGATAACCTTTGCCGGACCGTTGCGGGGGAGGGGATTGCGCTCAGAGCGGATCCATGCAATCGTCTCTTCGACCGTGAACTGGCGCGGCGAGCCGGGCTTGGCTTGCGTGCCTGTGGGAAGCTCGCCTTTCTTGAGCACGTAGCCCATGCGCTGCTTATCGATACCACACATCTCCTGCAGTCGAGCAGACGAGATGATGGGCGGCACTTTGCGAGGGAAGGGCTCGAGCATCTCATCGCGAATTTTCTGCAGCATGCCGTCCGACAGTTTCGCTAGGTGCATGAGATCAGCGCCCGTCGTTTTCCCTGCCTTGAGCTTTTTGATGGTGTCCATCGTTCTACCCGTAGCGTCCAGTGGACCGATTCTGAATGTTTCGACCTGGCCGGTCGAATTGTTCGAAGATTAGTCGTTGTGAAAAGTAAACGCAAGTTAACTTTGCATATGCCCGCGCGCCGCAGCGTCCTATCCGCGGACCTAACACCCGAATTTCTCGAAAGAAGTTGAAGTTATGGAACGGCTATCATGAAAGGCTGTGTGGGAGGCAATTCGCCCGTTCGTCCTCGACGCTTTTGAAGTCAACTGCGCCACCACCGGGAATGGCGTGGGAAAATTGATCGTCTCCGTTACCCCCGCTGTTCCTTCGTCGGTGCTTGATCTGAGCGCATTGGCGCGCGAATAGATTTTTCTGGCAAAAGGAGAATCATGGCTAACCAAATAAAGCGCTTTCGTCTGTACGTCGCTTCGAGACCAAAAAGCGGCTAGCAGCTTTGGACACCTGGTTGCTTTGCGGCACTTTGCGCCGCCTCGTCGGCAGGAGCTGCCTTCTATTCATCGGTCCTTGCAAAAGTCCGGCCGGCCTTTTCCGAAGCAGCGATGTCGGTGCCGTTCAGTCATTGGGGCCTCGTGGCTTGGGTGTGTGTGGTTGCCACAGCGGCCATTTTCGTAAACTCACTTTTTGGGCAGACTGGCCTCACGCTCTCTGTCTTTGTTAGAGAACCGACTCCTCGGGTAACGGTCGCGTGAGTATTGGATGACGCGGTTCGACGAATGCGGTTCCGGCGCCGTCTTTTCCTCGATGCTTCCGCCGTGCGGAGCATAAAACGGCCCGCTAGGAATGAACTGACCCCGTAAAGTTGGACAGTTAAAGACTAGGCAGCCAAGGGCTGAGTCCTGTATTGCACGGGGCTCAGCCCTTTCAGTTTCAGTTTGATGCGGTCGTGGTTGTAGTAGTGAATGTAGTCGGCCAGCGCGGCTTGCAACTGGTGGATGCTAGTGAAGCGCTGCAGCTTGTAGCATTCCGACTTTAGCGTACCGAAGAAGCTTTCCATCGCAGCGTTATCCAAGCAATTGCCCTTGCGCGACATGCTTTGCGTTAAGGCGTGCCCTCCCAGCAGTCGTCGGTAGGCGGACATTTGATACTGCCAGCCTTGGACGCCCTTCTAAAGGTCAAGGGGCAATTTGAGTCTGCGCGATCTCGCGGTTGCGTTGCCGGATTAGGTAATAGACCTCCCGCGCGATATAGCGCTTGAGGCAGCGGATCGCCTCAAGTTTTGAATGCCCCTCGCTGACGCGTTTGGCGACGTAAGCCTTCGTGCGAGCGTCGGTTCTCAAGCGACCGATCGCAATGATGTGCAAGGCGCTGTTGGCTGCGCGATCTCCGCCTCGATTTAGTCGATGTCGCGTCACCTTACCGGAAGACGCCGGCACAGGGCTCACGCCACAAAGGGCGGCGAAGCTGGCTTCTGACTGAAGCCGACCGCAGTTGTCGCCGGCGGTCAACAATAGTTGCGAGGCCGACTCGTAACCAATCGAATTTCGCGAGACAAGATCTGGGGCAAGTTCGTCCACGAGCGTCGCGATCATGACGTCGAGGTCGGCAATCTCGTCGTGCAGCTCCAGATACCGACGTCCCAGTGACTTCAGCGCAATTCGGCATGCGGACGTCAGGTTGCGATAGTCGGACAGATCCGGACGCCACGCAGCCAATGTTCGGATGAGCTGCATTCGTGTCATCGCGCGTAGTGATTCACGTAACTCATCGGGCGCGCTGATGATGGTACTGTGGATCAACTGCAAAGCAACGCGCCGCGCCGAAATGGCCGTCTTCCGGCAAACTTTCAGAACGCGTAGCGATTCAATCATGCCATCGCGCGTCTTGGGCGTGACCGTACGCACACCGGCGAAGGCAGCATGAGCCGCGTTGTAGGCATCCAGCGTATCGTCCTTGCCACGTTTGCGCCGGTCGCTTTTATCCGGCGCGGTGACCTCCAGCACGGTGACTTGGGCCTGCTGTAGGTAGCGCAGTAAGCCCGCGCCATAGCTCCCGGTGCACTCGACGCCGACCCGGACAAGCTCACCGAATGAGCGCATCCAAAGCAACATGCGCTGGTACCCGTGCCGCGTGGTTGGGAAGGATTCGCTGCCGAGAAGGCGATCATGTTCGTCAACGACAGCCGCGAAATGCAGATCCTTATGCGTATCAACGCCGCCTACAATGCTGCGAGGGCCAGCAGTAGTCTGTTCTTCTTTCATACAGCCTTGCTCCGGTTGCCGATGGGATATAGGCGATCTCACCGGCATCGAGTACCTGGACAAGACAGTAAAGTGACAGGGCGTCAGGCCCTTCTTGGGTCACACGTATCGACGAGGTGAAACCTCGCCGTTCGGCAGTTCCAGACGACCGACGGGTCCAGGGATAGACATCGAGTCGATCGGAATGCGGGTCAGGTCGCCCGGAACGCTCTACGGCACCAGACCTCTCCCGAAAGCCCCTTGTTTCGAACGGTGACCGGCCGGAAACATCTGGTACCCGTATTCTTACTATCTGAATGCAACATCGGTCTGTCGTTGCGACCGAGCCGGGCCAATGCCTTGTTCAGCATGCCAGTGACGAGCTCGAAGCTTGGGCGTCGATCCATGTGCCAAGCGATGATCTCGCCGTTATACAGGTCCATCACTGGCGATAGATATAGCTTCTGGCCGCCGACGTTAAACTCGGTCACGTCGGTCACCCACTTCTGATTTGGCCGCGGCGCATGGAAGTCCCGTTTGAGCAGGTTCGGCGCCACACGCCCCACTTCGCCGCGGTACGAGCGATACTTCTTCGGTCGCACCAGCGACTTCAACTGCAGTTGCCCCATCAATCGTTGTACCGTCTTGTGGTTGATGCTCAGGCCCGACTGTCGAATTGCAGCGGTGATGCGCCGGTAGCCATAGCGGCCCTTGTGGTGGTCATACACCGTCTGGATTCGATCCTTCAACTGCGCATACCGGTCACCCACTTGGAGCACCTTGAGCTGATAGTAGAACGTGCTGCGTGCAAGACCCGCGGCCTTCAGCAACGCGGCCACCGGATGACGCTCCCTCAGCTCATGCACTATTTGCGCTTTTTCTTTTGCGCTGCCCGCTTCTTCGCCTTGAGCAGCGCATCGAGTTTTTTTAGGTACGCCACCTCCGCGCGCAGGAACTCGTTTTCCTTGAGCAGTTCTTCGCGCGTGCGGTTTCCGGCGCAGCTTGTTCGTTTGGGTTGTCGGGCCGTGGGGCGGTCATTTTCCGGGGGCGCCCACGGGGGGCAGGCGCCAGGGCATCTACACCGCCCACATGATACAGGCTGGGCAGCGACAATTGTCGTGGCCGGTCGTTGACGCTTGTTTTGGCCGGTGGTGAGGAGTCGTAGGCGGCGTAGCCGCAGGAGACGACGAGCCACCGGCAGCGCCAGGTCGACGGGGCTTTAGGATGGGATGATCGAAGCTTGAAGAAGAAGCGGTCAGCTCATGTCTGGAACCCGCATTACCGACCAACAGGTTCATCTCTATATGAACAAGCGCAAACAGCATTCTCAGGAAGTCGCGGCCGCCAAGACCGGTATCAGCGTGCGTACGGCACGCCGCATCGAGCGCGATGCCACGTTGCCCTCGCAGAGGCCGCGTCAATCATGGCGGACCCGCCCGGATCCCTTCGTTGACGTATGGGACAGCGAAGTCGTACCGCTGCTGCGCAGTGCGCCCAACCTGATGGGCATCACGGTCCTGCGCAAGCTGCAGGATGATCACCCGGATCGTTATCCCGATAGCATGCGGCGCACGCTGGAGCGACGTATCCGCCAGTGGCGGGCCCTTGAAGGGCCTACGCAGGAGGTGTTCTTCCCCCAGGAACATCAACCGGGCGTGCGCGGACTGTCAGACTTCACCGATATGAGCAAGCTGTGCGTGACGATCGGCGGCGCCCCATTCGGTCACCGGCTGTATCACTTCGTGCTGGCGTTCTCGCGCTGGGAGTACGCGAACGTTGTTGAGGGTGGCGAGAGTTTCGAGGCCCTCGCAGCGGGATTGCAGAACGCGCTATGGCAGGCCGGCGGTTGCCCGCGCGAACATCGTTCTGACAGCCTGTCGGCTGCCTTCAAGAATCTGACAGAGCAGGAGGACTTCACGAAGCGTTACGCAGCGCTACTTGACCATTACGGCATGGAGGGCACGCGCAACAATCGTGGCCTGGGTCACGAGAACGGCAGCGTGGAATCCTCGCATCGGTATCTGAAGGAAGCGGTCGACCAGGCCTTGATGCTTCGCGGCCATCGCGAGTTCGCTGACCGGGCTGCGTACGATGAATTCATCCGTGAGGTGGTGATGCGCCGAAACCGGCGCAACGCTGCGGCGTTTCGTATTGAGCGCGCACAGTTGCAGGATTTGCCTGAACGTCGCACCACGGACTTCGTCGAGGAAGAAGCGCTCGTGACCCGCTGCAGCACGTTCACTGTGCGGGGCATCCTGTACAGCGCGCCGTCGCGCCTGATCGGCCACCGGCTGAAGGTTCGGATCTATGGTGACCGGCTCGACTGTTACCTGTCCGGTGCGCCGGTGCACAGCACCGCGCGAGGTTCCCGTGCAGCGGACAACCGCCACGCGCTGGATTATCGTCACTTCATCGATTCTCTCAAGCGCAAGCCGCAGGCGTTCAGGGGGTTTGCGTTTCGCGACGCGCTGTTTCCCCGTGAGGCCTACCGCCGAACCTGGGAGAGGCTGGAGGCGCAACTGACGCAACGTCAGGCATGCAAGACGATCGTGGGGCTGCTCGAACTCGCAGGACACCATGGCGTTGAAGCGTTGCTGGCCGAGCGGCTGGACGTCTTGCTCGAAGCAGGCGAACTGCCCGATCTGAAGCAGTTGCGCGATGAATTCGCGCCACGTCAGGCCCTATGTCCCGAGGTGGTGGTCGAGATGCCGCCCGTCGCGGTCTATGACGAGCTGCTCGACAAGGTGGCAGCATGAACATCCCTGCCCATGACAACGGCCGTCTGGCCCTGATGCTGAACGAGTTACGCCTGCCGACGATCGGCAGGTTATGGCCCGAGTTCGTTGAGCGCTCTGACAAGGAAGGTTGGCCGGCTACGCGATTGCTCGGGGCGCTGCTCGAGCATGAGCTGGCCGAACGTGCCAAACGACGCATCGAGCGGCACCGGACCGAGTCGCATCTGGACCCGACCAAGACGCTGGCCACCTTCGACTTCGGCATGGTGCCAATGGTCTCGAAGGCGCATGTCACTGCGCTGGCTACCGGAGATTCGTGGCTGGAGAAAGGTGCCACGATTCTCCTGTTCGGGCCGCCCGGTGGCGGCAAAAGTCATTTAGGTTCGGCCATCGGACATGCTTTGATCGACGTCGGCTATCGCGTGCTGTTCACGCGCACCAGCGAGCTCGTACAGAAGCTCCAGGCCGCGCGCCAGAGTCTGCAACTTCCATCCGCGCTCACTAAGCTCGATCGGTTCGATCTCATCATCCTGGACGACCTGTGGTACGCGCGCAAGGACCAGGCCGAAACCAGTGTGCTGTTCGAACTGATCGCCGAGAGGTATGAGCGCAAAAGTCTTTTAATAACGGCCAATCAGCCGTTCTCTGGCTGGAATGACGTGTTCCCCGACCCCGGCATGACGGTCGCAGCCATCGACCGGCTCGTCCATCACTCGACGATCTTCGAACTGAATGTAGAAAGCTATCGCCGTCGAAAGGCCAGCGACAAACAGAGCGCGCGCCGGCGACAATTACCCGACGACAATTACGATGGAGGCGCGACAACTATGAATTAGCCAGCGACAACTACACCCGTTGACCGGCCAAAATAATTGTCGCTGATCGGCCGTGCTGCTTGACGCTGTCTAACAGGCGCTCCCATTGGCCCACGATGCCGGCATTGCGAATGTCGAACAGCGCGATCACCTCGCGATGCGAGAGGCCATCGCGCCACATACGCTGCAACACCATCATCTTGAATTGCGCGTCGTAGCGACTGAACTTCTTGCGAAGCCCTGCGCGGCCATGCGCCCGATAGCTTGCAACCCAACGGCGCAGCCATCGAATAGTCGATTCCATGACGCGTCGCCACGTCACCCACGGTTGCGCCTTCGCGCAGACATGCCTTAACCAGGCGTAATCGGAACTGCTCGTCGTACTTCGCCATGAAAAACACCCCAAAGGTTGGATCGGTGTCCAACTTTTGGGGTGCAGTTCAGGAAGGCGGGCTTTTTTGTGCGCCAATAACTGGACACTGACGGTAAAGCCCCTCCGCGACCCTCTGCCTGCATGATCGCCCGGCCCTTTAACTGTCAGATAACGGTGATTTTTGTCACCGAAACGGCAGGAGTCACCGCCACCGTCGATTCCGATCTAGCCGAACTGACAGTTATCGTGACGAAATGGGTGAGTATCGAAGCCACCGACGCGGCAGCAACCATGCGACCGAAGGGACGAAAGCACGCGTTGACTGGCGAGCGGGCGCGGGGTTTTTCTCACTAAAGAAGCATGCCGAAGGCGCTGATGCCCGTCCGGGGCAGCAAACAATGCAGCGCAAGCCTCCTATCGTCGACGTGAGTTTCCAAACGGAAACCGAGCCGGTCGCTACACCGTCACCGCCGCGTCCGCGCGTTACTCATCAGCAAGCGAACACTTCAATTCCTGCGGGACCGGTTAAAGTCGTTAATCTATTGCCGACGGTTCTATTGCCGACGGTCGGATTCTCCGCGCGGCGCGGCTATGCGTATGGACCCGATCGTTGGCGTCGCGATCGCAAGCATCAGCGCAAAATCGCGCGCTTCTGAAGACGGTTTCGACCTGGAAACCGCCGGCTTATCGTGGGATTTCCACTGAGTTCGCCAGTGCCGAGATCGCTAGTGCCCGCAGTTGTTCGACGTCTACGAGATTGCGCCGGGTCGGACGCGCCTTGAAGCTAAAGGAAAAAGTAACAGCGTCCCCGACGACGTGCACCTTTACCTTGCAGTCGGTATCACCTGGGCCACCAGCAAGGTAATTCAAAATTGCAGCCGCCGACCGGCGACCGGGCTGCTCCGAGAGGAGCTTGGCATTGCGAGCAACCTTCGAGACGCCTAGCGTCCTAACAAGTGCCAGTAGCGTCTCTGCGTTGCCGTGAGAAAATCGCTTCTCGTCAAAGAGCTCTGTAATCACTGTCGGAAGCTTGGAAAGGGCCGTCGCAACAGACAACCGTCCCTTTCCCCAGCCCTGCTGCTTCGCCGCTTCGGTCTTCGTTAGCCATTTGTTGGCCGCGACACCCTCGACGAACTGTCGTGCCCGAACAAAAGGAAGATCAACTTGTGGCGTGCGTCCGCGCTGTGGCGCGGGCGGCGGCTTGTCGTCTAGGAGCTGAACGATCTCGGTCCATGACTTTCCCTCCTTCGCAATCGCACGTGCTCGTTGCTGCAGCGCCTCACGCCCGATGGCCCGTTCGATCCTGATAAGCTCTCGCGCCGTCCTCCCGATTAAACCGGTTTCAGTGAAGAGGAGAAGTACGTCGGCGGGCATCGCCGAGACGCGCAACGCTCTATTGACGTGTTCGCGTTGAACCCCGAACCTTGCCAGGGACTCTGCAGCCTCCGTTTGGTTTTGCCACAGACGTCCCAGGCCGTCTTTGTACACGGTAGCGAGGGCCAGCGGATTCCGGCTCAACGGCTTTCCGATATATGTTTCCAACCTATCCCTCCGTTTGGACTGTTTGTCGGCACGCTGCGCGACGCTCTTTAGCATGCATATAGTTTTCACGTGGAAATCGCCCGTCAAGGCCCGCAGGGCTTCTTGATGCGGATATTCGATAGATATAAGACGCATGTGATAACTTCAAAGGTTGTGCCATGAGCCTAGTCACAGCAGTAGCGAATCAAAAGGGTGGGAGCGGTAAGACGACGATTGCCCTTAATCTCGCCGGCGCATATTGCGATGACAATCCGAGCCTACGGGTCCTCGTGATCGAACCCCGACTCCCACGATTCATCCGTCAGAGCACAAGGGCTGGCGCGGAGCCATGACCCTTTACGGTTGTCAAGCTCGCAGCCGGGTTGAATCTCGGGCGGGAAATAAAGAGCACGCAGGACCATCTTCGGGTGAGCTAGCGCCGCTATGGAGGGCTGTGAGGGGGGGGTGGCGATAGCTCGAACGTCGTGCCAAGGCTGCAACTCGCGCTCGAGAGGTTGGTCTCAAACCTTTCAATCCAGAAACTCACGCTTCCCGGGACAGCCAAGCGGTGTTCGACGACGCAGTGGCATGGGAGAGAGTCGTTGCTCAGGCCGTCTTCGAGAGCCAAGACGCGCTCGCGGAGAGCCTTGGAGTAACGAAGTCGACGGTTTCAAAGACGTTGCATATTGCCAAACTGCCTAGGGCGTTCCTCGAACGAATGGCAGCAAAGGAAGGCGTGGGTCTGGCTCCCGCTTACAACATCAAACTTATCATTGACAAGGCAGGCAACGCCGCAGCCAAGAGAATCCTTGAACTGGTTTTAGCCAGGGCGACGTCTGTCCGGCCCATGGAAGAGCATGTCAAGAAGCTCCTCGACAGCACCTCGAGAGATGCTAAGAAAGCCCATTACCGCGGGAACGTACCGTTCCCAGCCCGCCGACGGGCGTGAGATAGGAGCGTTGAAGTAGCATCGGGACGGGAACCTCGTAACGGTCGTCAGAGAGTTCGTTGCCAGCGAGTTCTCGAGCGAGCCTGACAGGCCGGATTAGTTCGCTCCCGGAAACGAACAAGGCTCGACGAGTTGGCAGCGGGTCCCAAGACAGCGAAGAGTTGGGTGACGAGACGGTATGAGCACAAAAGCGATCTATCAAAGGCCAATGGTGTTGTTTAACAAAACAGCACCTTTGGTCGATAGCGAGTTCTCTGCTTCCTAGCAGCGCTGCGCCTCCCCTCGAGGGCCAGTGACTAGCGATCGATCGGCGCGCTATATCACTGATAATTCACTTTGTCGGGGAGCCGTTAGCCTAATATTCTGTTTTTAAGGGAAAAAATACGAAAAAGCAGGTGTGACAATCCGGGTCTTTCTGCAATTGTCACGGTCGACACCTCAGTCGCCGCTAAGAAAACCCACATTCCCAAATCGTTGTGCAGCGAAAAGACACCTAAAAAACAGCGCCTTTCCGGAAATAGGCTTCATCATGATAATTCCCCCTGCGTGACGGACTGACAGAGGTCGTCCGTAGTAACCGTGCAATGACGCACAAAACTACCCGCCTTTCCGCTAAAAAAAGGACGCTCGCGCTGTTTCAATGGTGACCATTCCAAAGGGTTGCCATGCGTCTTTTCAAGAACAAGCGTCGGGCCGCGCTGTCCACGGCCCCCGGCTCATATGCCGAGGAGGATCCGAGCAAGGTGATTTTCGAGACGAGCACAAGGCTCACGCTCGAAGCTAACCGCTGGATGCTCATCTCGTTCGGCCTCGCATTCATCGCGGCCGGCGCTGTCTGGACGCGCCAACCGCCGCCTTCGGTCACGCGCGTCGTAGGCGTCTCTGCCGACACCGGCGGCCATCCGATCGTGACAGAGCTCGTCGCCTACAAGCCAGACTCGCAAGCTGTGCGGACGACCGTCAAAGATATGGCGGTTCGTTGGTTCACGATCGAGCCGGTGCTGACGGACCGGCTCGAGACTTCGCGCATGACGGCTAACATCAACGCGGTGAAGGCTCAGATGATCGGCGCGGCAGCCGGTCAGTTCCGTGACTGGTTGAAGGCCGACACCCCCTTTCAGCAGATAACAGCCAACCCGAAGCTGATCCGCGAAGTCGACGTGCGCAATATCGCGTTGCTCGAGGACTCGACTGTTCTCGTTGAGTTCACGACGACCACCTCGCAGGCTGGCGCGACCGGCAAGCCGGACGTGAAGTCATATGCACTCACGTTGCGCTATCAAATCGTCGCGCCTACTGCTGAACAGGCGTTGACGACGAACCCCTTCGGCATCTTCATTCCGTTCTTCCGCCTCGAGCGGACCGCATAAGCATGACCGCAACAATTCTCAACAAACGGCCGGTCATCGGCATGTGCGTTCTCGCTGCATGTGCAGCGTTCCTTGCTCAACCGGCTGCGGCCAAGAAAGCCGCGAGCGACTCGGCGTTTAATGCCGCGATGGTCGCGGGCGACCCGATGAGCCCGATCAATCCGTTCAACGGCGGCGCTGATCCATTGACGATGCCCGGCGACGCTCGCATCGGCGTGTTTCCGTACAGCCGCGACCAGATCTACCGCGTGCTGACCGCACCGCTGAAGCTCACGACAATCGAGCTGGAGAAGGGGGAGAAGTTGATCGCTGACCCGGCGATGGGCGACAGCGTCCAGTGGGAGATCGACGACGACAAGATGAACCATGTGTTCATCAAGCCTCACAAGGCGGACCTCGTCAACACGCTGCACTTGACTACGAATCTTCGCGAATACGACTTCACGCTCATCGCCTCACCGGCGGGCGGCATGTTCTATCAGACGGTGCGCTTCCAATATCCGCGCGCGCCGATGGCCCGCGTCAGCGCTCGGGAAATTGCCTCTGGAAACGGCGACCGTAGTGGTGCTGATTCGGGAAGCATCAGCGTCGCGCCCGACAAGCTGAACTGGGACTACAGCGTCGACGGCCGCGCTGAATTCACGCCGGAAACCGTTTTTGATGACGGCCATGCGGTTTGGATGCGCATGCCAGCCAAAGCGCAGGAGTGGCCGGTTCCGTTCATTCTCGACCACGGCGATCGCGTCGTTGCAAACTTCATTCGCCGCGGAGACTTCCTCGTCCTTCAGCGTCTGGCCGACGAGATCGTTTTACGTTCCGGCAAGGACGAGGTCAAGGTGACGCGCGGCCGCCGCCGCCTGCTTGGGGTGTTCTGATCGTGGCCAAGAAACCGGACTCGGCTACGCCTACCGCGGAGCAAGAAACCCTCGTCAAAGGCAAGACGCCGCGCAATGCGATCATGAGCATCGGCATTCTGGCGGCTGTCGTCATTGGAGGCCTGGGCTTCTACTATCAACTACAGGCGACGAATAAGGCAGATGAAGAGGCGCGCATCAAGAAGGCGACCGCGCTCAAGTCGAGTACGGAAACGCCCACTGCTGCGAACAACAACGACATCGACCAGATGATCCGTCAGCAGCGCGACGCAGCGGCGTCGGAGGCTGCCGCGCGCGCAGCTTCTGAGGCAGCGGCGCCGAAGCCCGCCGTCAAACCGATGCTAACTGGCGCGGACTTCAAGGAAGAAGTCGCAGGCTCGGGCACGGACACGCGCGAGCTTTCCCGCCAAGCGGCGCAAGACGCGATCTACACGTCGTCAGTTTTCAAGCAGGCCGGCGCGTCGCGTTCGGCGAACCAAGCGAACGGCGTACTGCCCGCTGGCGTCCCTTCGTTGGACGAGGTACGAGCTGCTCGGAACGCTGCCGGAGCTAACACCCCTGCAGGTTTGGACCGAGGGCAACAAGAACGGCAAGTTCTTCGACCACGCCGAGGACGGCTTCGCCATCTCCGACGACCTGTCAATCGAGATGGGCGACCTGTTCCAGAACTTCCCGGTGGCCGCCGCGTTGTTCATGGACTACGCGTTCTACCGGATCGCACAGATCGGCTACCTCTCGGTGCCGTGGCTATTCATGGCACCTTCTGCCCGGGGCGCGGGCGCCGATCAGGGCGCTCGTGGCGCTCAGAGTTCTGAGGGCGACCGCGGTCCTCGCTGACCGTCGAGATGGAGTGCTTGAAGATCACCTGCGGGCCCGTCGCCGCGTTCAGACAGACCGTGTACGAATCGAAGGACTCGATGCGGCCTGTCAGCTTTATTCCATTGACCAGGAAAACTGAGACGCGCTTGCGTTCTTTGCGGAGCGCGTTGAGGAACTCGTGCTCGGGCTTCGGGACGGTGTCAGGCATGGTCGCCTCAGTCAGTGAAGTCGAAGAGTGAAAGTGCTTGCAGTCCATGTGCACGCCGTGGCGAAAGCGGTCGGCATATCCGCATAGTCGCTCAACGTCAGATGAAACGCTGATTCTCGTGGCTACAGCCAAAAAAAAGCCCGCTCAAGGCGGGCTGCAATCCATATCGGTCGAGACATGGAGGAGACGTGATTAGTATAAACCCTACGGCTTTTGGCGCATAGCCATCTTGTACGTCACGACGGACTTGTACGCGGGCCGGTTCCAGTGTGGCGTGCCGAGCGTCATCGCCTGGCTGTTCACAAGCCGCCCAGTGTCAAGCATGCAAAAGCAATGGCCCTCGAACGCGGCCTCTTGCGCTGCCGCGTCCCATGTCTTAGTGACGAAATCGAAGATCGGTTCGATGGGTATCATGATCGGGGTTTTAGAGACTTTGACCCGTTATCGGCAAATCATAGGACTTATTCAGCGGCTCAGGCGATGGCGCGCGAGATATCCGTCACGTTCGATTCCGTGCGTTCCTGGCCTTTCACGTCGTCCAAACGCGGACCGGCGATAGGCCCTTCGTCCGGCGTCGAATCGGCCTCAATCGTCAGCATTCTGGCGACGCGCTTGACCGTGCCGTTGAGCGACGCACGCGGACCGAGGCGGATCGTGCCGCAGTAGAAGATGTCACCCGAGACTTGGCCGTTGATTTCCAGCGAGCCCCGAGCGTGCACATCGCCGTCGACGCGCCCGTCAATTCGAACGTGCTCGCCCTGCGCGGAGCCCTTTACGAGTCCGCCTTCGCCGATGTGCAGCAGACCCTGCGTCGAGATGATGCCGCCGTCGAGCAGGCCGAAGAACGAAATGCCGTGATCCACGACCATGTCGCCAGTGATCGCGCATGCGAGCAAGCTTACTCAAGAGCGAGCGACCCTTGCGGCAAAGCAGAGCGAATCGGCCACGACCGAGGCGCGCCTGCGAGAGCTCGGCGTGCGCCGCGACGAGTTGGGGCGTGCCCTCAAGAGCGCGGCCGACGACGAGCAGGCAGCAGCGGTTCGTTGCCAGCAGCGCGTTTCCGTGCTGAGTCGAACCGTGGCCACGCACCAAGCAACGCTGGCTCGCCGCGAGGCGATCCTCGGTGCGGCGGCCAAGCGCGAGGAGGCCGAGTTGGCGATTGCGCGCGAGGAAGCGAGGTTCGCTCCCCTGCAGCGCGACATTGCCGATTTGGAGGTCAAACGCGCGACGTTGACCACGCTCGATGCGACGCTTACCAGCTTGATGAGCCAAGGCACGACGAAAGCCGCGCACTTCGACACCTTGAACAAGCAGGCTGCGGTGGCGGAGCAAGTGCCGTGTGTCGGTCATTCAATGCATGCGCAATGTCCACTGCTCGCGCAAGCCTTTCAAGCGAAAGAGCAAGCGGAAGTGCAGCGTGTATCGGTGGCGAATCTTCGCGCGGAGTATCGCGAGAAGAAAGCCCAAGCTGAGGCCTTGGCGCTCGTGCCGGCTGAGTTGGCGGCGAAGCGCGTCGAGATGCTGGCCATCACCGATGCGGCGGCGCAGTTGCGCCGTGCCCTGCAGGTGGCGGCAGAGCTTGCCGCCACCAAGCCATTGCTGGATGCAGCCGTATCCGGACTTGAAGCGGCGCAAGCTGAGTTGCGTTCGATCGCCGAGGAAAGCGCCGCACGTACCGCCAAGTACCAGTCTGAGAAGACGGGTATGGCAGCGGAGCTTGCCCGCATTACCGAGGAAGTCGGGCGACTGGCCGCCGTCGATGTGACAGCCGCCATTGCGAAGCTGGATCGCGATATCGCAGGGAACCGCGAGACCGTCGCTGCACTGGATGGTCGGATCGAGCAATCCATCCGATCACAAAGCGTGTTGCAGGCCGAAGCGGAAGCCCTGGCTGTGGAGTTGGAGAAGTTCTCGGCCACGCAGTCGCGTGCCGAACGCCTCTCCGATCAAATTGCTCATTGGAAGCTGCTGGCTAAGGGCTTGGGCAACGACGGCGCGATCGCGTTGACCATCGATGACGCGGGTCCGGCGCTGACGCACACCGTCAACGAGCTATTGCTCGCGTGCTACGGCATGCGCTTCACCGTTGAGATCCGCACGCAGCGCACGCTCGCAAGCGGTGAATTGCGCGAGGGCTTTGAGATCCTTGTTCACGACGCCGAGTCCGACAGCAGCAAGTCGGTCTCCGTCATGTCCGGCGGTCAGAAGGTCTGGATTAACGAGTGCCTCACGCGCGGCATCGCGCTCTATCTCGCGCAGAACACGGGTCAGCCGTATCAGACGTTGTTCAGCGACGAGTCAGACGGCCCGCTCGACCCCGAGCGCAAAGTGCAGTTCATGCGAATGAAGCGGGAGGTGTTGCGCCAGGGTGGGTATCAGCGGGAGTTCTTCATCTCGCAGACGCCCGAGCTCGTCGCAGAGGCCGACGCAGTCATCGACGTGCAGGCGCTTGCCGCCTGATTTCTTATCAACCCTTGTGGGGAGTCGCCCCACATGGGCGCTCCCTGTTTCTCTCCTTACTCGCGCCGCTCGGCGCACAGACCCTATGGCAAACCTTTTGATGCTGCTGCTCGCGGCAGCCGGCAATCCGTCTCATTCGAATGCGGTGCCTCACCGGCCGCCTGCGCAGCAAGCTGCACCGGCTAATGCTCAGTCGCAGCCGCAACGTCCGCCGTACTTGCGTCGCGCGGCTGCGTTCGATACCGGCCGTCTGCGTCGCATCTGATAGCGGCAATCTTTTCCCTTCTTGACTGGAGCCTTCCATGGCCTATTCCTGCACCGACTTCGTCGACGATGTACTCAATGACATGGTGATCCGAAGCTGGATCAAACCCGAGCAGTACGAGCCCGACGACCCACAAGCCCAATGCAATGCGGTGTTGGGCGCGATCGGCGATGCCGACGTTTCGCTTCGTCTGGCCGCTGACGCGAAGCAGTTTCATGCCGAACTGCTGGATGCCGTCGAAACGCTGACCGCCATCGCCGAGCAGCACGGCGCGCTTGCCCTCGCGAATGTGGTCTATCTCCAGATGGCCATTTTGAAGGGCGGGGTGATCGAGCTTACGCGCGATGAGGCGGAGGCACTCTCGTTTGTCAGAGAGCTGCCCTCGGGCGGTCGCTGGTGGCAGAGCGTCAAGCTGATCGAGTAAGTGGCACAAATCGCTGTCCAATTTTTTTCTCAACCCTTGCGGGGAAGCGGCCCGCTCGGGTCGCTCCCGCCTTTCATTGTGTGGAGTGTTTTCATGTTCGAAGCAGCCAAGCTGGGCGCATCGCCCGAGCGGTTTCCCAACCTCGAAGCGGCGATTGGCTATATCGTCGGCACAGCGACGCACGCGGGTGAAGTTCGCCCGTGGGTCCGCAACGTTGATACCAAGGTCTTCCTGATCATCGGCGGCAGAGTGCAGCCTCAAAACGGGGTGCGCCAATGACGCCGCCCTGGCTGGAGCAATACGCCAGCGGCCAGAAGACCGGCTACGCGCAAGCCTTCATGGCGTACGCCGAGTACTACGGAGTCGATGGATCTGCTGACGATGACCCGGAAATCGAGGAGCGGATCGCCATGCATCGGCAGCCGCTCGTGGGTTACGCCAGTCGCACAGGCACACGCCGCAACCTGGCCGCACTCAAGGGGGCCGACTGGCGCTTGTTGGTCTCGGCCAAGGGCGAGTTGCGTACCGAGGGCTTCGATCGCTACGCATTGGATAACGGCGCTTGGACCGCGTACCAGCAGGCCCTGCCCTTCGATGAGCACGCGTTTTCTGTTGCTGTCGAACGGCTTGGCGAGCGGGCCGATTGGCTTGTCCTTCCGGACATCGTCATGGGCGGGATGGCCTCGCTTGACTACTCGTTGAAGTGGTTGGAGCGACTTCGCGGTATGCCGTGCCGGATGCTGATCGCAGTTCAGAACGGTATGCAGGTCGACGACCTCGCTTCGCTTCTGTCGCCCGCTGTCGGCATCTTCATCGGCGGTTCAACTGAGTGGAAAGAGCAGACGGCGCACGTGTGGGGGTCCCTCGCGCGGCGGCGTCACTGTTACTTGCACGTCGGTCGTGTGAACTCGGCGCGGCGCATCCGCATCTGCGCGGCCGCCGGTGCCGACAGCTTCGACGGTACGAGCGTGAGCCGGTACGCGAAGACGCTTCCTCGGCTGGATCGAGCAACACGGCAAGTAGACATGTTTGCCGCAGCGCACGACGGTCTGGAAGAGGCGCAACGAGCGACGGCCGACCTTTTGATTTGACTTAGACCATTAACCCTTTCGGGAGCGCATCCCGAAAGGGTCGCTCCTATTATCTTGGAGCGAGAAAGATGGAACGGGAAATTGTTTCGAAGATGGAAGCTGCGATCGGCGTCATGCAGCGATACATCGAACTTTCAGCACGTGTACTCTGGTGTTGATGCTTGAGGCAATTCGCCGTGCCGGCGGCACGACGATCACCCACCATGTTCAGTCGGCGGACACGACGATCGAGAATCCGACAATCGCAAACTTCTTGCACTCAGTGTTGGACGAGCTGCAGTTGTTGATCGAAGCGTCGGTGTTGCCCGTACAGGTTCACGTCACGACGCCGTCGTTGGCAAGCCAGTTCGTCGTCTCCACGATAGGACGCGGCACGTTGGTGCGCACACCTGAGAATGGCGTGCGTGACGGTAGACGGACCCGGGCGTGCGCGGACGAGTGGAAGGTACGCCCGGGAGGTAGGCTTCGAACACTGCTTGAACGTCGGGCGGCAGATGACGGTGCCCGCGAAGTTATAACGGTGCTGGGGCTGCGCAGGGTAACCGCATCTACGAGTTTTAGTTGCTAACGCCACTTGTCGAATCTGGGTGCGAGTGTTACCGTCTCGTCCGCTTGGCGATGGACGACTTCAGACTATAAGAATCTTTGGCACCGAATGTCATGACAAGAAATCACTGCAGTCCATCCAACACCGAATCTATCGGTTCACGTGTCCTCGTCGTTCCTGTAAGCATGAACCTTGGAGATCTTCCCTATTTCGATAGCCTCGCACCGCGCGACACCGGTGGCGCCGATGTCACGGTCCGTCAGGTGCGATTTCACGGGGATCATGTCGTCGAGGGATTCCCACTGCTCTATTGCGCATCGAGGTTGCCGGATGCGCTCGAGATGAACCTGTTCATGGAGCATCGCTACCGAGGCAAATTTCTACGTCCAAAAGCATCCCGCAATCGCAATCCGAAGGGCGGTGTTTCGCTCAAGACCTTGAAGAGCATAGCCAACTCTCTTCGGGGATTTCTCGCGTGGCTCGACCGCACCGATACGGATTGGCGCGAGGTTTATGCAGCAGCAGATGGCGACCGTGCGAAGGCATGGCTGCCTCCATATCGATACCGCGTTCACTTGATCGGTGAAATCGAGGCAGGCAAGGTTTCGCGAGACACAGCCAGTCTTTACGTCAATCACGTTCGCCAGTTCTACGAGTGGGCGCACAAGATGCGGCGTATCGACCGCATTCCCTTTGCGTACAAACGTATAGCCGTCAGGAAGCCGCGGAAAGATGGCGACTTCGACCTGCTGTTCAGCGCGGTTCAGGACGAGAAGGCGCTAATGGTCCAGACCGCCGATCTCGCGATTCCAAAGAGATACAAATCGAAGATGGCGGAGTTGAACGAGGGGCTAACACCCTACACGGTAGAAGAACTCAAAATGCTCTTTGACAGTGACCATATGCGCCTTGACAGCCGCAAGCTCTGGGCGGAACTCGCGCTTGCATGCGGTTTGCGTGCGGCCGAAGTGGCGGCGCTCTCCGAGAGCGCCGTTGTGAATCCGTCGCTATCGTCGACTACGGCCTTTCCGGTTCGGGTGACTGGCAAGTTCAACAAGGAGAGGATGGTATTGCTTCCGCATTTCCTGATGCTTGGTCTGTGGGAGTACAGGAACTCGGCGGAGCGGATGCGACGCGCTGCCAAATGGGACCTTGTGCACGGGGCGGACGTTGGTCGTCCACTTTTTCTGAACCGTTCCGGCAAGCCGATCAATAGTGCATCGCTCACGAATGTCACGTCATGCGTGGCGCGGAAATATGCCGAGGGTGGCATCAGGTTCGGCAGATCGTTTCATGATTTACGCGCCACCTTCGCCACCTCGCTTGCGAGGTTTATGCTAGAGAAGCACTTACCGCTTGGCTTTATCCAGTACAAGCTAATGAGCCTGATGGGTCACGCGAACTTCTCGACGACGCAAAAGTACCTCAACTTCGCGAGATCTATAACGTTCGAAAGCCAGATGCAGGATTGGGTGAGCCAGATTTTCGCGGATCTGCGGCCGGGGCTTGAGTCCGAAGCGATCGCTTCAATGGTCGACGCATGAGGGCGCTCAGGCCTGATTCCAGAGGCGATGGAATTCGTCTCACGCATGCCGAAAACATATCGCTGAAACTGGCCGCTGACATCCGCGCAGGCGTGGGGCGATACGGGGAAGACCCTGAACGATGGGGTTGGTCACTTGCAACGGTGCGAACGGGTCTTTCGCACCTCCTGCCCGCCCTAAGCAGGGTCGTGGCTCGCCTTCCCGGCGCGCTTCGCGAGCGGTTTTTGACGCGTGGAGTTGACGCCATCGAGGATGAGGACGCGTGGGCGCAATTCGTGGGTGCGACATATCGATCCGGCGGGAATGCGGCGTATTACCGAAACGTGGTCGGCGCCTTGCACAAGATCATTGCACTGCACAGGAACGATCCGGGCGCGAAGCCTCCGAGCTTTCTTCAGCTTCGCGCAGGGCACACGGATATTTCGGAACTGTATCGGGTATCTCCAGAATTCCTGTTGACGTATAAGCGCTATATCCTCGCGATAGACGCCGAGGGACGGGCTCGGTCATCCGGCATGTTGCGTAAGCACGAAACGTACTCCCTGCTTTCTTTACTCATTGCAGGCAGCCGTGCCAGGTTGTGGCTGGTGGCCGAAGGATTTGAGGCGTTTGCAAAATATCCGAAGCTGAACGAGATGACGGAGAAACTTCGCACGTGGCAGCAGGCAGCGGCGATGACTGATCTGCTTGCCCGTCATGACCCGATCCGCTGGAAACGGAAAGTCGTTGATGTGCTCGGGCACACCGCAGATCTCACCGAGCTTTTCGCACTGTCCGAACCAGTCTTTCGCGATGTTGAAAAATTTGCGGCGATCGTACGAAGCAAGCCGCTGAAATACAGGAAGGCGGCAACGGTTCGTGACGTGCTCACGCGCCTGCAGCGCGGGTTGCGCATTGTACTGTCTGCGCTGCCGGGTAGTGCGGGTGCTGCTGTTATTTCGCGCGGTCTGGTCGCCTTCACGGAAAATGACTGTGAGCTTCTTTCCAAAGCGCACAGGCTTGATGGCATTACCGCTGATCAGTTTTCCCCAGTCAAAGAGATTGTGGATGCGTTGTTCCCGACGGCCAGACGCGACAGGAAGGAACTTCAGGCGTACCAGCTCGCTTTTGTAAACGACTATTCGTCCCGCCCCATCTTCTGCGACTTCGCTCCGATCAGAATGGTTTCTGTCGCGCTTTACGATGATCTCGTGGTACTGCTTGCCGCCCTCGCTGCGTCGTTGCCACAAGAACCATTCGGTTGGCGCACGGTGTATCACAAATATACCCAACTGAAGGCGGTCCTCGTGATGTTTCGCGAGCGACTCATACAGGAATTCAGTGTCGAGTTACAGGAGCACGGCATGCGGGCCTTTGATCTACCGGGACACAGGCTTCAGAAGACGATCTTTTTACTTTTGCAGAATGCCGCTCGCGCAGGAACAGTGACGACAAAGACCGCCTCCACCTACAGGAAAGGCCTCGTGTGGTTTCTGGAGCGGTACGGCTTCACTGTCGTCGACGCGTATCCGATTACGACCAGTCGAACGGACAGGCATCTCAGGCTTCTCAATGCGGACGACTTCTATTCGGCCGAGCAATGCCGCGAACTTGCATTCCACATCGAGGCTATGCTCTACGACGAGGGCGGCTCGCGGGAAGACAGAATCACACTTCATCTCGCGCGCATTCTGCTGAAGACGGGATGGAATCTGTCCCCTGTTCTCGGTATTGAATGTGATGACATTATTCGTGCTGGGACTCCGCTAAATCCGGGCGCGGTTGCCGTTGTTCTCCGCAAAGCACGGGCGGGCTACCGATCGGATGCGTACACTTTCGATGATCCCGCAACAAATATATCCGCGATGCGCAGCGCGGTCGCGGACCTTCTGCATATCCGGGACAACCTGACAGCGGATCTGCGGGCTTCTCTGCCCGACGGCAATCCGCACCGTACGTTTGTGTTTCTCATTGTGCGGAAGGGTGAAGTGCAGCGGCTGTCCATGGCCGCGACAAAGGCGGTCACCGAAATGCTGGCCAGACGCGGATGCACTTTGACATTCGATTCCACGAAAATCCGGAAGGGCGGCGTCAATCACCTGTACCGGCAGGTGCAGAAGAACCTGCGTGACTATGAGGCTGCGGCGAAACATGACTTCGCGACGTTCGAGTCGAACTACTACAGGATCGATGAGAACCAGTCCAGGTACACGTTGGGCAAAGCCGTCGACACCATGGGCAAATACTTTAGCGGGAAGGAGATCGAGGCGGGAATCGTGATCGTTACGGACCCGCAGATTCGGCTGCAGCATACGCCGACAGGCGAATGCGCGTCGACTGGTCGCGATGACGAGGCGGCGCGATACGGGCTCGAACACAAGCGACTGCTCGGGGAAAGAGGGACGACAGCGCACTTTTGCGCAGACTTTCTGAGTTGCATCTGGTGCAGGTTTTTCCGTCTTGTTGCCGATCCTGATCACGTTTGGCGGTTGTTGAGTTATCGCGAGTACGTACTGCGGTCGATGGAATCGTCTGCGCTCGAATGGGACGATACCGAGGAACAGAGGGTAAATATCGCTATGCTAAAGGATCGCGTGGCGGACATGCTCGCCAGGCTCGACGCGATGGTGCCTGGCGTCACGAAGAAAGGACAGATGCTGCTGTCGAGCAAGGGGATGCACCCAGACTGGGGTTTTGCGATCACGGACGCGACGACGGGCCTCAGTGGATAAAGGGCGATGTGTATGAAAACCGATCTCCCGGAAATTATTGATGTCATTTCAACGGCAAATGGCCGGATCGCCATCAACGACCTGTCGGTCAGCGAAATTGATTCGCTTCGTGACAAGATCGTCTGGGCCTATAGTGACCAGCGGGCGCCGCGGGCCATCTATACGTTCGGCGGGCAGGATTTTCGCCAGCGGGGAATCCAGAAGGGGCTGGTGGTGGCCACTGGAAGTGTGCAATTCGATTATGAGCTTAAAGCCCTCATGCTCCTCCTGCTTCACTCGGGCGCCCGGGAAGGCGGCACGCCGTACAAATGGCTATCCGTTACGCAGCGCGTTCGTTCGTTAGCACGGTTCTCTCGCTATTGTGCCCAACGTGGATTGCAGTCGTTTCGGACCCTCGACCAGCTCCCGTCGCTCAAGTTGCGTACGATCCTGCTGGGGTTTCTGATGGACAGCGAAAAAGATGGAGGCATGAATGCCAAGGTCTTCACGTCTGGCTACAAGTCGGCTCGCGACGCGCTGAAGTGCCTGTCAATGTATGCGCTAGTTGACAGAACTGACTTCGCAGAACTCGTGAACAAATTAACGCTGCCGGCAATCGACCAGCACGAAGCGCAAAACCGGCTTCGGCACGCGATCGTCCCGACGGGCGTGATGAAGCGTGTGATTGCCGAAGCCACCGGGTATGTCGAGCAGGCGGAAGCAAGGTTCGACGAATTCGCTGCTGTTTTTCGCGAGACACATCGGGGTATTGTCGCAGCGAAATGCGTCGATCCGGCGGCAGCCGTCTATTCGACGGCGCGAAGGGCAGCAAGGCGGCTGAAAACTCTTCTTTACGATTACTTTCGTGACCTTCAGTTGCACACGTATGCGCTGGTCCTTGCGTTCACGGGCATGCGGGATGGCGAAGCAGGTGCGCTACAAACGGGTTGTGCAGGCAAGCGGACCGAAGGAGGGGAGACGGTTTTCTATCTGAAGAGCCTACTGTCAAAGACAGACGACAATGCAATCAGCCTCGACTGGATCGCCAATGAGTCTGCATGGCGCGGCGTGACGCTACTGTCCAAGGTCAACGAACTCTATTATGAACGCGCCCGACTGCTCCAGCAACACTACGGCGATCACCTCACCGACGACGACGTGAACACGTTCGCGCACGGGCTGGCCAATCGATGGCTATTCGGTCTGCGCCTGACGGTCTTTACGGCGAATTTCGTTCGCTATACAAAAGGCGCCGACGGCATACGTGCGCTCAAGCTCTCACATTACCGGATTCCCCTTACCGCTGCGGACATGGTTCAGCTGGAGGAGATGGATGCAATTACCGTTCGGTGGCGGGCAACAGCGGGAATCGCGGGAAACCGTATCGCGTCGGAGACCCGTTCAATCTGACTGCCCACCAATTCCGGCATACGTTTGCCTGGTTCATTATCGCGAACAGACTGGGCGATCTCGACGACATTAAATATCAGTTTAAGCATCTACATCGCGCGATGACCTTCGTTTATACCGAACGCGGATTCAAGTCACTCAACGAACTGAGGAGCGTGATCGAGCACTTTGAGGCATTGGTCAATGGCCGGTCAGTCAACGATATTGTTCAGTCGGCGGTCACCGGTCGTGTTGCCGGCGGTGGTGGCGAACGTCTCAAGAGGATGTTGATGTCGTTGAACGATGGAATGAATGACGAAGCGTTTGGGACGGAGCAGCAGCCGCATTTCAAAAGCATGAAAGATGTTATCACTTTCACAACGCGACACAGCGAGTCGATCCGCGGTTTGCCGCATGGCTACTGCACAAAGGGGCCGTCATGCAAGATCAGGAATGCGGCCGATCCGTCCCACTGCCTATACTGCGACACTTACTTTGCGACACCGAAGCATCTCCCATATTGGAGAGCGATTAGTGCAAGTTGCGAGGCCAAAATCGGGCGGATTGACGGCATGCCGCACGAAGCGCAAGACCAGTTTCAGGCGTTCCGGCAGTCCCTGGAAGACAACCTCTTTGCGGCGAACAAGATCATTGACCAACTCACCTCAGAGCAATTGATTACGGTGGACGCCCGATGATGGACACACGAGCCCGGATTATTGCGGCGATACGCGAGATGCGTGAGGCCGGCGAGAGTATCAGCATTCACGCGGTCGCGGCACGGTGTGGCGTATCGCATTCGCTGATTTACAACCGCTACCCGGACCTGAAGGAAAATATCAAGGAACTCAAGACCGCGCAGAAGCAACAGCGGAAGGCCGACGACGATCAAGCGCTTATCGCGAGACTGATGTCTGAGACGAAAGCATTGCAGACGAAGGCGAACGCCGCGAAGCAGGCTGACGCAAAGGAAATGTTCAAGTCGCTTCTCGCACACCTGCAGCAAGTGTATTCGATGTATGACGGTCTTCTTGAAGAAAGGAACCGGTTGGCGGTCAAGCTGGCTTCAGACAAATAGTTCAGTGGGACGCCAAAGGTGAAGCATTTCGGCATGCATCTTCCCGTGGTGGGAAGGCCAAGCGTTGAAAGACGGTGTGAAATTCCATGCGCTGCATGAAAGCGTTGGGACAAGCTGGCGAAAACGTGACTAAAATAGGTTCGCTATAATCTCGGCCATGAGATTCCTCCGGACACTGCTTCTTCTGCTGCTTTGCGCTGTGCTGCCCATCAGTGGGCTGGCAGCAAGCGGCTTGACCGGAGAATGTCCGATGCAGATGAGCGCGGGTTCCGACGAAAGCAGCGCGATGTCGTCAGAGATGCCCGGTTGCGAGATGACGAATCCGTCCAAGCACGAGAAGGTCAAGGACATCTCGTGCAAGACGACTGCTCAGTGCCAGCTTGGTAGCCTTTATCATCCGGTACCACGTATTGAAATAATCCGTCCCGGCGCGCTGTCCAGTCCGGTCGTATTTCACTACGCACAGTCGCTTGCCGTCCGTGAGTTGGCCGGCCTCTGGCGACCTCCTCGCTCCATCTAATCCCTCGCTGACAGGTTCGCCGCATCCGCGGCGAGGTCGTCCTGCATCCAGGACGTGGATTCCTTATCGGAGTCCGCCGTTGGGACTAGAACATGCCTTCAATCATTGGCACGCCGTCATGCCGGCGTGCATCTCTGCGCGCGCGTTCACTTTTCGCCGCGCTTATTCTCACGAGCGTAGCCTCCTACGCTCAGGAAACACCCTTTACGCTTGATGCGGCACTTCAGGCCGCGACGGACCATTCCGCCGTCATGGGTGCGGCGCAGGCCTCGGTACGCGCGAGCTCGGAGGCAGCCGTCCGGGCCGGCCAGTTGCCCGACCCGACGCTTAAGGCGGGCATCGACAATTTGCCCGTGACCGGGCAGCAGAAATTCACGGTCGGTCAGGATTTCATGACCATGCGTCGCGTCGGCATCGAGCAGGAATGGGTGTCGGGCGAGAAGCGCCGACTCCAATCCGCTCTAGCAAACGACGTCGTTGACCGGGAGCGAGCGGGCTATTTGGCGCAGCTCGCGAACACGCGTCAGCAGACCGCCATTGCGTGGCTGAACGCGGCCTACGCAAAGAAGACCGTCTCGTTGCAGCAGGAACTCGTTGACCATATGAGTCATGAGCTCGCCGCGACGAAGGCTTCATATCGTGGGGCGAAGGCGACTGCCGCTGACGTCACGCAAGCGCAGGTAATGCTCGCGCAGACCCAGGACCAGTTGCTCAAGACCCGCCAGACCTTCCGGACGGCACTCATTGGGCTGTCGCGATGGACGGCAATGCCCGCGTCCGACGTGACAGGCGAGCCACCTGCGCCCTTGTCCTACGTCTCGACGCTACCTCCGGAGGAACTGCGTGAGGTGCAGCCGGCGCTCGTCGCTGCGTCGCGCGACATCGCGCTCGCCGATGCCGATACGGCTGTCGCGAACAGTAACCGAAGCCCGAACTGGACGTGGGGCGTTGCGTATCAACAGCGCGGCGGAGCGTATTCGAACATGGTGTCGATTGGCGTCAGCATCCCGTTGGCCATCAATGGCAAAAATCGCCAGGACCGGGATGCAGCGGAAAAGGCGGAGCTTGGCACTAGGGCGCGCCTGATGTACGAGGACGCGCAGCGTCAGGTCGAAGCCGACATTCGTACGCAGTCCGCCACCCTCGAGAGCGGTCGCGAGCGCATTGCCAATCTCTCCGACTCTCTCCTTCCCGCTGCTGGCCAGCGCGTACAACTGGCGGCTGCCGCCTATAAGGCAGGCACCGGCTCACTCGCCGACACCTTTGCAGCACGACGCGCGCAATTAGAGGCTGAACTTCAGGTGCTTGACCTGCGGCGAGACGTGTCACAGACCTGGGCACAGCTTGAATACCAGGTCGTCCCGGCTTCGATGACCGCAGGTCAGTGAAGGAGAAACGCATGCAAAAGAAACAATTGGCACGCGCAGCCTTGGCGGTGTTTGCGGCAGCGGCCCTACTCGCCGTCGGCTATGTTGCAGGCACCCAGCGTCCGGCTTCGGGGGGAGCAGGCGCTCTCGCCCCGGTGTCAACGTCAGCAGACAAGGTCGACGCGAGAGCGGGTCGCAAAGTCCTCTATTGGCACGACCCGATGGTTCCGGCACAACATTTCGACAAGCCGGGCAAGTCGCCTTTCATGGACATGCAACTCGTACCCGTCTACGCGGACGAAGATGGTAGCGCGCCGGGTGTCAGCATCGATCCTGGCCTTCAGCAGAACCTCGGTATCCGTTACGCGACCGTGCGCCGGCAGGATACTTCGGATGGGTTCGACGCCGTCGGCACCACACAGTTCGACGAGTCGCGAGCAGACGTCGTGCAATCACGCGTGACGGGTTACATCGACCACCTAAACGCCAGCGCCCCGATGCAGCGGATTGCAAAGGGCGCACCGATTGCGTCGCTCTTCGTTCCGGACTGGCTGGCACCGCAGGAAGAGTACCTTGCGCTCAAGCGCAGTGGAATGGACAGCAACATGCTGGAAGCGTCCCGCGCGCGCATGCGGGCGTTGTCGATTCCGGACGGCGTCATCGCGGCCCTCGACCGGACCGCTAAGGCGCAGACCCATGTCGTGCTGTCATCGCCGGAAACGGGCGTCGTGAGCGAACTGAACGTCAGGGAAGGCGCGATGGTCACTCCTGGGCAGACGCTCGCCAAAATCGCGGGGCTCTCGAAACTGTGGCTCGTCGTCGAAATCCCAGAGGCGCTCGCGTTGTCCGTGCAACCTGGCATGGCGGTCGACGCGACGTTTAGCGGTGACCCATCCCAGCGCTTCAAAGGCCAGATTCGGGAAATCCTGCCTGGCATCAGCACGACCAGCCGCACACTGCAGGCTCGCCTTGAACTCGACAATTCAGCGCTCAAGCTGACGCCGGGCATGCTCATGCGAGTGCACGTCGCCGGCCAGAAGGCAGTGCCGCGGCTGCTAGTGCCTTCAGAAGCCGTTATCACAACCGGCAAACGCTCCGTCGTCATCGTGAAGAACGGCGACGGACGCCTGCAACCTGTCAATGTCACCGTCGGCAACGACATTGGTAACGAGACTGCGGTCGTCAGTGGTCTGAAGGAGGGCGAGACTGTCGTCGCTTCCGGCCAATTCCTCATCGATTCCGAAGCCAGCCTCAAATCGGTTCTGCCGAGGCTCGAAGGTCGCCGCGCATCGAGCGCAACGGACGTCATGGCCGCGACCGGTTCGGCTGAAGCCTCATCTTCGGGGGCGACTCAGACGTATGAGACCACCGGGAAGGTCGAGAAAGTAACTGCAGGCGACATCACCTTTTCGCACCAGCCCGTTCCCGCCCTGAACTGGCCCGCAATGACTATGTCATTCAGTAAGCCCGCGCCAGACGCGTTTCCGGATGTAAAGCCGGGCGAGACCAAGCACTTCGTCTTTCGGCAGTCTGGAGACGGCTACCAGCTGACAAAGGTCGAACCGGTCGGAGGCGCCAAATGATTGCGCGTCTTATCCGCTGGTCCATCCGCAACCGATTCCTCGTGTTGCTTGCGACCGTGCTGGTCACGTCATGGGGCGCCTACTCGGTAAGCGAAACGCCGCTCGACGCGCTGCCTGACCTGTCCGACACCCAGGTCATCATCAAAGCATCGTATCCGGGCAAGGCACCGCAGGTCATCGAGGACCAGGTCACCTATCCGCTCACCACGACACTGCTTGGCGTGCCGGGCGCAAAAACCATTCGCGCCTATTCGTCGTTCGGCGACGCGTTCGTGTACGTGCTCTTCGATGACAAGACGGACCAATACTGGGCACGCTCGCGCGTGCTCGAATACCTGAATCAGGTGCAAAGCCGCTTGCCGTCGGGAGCGACGGTCTCGCTCGGTCCTGACGCGACCGGCGTGGGCTGGGTGTACGAGTACGCGCTGGTCGATAGAACCGGGCATCACGACCTTGGGCAACTGCGGGCGCTGAACGACTGGTTCCTGAAGTTCGAGTTGAAGTCGGTGCCCGATGTGTCGGAGGTGGCCAGCATCGGCGGCATGGTGCGCCAGTATCAGGTCGTCCTCGACCCGGACAAACTGCGCGCATTTGGCATCACCCAGGCAATGGTGGCCGATTCACTGGCCAAGGCGAACCAGGAATCGGGCGGTTCGGTGGTCGAGATGGCGGAGTCCGAATACATGGTCCGCTCTTCCGGCTATCTTCATTCCCTGGATGACTTCCGCAACGTCGTGCTGCGCACAAACGATGCGGGTACACCGGTACTGCTCGGCGATGTGGCGCGTATCCAGATTGGACCCGAGATGCGGCGCGGCATTGCGGAGCTCAACGGGCAGGGTGAAGTCGCGGGTGGGGTCATCGTTATGCGCTCGGGGAAGAACGCACTGACGACCATCGACTCCGTGAAAGCGAAGCTCGCCGACCTTAAACGTTCTCTACCCGCCGGCGTGGAAGTTGTAACCACCTATGACCGCTCCCAGCTCATCGAGCGCGCAGTAGACAACCTTAAAGACAAGCTCATTGAAGAGTTCATCGTCGTCGGGATTGTCTGTGCGGCCTTCCTGTTTCATTTGCGCAGTGCGTTCGTTGCGATTCTGTCGTTACCGCTCGGCGTTCTCGCCGCGTTCATCGTGATGCACTATCAGGGTGTCAATGCGAACCTGATGTCGCTCGGCGGTATTGCGATTGCCATTGGCGCGATGATTGATGCCGCTATCGTGATGATAGAGAATGCTCACAAACATCTGGAAGCATTCGAGCATGAGTATCCTGGCGTGCGGATTTCTGCCGCGCAACGCTGGGAGCTCATCGCAACGTCTGCGGCTGAAGTAGGGCCGGCGCTCTTCTTCTCGCTGCTCATCATCACGCTGTCGTTCATTCCGGTCTTCTCGCTGGAAGGGCAGGAAGGTAAGCTGTTCTCGCCGCTGGCATTCACTAAGACCTACACGATTGCGGCTGCTGCGGGACTGTCGGTCACGCTCGTGCCCGTCCTGATGGGCTACCTCATACGTGGCCGCATCCCGCACGAAAATGCCAATCCCATCAACCGGGTGCTCATTCGCCTCTATAGGCCCCTGCTCGAAGCAACGCTTCGACGCCCGTGGTTCGTGATTGGGCTCGCCGTGATTGCGTTGGCTGCCACGGTAGTCCCGGTTTCGCATCTCGGTGGGGAATTTCTGCCTCCGCTTGATGAGGGCGACCTTCTGTACATGCCGACGGCGCTTCCGGGCATTTCGGCCGAGAAAGCGTCCGAACTGCTGCAGCAGACCGACCGGCTCATCAAGACCGTGCCGGAGGTGGCGACCGTGTTCGGCAAGTCGGGCCGCGCCGACACTGCCACGGACCCGGCACCGCTCGAAATGTTTGAGACCACAATTCAGTTCAAACCGCGCAACCAGTGGCGCCCGGGCATGACGCCGGAGAAGCTCGTCGACGAACTGGACGCGACAGTCAAGGTCCCTGGCTTGTCGAACGTCTGGGTGCCGCCCATCCGCAATCGCCTGGACATGCTGTCGACGGGCATCAAGACGCCCGTCGGGGTCAAGATTTCCGGTGCGGACCTCTCGCAGATAGACCGGATTGCGACGCAGGTCGAGGCAGCCTTGAAGGACGTGCCTGGCGTGACGTCCGCATTGGCCGAACGGCTAAACGGAGGTCGTTATATTGATGTCAATATCGACCGGTTTGCGGCGGCCCGTTACGGGCTGAGTGTGGCCGACATCCAGTCGGTCGTCTCGTCGGCGGTAGGGGGTGACAACGTCGGCGAAGTAATTGCTGGTCGGGAGCGGTTTCCCATCAATATCCGCTATCCACGCGAAGTCCGGGATTCGCTCGAGCGGCTTCGCCAGTTGCCAGTCATCACCGACAGGGGCGCGCAAATACAGCTCGGCGATGTCGCACATATTGCAATTGCCGACGGTCCCCCGATGATTCGCAGCGAAAATGCGCGTCTCTCGGGCTACGTTTACGTGGACATCCGAAACACGGACCTGCAGTCAGCCGTGAAAGCAATGCAGCGTGCCGTTGCGGAAAAGGTCGTTCTTCCCGCCGGGTACTCAATCGCGTGGTCCGGACAGTTCGAGTACCTGGAGCGCGCGGCGGCCAAACTGCGGACGGTCATTCCCGTGACCCTGGTCGTCATCTTCGTGCTGCTCTTCCTGACCTTCAATTCCGCGGCTGACGCGTTGTTGCTCATGTCGACGGTGCCTTTCGCGCTGGTGGGCGGCCTCTGGTTCATCTGGATATTGGGTCATGCCGTGTCGGTCGCGACATCTGTGGGCTTCATCGCACTCGCCGGTGTTGCTGCTGAATTTGGCGTCGTGATGCTGCTGTACCTCAAGGGGGCACTTAATCGTCGGCTGGAAAACGGTAAGCCTCTGACAGAGGCGCTGCTTTTCGACGCAATTCTCGAAGGCGCTGTGCTGCGGGTGCGGCCGAAAGCGATGACGGTTGCGGTCGTGCTGGCTGGTCTCGTGCCCATCATGGTTGGACAGGGCGCGGGGACGGAAGTCATGCAGCGCATCGCTGCGCCGATGGTCGGCGGCATGGTCACCGCGCCCCTTCTGTCGATGTTCGTGATTCCCGCCGCCTGGTTCCTGTCACAGCGCCGTCAAGCACGAAAGGCCAGCGCGGCCCGTTTTCGTCGTGAAGTACCTTCCGGCGCGAGAGTGCCATCAACCGAAACTGGAGAAATTCAATGAAGAAACTGATTGTCGCGACAGCGGCGTTTGCAGCCGTTGTCGCCACCCTCGCGTTTGCTGGCGATGACATGGCCGGCATGAATATGTCCACAAAATCTTCGGCCGCGAAGGCGTCGTCGAACGCCGCGTTGACCGATGCGGAAATCAAGAACGTGGACGCGACGACCGGCATGATTACGCTGAAGCACGGCGCGCTGGAGAACGTCGGCATGCCGCCAATGACGATGGCCTTCAAGGCAAAGGATGCTGCGATGGTCAAGCGAGTCCACGAGGGCGACAAGGTCAGGGTTCGCATCGAGAACGTCAACGGCAACCTGACCATTGTGAGGCTGGAAAAACAATCTTGACGATGAATTGACGCCGTACTCGCAGGCTCGTAATAGACAGAACCCGCGATGCTAGCGACATCAGTTGAAGCGTGGAACGAGACGGTCAGACATGTGTTGCGCATTGCGCTCGGCTTGCTGTCTCTCTGACGTCGCTGGCCGCGCAACTGTCAACGAGTCGGCACTACTGTCATCCGAGCAGCGTTTCTGTTAGCGGGTGTCGCTCGGCGCGGCGCACGAGGTGGTCGCCGAGCGATGGCGAGGCGCTTCAGACTTTTGAACCGCCAGCCATCCTTTTTCGACGCAGCGGCCGCAATTCGACGCGCTACTCGCCGGATTCGTCGGCGCCGATGCGTTCCTGCCGCACCTGGAGAAATGGGCCCCAGTGACATGAAGCCACGCCTGAGTCTCCTGACGTTGTCTTAGCGGTGCGCCGCGACCAGGCCTATACTGAACTTCATGAAATTTTGGGTAAAACTCGTCGCATGTTTGCTGATTGTCTGGTTGCCTTTGATTGGCGACCCGGCATGGGCGACGTCATGCCCGGAAATGACGGCAATGGCATCACAGCAAGCCAGCGTGTCGGATGCCTTTGACTCGACACCCTGCGGACACGACGTGGAACACAACGCCGTGAACGTCCATCACGTCTGCCCGGGCGGCGCAAGCGGTTTCCTTTGCGGTGTGCCGCCCATACCCGTGAAGCATTCGCTCCTCGACGCGCCTTCGTCACCTGTCTATCGGGCGGTTACTCCCAACTTCGCTGAAGAGTTCATTCCGGAACTTCCCGCGCCTCCGCCTCGTTCGGTGTAACTCCCTTTCAACCAGGTTTGATCGGTTGTGTGCCGTCGCTCGCACACGTTCGCCTACGCGCAACGACTGTCGACCTGCGCGTGAACGCTTCACGAGCGACACGATTCAATTGAATTTCGGAGCTTTCCATGAACACTAAAACTGTAGGCGCATTGATTTTTCCGGCAGTGCTTCTCGGTGCAAGTGCCGTCAGCATGGCGGCAGCAGGAGCAGGAGTGAATACGTCTCCCGGCTCGTCATCGCCGAGTCGGGAACACGGCTCGATGATGGGCATGGGCGGAATGATGGGGAACTGCCCGATGATGGGCGGTACGGCCGGTATGGACCCGAAAACCGCGATGAAGATGCACGGCGAGATGATGCGTGCGATGGGCGACATTATGCTCAAGTACGCGGACCAGGCCGCAGCTGCTCCGTCGAAGTAAATATGTGTTTCGTTCTCTCCCACAATATCTCAACACATCGCCGCGAGGATTCAACCTCGAAGTACAACACGAAGTCGACGGTGACTATTGCGCTTGCTCTCGCACTGATTCTAGCAATCGGTTACTGGGCTCTGCCTCAGATACTGGGCGAGCTCAGCACATTCGTAGCGATGGCCAGCGTACTGATTTGTCCGCTCTCGATGCTATTCATGATGCGCGGCATGCAGACCCCGTCGATGGGCCGGGGAAGCCTGGTCAGGCGCGGGAAAAAGCGGCTCCTAGTTCAGCCATCTGATGGTGTTACGCAGGGCCGGTGTGGCATGAATGGACTTCGCGCCGAGTCCTTGCGTAGTGCAGGATCGACATGTCGAACGGAAAGGCAGAGAAAATGCCCGTGCAACATACATTGCAACTATCCCATCGCAACCTCCGGTCGATTCAAAGCGTACTAGCAAAGGTTCGCCCGGTCACTTGCGCAGCAGACGAAGGCCATTGCCGACAACGAGCAGGCTGGCTCCCACGTCAGCGAATACGGCCATCCACATGGTTCCGTAGCCGACCACCGTCAATGCAAGGAATACAGCCTTGATTCCGAGTGCTAGCGTAATGTTCTGCACAAGAACTGAGTGGGTAGCCTTCGACAGACGAATAAACGCAGGAAGCTTCCTTAAGTCATCGTCCATCAACGCGACATCTGCCGTTTCGATTGCCGTATCAGTTCCCATGGCGCCCATTGCAAAGCCAATATCAGCACGCGCGAGCGCAGGCGCATCGTTGATGCCGTCGCCAACCATGCCGACTATGACTGCGTTCGCGGAGAGCCGCTCTATTGCACGCAGCTTATCTTCCGGCAATTGATTTCCGTCAGCCTGGTCGATTCCGACCTGCTTCGCGATGGCTTGCGCGGTGTGACGGTTGTCGCCGGTCAGCATCGCCGTGCGCACGCCGAGCTCGTGAAGCTCTGAAATTGCCTCGCGGCTGCTGTCCTTGACGGTGTCTGCCACCGCAAAGAGCGCGAGCACCCGGCTGTCGTCAATCAGCATTACGACCGTCTTGCCTTGACGTTCAAGGGCATCGAGTCGCTCCTCCATCTCTGCGGAGCAGCGACCAAGTTCTTCGACCAGCCGATGGTTGCCGAGCGAATAACCTTTCCCATCGACAACGCCGCGAACGCCTCTCCCAGGAATTGCCTCAAATTCTTCGACCCGATACCGCGTTATGTCGTCATTGTCCGCGGCTCGTGCAATGGCCGTCGATACCGGATGGTCGGAACGATCTGACAGGCTTGCTGCGAGTGAGCGAACGCGTGCGGCATCAATGTCCGTCACACGCAGTTCGAACTCTGTCTGGAGCGGCTTGCCGTGGGTGATGGTTCCGGTTTTGTCCAGTGCAAGCCATTCGAGCTTTCGTCCCTGTTCCAGATACGTACCGCCCTTGACAAGGATGCCTCGGCGCGCCGCTGCCGCGAGGCCGCTGACAATCGAGACCGGTGTCGAGATAACTAGCGCGCAGGGACAAGCGATGACGAGCAGGACAAGCGCCTTGTAAATCCAGTCGAACCAGTCGCCCGAAAACAAAAGCGGTGGTACTACCCCAACTGCGAGCGCCACGACGAAAACGATCGGGGTATAGATGCGAGCGAACTCGTCGACGAACCGCTGTGTTGGAGCCTTCGAACCCTGCGCCTCTTCAACTGCGTGAATGATGCGCGCCAGCGTCGTGTTGTTTGCTGCGGCAGTGACCCTGTACTCAAACGAACCCGACTCGTTGACGGTTCCAGCGAACACCGCGTCACCCTCCGCCTTTTCGATGGGAAGGCTCTCCCCAGTGATGGGCGCTTGATTGATGCTCGAACGGCCGTTTGTGATTTCGCCGTCGAGACCGATGCGCTCGCCAGGCTTCACGCGGACGACCGCACCGAGAGTGACGGAGCTCGCTTCCACTTCAGCCCACGACCCATCCGACTGCCTGACGGTCGCCGTTTCCGGCGCCAGCCTTATCAAGCCCTGGATAGCATTGCGAGCACGGTCGAGCGACTTTGCCTCGATGAGTTCGGCTATGGTGAAAAGCACCATGACCATCGCTGCTTCCGGCCACTGGCCGAGCAGCAGCGCGCCCGTGACGGCGATGCTCATCAGTGCATTGATGTTCAGGTTACCGTTGCGGACGGCAATCCAACCTTTCTTGTATGTCGTCAGCCCCGAGCCAAATACCGCGAGCAAAGCGAGTGCGGCGACGAGCCAAGAAGGCTGTCAGAGCCAACTGGCGACCTCCGCGCAAATCGCCACAATGCCGGAAAGCGCCAGCGGCCACCAGGATTTGTGCTCAGGTTCCGGCACCTTCTCAGGTTGCCCATCTGCGCTAGCCAGCTCCGGCGTGAAGCCCAGTGACCGTACGGCATCGAGTACGGGGGCAAGCGCCTCTGGCTTGTGAGCAACCGTCAGCACGCGCTGCATCAGATTGAATTCCATCGCGGTAACCGCCTGCATGCCAGTCAGTTTTTTGCGGATTAACGCTTCCTCTGTCGGGCAGTCCATCTGAAGGATGCGGATTTGTGTCCGAACCGTGCCGCCAACCGAAGTCGGCGCGGCTAATGCGCTGAGAGATAAGGCAAGATGTGCGCAGCAGCTATCGCTAGCGGCAGTCGCACAGCAGCTATTGCCGGCCGCAGGTCGGGGAGCGTCACTCTCGCAATGGTCTTGGCTGTGTTCGTGACCATGACCGCGCTTTCGCTGATTCGAGCCATCCGCGATTGGCTCGGCAAGCGCTCCGAATGTCCGGGTCTCGGCGCCACAACAGCTGTCGGCGTTGGAAGGCGCGCAACAGCTTTTTCCACCCGAATGTTCGTTAGCCTGGCTATCGTCGTGGTCGTGGCCACTCTTTCGGTCGTCTGCGTCTTCGCAGCAGTGGGCGTGACCGCTCGAGGAGCCGCGTTCGTGTTCCTCGTCATCATGGCGCTCTGCGCGCCTGGCAATGCGGCCGCGGTCCTGCTCATGTGCAGTTACAGCGTCTGAGCCGTGCTCCTGGCGCCTTTTCGAAACGTTTCCATCCGACATGGTGGTATCCATCCTTGATTTATGATGTAGTAAACACCTTGGAGTGGCTCCAAGGTCAAGGTGGAACGGAAAAAACATGAAAATCGGTGAACTGGCGCGACTGGCTAATTGCACCACCGACACGATCCGATTCTATGAAAAGGAAGGGTTGCTTCCCGTGGCGGACCGGACAGAGGCGAACTATCGGACCTATAACGAGGGCCACGTCGACCGCTTGCGTTTCATCCGGAACTGCCGCGCACTGGACATTACGCACGACGAAGTTCGTTCGCTGCTTGAGGCCGCTGACAACTCAGGCATCGGCTGTGGTGCCGTGGACGCGCTAATTGATGAACACATTGACCACGTCAACACGCGTATCGATGAACTGCTTCAACTTCGGGCGCAATTAACCAAGCTGCGCGAGAGATGTGGTGGTGCGCGGCCGGTCGAGAACTGCGGGATCATTCACGAGCTGACATCAATGGAAACGGCCAAGCCGAAATCAAAAGCTTCTCACTTGGGATAGGCGTCAGGCAGGCGCCGCACGACGGATGAGCGGCAAAACGAAAGTCGCATTCACGTTTCAGAGGCCAGTCGGTCACGACGCGCTACACCATCGAATCGAGCGGTAACACTTCCTGGAAACCTGCAGCGGGATTTCGAAAAATCGTAGGCAATTACGCGTCGAAAGTGTTACCTGTGCGAATTCGCCAATGCGGCATGGCATGTAACACTTTGCCGGTCTGTTGTAGATGTGATTGGCAGGGACGAAAGCACCTCGCGAGCGGTAGCGATGGCCGAGCGACGCGACAGCGCTGAAGTTGCGGTCCGAAGCAGAAACGGGGCGCTGACCCTCAGCCCGCTAAGCGAATGGACGTCCGATGATGTGTGGACGATGCTCGCGCTGCTGGCCGCGGACGAAGGCATGACGTTTCCCTCGCCGTTGGCACCGAGCACGATTCACCGCCTGTCCGAGATCTACCGGGCAGGAAACGGTGGAACGTGCGGTGTCGTGGTGGGCGAATCGGGTGCTCGCGCCGCCTGCGGCTCGCGTTTTGGATGCTCCTTCTGTTGCGTCGCCGGTGATCGCGACAAGTCGCTGGAGGCCATGATCGAGGATGAGCAATACGGGCATCTTCGACCGCTGAACGACTTCCGCAACTATCTGCTTGCGATCCAGTGGGACATGTCGCGCCGCGAGTTGGTGGGCCGTTCGCTGAGCGATGCGGGCTACACGCGCATCCAGGCAGACACGTACAGCTACCTCACGCGTGTTGGTCTACTGAAAATGCTCTGCAGTATCGACGCGGCCGAGCGCGACCGCGCAGAGGCACATTCGGGCGCGCTGTGGAGCGGATCGATTCCGGATACGGAGGAGAATCGGCTGCTGTGTGAGCCGCAGTTCGAGTTCGTGACGCCGCAGCAGTTGGTGGCCATCGACTTCTTTCTCTCGATGCATCACTACGCGCCGCACGCATTTCCGGCGCTGGCGGTCTGGCATGACGTGAATGCGCTCGGACGCCGGTATCCGGTTCCGAAGCTCGACGGCTTGCCGAAGACTGACATCGTTCTGCACGGCTGGTATCCAGTCGGTCGGTACGACAAGGAAGCGCCTGCAACGGGATTGCGCTCGTTCGATGCTGAACAGTGGAATCCGTACCGGCATCCGGGCCGGCCTGGTCGTTATGCTATGACAACGGGTGGTGAACAGACCGTCTATTTCGAGGAAGCCTCGCAGTTCGAGGTGGATGCGGAAGCAGCGTGCCTGTTCGTTACCTGCACGTATGACACTGCGTTCATGTTGGACACGCAGCATCGCGACGCAATCGAATCAGCGCATTTCTGGCTGAACGAAGGCATCGTGAAGTTGCCGACCGGTATGGCGCAGCGGTATCAGGACATGGCCAAGCGCGGGCAGTACTTCGCGCGACTCGCTCAACGTCTGAATTTGACGGCGGCCGAGTTGGACGCGCATCTCGTGTCGAACGCTCTCAGCGATGCAGAGCACGATGCGCTGTTGGGCCAAGACCTGATGCAACTGAGCCTTTTTGCGGAGGCAGCTTAGCGTCTGCCAGCACTTTCGAATAACCCCGAGCTTAGTCTCGGGGTTTTTTTGTGCTTGCGAAATCCACGACCGACAAACTAGGTCACGAGCGGTGGGAATGGGGCTTGCGCCGCGGACGGCAACCACTGGAAATGACCTGAGGAGCTGTCAATGTCGGACGACGAAACGTCGCTTTCACGCCGCAAGCTGATGAAAGGGGCGACGGCAGGCGCTGCCGCCATGCTCGCGGGCGGCACGGCGCTCGCGCAAGGAACCAACGCGGGAAACACTGCGGGAAGCGGTACGGGCGCGGTGGTCGGCCCATCTGGCGCATCGGCTTCGGCGGCCCCGCAGGACCCGCGGGCGCTAAACGCGCATCCGCCTTTCCCGGTGCAGCATCAGCCGTGGCCTGGGCTCGCGGGCCAGATGACGCCGCGCCCCGATCACGGCGAAACGACGTATCGCGGAAGCGGGCTGCTGAATGGCCGCAGGGCAATCATCACGGGCGGCGACTCCGGCATCGGGCGCGCGGCTGCCATCGCCTATGCGCGCGAAGGCGCGGATGTCGCCATCGTCCATCTGCCCGCTGAGGAAAGCGATGCTCGCGAAGTCATTGACCTGATTCGCGCCGCGGGGCTCAAGGGCGTGTCCATTCCCGGCGATATCCGCGACGAGAACTTCTGCAAGCAGCTCGTCGAACAGGCGGTTGGTCAGCTCGGCGGACTGGATGTTCTCGTCAACAACGCTGCCCGCCAGCACTCGCACGATTCCATCCTCGACATCAGCACCGAGGATTTCGATTGGACCGTTCGCACCAACCTGTACGGCATGTTCTGGATTACCAAGGCCGCGATCCCGCATATGCCGCCGGGCTCTGCCATCGTCAATACAGCGTCGGTGAATGCGTACAATCCCTCGCCCAATTTGCTCGACTATGCGATGACCAAGGGCGCGATCGCCAATTTCACAAAGGGGCTCGCGAAGCAGATGATCAAGCGCGGCATTCGTGTGAATGCCGTCGCGCCGGGACCGTTCTGGACTCCGCTGCAGGTGAGCGGCGGACAGACGGAGGAGAACCTAAAGAATTTCGGCAAAGAAACGCCGATGGGTCGTCCCGGTCAGCCCGCGGAGATCGCGCCGTTGTACGTGCTCCTGGCCTCGGCGCAGGCGAGTTACGTGACGGGGCAGGTCTACGGCGCATCGGGCGGCAACGGCTACCCATGAGGGCTCACCGAACCCGCCTCGCTCATTCCGACGTCCTGAGGCCTAAAACCCCGGGACGTTTTTGTTTCGGAGATTGTGATCGACGAAATTCGGCGCAGGCAGCGTTTCCCCGGGCTTCACGCCAAGCAGTTCCATGGCGCGCAGGATCGCCGCAGTTTCGTAAGAAAAATTAAGTGTCACCGGTTCGCTGTCGTCGAGCAGCACGATTGCGCCGGAATGAACGCTGAGAGCGTGCAGGGCCGTGTTCAGCGCTCTTGCGATCTCTCCATCGCGCGTCTTTTCATCAAAGATCGGGTTCATTGCCTTCTCCGTTGCGCGAAAGACTTCATACCAAGCACGGCATGTGCCCCGCCGCCCATAAAGGGCCGTGGCGTGGGTGTATGAAGAAATTACTTATTCGGAAAGGGTGGGGTATTCTTTACTTAAAGCTTTGCCCGATACAACGCAACGTCTGCAAGGCCTAACAGCGCGGGTGCCGACCCAGGCGGAGTCGGGAATGTGCAGGCGAGACCGACTGAGACGGTGACCGGCGCGCCGCTCGAAGCGGCCGACGGGATTCCGAGTTGCTCGACTGCCGACCTGAGGGACTCCCCATCGCGCAGTCCTGCCGCCGCTTCGCAGGCGGGCAACACCACAACGAACTCTTCGCCGCCGTAGCGCGCAACGAAGTCGCTTTGCCGGCGCAATGCCTTTGAGAGCGCACCTGCGACTTGTCTCAAGCAGTCGTCACCGGCAAGGTGGCCGAACGTGTCGTTGTACTGCTTGAAGTGATCCACGTCGATCAGCAACACGCAAAGCGGCTGGCCGCTGGCAGAAGCGAACACGAAATCGCGCGGAAATCGGTCGTCGAAGTAGGCGCGGTTAAACACGCCCGTGAGGCCGTCGCGTGCGGCCGTCTCAATCAGCGTGCGGTGCGTCTCGGACAGTCGCCGGTAGAGGCCGGTCGTCTCGTAAATCAGCATGCCCAGCACGGCGCTGGATGACACCATCGAGGCTACCCGCGCTGCATACCATCCCACGCTATAGCGGGCACCTGCGGAGAGCGTGAGCGTCACGTCGATGAGCGCACTGAGAAGGGCGACGGCGAGCCATAAGTCCATCAACGAGCGCAGACGGGTCGTCGATACATGGAGCCCAAGCGCCGCTAAGCAGAGCGCTTCGACAATGATCGCTGCGGGGCTGCTCGACAACTGAGTGTACGAGCCGGATTGAGCGACAACTGGCGGGAGGTGCGACTGCCCGGCGGTGGCGAGCGCACATAACGCCACTGCGAGGGCGACGGCCCCAATGACGGCGAAGCGGTCCTTAGCGCGTCTACCCAAGTTCAATGGAACGCTGCGGGCAAGTAAGGAAACGGTCACTAGCGCGGGAAAGCCGCCGTGCCAGAACACCCATATCCATACCGCCGTTTGCGGACCCGCGCCAAGCAGCCCGGCAGACGAGAACACGCCCGGAAAGACGAGCAACTGGATGCCGGCGATCACACTAGTGAACGCGTACGCGCCGCTGAGCGCTGCGAAAAGGAGCCTGCCCGAGACCGCATATTGCGTCCACAGCAGCAGGGCCGTCAGGCCTTCGGTCAACGTGACCCACGTTGCGAACACCGGCAGAAACGGCGCGATGACGGGTCCCGGGGTCTTTGGCGTACGGCCAGACGAGCACGGCCGCAGCAATCGCAAGCACGGCCACAATCCCGGCAATGACTTGATGCCGCGGAGTCGACGGCAGGTGGATAAGGGTTGTCTGCATGAAGACAAGGGACGTGAATGCGACCGATGGTCTGCAGGCCTTGCCAAAGATTCGGAAGCTTACGTTCTTACGGCGACAGCGCGATATTCTTGAGCGGTGCGCACAGTGGTGCCCTGCTTTGGCGCAATGCTTGCTCTTCGTGAGCAGGCAATGGTACTGATCTCTAATGCCATGAAAGTGACGATCGTCTCCCATGAGAATGCTCGGCCCGGCGCGGCGGCAGAGCTTCATCGGTTTTACTTTGAGACGGCCGACGCGGGTTTGCCGAAGAGCCATTCGATTTCGCTGCGCACGGCCCGGGTGATTCTAGAAGGCAAGCCCCCCGACGATGCGCTCACCAAGATGCTGCGCGCGATCGTGAGCGCCGGTGAGAGCGATTACGACAACCTGATTGGAAACACCTACACCGATGACAATGACGCTCCCGTACAGCAAGCAGGAAGAAGACGACGCCACCATGAAGGTCGAGCACCGTGAGTGGACGATCGACTCTCGGCCCAAGCGAATTGGACATCATTGGCATTCGTGGTGCGAGGTAGAGCGGCCGCCTTGGGAAGACGAGGACGATGGTCAGATCTTCCACTTCTCGGACATCGGCTATTTCGATACGGAACGGGCGGCGCACGAAAGGGCGATCGCATGGGCGAAGGCGTGGCTCGATGAAAATTTCTAAGGCCAAGCGCCATGACCATTAGCGACAAGCCGGTGGACGAAGTGGTCTTCCGACCAGACAACGATGCTGGGTGGCGTCTCGAGGTTCCCGATGCCGCGCGCCCAGACGGTGTGTTTGTGACCATCGTCGCGTATAAACAGGATGCGCTGCAACTTACCGCGGACATGTATCCGACGGCCCACGTTCGCGTGATCGATGACCCGCCGGGGGCATGAATGCGTCGCGCGCGCTCAAGTCGTCAGACGGCGGGTGAGGCATTGCCCGACGCCATCGCTCCGCAACTCGCGACGCTTGCACGACGCCCGCCCGTGCGCGGCGACTGGCTCTACGAGATCAAGTTCGACGGCTACCGCCTGATGTGCCGAGTCGAACATGGCAAAGCGAAGCTCATCACGCGCGGTGGCCACGACTGGACTGAGAAGATGCGCACGCTGGCGTCCGCTATCGACGAAATGCCGGTCGACAACGCGTGGCTCGACGGCGAGGTGGTCGTGCTCACCGAGAGCGGTGTACCCGACTTCAACGCATTGCAGAATGCGTTTGACCGCCGCAGCACGGCCGAACTGACCTTTTTCGCGTTCGATGTCCCGTTTCTAAATGGACGTGATCTGCGGGAAGTGCCGCTCTCGCAGCGCAGGGAGCTACTCGGCGAATTGATCGCCCAGACGTCCAGCGAGCGTATCCGCTTCAGTGAGTCCTTCACTGAAGACCCGGAATCGCTGCTGGCGTCGGCGTGCCGGATGCGGCTCGAGGGCATCATTGGCAAACGCGCCGATGCGCCATACCGTTCGGGCCGTTCGACCGATTGGATCAAACTCAAGTGCTTACAACGCCAAGAGCTTGTCGTCGGCGGGTACACGAGATTAGCGGGCGCGAAGAGCGGCATGCGATCGCTGATGCTCGGCGTGCACGAGCGCGACGGCAGCTTGCGGTTCGCCGGAACCGTAAAAGCGGAACTGAAGCCGCGCCCGCTGGCTGAACTGGAAAAGGAGGCGGCGAAACTCCTTCGCGACGATCCGGCTTTCTACAACCCGCCCCCGCGCGAGAAAGATCGCGACTTTGTCTGGCTAGAGCCTAAACTCGTCGTCGAAGCGTCGTTTCTCGAATGGACGCCGTCGGGCGAGGTTCGTCATCCCGTGTTTCAAGGCATGCGGGACGACAAGCCCGCCGCGGCCGTGACGGAAGAGGCGGTCGTCGACGTGGATGAACCAGAGAGCTTGCCTCAGGCGACAGGAACGACGCGCGTGTCGCCCGGCCGCGCGGGAACGCTCGTTATCGCAGGTGTGAAAGTCTCCAACGCCGAGCGCATCATCGATGACGTCACGCGCATGAAGAAAATCGACCTTCTTCGCTACTACGACGAGATCGCCGAGTTCGCGTTGCCCTACCTTAAGGATCGGCCTGTGTCGCTGGTACGCGCACCCGAAGGCATTCACGGGGAGTTGTTCTTCCAGAAGCACGAGGAGCGTTCGAAGATTCCGGGGATCACACGACTGCCATCCGAGATCCACCCCGGCCACCCGCCGCTGCTGGTCGTCGACCATCACGAAGCGCTCATCGGTCTCGCACAGATGAACGTGGTCGAGCTGCATAGCTGGAACGCGGTACAGCCGGATCTGGATCATCCTGACCGCTTCATCCTCGACCTCGACCCCGACCCCGAGCTGTCATGGCAGATGATGGTCGACGCGGCGACGCTTTCCAAGGTCTTGCTCGATGAGATCGGACTGAAGAGCTTTATCAAGACAAGCGGTGGCAAGGGCTTTCACATCGTTGTGCCGCTCACGCGCCGACAGCAGTGGGATGAAGTGAAAGACTTCTCCCACGCAGTCGCGCGTTACATGGCGAGACTGATGCCCGAGCGCTTCTCAGCCGTCCTCGGACCCAAGAACCGGGTGAAGAAGATCTTTATCGACTACCTGCGCAACAGTAAAGGCGCGAGCACGGTCGCCGTGTTCTCGGCACGCGCCCGGTCGGGCATGGGCGTATCGATGCCTATCGCGTGGGACGAGTTGAGCGATATTGGCCGCGCCGATCAGTGGACGATCAAATCGGCCGCACAGCGCATGCATTCGCTGGGTAGCGATCCCTGGGACGGATTTCACCGGACGCGGCAAGGCATCACCGTGGCGATGCGAAGGGCGGTCGGCATGCGCTAACGCCCGCGGACCGAGACCTAGCTTTGCTTCTTGGTCTTGTGGCGACGCTTAATAGGGAGCGTCGAGTGCTTGACGGTCGGCCCGCCGGGCGTGCCTGTCTCGCCGCTCCCGTTGGGCGTGGCGATGCCGACACCGCCTCGACCCGCCCCATTGCCGCCGGGGACGCCGCCGGCGTTGCCTTGGGCGAGAGCGCCCGTCGAAAGGCCCCACGCAAGGGCCGTCGTCACGATGCATTTCGCTGCTGTATTCATTTTGTTCCTCAGTCTGTCGTTCACGCGTGGGACGATAAGGCCGTTCTGTCCCGCCGGGCGCGCTCATCGCAAACGCTAGTCCCGGTGCGCCACTCTGATGTTCGCGCAGCATTAGAGACGATCAACATGACCTGCTTGCGACGACGGCATGACGTATGCGAGACCGTCCGAGTCGGTGCGAGCCGGGGGGCTCGCAAGATATCGTTATCGGAGGCAACGATGAAAAGCATGACCGCGAAAGTTTTAGCTTCGGCGCTCGCGATGGCGCTGTCGGTGGGCGCATACGCCCAGGGTGGCGGGGCCGGTGGTGGCGGCGCAGGGGGTGGCGGCGCAGGGGGTGGCGGCGCTGGTAGCGGCGCTGGTGGCAATAGCTCAGGCGGCGGGATGGCGGCAGGGGCCGGCGGTGGGACCGGTATGGGCGCTGGCGCAGGCGGTGGTGGTGCTGGCAACCCGGGCGGTGCGGCAGGCGGTAACGCAGGCGCCGCCGGGGGCATGACACAGGGCACCGGCACCGGCGCTATGACAAACGGCTCGTCAAACCGGTCAAACGGTAGTGCAACACACAAGGGTACTGGCTCACACCGCGCCAAGGGTACCGGCGCGACAGGTTCGACACAAAACAGCCAATAGGTGCGGGCGTACCCTGCTTTCTACCACGCAGCGGCTACTGGCTTTGACGCGTTAAAGCGCGCGGTAGGATTGACGAGAGTCGGTCGCGCCGCGCTTCTTTCGGCCGGAAAGAGCGCTAAAGGTAGTTGTAGTTGAAGTCCGGCAGTCCAGAAGTGTTGCAGCAAAGTTTGTTGATGTCGCTCCAAAGTGTCACGTGAGCTGACGGCTGACGTGCCGTCCATGGCAGGGCGGCCCCAAGATTGAATCGGTTGTCGCAAGGGTACAGTCGTTGCTCCCACAAGGTTATTGCGACGATCGTTGCAACCGACAATTAGGGAGCATAGTCATGCCAACAGTAACTTCGCAGGGCACCGTCGTAAAACGCACTCCGGTGGATTGGGTTGCGGGCGCACTTGTCATCATCGGCGCGTTGAACTGGGGCCTTGTCGGTGCGGCTCAGTTCGATCTGGTCGCCGCAATCTTCGGGGCGGGCACGGTTGCCGCAAGGATCGTGTATGTGCTCGTGGGGCTCGCCGGGGTCTACATGCTGATTCGCGCATTTGTGCCTTCCCGCGGACACCAGCTTGCATCCTGACTAGATGCAATAGTTGGCGCTCCGTCTAGCGCTTGCCTGAGCGGGACGTCGACAACGACTTGGGGCGCGGGCGCGCATGCAGTGGCCTACGACATCACGATCGGCACAACAATGGCCGACGACCGCGTGTGCGCCCCGCCGTTGGGAGGGCGATTGCGACTGGCCTCACGACCGACCAATCCAATCTGGTTTGTAAAGGCGGTGACGCAAGAACACCTTGGCGTCAGCAAACGCATGATCACGGAAAAACCCAGCACGGGTCCCCGATACAGTAACGTAGCAGCACGCCGATGCTGGTCACCCCAGACGTGTCCAAGCTATCCGGTTGCGGAAAACACAACGACGCCTTCCTGGTTCAATCCGGCATCGCTCGGCTCAACAATTGAGCACTCAAGTTCGGGATAAGAGAGCCTGCGATAAATGCTGGTTTCAATCAGTTCACCGCGGAACCGCCGGTAGAGCAGGCGTCCAGCGAAGTAGTAGTGGGGGTCGAGCACAGACGGCGGACTTGCTGGGACGTCTCCGTGAAATGTCGTTCGGGTGTCCGCCGCGAAGGTCGTCCAGAGCTCGCTTCTCGCCGGCAGCATGGTGCCGGGCTTCACCGCATCGGTGACGGTGTATCCCCAGCCCGCTTTCGGCAGCGCGTGCCGTGCACCGGTGTACGTACGCTTGATTTCAAACGCGCTACTGACGACCTCGAAACCCCAGTCGCATCGATTCTCCAAGACGAACGTCACCTTCCCTGGGGAGCCTGGGATTATGCGGGCCTTGCTGATCGCAATTGACAGTTGCCGCGCGTGGGTCGTTTGGGTCGGCTCGTCGTCGGTCACCGGTTCACGGAATTCGTGTTGGCACGCACTCGTGCTGGTACCAGTAGTCGACGAGGCGCTGCGCGTATTGCAGATCTTCGGGATAGTAGGGGTCGTCCCAAAACGGCGACGGGTCATATCCCGCCTTCCGCAACGCGGCTAACTCTGACTGGTGCTCCGCCATCGTGGGGCTTGCGTTCGTCCTCAGGGCAGTCAGGTCATGGCACTCGCGGTCAGTCAGGTACCTGCCTGGCGGCGGCATCTCGCCGACGGCGCAACCGCCGAGCAGAGATGCCGCCGCGAAGGCGATCAGCCAGCGTCCGCGCGTTGTGCCCATGATCCAAAATTTATTTAGTCGCCGCTACCAAGCTCGCTGTGCTTGTGTGAATGCGTGGCTGCATGGACGAGTTCGTAGCGAGCGCCTTTGCCGCTTCGGGTCGGCGGGAAATGCTCGCCCTCGACGCACGTCACCTCGAAGCCGGAGCCGCCGTCGCCTTCCTTCACAACCTTGTAGATGCCCGAAGTCTGAACCTTCTCGCCGGGCTTGTGCTGGTCTGCCATTCTCGACTCCTCGTTGTTGTTCCAGTCGCCCTAAAGCAAAACATATTCCGCGGCGCCTATGAGTTTCTCTGGAGCAAGCGGTACGCATTGAAGTGCCGGATGGCCTTAGTCGCCTCACCAAGTTCTTCGTGGATGCGCGCGGCGTTGAAGTGAGCATCGGCGAAATCAGGAGCGTTGTGGATGCAAGCCTCGTATGACTGCAGTGCTTCGCGGAAGTGGCCCGAATCTTCGAGCGCGACCCCGATGTTAAACAGCAGCACCGGGTCGTTTGCCCGGTATCGCAGCGCGTCCCGATAAACCGCTATGGCGTCGCCGAATCGCTCGGTATCCACAAGGATGCCGCCGAGGTTCAACGATGCATCGGTATGGTCCGGTGCTCGTTCGAGCGCCTTTCGATAGGCCGCTTCAGCGGCGTCGAGGTCGTCGTCCTCAAGTGCGCGCGCTCGGCGAAAGAGTTCGACGGCTTCTTCGCGTGCCCGCTGCGCGCGCGGCGCTTGCAAAGAAGCGACGTTTCCTGATGCTTGTTGTTCCTCGAAATCGAGAAGCAACTGGCCAGTCTCCGCGTCCCATTGGCGGCTCGCCTCGTCCCGGACCGCCACTCGGTCTCCGACGGCCGCGATCCGCACGCCCGTGAGCGACCCTTCGCGGCCCCAGCTTTTACGCAGATGATCGAGCGCGCGAACGATCTTCATCGGGGAGACGCCTGCCACGCGCAACGCGTGCGCGGTCCTCAGCATGACGATGTCCTGGAAGGTAAAGCGCCGCTCTCGTCTGTCACCGCTCGCCGGCGAAACGAAGCCTGCAGCGATCAACCGCTCGACCACGCTACGCGACACGCCAAGCAGGCGCTGCACTTCGCGAAGGCTGTACCCGTCGTCTTGCATATCACCGCTTTGTGCCGGTCTTGCGCGCTGGTGCTGGTCGATCGTCTGTCGCCGCGCGGCGCACCGCTCGGCGCTTCGGGGGGGGGCATTTCCTCCGCCGGTTCCGGCGCTTGTGCAGCGGCTCGGGCCGTCTTCCGTGCGGCGCGCGGTGCCGCTGTCGGTTCCGCTGCTGCGGCGGGCTTTTTCTTTAGACTGGCGCGTAGGGCTTCTACGAGGTCGATGACTTGTGCGCCGGGCTGCTCGATTGCCGGTGCCGCCGTGATCTTGTTGCCCGCGATCTTCTTGTCGATCTCGGCGAGGATGCGCTCTTTTTCCTCGTCCTTGTATGCGCCCGCGTCGTAGCTGTCGACGCGGTACTGCTCGATCAGTTGCTCGGCGAGTTGTAGTTCCGTCGGCTGAATATCCGTCTCTTCAATGCCGATATCGGCCTGCGAACGTACCTCGTCGGCGTAGAGCAAGGTTTGGAGAATCAGGCCGTCGTTGCCGGCGCGCACCTGCACCATGTGCTGCTTGCCCTTCCACGTCCAACGGGCTACCGCGCAGGTGCCGCTGTCCTTCATCGCTTCTTGCAGCAGCCGGTACGGTTTGCCGCCGCGCTTGTCCGGGGCGAGGTAGTAGGGCTTGTCGAGGTAGATCGGGTCGATCGCCTCGGTGGGCACAAACGACACGATGTCGATTGTGTGACTCGCGCTCGCTTCCAGCGCCTCCAGCTCCGACTTCTCGAAAATCACGTACTTCTCTTTCTCGAACTCGTAGCCTTTGACCATGTCGGCGCGCTCGACGACTTTCCCGTCGTGCGGGCAGACGTACTGCTGCTTGAGCCGGGTGCCGCACTCTTTGTGCATGAGGTTGAAACCGACGCCTGATTTGCTCTCCGTGGCCGTGTAAACCTTCACCGGCACGGATACCAGACCGAAACTCAGCGTCATTGAAGCGATAGAACGCGCAGCCATAGGAACCTCTCGCGTAGGTTATCTGGCCGGCCACAGTCGATGCCGCTCTTGGCGGCGCATCCCAGTCACGCGGCAAGGCCAACGGGCGTTTTGCGCAAAACGGGTGCCACACCTCCCAACCCAAGCCGCAACAACGAAGAAGGCGGGGACTCCTCCGCCTCCGTGTATATTTTCGACAACGGAGGGCGAAAACAGTGTGCACGAGCTACGAGTCTAATCCGAAAGACGCGTTCGACGTCTTCAGTCTGTTTCCGGTGCCGAACTTCGAATACAAGCCGGAAATCTACAAGGACTATGCCGCGCCGATCTTCCGCCGCGTCGATGGTGAGTATTTGACTGACGCAGCGACGTTCGGGATGGTCCCGCGCAAGTTCATCCCACCGGGCGTGAAAGCCTTCGATACGATGAACGCGCGATCCGAGTCAGTGGGGCAGAAGACGAGTTTTCGCACTGCGTGGAACAAGCTGCAACTCGCTCTGATTCCATGCCGACGGTTCTACGAGCCAGACTACGAGACCGGCAAGGCAGTGCGCTGGCGCATCGGCATGGCCGATGGCGCTCCGCTCGCGATCGCTGGGTTATGGCGCGCATGGAAAGAACCCACCGACGGTTCAACGAGCCTGTCGATGACGTTGTTGACGGTCAACGCTGAAGATCACCCATTGATGAAGCGGTTCCATAGGCCGGGGGCAGAGAAGAGGTCGGTGGTCATCATCCCGCCAACCGAGTACGAGGACTGGCTGTCTTGCAAGAGCACGGACGAAACGCGGTCCTTCCTGCAGCTCTATCCGGCCGACGCGATGCACGCAGAGCCCTTCCCACTGCCCCCGCGCAGCGCAAAGCCCAAAGCCACGCCCAACCTAGATTTGGCCCAAGCGTCCCTGCTCGCGGACGACGGCGGCTGAGCGAGGGGCAGGAGTATCCCGTTCTGGACAACAGGAGAAAGGCGATGGCTACCTATCGCGCGGCGTATGTGTTGCCCGAAGCAGGTTCGAACGGCGTGGGCGTACTGCTGACGACGGAAGAGCAATCCACCTTGACGGACGACGAATTGATGATGGTCGCCAGGCAGGTGGCGGCCGCCAATGACGTGGAAGGCGAGATTGTCATCGGCGATTGGAGAGAGTGACGCGACAAGTGCGTCGCGTCGTCAATGACACGAAACGCGGGTTACCAAACCGCCAATCGGACGATGCAGGAGACGAAGCGCGTCTGGGTCTCCTTCGTCAGTGCGCACCTCCAGACTTCGGGCACGCCGACAAGTTGTACTTCAGCACTGCGGCGTTCTTTGCAGCTTGCGTAAATTTCTTCCGCGCAGCCAGCCGTTCGGGGGTGCTGAACGTGCGAGCGTAGACTCCGTTTACCGCTTCAACCACCGCATCGATGTTGGCTGGACCTGCAGCGTCAGCGGCGCATGCCGAGCTCTGCACAGCCGCCAGGACGACGCCGCTCGTGTCGGCCTGATTAAGTACAGCCGCCGTGATGCTGGTCTGAAAGTTTTTCGCAGCAACGTCCGCCGCGTTTTTTACCGCCGGATTGCTCGAATACTGATCGAGAATGAATTGTTTAACGTCATCCCGATAGCCGCGGCGCTCGGAATCCACGCCTTCGACGGTCGAGCCAGACCCGCCTGCGCCTCCGCTTCCACCACAAGCGGTCAGAAATACGGTCATTGTCGCTAGCAGCGCAGCGCGCGAAAGAATGCCTTTCTGCAAAATCGAACTCCCGATTCGCCGACGCGCCTATCTGACAGTAAGGCCGACGCGAAGCTAATGCCCCGGCGCCGGCCATAAGAGTTTGACTCAGGCGCGGCTGCCGAGCGCGCGCTCGATCTTGCGATCCGTCTTGTACTGGCCGAGTGCGAAAACGGACCAGATAGCGGCGGGAATCCAGCCGATCAGCGTGATCTGCAGGAGAAAGCAGATGATTCCGGCGATCGGGCGGCCGATCGTAAAGAACTGGAGCCACGGAATGATGATGGCGAGAAAGAGGCGCATGTGTGCTTCCTTTGAGGTTTCGTTGAGACCGCTATAACGGTCACTTGCTTAAATGCTTGATAGGGCGGAGCCGTCAGGACCTCCGCCCTCCGTGCGGTCGTCAGTTCACGACGAGTGCGCCGCCATTGCCGAGGCCGCCCTTGACGTTCTGCGCCCGGTACTGGCGAACTGCGCCGACGAGGTTGTTGAGCGAGTCCGTGAATGCCGCGACGACGACCTTGCCCTGTGCCGTGCGTGCGTAGGCACCGCCGCCCGCAGCGCCAGCGCCGCCGAAGCCGCCCGCGAACACGCCAGAGAGCATGCCGAAGTCGACGTTGCGCGCCGATCCTTCGGCAGCCGCCAACTGGACGCTCGAGCGGTTGTCGACGAGCGTCAGCATGGTCGACGCTTCCTGCGCCTTCATCGTGCCGGCGGCACCGGCGAGCACACCGCCAACCACGGGCACGAATGCGAGCAGGCCCGCTGCGCCGCCGCCCGCGTCGCGGTTGCTGAAGGTCACGCTCGGGCTGATCGTGTAGTCGGCCGCGACCATCTGGCCTTTATGCATCTTCGAGGTCTTGCGCAGTTCGCCCGATGCGTTCAGCGAGCGCTCGCCCATCGCGGTGCCGAGCGCGCGGCCGCGGTCGACGATCACGAAGCAGTTGCTTTGCTGGACGAGCAGCTTCAGCACCGGCACCGTCGAGCCGAGCTGATATTGGCCGGTGAGAAGGCCGTACCACGGCGCTTCCGTATCCTCGACGATAGCGACGGTGCCAAGCGGCGCGGTGCAGTGTTGAAGGCCGGCGTTCGCGTTCTGCGACGCTTCGCCGGCAGCGGAACCGGTCGCCGCCGTCTTGGCGGATTGCGCACCCATCTGCATTTCGGAGCAAGCGGACAGGGCAAAAATGGAGAGGGCGGCAAGGCCGATCATCTTGAGCTTCATATTTCCTCGTTGGGTGTTCAGTCTTTTGCGTTGGCGTCGATGCCAAACAGACTTTCATCAAAACCACTTTTGGGCCTCGCAACCTCGGCTCAGCGTGCCTGGCGTCGTGTTTCAGTCAGGGCGGCGGCAGCGGGCGAAACCTCGTCGAATTCGGTACTACACCGGCTTGCTCCAGCAAGCCGGGTCCTGCGCTCGTTTAGGGAGGTCTGGCCCGCCGGCTGGAGCCGGGAGTCGAGGGGCCGGGGTGCTGCGTGCCGGGGAGCTCATGGCGAGGCGATGTGCTGCCCACCATCTCTCCCAGGGCAACGACAAGGCTACCGGCCGTGAAAGTGCCGCAGGACTGGAAAGATGCGTCTTTTTCATGCTCTTTCGCCGACCATGACTGGCTACCGCCACTGGCGCTCAAGCGGCGTGACCCTCCACCAGACTCCGTCGACGCTTGTGGCCTGTGCCCGGACACGGCGCATGGCTCCGCGGCGGACCATCATGCTTCCGTCTCTGACGAACCCCATCTGTTTCAGTGCCTCAGTGGTGTAGCGTTTCTTGAGGGTGGCGTAGATCCGCGTCATGACGACTTGCCGACAGGAGCGGCAGCCAGCGTCGGTGCACAGTTAAAGCCTGTACGTTCGCCCCGGAGGACCTCGACGTCGGCGCGGTTGGCGCGCACGAGAACATCCCGCGTCGCATTGGTCTCGTCGAAAAGCCGGACGTAGGAACTGCCGCCTACTCCGTGCCACACGGCGCGGGCGTCGCGCGTGCCCCATTTGTCAGTCGTCGGCAGTTTGTAAAACTGGACCTTGACTCCGCTGGCCGCTGCGATCGCCGCCAATTGCGTGTGCTCAGTGTCGGAAAAGATGACGACCTGGCCGGGGGCCGAGCGCACCCCGAGGTTGACCATCGCCAGATTGAGAATGGCCGGGCGCGTCGCGACCAAGATGCCGAAAACGGCCATTGCCAGAAAGCTAACGGTGAGCCGATGGTTGCTCCGCTGCGCTTTCGCGGGAACGATAAGCAGGAGAATCGCCGTGATCGCGCCCACTGCGGCGAAGAACATCAACGTCGCGTGCATGCGCGCGTCCGGCGCCTGATCCCTCACGAAGATGAGGTGATAGGCGAGGGGAAGCGCAACGAGCAACGACATGAAAACGGTCGACCGGTTGTCGACAGCCGGATGCAGCGAGGAGCCGGGCGGCTGTCCGCGACGCTTGAGCCGGAAGTTGTTGGCGAGGACGAGAAGCTTGAGCGCCCACAAGGCCGCGAAAATGCCGAAGCTGACGCCAAGAACCGCCATACAGGTGAACGAGAACGCGGCCGACGCGAGGAAGAAAGCGTCGCCGAGCGACAGCCCTTCGGGGACGATGCTTTCGAAGTAACAGTAGGCGACTAAGATTGCGCCGCCGAGGATGAGGACCGCTTTCCACGCGGTAACGAACGATGCTTGAATGACGTCGATGAGCGACTTGACCAGCTTGATCGCGTCGACGGGCTCTTTTTTGTTGGGTTCCATGGGACCTCGCTTAGGTGACGATAGCGACGCGAGTTCGTTCGCGTCACAAACCAGCCTATCGACACCAGCGCGAAGTCAAGGACCCTGCCGCCGCGTCAGACCCGAGAAAACAGAGAGGAACCTTCGCTTGCGTGGACGCGCGTCTCGGAGGGGAATAGCGCGGACCGGATACCGTTTTCGTCCGGCTTCGCCTTGGATTGGAAACGGATGGTCCGGATGCCCGCGCTTGCGAGATATGCGTCGCGCACGGCGTCACGCGCGGCATCGTGCGTCCTATCATCGAGCTCGACAACAGCAACGAGAGCAAGCTGTCTATCGTAGACCGCGTAGTCCACCCGCTTCTGCGAGATCCGTCGGAAGTCAATGGTGCGCTGCTTTCCGCTCGAGATCGGCTGGATGATCGCTGACATCGCAACTTGCGGAAAGATCAACGCCTCCGGAAGCGCGCGACGAAGCCGCTCGAAGAACTCCTTCTCGTTGGCGGTCAGCAGGGGAACAGCCCTGTATTGCGGCTTCGCCGCTACGTTGCTGGCAACGACGGTGACGATGCCAATCAATAGGGCGATGACTAAAAGTGGCGCAATGTGGCTTAGCATGTGTCCGCCATAGAGTTACAGGTCGAGTACGGCAATCAGGAGGCCGATGCTACCTAGGCCTCGCTGAAACCCGTGAACTTGCTATGGCCGCTCTTACATGACGGCGGGCGGACGAATGCCGCCACCGTTCAAGCCCTGGGCCTTCGTTGTGCTCGCAGCCTTGGTGGTGAAAGACCACGTGAGGTCGAGCGGATTGTTTTGCGTTCCATTCGCGCCCAATGACGTCAAAACGCCGACGACATGCACCGTGTACGTGGCGCTTGAATTGAGCGGCTTGAACGGAACGCACATCGCGGCGTTTGTCAGTTCGCTATCGTTGGCAGAGGTCTGAAGTTGACACGGCACCGCGTTCCCGCCGCTGTCGGTCACCGTGAAACTCACGGAACTCAACTTCGACATCATGTTGCCCTGAATGGTGATGGGATAGCCCGTGTACGTCTGGTTGTACTGCGGCGCGGACGCGAACGGGCTCGGGATTTCGTTGACGTACCAATTTGTCGGAACGTCCGTCTCGTTCTGGTACGGATAAGCGATGACTTGCGTGCCGCTGAGGGCGGACGTCATGTTGCCGAAATCGATGTTGAACGCCCCCCACGTCGAGCTGGAGGCGCTGCCTACGCCCATACTGGCGAGGTTGGCGAGCATGATGACACGGTGATAGGGCGCGTCGAACAGGAGCCTGACGGCCACCAGAGAGTCGGTGAATGCTCGCACATCACCGGCGCTGGTGACCTCGCCGTAAGCCGTGTAGCTGCCTTGTGCGGTGATGCGGACCGCCGGGGTTGCACCGGTGAATCCGGGCTGACCAGCCGTCTCGTTGTGGCTCAAAATCGAGTTGTTGGCCAGATAGACAGCATGGTTTTGCGACGACGTCGTGAGCCCCTTGTCGACCGAGAGCGCCGTCGTGTAACCGACGTTATGCCGCATGGCGTTGAGGTAAGCGATGCTATCGGCCACGGGGTCGCCGGTAGCTGCAACGCTCTGCACCGTGGTTGCCGGTGGCAGGAAGCTCACTTTCTGCGATGCAGCTGGGGAGCCACTCTGGCTTCCTGTGTTGTTTGAGCCTCCCATGCCGTTTGCGCTTCCCGCGCTGCTCGAAGCGGAGGAACCCGACCCGCCGCCGCATGCGGCGAGCACGGCGACGGTCAAGGCCGTCAAAGCAGAAAGGCGGATGGACGGCAATGCAGCAGACGACTGTTTCAAACCAGACCTCGTTAAGTTCGTGGACGCCGTAATGGGCGTTCCGATCGTTTTCTTAGCCACCGACTCCCTTGCTTTCGAAGGGGCCGATTTAAAGCCAGTGTTGGGGAAAAGGTGCCTTGTCAAGGCGCAGTCGCGCGCCTTGGCGGACCAGCACCACTGCATCGTGAACAAAAACGCGAATCTTGCGCAGGCGAAAGCTACGGTTTTTCATCCGTCTTTTGCCCGTGCCTGCCCCAGTCAGGTCATGCAACAACCCACCTACTGCGTCGTTACGGATTGCCGTCTGGTCGAGACTTGGCTAAACTTAGCTAATCAGTGGTGGAGGGCCCGTGCAGACCGTGAATATCCATGAAGCAAAGTCGCAGTTGTCGCGCCTCATCGAGGCAGCCGTTAGCGGCGAAGAAGTCGTCATCGCCAAGGCTGGAACGCCCGTGGTTCGGCTCGTTTCCGTGGAGCAGAAGCCGAAACTTCGCCTCGGCTTGATGAAGGGAAAAATCAAGATCGCCGACGACTTTGACGCGCCCTTGCCGGACGAAGTCTTGGCGACGTTCGAGGGCCGGTAATGCGTCTGTTGATCGACACACACGTTTTTCTGTGGGCGATGGGCGGCGATAAGAGGCTATCGAAACGTGCCGAAGCAACGATGCTCAGCGCCGACGCTGTGTTCGTCAGCGCCGCGAGCATTTGGGAGATCTCTATCAAGACTGCACTCGGAAAGCTCGACGCCGAGGTGAAGGAGCTAGTCGCGCGGATGGAGGACGCGGGGTTTCGCGAACTACCAGTAACAGCGGCGCACGCTGCAACAGTTCGCGAGCTGCCCGATATCCATCGAGATCCATTTGATAGGATGCTCGTGGCGCAAGCCATCACGGAGCCACTGCGCCTGCTGAGCGACGACGACAACGTCGCGAAGTACACGGACCTCGTCATTCGAGTTTGATCGACACTGAAAACAGACGGCACGGCAGGAAAGCCGGTCGCTCCTGCAAGAAACCCCAGAACCAATGGCGACATCACTTTAAGCCGCGAAGGCCATCTCTAATTGCGGAGCAAAATGACGCGTATGAAGACGCCCGACAGCGGGGGCACTGCGCCGAAGCAGGTCGATGAAAACAGCTTCACTAGGCAACAATGGGAAGCCATCGCGCACTACGTGGAAGCCCGCAAGCGCCGACGGAAGTTCTACTTGACGGCTGGCGCGGCAGCTCTCGTTTCGTGCAGCGCTGCGTTAATGTCCCGCGCAATGACGGAAGGTAGCACGCTCGACATTCCCCCCATCCTTCAATGGGCGCAGATGATCCTGCCCATCGTCTTACTAGTTGTCTTGAGCCTTGGAACAATCGCGTTCAACAGTGCGGTTGCGTCAGGCCGGAAAGAGATGCTCTCAGCGGGGCTGGGCAAGAAGTTCGTTGCTGATTTCGAGAAGTATCCAACGCGGAAGTTTCCGCGCAAACAGGCATGAGCCATCCGCGGTGCCGTTGTGGCGCGGGCGCGATATAACGACAGACACTGACATGAGGAAGAAGGAAATGGTTGGGCGTTTTGTAGTCGTGTTGACGATAATTTCGGCTGCGATCGGCTTGACTGCTTGTAACACGGTCGCCGGTTTCGGGCGGGACATCACTGATTCTGCAAACGCGGTAAAGCATGTCGTTTTTTGAATTGCTTTGACAAATGCCAGCGCGAGCGGCTACAGCAAAAGTTGCTTTGCGCCTAAACAGGTAAGCGCCATGGACAACCGCGACCCTTACGCCCGACTCGTCGAAGAGCTAGGACAACTCTTGGTTGACCACATCGAGCGACACCACCCGGAGGCGTCGCGGTTCGCCGCCATCAAAGCGTTGGGCGCGGCGGCGAAGGCGCTCGCCATGATCTATGGGCCGTCCATCGTGCCGCCCAAGAGTCACGAAGAGCAACTTGAGTGGGCGTACCGGATCTTGCGGGCCGGCTTCGCTGAAACGTCGATGTAACGGCGAAGCGTCCCCCGAAGCGATAGGACCGCACATGCGCAGAGAGTACGAGCTATAGACGGATGTATTGGCCATTTCCACGTTGCAACTTACACAGCGAACGCGCCATAGTGCGGTACACCGTCTGTCGATCCCGCCCTTTTTCTCGAAACTTTCCATTGCCTCTTAGTGTGAGCATGAAGCATTTTTTTCGCCCTTGTGTCTAGTATCGCTTCGTCCCGTGTGCTGCCAGACGAAAGACGCACTGAAAGGCTGGTGGCTCCCTAAAGGTTATTCGCGGAAGACCGATAACCCGTAAAACCGGGAAAGTCCCGTCGACACGTGTGAGGACCCGCCAGATGATGAGAAAAGAAGCAGCAAACTACGCTCGAACAGCAATGATAGGTGCTTTGCTTTCCGCTGGACTGGCTTGTACCGCTGAGGCGGACACCGGCACTTTGGAGCAACGCTCGTCCTTGGCTAATCAGGCACAGTTCGTTTGTAGTTTGATCGGCGTTAAAGTTGCTAGTTACGCGCGCGTGATCGCGGAGCAACACCTTACGACCGGACAGATAATCGATCGTGTAGAAGCCAAGGACGCACAGGCAGTCATGAACGCGTCGAAGTATCTCTCAATGACGCCGCAAACAGATGACGTCACGTTCCGGGTTTTGAAGGTTGGTGTCATGGGAGCTACCGAATGTCTGAGCGACACGTTCCGAAAGTACATGGGAGTTCCGGCTCTAGAATGATGAATGTGTTCGAACGTCGCTAATCAACAGCCGTTGCGCAGCATTATTTCGACGCGGCGGAGGGCGCTCTGGTGACTTACCGCACCGCTGCGCATACCGATTGGCTAGGAAGCGTGGTGTACAGCCAAGTAGCCGCGGCAGGTGTTTCCAAACGTAGGAGAGGTGGGCGTGTCATTGGGAATGGGGGTTTTTCTATCCACGGCTTTTATAGGCATTTTGTTGCTTTACCGCTGGACGATGGGGCGTTGGAACTGGGGGCGAGGCCTGAAACGGCTTCTGGCTGGGACAGCGACGATAGTGATCGTCGGCGGGCTGTCTTTTTGGGCGTTATTGACATATATAAACCGCCCGACGTTGCAGAGTCGCTACTACGGTGTCACTGTTGCGATGACGATGGCTGAGGTCAAATATAAGCTTGGTTGGCCGTCGAACGTCTTGATACCAGGTGACGCGGGCGCGAAACAATGGTGGGAAAGATATCCGGCGGTACTAAGCGTTAAGGAGATTCGTGAAGGCAAAAGCGTCGACGACTACCGGTCATGGAATTATGATGGGTCGCCACGAATCGATATTGAGTTCGACAAAGCGGGAGGGAACGTAATTAGCGTGGCATGTTTTGCCGGCGACGCGAGTTGCGCCCCCCTTCTCGGTATCTCCGAGCGTTCGACGGAAAAGGAAGTTGTAGATCGCTTGGGGGAGCCCACTAACGAACGTATTAGTGGCCCAACGAAGACTATGGAGTACCGCAAGCTTGGCGTTAAGCTGTATCTCGCGAAAGAACGCGTTTACATGTTGGAAGTCCGCGAATTTCCTGGATCGTAGTCCCAAGCCTGACGCGTAAGGTGCCATTGCCAAGATGCGCACAAGCATAGGGAGCGAATTATCATCTGGCTCTAAAATCGTTGTTTGGTTTCCGCACGGCTGCGCGAGTCAATGGAAAAAGGCACAGTGAGTTTTGCTGGAATGAACCACATTGAGTCGGTCAACCAAGAGAAAGAAAGCTGTTGGCGAACACGCGACACTCCGTTCGTGGACTGAGCCAAAGGAAAACTGTGAACAAAGGTACTAAAAGGAAAATCGGGGTTGTCGTCGCGGCTCTCTTCATCGTGTCAGCTGCAGCGTGCTCACGAGGGAAGGGCGATCATAACGCGACGACCGGCGCTGCCAGCGCTAGCTCACAGTCTGAGGAGGCTCGTGCAATTGCCGACGGAAAGAGAGTTGGCCACGTCCTGCCGTTCAAAATTTGCAGGCTGGGCGTCAACGATAACTTCACCAACGGCTACACGCTTGAACAGGCAGAAATTCGGGTATCAGTGGCGGCGAAGCCCGACGATTGGTTCGCCACTACGGCAGCCGCGGCCCAATCGTTGGCAGAGGCTGGCGTATCCGAGGCAGTCGAACTAGATGTTACACGCGACGACTTGCCAACCACGGGCCTGGCCGGGGTGTATGCCTGGCTTGGCAGAGTCAACATTGGCCGCGATGCGAGCCAATCGAATGGGAGAAAGCTTCCGTACGATTGGGAGGCGTTCAACCCAGTCTTCATGAGCGCTGAGCGGGCCGCCCCCCTGGACAGCGCCGCTATCAGGGACGCATTCGACCAATTGCCCGAACGCTTTCAAGAGCAGGATAAAGAAAGAGAGGCAGGCGTACGGATCAGGAAGCAAATGCGGCTGAGTCATGCGCCGGATCTCTCGCTCGCGGGTCCCGTCTTCAGCGGCAATGCGATGGCAGACCGAAAGCCCAACGATTACTACATCGAAGTCAGCGAGGACAGCGTGAAGCAGCTTGAGCACTTGAAGGAATTGGCGCGCGGGGCGCCGGTCCACAATCTGGAATGCCCAGATTGGCACTTGTAGAGCGTTGGCTGACGGATCGTTGGCAGGTGTTTGTCCTTCACGCCGAGCAATCCTCGGCTTGAAGTAGCACCGTTTTTGCGGACGGCCTGGCACCTTTGCGCAGGATCATGTCGTCGTTGACGTCGCGCGGCTGATACCCATAAATCATGTAAGTCTTGTTGACGTAGGTGATGGCTTTCGCAAGATGGCCATTGGCTTCGTCGGTCAGGTCCTGAGCCGCGTCAGTGCCGTCTATGCCCGCTTCTGCATCGCGAATGATGCCCTTGTACTTCGCCTCCTCGGACACCACTGACGCCTTCCACTCAGCGTCCACGATAGTCAAATATCGCTGTGCGTTTGCGTCGGCGATCTTTGGAAGAGGGACACGGGCGAATTGCTTGGCGGTTGCTTGCAGGACTCGAATGTAGCCTCGCGAGGCCCCGAGTATGCCCGCGAGGTCCAGCCGCGCGCCCGCTGCGGCCTGTTGCTTGCGCATGAACTCATAGGCCTCCTGGCGGCGGTCCTCGATAAAAGACATGCGTCGTGCGTAAGCCTGGATTTCACCAAGATCGTTGCGGGTGGGACGAGCGATCGCGCGCTCGAGTTCGCAACGACTCACCGTCGAAGCGTTGTCCGGAGCTGGCGGATCGGCCAATGCAACAGGCGTGACCGTGGTCGCGGGAGTGGATGCGCGCTGGGCAGAGGCAACGAGTTGTTGGCCGCCGTTGCCGGGCGGCCCAAAAACGAGTGCCACCGCGACGCAGCCGGCCGCGCCAAGCACAACCGCGAGTCCAGTGTGTTTGTTCTTTCCGTCCTTCATCATCTCCCCGGTTTTAGTCTTTGTAATCGATGCGCTGCGCGCTCTTTCGCTGAACCCCCTTCGCGAGCAAACTCGCCATCATCGGCCAGTCGCAACTTTTAGCCCGTTGCGTTTCTCCAGCGGCACCTTATGGCTGGCCCTTCTCTGCGGGTGCCCGTGCTGGACCACGCGCGGTTTCCTGAAACTCGCCACGCCAGACAAGTTTTCCGGAGGCGAATCATTCTCAGTTGTCAGCTGAGAGCGGGTGCATGCACCTGAATTGGATTTCCGCAGAGGCGTACTGCCACCCCGCATCTTGTGCCGCACTGTTCACAGGGATTACCGTGGCGCCTTTAGCAGCGCAATACTCGCTCGCTTGTTGGTAAAGTCGGGCTTTGACTTTCGAACCGGAATAATCCCAGCCGGCCTGCTCACCGAGCATATAGACACCGCTTCCAATCGGGACGATGCCTGTCGTGGTTGTGCAGGCGGCGACCAGTAGCGCGCAAAAGATCGGTCCGACTATTCTCATTTTGTTTTTCCAGCGCTCGGTGAGTTGTCCGGCAAGAGTACTGGGACACGGCCTGCGGAAATATGCGATTACGAACATCGGTATATCAGGTAGTCGATGCCCGCTGGTCACCTTGCAGTCGTCATATGCTGCGACTGCCAGCGGACGTCCGTCCAGAGTCCAGGTCAGTGAAAATTCCGGCTCGACGTGGCCAGGTTCCCAAGAAGCGCGGTCATGTCGACGAGGCGATTAGCGACAAGGTGCTTTACTTCGCCCTCCTTCTGCCAGACCCCGGAGACACCGAGAAGGGAGGCGCCCAGCGCTTCCTTCCTGAACTTCTCGACGAGTGACGGCCAGACGATGACGTTGACCTGACCAGTCTCGTCTTCCAGCGTGATGAACAAGACGCCGTTAGCCGTCCCCGGTCGCTGACGCACGGTCACAATCCCGCATGCCTTGGCGAGACGCCCATTCGGGTAGGTGGCAAGCTTCGACGCTGCGAATATCTTCTTTTGGTTGAGCCGCTCGCGAAGCAACGAAAGCGGGTGACGATTCAACGTGAGGCCGGTCGCGCGGTAGTCGCTGACGATCTCCTGCGCTTCATTCGGCGCGGCGAGCATCGGCAGTTCTTCTTCGCGCGCCGTCGCGCGCAGCAGATCTTTGTCGGGCACGGCTGCGACGGCCTGCCAAAGCGCCTCGCGCCGGTTGCCGGACAGAGCCGCGAGCGCATTCGCGTCTGCAAGCAACTGCAAGTCGCGGCGATCGAGCCTCGCACGGTTGGCGAGGTCGTTGACCGACTCGAAAGGGCGCACCGCGCGCGCCGCTTCGATGCGTGCCGCCGACTCTTCGCGCATGCCGCGAATGAGCGACATGCCGAGCCGCACGGGTGCCATCGAGCCGTCGCCTTCAAGGAATGAATCCCAGTTGCTTACCGCGACGTCGATGGGCAACACTCGGACCTTGTGGCGCTTGGCATCCTGCACCAGTTGCGAGGGCGAGTAAAAGCCCATTGGCTGGCTGTTGAGCATCGCGCACAGGAACGCGGCCGGCTCGTGGCACTTGAGCCAGCAGCTTGCATACACGAGCAGGGCGAAGCTCGCCGCGTGGCTCTCGGGAAAGCCGTACTCTCCGAAGCCCTGGATCTGCGCGAAGATCGATTCAGCGAACTCGCGGTCGTAGCCACGATCGAGCATGCCGTTGACGATGCGGTCGTAGTAATGCTGCAAGCCGCCTTTGCGTTTCCACGCGGCCATCGCACGCCGAAGCTGATCCGCCTCGCCGGCGCTGAAGCCTGCCGCGAGCATGGCGACCTGCATGACCTGCTCCTGAAAGATCGGCACGCCAAGCGTACGAGCGAGCGCGGTCTCCATCTCGGGCGAGGGGAACGATACCGGTTCCTTGCCCTGCCGCCGGCGCAGGTACGGATGGACCATGCCGCCCTGTACCGGACCCGGCCGCACGATGGCGACTTCAATGACGAGGTCATAGAACTGGCGCGGCTGCAGGCGCGGCAACATGCTCATTTGCGCACGCGATTCGATTTGGAAGACGCCGACGGTATCGGCGCGGCAAATCATCTCGTATGTCGGCGCGTCTTCCGCTGGAATATCCTGCAACTCGAACGGCTCGCCGCGCTGTTTTGAGATGATGTCGAGCGTGCGTCGGATCGCCGAGAGCATGCCGAGCGCAAGCACGTCGATCTTGAGCAGCCCAAGCGCTTCAAGGTCGTCCTTATCCCACTGGATCACGCTGCGATCGACCATCGCGGCGTTTTCGATGGGCACGAGCCGCGAAAGCTTGCCGCGCGCGATGACGAAGCCGCCGGTGTGCTGCGATAGATGGCGCGGGAAGTTCAGCAGTTGCGATGCGAGGCTCGCCCACTGCTGGATCAACGGCGTCGAGGTGTCGAGGCCCGACTCAACGAAGCGATTCAGCAGATCCGCGCTGGAGTCGAACCAGTGATGCGACTTGGCCACCTTGTCGACGATGATCGGATCGACGCCGAGTGCCTTACCCGAGTCTCGCAGCGCAGACTTCGGACGGTATGTTGTGACGGCGGCCGCGAGCGCCGCGCGCGTGCGCGTGTACTTGCGATAGATGTACTGGATCACTTCTTCGCGCCGCTGGTGCTCGAAGTCCACGTCGATGTCGGGCGGCTCGCCGCGCTCCTTCGAGATGAAACGTTCGAACAGCATCGAGCTGCGCGCAGGATCGACCTCGGTCACGCCCAGGCAGTAGCAGACAGCGGAGTTCGCGGCCGACCCGCGCCCCTGACAAAGGATGCCTTCGTTGCGCGCGAAGCGCACAAGGTCGTACACCGTCAGGAAGTACGGCTCGTACCGAAGCTCGGCGATGAGCGACAGTTCGTGCTCGATCTGCGTCTGCACCTTGTGCGGGATGCCAGCCGGAAAGCGCCGATGCGCGCCTATGTACGTTTCCTGCCGCAGATAGGCGGTGGGCGTCGTGCCTTCGGGGATCAGTTCGTCGGGGTATTCGTAGCGCAGTTCATCCAACGAAAAGGTGCAGCGACTCGCGATCGTCAGCGTCTCGCCGAGCGCCCGTGCCGGGTACAGGTTCGAGAGCCGCAGTCGCGCGCGTAGATGCTGCTCGGCGTTCTGTGCCAGTTCGAAGCCGCATTCGGCGATGGAGCGGTTTAGGCGCACGGCGGTGAGCGTGTCTTGCAGCGGCTTGCGCGAGCGCACGTGCATCGTCACTGCGCCCGTCGCGACGACCGGCACGCCATGACGGTCAGCCACGTATTCGACGATGCCGCGGTGGATGTCGTCCATCGCCCGCGCATGCAGCGTGAGCGCGACCCAGCAGCGTCCCTCGAACGTGCGCGCGAGCCATTCGACCTGCGCGTCGAGCCGTTCTTCTTTTGCCGGATACTCAGGCGACAGAATGACAAGACAGTCGGGCAAGCCCTTCAAATGGTCGTATGGCGCTTCCGGACGCGCCAAATCGTTCGGCGACAGCAGGTACGTGCCTTTCGACGTTCGCGTTCGCGCGAGCGTAATGAGTTCCGACAGGTTTCCATACCCGTTGCGGTTCATCGCGAGCGCGGTGAAGGCGAGGGCGGGCGTGCCGTCAGGATTCGTCAACTGGAAGTGCGCGCCGACGATCAGGCGGATGTTCGCTTCCTTCGCGGCAACGTGCGCGCGCACGATACCGGCGAGCGAGCATTCATCAGTGATGGCGATCGCGAGGTAGCCGAGCTGCTCCGCGCGCAGGATCAGTTCTTCGGCGTGCGAGGCGCCGCGCAAGAACGTGAAGTTGGAGAAGCACTGCAACTCGGCATAGCCGGGCAGCATCGACGAAAACACGTCCATCGCGTCACCCGAACAGGCCGTGCAAGAACCATCGAGGGTCCTCTTCGTCGCGGCTGCCGACGCGCTCTCGGTAGATCCAGTAGCAGCTGTGGTCGTCGGCTTCCGCGACGAAATAGTCGCGCGTGACGAGATCGCCTCCCCACCAACCCGCTTCTATGCGCTCGCCGGGGGAGACCGTACGTAGCGGACTGCCGTAGAAAGGACGGTGCTGGCGCGTCATCAACTGGATGGGCGTCTCCAGCAGCCACGAAGGGCGCGGCTGATCGCCGGGGAGCGAACAGCCTTTGACGTCGCTCGACACTGGCACCCAGTTCGATACGGTTTCGGGCCGATGGTCCGCGACAGGCGCCGCGCGCAACACGTTCTCGTGGCCAAGGCGTGCGACGAGCAATTCCATCAGCCGGTTATGGTCGGCGGCGCTGCCGCCCGGCTCCGGAAAGAGGGTATCGGAAGGCGGTTCCGCTGCCTCAACGTCATTCACTTCGACACGCACAGCGATGACCGCGGCCGCAAGCTCAACGCGTCCAAGCCGCTCCTTCAGCAAGCGAGTCAGGTGTTCCTCGTGCCACGTCGGCTCCGCGAGCGCGACCTCAATCGTCGTTGGCGGCAACGCCGCGCGCCCGCGTTCATGTTCGAGTTCGATCGAGAAACGCGTGAGCGCCAGTTGCTTGCTGGCGAGCCAACCCGTCAACTGCACGATGAGCCGCCGCGCGACAAAGAGCACGGCTTCCGCATGCTCGACGCGGTCGGGCAATTCGATCCGTGCGTTGAACGACGGCGGCGTCTGGACCCATTCGTAGAGTTCGGGCGCTTCGCCCACGGCGCGATCGAGCGTATCCAGCAGCGCGGTGCCACAGCGCTTCTTCAGTCCGGCGCGCGGCAAGCGCCGCAGGTCCGCAACGCTCGTGCATCCGAGACCGTCGAACCAGTCGGCGTAGCGTCGGGCTTCGAGGACCAACAGGGCGGGCAAGCGCGGCAACTGCCGCATCAGCGAGCGAATGGAAAGTCGATGACCGCCGCGATAACGCGCCATCAGCCACGCGCTTTGGCCGGTGGGCGCGACGCTCATCCGAGCGGTGAAACCGAAAGCCGCAAGCGATGTGCGGATCGCGCGTCTAAGCGCGCGCACGCCACCAAAGAGGCGCAAGCTCGCCGACACATCAACGAGAACTGTTTGCTCCTCAGCGATCGATACCTGCGGGCTGAACTGCATCAAGGCCGTGGCGACATCCGCGACGGCCTGCTGCTCTTTGATTTCGTCCTTGTCGTGGATGCGCGCGTCCGGCGCGAGTGTAAGGACGCCGCCCTTGCGCATGCCCATGCGGACACCGGCCTCGTGCGCTATATGATCGAGTGCGACCACACGCTCATGGTCGAGCACGACTAGGCCCGGACCGAAACCGGCCTCACTCGTGGACGACCAGTTCGGCTGGAAGACTTCTCGGCTGAGGTGCGGCAGATACACGCCGATCCACACTTGCATGGCGATTGAACAGGATAGGCGAATGGGTCAGTCCAACGACAAGCGGCTCGTCACGCACTGGGCCTCGGCGCTTCACAAACTCCAATGAAACGCTGTCACGCGCAGGGCGCACAGCAATGCGAAGCGGGGCAGGCGACGTGTCGCTCGCAGCAGCGAGCGGCCGCACCATGAAGAACAGCGACTCGCTCGTCTGCGCGGCGAGGTGCAGGCGGCGTAGCGCTTCCGGTCGCACATGGGTTTGCCAGAAGATCAGCGCGCCGAACGTCCCTGCGCGAAGGATCTGCTCACCCGCCCAAAGCGCATCGGCGGTCTTTTGAGCGCGCACGACGTGGATCGACGTCTCAGGCAGGCCCCAGTAGGCCGCCGCTTCGGGCTGAAAGCGGTGAGGGGGCTGCAGCAAAGCAATGCGCCGTTGGGCGACAGCCTTCAGCGCAGGCAACAGCAATCGCATTTCTCCAACGCCCGGCTGCTGCACCAACAAGTCCGTCAGCGCGCCTTTGGGCCAACCGCCGCCCGGCAGTTCTGCGGCGAGCGTCTCAGATCCACACGGCACAACATTCACGCGAGCAGACGCTAGTTGCGAGCCGCGCCAAATCGATGGATGAATGTCTTCGAGGGCTAACGCTCCCATGTTCAACCCCGTACTGTATGTTTGTACAGTAGTCTACACGATGCAGGTAGCGAAGGGTCCGGGGTTTAGGTCGGCAGGCCGGGTCAGATTTGGCCGGCGAAGGTAACTCTGTCGTTTTCTTGCATCAGTCGGGTAACTCCGTATCGAGTAGGTGTTACCGAAATTGGCGTTTCTCACAAGCAGCGCGCAACAGAAAAGAAGCTGCAAGCCGCATGCCACTGAGCAATGGGTAGCCGGCTGTGATGACAGAGACTAGTTATTTCGTGTACTACATCCACCGAAAAGAAGGAAAAATATCTTCCTTCGCGAACGATTGCGCGAGGTGCATTTGCTGTGGCAAACGATTACCGCGTGTAACAAGATGTTGCAAACTACTGACCGTAGTCAGACAATTTGCTCGCGCCCTGATGAACGGCGCCAACGAGCAAGCCGAACTCACTACCTGGTCCGCCGCCATGATCTACGCCTCCTGTGACCTTGGTTCGATCCGCGAATTGAACCTGTCGTACCTGATGCTCGCGCGACGCGTGCTGGCGTCGGATCGCGAGGCGGCACAGTCGCATTTGGGTCTGTCCGCGGAAATGGCAGATACGCTGCTCAAGCTCTCGCCCGCGCAAACCGAGAAGCTCGCGTCGTCGTCGCAGTTGCTGTGCTTTTTCCGCATGAGCGCCGATGCAATGCTCGCGGGCCTCGCTGGTCGCAGCAACGAAGCTTCGATCTCGACCGTCACGAATGACGCTCTGCTGGCGGCCTAATCATGACCACGACCACGTCCTCCAAGAGCCTTGCTGCCGAAGCTGCGCAAGTCATGCGCGCGATCACGCTGATCAAACTCGGCGCGCGCATGCAAGTGCTGGAGTCGGAGATCCCGACGCTTTCGCGGGATCGGCTGATTCGTCTGTATCGGGAAGTGAAGGGCGCATCGCCGCCCAAGGGCATGCTGCCGTTCTCCGAAGATTGGTATCTGACGTGGGCGCCGAACATCCACACCTCGATGTTTGCGAACGTCTACGCGTTCCTCGAAGCGAATGCCGGAGGGCTGGACCGTGTGGACCTGCTCACGCGCGCCTACGCGCTGTATGCGGAGCACTTCGAGATGAACGGTGAGGCGTTGCAGATGGACCTGACGCGCGCCTGGACGTTTATCCGTTTCAAGGACGCCGGCATTCTTCGCCTCGCGGGCTGCACGCGCTGCCACGGCAAGTTCGTCGCGCACGCACACGAGCCGTCGCATTCGATGGTTTGCGGCATCTGTCAGCCGCCGTCGCGCGCAGGCAAGACCAAGGCGGCCGCGAAAGCCGCGCTCGAGCGCAATGCCGCACTGCAGGCTCTGGCGGCCGGACGCTCGCCGCTATTGGCTGCGTGAGGCCTTCGGCACGTTGAAGAGCCGCAGCAGTTCATCCCGCACATCCGAGATGTCGAGCACATGCTGAGCGCGCGTGAGCGCCACGTACAGCAGCCGCATCTCGTCTTCATCCAGCGTCAACCGGCCGTCGACCAGCTTGAAGCGGAAGTCGTTGACGATCCGCACGCGTTTCCACTCCAGTCCCTTCGCACGATGGATGGTCGAGATGACGTAGTCAGCCTGGCCCTCCGGCGTCTGACGTTGCGCGAGCGCACGCAAGTAGTCCGTGCCGCGATCGTCGACGATCTCCACAACAGGCAGCAAATCGCGGCCGACGGCGCTACGCGCGAAAGCCTGCGCCTCTTTCCAGTTTTCGAAGAGCGACAGAGCGGTGGGCCGGAAAGCCCGTCTTCCGTTGAGCAACTGATCTGCGCCGTCGGCAAAGGCGATGATCTCGCTTGGATTCATGCGCAGAGTTGGGCGATGGCCCATTTCGATACCCGCCGCAAACTGCCAGATGGCCGTAGCGTTCTTTCGGCACAGCACCGCGTCCACCGGCGGCTGCACTGACGGATCTTCGACCATGATGGAGCCGATGCTCGGCTGGCCCCGGATCGGGGTGGTTTCCCCGAGCAATGCGAGCACGCAACTCGCGAGTCCCGCGAAGGTGGGCCCGAACCGAGACGACTCGGTCAGCGGCCGCTCCGGTGCATCGATCTGCGCCATCGCGTTGACCGCGCCGCGCCACTCATAGATTTGCTGATACGGATCACCGACATAGATCGTCTGCGCGTGCCGTTGCCGTGCAAGAACGGACAGCATGATGCCGTCGCTGTCTTGCGCCTCGTCGAACAAAATGAAATCGGCGTTGATACGCGGATTCGATTGCGCCCACACCTTCAGATAGACGTCCGGCTGTATCGCTTTCAGTCCCCGCGGGTTGACGCTCTCCGTCCATAGCCGCGCGATGCTGGGCGCGAGTTGCTCGCGCAGCCAGTCGGCGGCATCGTCGCGAATCTTTTCGTCGACCGGTATGTGGAAGGGCTGCGGCGTATCGTCGGCGGATCGACAGAACCGGCCGAGCCCGTCGGCGATCATGCGGCCAATTTCGAACGGCGCGAGCTCCGCATTCTTTCCCGTGATGGTCGGCACTTCGATTGGCCCGAAGCCATATCGGGCAGCGAGTTCGTGCGGTGGCTCAGACGGCAGATTGATGCGCGCGGTCAGCCACGCGGGAGCGCTTGCATAGGCGAGCGAATGGACGGTGCGAGCTGAGACGTTGGCCGGGAAGCCGCGCCGCGCCGAGTCCGCGATTTCCTTGTTAAATGCGAGATAGCTGCCGCGCTGGCCGGTAAGCTGCTGAGCGACGAGCCGCAGCGTCGAGGTCTTGCCTGCGCCCGCGTACGCTTTGACTTTGAGATCGCCGCCGCTTCTCGCGGCTTCAACGACCGCTTCCTGTTCCGCCGTCGGTTTGTATGCCTTGGCCACCGAACGCCCTTCCAACGAAAAGAAGCAGTGTGCCGCAAGTTCGACCAACCGGTGACGGCGCGGCCGCCGCGCTCGCTGCTACTTGCGTCCGTCGGCGACGAAGCGGAACGGGAAGACAAGACGGCCCAATTCATCACGCTCAAGCGGAACGTCCGGACCGTCCAGCAGCTTCTCGACCTCTTCGACCTCTGGCAACGGCGGCCACGGCCATGCTTCAGTCGCCCATGCTGGAATATCGGTCTGACGAACGAATGCGAACTCCTCGGGCTCGTCCCATATGGAATCGAACGTCTCGTTGAGGATTTGCTGCATATAGGCGACGTGCTCAAGACGCATCGACCACCAGTGACGGCGAATGCGGTCTTCGCCGGCAATGACGGTGCGCGATTCGAGGTCGAGCACGAACCGGTGCTTCATGTACGGGTCGCTGGCCCATAACGAGTCCCACTCGCCGACCGCATATCGTTGCTTCACGTCTGCCAATAGTGTCCCCATTGGTGGTGCTCGCGCGCCTCGATGGCCACCGCCATGATCTCGCCCAGACCGAACGCTGGATTGTCGCGTTTTACCGCGATGAACCGGTCGACAAGCGAAGGCGCAACCCTGAGCATGCACAACGCCTTCAATTCAACAAAGTCGAAGAGGCTAGTCATGATTGGCCGATTCGCGACCAGGGCGCTAATCTCGTGGCATAGCACCGCTTCCCGACGATCCGGCAAACCGCGCCTCTCCGTCACGTCTGTGAACACTGCTCGTTGCGCGAGATTGCGGTCCTCAGCAGTGGCGAATTCTTTGGAATCGATCCCCAGCAGCGCGAGGTTGATCTCGTCACCGGCGGCGATGAATTCCGACAGGACGGGGGGGTTCGTAGGACATGGCGGTTGAAAGTTCTGGAATGAATCCGATTTAGCGGATGAAATCAGCCGTTCTTAAGGGTCTGCCTAATAGTTGTGCGCTTCTAATCAGTCTCGCAGGACTTCAACAAGCCACGCTTCCAAAGGGCGACCCGCATCGACGTCCACAAAAAGCGCGACGCCGCCAGCAACGATGTCGCGCGACCACAAGTCAGCGGCATCCACCCACGGTTGGATTAGCGATCGCCGAGCTGGAAGGTCGGCCGCATTGAAGTCGAGTGGGTAATCGATTGACGAATGGTCGGACTCCACCGCCAGACGCAAAGAATCAACACGTATGCCACGAAGCTCCGTGTTCACGATCCTATTGACGACGACGTCGAACTCCCGCTCACTGGCAAGCTGATAGCGGCAAGGAGGCGTCTCAAGGCGAAGTTGATTCCCTGCGGTAATGCGCCCATGTGACTCGCTCAGCACCAGTCGATATCGGGCAACGCGTGCTTCACGGTCGGGGCCAGGGAAGACGGCATCTTTGAATGCGCCCTTGTATGTCATGCGGACTCCGGTCGGGGCCGCGACAGGCGGTCACGGCACCTTATCGAGGCTAAATACCGGCGGGCAAAGTCAAGGCGTCATTGCGGCGGGAAAAAGGGCGCCGATCGACCATAATGGATGTACCTACATAATCGAACGCGCCGTGAGGGGAGAGCGACATGTCACAGGTCACGGAGACAGGCACGAAAACGACCAAAAGAGACCCCGAGGGCACGCGGCGTCGAATTCTCGAAGCCGCGACCGAGCAGTTCTCGACCCTCGGCCTTGCTGGCGCTCGCGTCGATGCGATCGCACAGGCCGCCGGAACGAATGAGCGCATGCTCTACTACTACTTCGGCAGCAAGGAGCAGCTCTATGTGGCCGTGCTGGAGTCGATGTACGCGGATTTTGCCAAGAAGGAGAGCGGCCTAGACCTTTCCGAATTGCAACCGGGCGAGGCGATAGCGACGCTTGCTGAGTCGATATGGGCGCATCTGTGGGACAACCCACGTTGGTTGGGCCTGATCAACGGGGAAAACCTGAATCGCGGTCGATATCTTAAGTCGTGCGAAAAACTACGAGCCACAGTCTCGCCGGTGGTCGAAGTCATCAGCACGATTCTCGATCGTGGCGTGGCGGCTGGGCGCTTTCGACGTGACGTTGATCCGCTCGACTTCTATGTGACGCTTGTTGGGATGGGCTATTACATCGCCTCGAACCGCTATACGATCAGCGCCTTCGCTGGCCGCGATTATGCGGACCATCCGGCGCGAGAGAAAATGTCCGGGATGCATCTCGCCATGCTGGAAGCTTACCTGGGCTCGACGCCGTAGAGCGGTGAAATTGGACGGCGGTGGGCGTGGTCGAAGAGGGGGCCGACCAAGGGCCGGCCGAAGACGACCCGAAGCCGCCGGTCGAACCGGTGACGCTGTAACGTCGGCTTAACGAGGTCCAACGGCCAGTCGGAGTACCACCGGGAAGGACGCGGGACGGGCATTTTTGCGCCGCCGCTTGCCGCTAGTTAGGCACCTGGCAGCACGAACCGGATCAGCAGAGTTTTAAACTATCGGCGGGTAACGGTTTTAAGCACTCCCCTCGCTTTCCATTTGCTCCTACTACACAAGATCGTCGATGCGAATGGGCAACTCGCGCACGCGCCGTCCTGTCGCGTGATAAACAGCATTGCTAATTGCCGCATTCATCCCGACGATGCCGATCTCGCCCAGCCCCTTGACGCCGAGCGGGTTCACCTGCGCATCGGCGTCGGGTAGCATGATGACATCAACTTGATCGACATCCGCGTTGGTCGGAATGAGGTACTCGCTGATGTTGTCGTTCACGTACCGCGCATGACGCACGTCAATCTCCGTCTCTTCGAGCAGCGCCGCGCCAACGCCCCAGATCATGCCGGCCATGTACTGGCTATGCGCCGTCAGCGGATTGACGATCGTCCCCGATGCGAACGCTCCGACCATGCGCGGGACACGGATTTCCCGCGTGAGCCGATGCACTCTCACTTCGACGAAGTGCGCACCGAATGCATAGGCCGTCGCATCCTCGCGCTGGTGTCCGCGCACTATCGGCAGCTTGCCGGCGCGTAGCTTGTCCATCGCCTCCGGCGCGAGTCCTTGCGGAATATGCTCCGCTTCCGCGCTCACGGTGTCTCCGCCCGTGCGCACCACCGCATCGCGCAGCGGTTCCCATACGTCGTTCGCGGCGAGGCGGCCCGATGCCAGCTTCATCGCTTGCGGATCGCGGCCCATCAGCGGGCCGGTCAACGCCGCCGCGCACGCAAGCCTGTCGCGCAGCGCGTCGCAGGCGCACGCGACCGCATGCGTGATCGTCGCAGTGTGGCTGGACCCGGCCGCGAGCGACGCGGGCGGATAGTCCGTGTCGCCCACCCTCACGTCCACATGCGACGGCTCGATTCCGAGGCACTGCGCCGCTGTCAGCGCGATGACCGTGTACGCGCCGGTGCCGATGTCGTGCGCGGCGATGTCGACACGCGCTCGTCCGTCGGCGCGCAGGGTTACGCGAGCGGCGCTGGCCGCGATGTTCGACGGATACGCCGCGCTTGCGCAGCCCCAGCCGATGAGCCAGTCGCCTTCGGTCATCGACCCCGGTTGCGGATTGCGCGCGGCCCAGCCGAAGCGTTGCGCCCCTGCATCGAGGCACGCGACGAGCCGCCGGCTCGTGAAGGGCTTACCCGTCACGGGGTCGACCGCGGTATCGTTGCGGCGGCGGAGTTCGACCGGGTCGATCGACAACTGCACGGCCAGTTCGTCGAACGCGGTTTCCAGCGCGAACATGTAAGGCGTTTCGGGCGGCGCACGCATGAAGCCCGGGGTGTTCCGGTCGGCATGCACCACGTTCACGACCGTTTCGATATTCGGGCACGCATACATGCGCGCCGTGGTTTCCGTCCCCGATACGTTATACATGCTCGGGCGGCTCGTCAGCTCCCAACCTTCGTGCCTGAGCGCGACGAGCTTGCCGTCGCGCGTGGCGCCAAGCTGGATGTGATGGCGCGTTTCCGCGCGATACGTCGCGACGGTGTAGCTTTGATCGCGCGTGGCGACGAGTTTCACCGGACGGCCCACGCGCCGCGCGGCGATCGCGATCCACGCGGTGCGGGCGGTCGCATTGCCCTTGCCGCCGAAAGCGCCGCCGACAAAGCGCGAAATCACATGCACCTTCTCGCGCTCGATCCCCAACTGCTGAGCGACGTTGCCGCGCAATCCATACACGAACTGGCTCGGTTCCCAGGTGGTGAGCGTGCCGTCGCGCCAGGCGCACGTCGTGGTGTAAAGCTCGATCGGATTGTGATGTTGGGTCGGGGTTGCATAGATCGCCTCGACGCGGCAATCCGCGGCTGCGAAGGCCGCGTCGAAATCGCCGACGCGGTAGTCCTCGTGCTCGCCCGGCTCGCGCCTTTCGCCCTCCGCGCCAACACTGCCGAACGTGGCTGAAGGCGGTTCTTCGTCGTATTCGATGCGCGTGCGCTGCGCGGCTTCTCGCGCGATCTCATAGCTCGTCGCGACGATTACGCCGATGATCTGCCCGTCGTGCCAGACCCGGTCGCTTTCGAGCGTGGTCGTCGTGGCGCCGCCCGCCTGCTGCTCGGGCGGCTTGGCCTCAGATCCGACGTTCTCATGCGTCAGCACGTCCAGCACGCCGTCGATCGCAAACGCATCCTCGGCATGTATTCGCCGCACGCGCCCGCGCGCGATCGAACTGGTGAGCAGGAACGCATGCACCGCATCCTGCACCGGTTCATCGGATGCGTAACAGGCGCGGCCCGTGAATTTTGCCTCGCCGTCTATGCGCACATGAGGCACGCCAAACGCGGGCTGATGCTTGGCGAGTCGGTCGATGTCGCTCATGCAACCTCCAGCGCGGCGGCTTCCAGGAGCGCGCGGACCAGCGTGCGCCGCCCGAGCTCCGGCTTGAACGCGGTTTCGCCGCTGACGACCGCGCCGGCGAATGCTGCGTCGGCGGCTTCGCGCGCACTGCGTTCATCGATGAGCTTGCCGGCAAGCGACGCTTCGGCCTCGCGCGCGCGCCACGGCTTCGCGGCGAGCCCGCCGATTCCGATGCGCGCGGCCCGCACGACGCCTTGCGCGTCGAGATCGAGCGCCACCGCCGCCGACGCGAGCGCGAAGTCATACGACGCGCGGTCACGGATCTTGAGATAAAGCGAACGCCGCGTCCACGCGCCGGCGGGCACATGGAAAGCGACGATGAGTTCGCCGGGACGCAGGTTCGTCTCACGGTGCGGCGTGTCGCCCGGCAGCCGATGCAGCGTCTCAAACGGAATGTTGCGAATTTCGCCCGCTGTACTGCGCACCGCGACTTCCGCGCCGAGAGCAACCAGCGCGATCGCGAAATCGCCCGGATAGTTGGCGATGCAGTGTTCACTGGCGCCGAGCACGGCCAGCCGGCGATTGACGCCGTCGCGCGCCGCGCAGCCGCTTCCCGGCGTGCGTTTGTTGCAGGCGCGCCAGCTCGTGTCGCGGAAGTACAGGCAGCGCGTGCGTTGCAGCACGTTGCCGCCGAGCGTCGCCATGTTGCGAAGTTGCGGGCTGGCCGCCATCCAAAGCGATTGCGAGATGACCGCGTAGTCGCGGCACACGGCGGCGTGCCGCGCGGCATCGGCCATATGCGCAAACGCGCCGAGCGTCAGGCCGCCTTCGCTTGCTTCGATCGCGCAGTGGCCGGCGGCAAGCGGCCCGATATCGATGAGCCGCTCGGGTGTCATTACGTCGAGCTTCATCAGGTCGAGCAGATTGGTCCCGCCCGCGAGAAATTGCACCGGCGAACCGACCGTGAGTTCGGCCTGTTCATCGAACGGCCCGCAGCGGGATACGTCGTCGGGTTCGTTGGCGGTCGCAAGCTGGAATGGCCGCATCAGTCGCGCTCCGGCTGCGCGGCGTGAGCCGTATCGCGCACCTGCTCGATCGCCGCGACGATCTTCGGATAAGCTGCGCATCGGCACAAGTTACCGCTCATGTACTCGCGAATGTCGTCGCGCGAGTTCGCATGCCCTTCGTCGATACACGCGATCGCGCTAAGGATTTGCCCCGGTGTGCAATAGCCGCATTGCAGCGCGTCACAGGCGACGAACGCCTCCTGCATCGAATGAAGCGAAGATCCATCGGCGAGCCCTTCAATGGTCGTCACCGCGCCGCGCGTCGTCGCGGCGAGCGTGAGGCACGACAGCACGCGTCGTCCGTCGACGAGTACGGTGCACGCGCCGCATTGCCCTTGATCGCAACCCTTCTTGGCGCCCGTGAGCCCCAGATGGTCACGCAGCGCATCGAGGAGTGTCACGCGCGTGTCGAGATCGACAACGTGCACCGTACCGTTAATACGCAAATCGACATTCATTGCGGCTCCTGTCGCGGTCACTGGATGACTGTTCCACCGTTCGCGCAATCGTCATGTCCCGCACGCTAGCGCGTATCGCGGATGCGGCGAACGCACCGCGCTGGCTCGCCGGATTCACTCCCGGCTTTCACGCGAGCGGCTCGAGCGCTACCTTGATCCACCCCGGCTGCCGCTGATCGAAAGCCTTATACGCGTCGATGACATGCATCAGCGGTTCGCGCGTGGTCAGCACGCGCAGCGGATCGAACGAGCCGTTGCGCACCGATTCGATCAGGCGCGGCGTCACCGCGCGATGGTTGCAATTGCCCATTTTGATGGTCAGGTTCTTGTTCATGGCCTGCCCGGTCGGGAAGAAGCGGTCGGTCGGCGGATACACCCCGATCACGCCGAGCGTGCCCGCTTTGGCGAGCGCCGAGACAGCCCAGTCGAGCGCTTGCGTCGGCGCATCGCCGGGAATCCAGTGCCCGTCCAAGGGGTTGCGCGCAGGCGTGACGGTCTGGCTTTCCTGCTCCGCCTGCTGCCTCTCTTCCGGCGATACGGCCGGCCCGCGCTGCGCATGGACGGCATCGACGCCGACGGCATCGATGGCACGGTCCACGCCGACGCCCGCGGTCAAGGCCATGATTGCCTCTACCGGATCTTCGTTGTCGAAGCTAACCGCTTCCGCCCCTTGCGCGCACGCCATCGCGAGCCGGTCGTCGAGCCGATCCACGACGATCACGCGCCCCGCGCCGAGCATGAAGGCGCTCGCCACTGCGAACTGCCCCACCGGACCCGCGCCGAACACGGCCACAGTATCGCCCGGCGTAATCTCCGCGAGTTGCGCGCCAAAGAAGCCAGTCGGGAAGATATCGGACAGCAGGATCGCCCGATCATCGTCGAGCACCTCGGGCAGCTTCATCAAGCTTGCGTGCGCAAGCGGAACCCGGGCGTACTGCGCTTGTAGTCCGTTGATGGGCCCGGTGGTTTTCGGGCCGCCGAAGAACGATGTGCCCGCCGCCGCGCCGTTCGGATTCGCGTTGTCGCATTGTGCCGTGTATCCGGTCCGGCAATAGGAGCACGCGCCGCACGAAATCGTCGACGGGATCAGCACACGGTCGCCACGTCGGAAATTCCGCACTCCTTTTCCCACTTCCTCGATGATGCCGACGCCCTCATGCCCGAGGATGGTGCCGGGCACCATGCCGGGAAACGTGCCGCGCACCATGTGCAGGTCCGTACCGCAGATCGCGCTCGCCGTCAGGCGGACAATAGCGTCCTGGCCATGTTGCATGACCGGGTCCGGCACGTTGTCGAGTGAGATCTTGCCTATGTCGTGAAACACCACAGCTTTCATCGAGCGCTCCTGGGACGGGTTAGGCTGCTTTAAGCAATGGATGCGCCTACCTTCCGGCCCGTTTCCCCACTCGGCCAAGGCACGTATTGGGATACGCGCTGTATGCATCCCACGTCGCGGCTAATCGGCGCACCGTCAAGAAGAAAGCGGTACGGATACCATATAGCGAATTTAGTAATCACTCCGCCGGTCGCACCCTGCGGAAGCTGGCGAGTTGTTCGTCGCCGTCACTCGTCAAATGGCCGTTCCTTCGGCCGCGAATCGTGATCAGAGGTCGTCCAGACAACGAAGCAGCGGCTGATCTTTCTGACGGCATTCCATTCGCTGAACCTAAACTGTTGGGCGCAGTACCGCATCGGAGCGGACCGAACCTTCAACTAATATCGAACAGGAAGCCCCCTATGTCGCATCCAACTACCCCGGTAGCGCCCGCGCCGACTCAGTCTCAGCCGAACTCGGATGTGCCTGACCTCGGAACGCCGGAGACAAAGCCCGATCAGCCGCAGCCACCGGAAGAATCCGGGGTGCTGTGATCGAGGGCCAAGAAGCGACGAGAAAAGACCCGGAAATTGCGTCGTACGGGCAATCTGACGGAATCGAAGCCAGCAAGGTGCTGTCGGCGGGGCACCGAATGATCGCAACCACGACCGTTGTACGCTCGGTTCAGCCGAAGGCGAGGCGCACCGTCGAAGGTCAATCAATTCCAGAAACGAGGGAAGCACCCGGCAGTTGGACCGCCCTACTGGTACCCCTTGTCAATGATAGGCAGCCCGGTGGAGCGCCCACTGCAATTTGGATGCGCATCGGCCCCGTTTCGCCACACTCCAGATCGCTGCATAGAAGGGTGCGTGCGCGCGATACCGCGCATATTTGCCAGACCTGCGTGGTCTCAGCTACTCGATTTGTTACCAGGCTCACGCACCCGCGTCGAGTAGGTGTCGTTGCCGCACTTCGGGCACTTCGGGATCTTGTGGCCTTCGGTGACGTGCGTCGAATGGTGACATTTTTCGCAACGAAAGTCGCCAGTCTTTTGCGCTTTCTCGCCTGCCTGTGCTGACATAGCCGTCTCCAATATGTGAACTTATGAGGCTCTGCACGACCCCCATTCAATGCGCAGCAACCAGCATTCCGACGGGGCGTCGACGACACTTGCGACCGCTCGGAACAGGCCCTAGACCGTGTACGAGCATCCGGGCGTATGAGACAAGGACTCACGTTTAGGGACAACGGCTTCACAACAAGACTTCGTCCGTTCGACAAGACATCGCCGCGGGATCGCGGACAGACAGCAATGGGCTCCTCACCGGTACAGCATTGCTTTATACCTGTGACCACCATCGCTAGCGACCTCGCCATCGCGGATGCTGCGGAGCGAAGACCGATATCCCGACGTTGGGAAACCGAAAACGAACCGAAACAGCTGATGGCTTTCTGTCGCCAGCAGCACAAAGGGGCCAGCTTATGCCGCTAAAGAAAGGAACCTCGCGCGACACTGTTTCGAAGAATATAAAGACAGAAATGAAACATGGGAAGCCGCAGAAACAAGCGGTGTCCATCGCGCTCAACGAGGCTCGCAAGTCCGGCAAAAGAATACCCAAGAAGGGCAAGTAGGGCCTAAAAGCCCAAGCAAGTCTAAGGCTCCGCTGATTAAGTCCACCGCAGAGCGACTTTGAACGTTATAGATCGGAGTCTATAGAGAAGGCAGAAGCAGATGAAACAGCAAACGCTGGCGATGGCCGCCGATCAAGGCGCCGGTTTCGAGACCCACCGCAAACGCACACGGCGCGATGAGTTTCTCGATACGATGAACACGATTATGCCGTGGGCCGAGTTGTGCGCGGTGGTCGAGCCGCATTAGCCGAAGCGCGGCAATGGCCGTCCGCCGATTGGTCTGGAGCGCATGATGCGTATCCATTTCATCCAGCACTGGTTCAACCTCGCCGATTTCGCCTGCGAAGAGGCGCTTTACGATAGCACTAGCCTGCGTCGCTTTGCGGGGATCGATCTGGGCTGTGAAGCCGTCCCTGACGCCACCACGTTGCTGAAGTTTCGTCGTCTTCTCGAAACCCACAAACTGGGCGAGCAGTTGTTTGCCGAAGTCGGCCGGGTGCTTCAGGCGAGCGGCATGAAGCTCAAGAGCGGCACGATCGTGGATGCCACCATCATCGGGGCGCCGAGTTCGACCAAGAATGAGCAGCAGGCACGTGATCCCGAGATGCATCAGACCAGGAAGGGTCGCCAATGGTACTTCGGTGCGAAGTTGCACATCGGGGTGGACAGCCAAAGCGGGCTGGTGCACAGCGCGATGCTCACCGCGGCCAATGTGCATGACAAGCATCCGCTGCCACATCTGCTGCATGGCGAGGAGCGGCGCGTCTACGGCGACAGCGCCTACGCCAGCCAGAAGGAACTGATTCGAAGCAAAGCGCCCAAGGCGCGCGACTTCACGAATCAGCGCACCCGCCGCGCGGGTGTCGTTGATGAGGTGCAGCGCGGCAAAAACCGCAACAAGTCGAAGATTCGCGCGCGGGTCGAACATGTGTTCGCCGTAGTCAAGCGCCTGTGGGGTTTTACCAAGGTGCGCTACCGGGGCTTGGCGAAGAATGCGAACCGTGCGTTTGTGGCGCTCGCGCTCGCCAACGTTTACCTGTCGCGTAAGCGATTGATGGGAGCAGTCCGCCTGTAAAGGGCGAGAAGCGGGCAAACCGCCCGCACCTGAGGCCCTCAAGGGCCAAAGGTCGCAACACAAGCGCTTGTTTGTGTTCCATCAATCGTCAATCGACGCGAGCCCGCGAATTCAGTGTCTTGTTCAGCATTGCCCTAACTAGACGCGCCTCTTCCGGCCGAAGTTCTTGTCGCCGTCACGCCGCACAAGAGAATCAGGCGGACCCGCGCGCGCGAGGCCGCGAGCGACCGGACGCACTGCACCCGTCCGCTACGACGGATCCTAGCCGGCTCACGTCAGGATTGCCGGATCGTCTGTGCCAATTCAATCTCTTGACGCCTTCGGCGAAAACCAGCGGCCTGCCGATTGCTTTCATCTGGCCTGTCGCCGACGCACAGGCTTTACGTATGATATCGCGCTCACTGAAGGCCACTCTTGCTGCCTCTATCAATGCGCTCACGTTTTCGCCAGACGAAACGGTCCCGCTTGTTGACGTCATGCGTCACCGGCAGACATTTGCGCAAATGATTGACGCCTGGCACAGCGATACGGATGCGTCGATCGAGGCAATCCTCGCTGCGGCAGCCCGGTGCGCCGCGCTCGGCTGCAACGCCCCAATGGCAAAGGTCCTTGAAGTACGGCGCTCCGACAATGTTCTTGTTGTTAAAGCGCAGTTCGGCCTGAGTGAAGAGGCGCTTGGCCGGTCAGCAGGAAAGGTGGACCCGGTCAACCCAGCGGGGGAAGCGCTAGCCAACGCCGAGCCTGTGATCGAGCCCGACGTTCGTCGACGACCGCAAGAAAAGCTGCCGCAGATCCTTCTTGACTACGGCGTCGTGACGTCAGTGAGCTTACCGTTGATCAACCACATTGGGCCCTACGGCATTCTCGAGGTGGATTATCGTGAACCAACTGAATTCGGTGCGTTCGAATTGTCGTTCCTTGCATCCGTCGCCGGCGCGCTCGCCGAAAGCATCGAGAAGTACCACGCGCGATCATCGCTAGCGGCCGATCGTGACGCCAAGGTGGACTTATTGCGGGAACAGCAGCACCGTATTCGCAATAACTTCCAGCTCATCGTCGCTATGCTTCAACGCAATGCCAGGCAAGCGGAAGATCCCCAGGTCCGCAGCAGCTTCAGGGACGTCGAGCGCCGGGTCTTTGCAATGGCGTCGCTCTACGATCATCTCCTCGGTCTCGGTCAACACGGCGAACAGATAGACCTTGGCCGGTACCTTGGTTCCATGGCCGACAGCTTCCACGAGTTTTACGGACTGCGGGAAAACCGAATCACGCTGCAGGTAGACCTCGAGTCTGGCGTCCTGTTGTCGCCCGACATCTGCACCACCATCGGGACGGTGGTGAACGAACTTGTCGCAAACGCCGTTGAACATGCCTTTGGTGGGGAACGGGGGCGAATCAAGATAAGTTTGAGGCAGCAGCCCCAACTTGCGATCTGCGTGGTAGACGACGGCAAAGGGTTCGACGCAAGCGCATCGGAGAACGTAGGGTTACAGACAATTCGGCGGATAGCTATGAGCATCGGTGCAAAATTGGAGCACCGTTCGGAAACCGGCCACGGCACAGTATGCGAGCTGACACTTCCTGGGCACGCTTCCAACTGAGAGTCCTATCACTGACTTCAACACTATCCCTATGATGGGCAATCGTCGAACGCGCCGATATGTTCAACGTGAGCAATTCGAAGAAGACCTGGCTTACGGAGCGGATGTTGACCATTGAAGCCATTTGGTTTTTGATAGTCGGGGCCTTGATGGTCGTCATGGCTATCGGTCGGAAGATCGTCGAGCGGTTGCCGATGACCGGCGCGATGATCTATCTCGTCGTCGGATTCTTGCTTGGTCCAGCATTCGTCGGATTGCTGAGAATCGACATCGAGCGCGACGTTGTGCTATTGCGCACGCTCACCGAGGCAGGCCTTGTCGTTTCGCTGTTCGCGATCGGGATGTATCTTCGCGTTGAGCTTTCGAATCCGCTCTGGAGATTGACATTGCGGCTGGCCGGTCCTGCCATGCTCATCACCATCGCCGTTATGTTCTTCGCGGGGCATTGGGGTCTGGGACTTGCCGCAGGACCTGCCTTGCTGTTGGCATCTGCATTAGCGCCGACCGACCCTGTCCTCGCCAACGAACTGCGCGTTGAAGAGGCCGGCGACGATGAGCCTCTGCGCTTCGCCTTGTCATCCGAGGGCGGGCTTAACGACGGAGCAGCGTCGCCGATGGTCTATATCGCGCTAGCGCTTTGCGGCGTCGGAAGCCTCGGCAGCAGCAATCCGTGGACGTTCTCACTTGCGATCCTATGGGGATTAACAAGCGCCGTCGTCATCGGATGGGCGTTGGGCACAGGCATCGTCGTGCTCGTGACTTGGCTGCGCACGCGTTACGACCATGCGCTCGGCTTGGAGGGCTTTCTTGCACTCGGCCTCGTTGCTTTGGCGTACGGGGCGACGCTCATTGTTGACGGCTACGCCTTTATCGCAGTGTTCGTCGCAGGCGTTGCGCTGCGGCGCCGGGAGATGAAGGCGACCGGTGAGAAGCCGCCGAGCGAGGCGCTCGAGTCGGTGGAACGCGGCAATCGAGATGAGGCTGCAAAAGACCCCGAATTGGCTCACGCCTACATTGCGGAAAAGATGATGGGCTTTTCTGTGGAGATCGAGCGATTCATTGAGCTTGGGCTGATGGTTGTTATCGGTAGCGTCGTGTCCGCGCATTGGCGCGAATTGCTGCACTGGTCCGCGGTCTGGCCCGTTTTGTTCTTGTTCATCGTCGCCCGTCCGGTGGGCAGCAGTCTGTCGCTGCTCGGCTCATCGATGGACTGTCATCAGCGGGTGTTATCGGCATGGCTCGGGTTGCGCGGTGTCGGCGCTTTTTACTACCTGTTGTATTCCTGGGAAAGGGCTGGAGGCAGCACCGTCGCTGCAATTGCGCCGATCATCCTTTCAGCTATCGTCCTATCGGTTCTCCTCCACGGAACGACGGCCACGGTGCTGCTTGATCGTTATATGCGCCGAAAGTAGAGAACCCGAGGTTGCGGAATGTGCCTTGCCTTTCACCGATGGAGTAACCCGAGGATGACATGGGTGGACGACACAGTCTCGGGGAACGAGTGCAGACATCGGGCACCTACAAAGTTTCACTACACGGCGATGCCAGGTCAGGCTTCGAAGTCAGATGCGTCGAAGGCGAACATTTTCCGCCGACCCCCGGTGGGGCCAGCGCCCACTACAAGCTGCTGTACTTGGCCGCGGGCTCGAAAGAGGAAAGCAAACTCGGCACCGATCGTAATTGATATCGTCGAAACCGCTGGAAGCGCGCAATCTGAGGAGCCGGATTTTCACCAGAATTGGCTCGAGATCGGCCACACTCTGCTGCGCAAGGCGAGCCAAACCCTTCGGTTCACCGGCCCGCGAGCGCCCAGACGGGCAGACGACTCTTGCGCCACTATTTTTTATCCGAATTGCGCGTGAGTTCGGCAACGACCGGTTATGACCGCACTGCAGCCCGTTGACCGTTCCTTGTTTCAGCATTCCGAGTGACTCAAAGTGGCCGGTTGCGGAAACGCAGCGGTCGTGAAGGAGTTAGAACGATTTATAATTCAGCCGCCGGAATCTCGCCGACGTCAATAGTTTGGCGCAGGCGGGTAGCGGTGCGATGGCTGGAAAGACCCATAAGGCTGCTGACCTGCTCATTCGTTTTGCCGCTGACGATATGCCGACGCCCGAACGTGTTTCTGAGCAGTCGGGGACTTTCGTCGGCCGCAGACAATCCCGCGCGTCGAAGCGCTGCCCGCACACATTTGAGCATGGTGTCCGGCTGCATCGGTTTGCCCCCTGCGGTGGCGATAAACAACCACTGCGTCGCGCATTGCATGCTTCGTCGCGTCCTGTGGTACTTGCGCAAAGCGTCGACCGCGAACGCATCAATCGGCACGCGCCGCGCGATACGAGGCCCGTGCTTCTCAACGAAAACGGTAGAGCGCTCGACGACCACGTCGAGGTCGTCGACTCGCAACTGCCGGAGTTCCGCAGCCGTGATGCCCGATGCAAGAAACAGCGCCACGATCGCTGTGTTCCGGAGTTCCTTGAACGCCGCGCCTTCCATGACAACACAAACCGCTTGGAGCCGTGCGTCGTCTTCCGATGACAGATAGATCGGCGCTGGTTCGTCTTCCGGCCAGGTCTCATTGGCAAGCATCTGCGCTGCCGGATTGTCGGCGCGCAGATCGAGGTTCACGAGGTGACGCGTGAATCGGTCAATCAGCTTGAGATAGCGCAGGCGCGTCGTTGTGCCGGGCGTGCAGTCTTGTGCGAGATCAGTGAAGAAGCCGTCGAGATGGTCTGCTCCGTAGCTGGCCACGGTCGCACGGTGAGCGACGAGATAGTCGTTGAAGCGCGAGAACATCGAGCGGTGCTGGACGATAGACTGATCGGCGAACGCACGGCGATCAGCGCCGGTCGCTTCCTCGCGTTGCCATACTGCGTAGGCGTCTTCTGGTGCAATAAGCCAAATGTCGTCAGGCATAGTTATCGATATACTGAAAGTCGCTCTCCACAAACCATACAGCGAAGCTACCGCTTCGCCAACACCAAGCCACCAACGACGGGGGCGCCTCCAGCGATCTCTCTTCGGATAGCGTCGATGCAAGCTGCAGGTCCGCCGATGACGATGCGTGCGGAACACGCCAGCATCAGATTGACGCTCAGGCCGAAGTCCTCAATGAGATAGCCGCGCGCACAAAAAGCGCCGTTGTTTTCGGTCGCCGCTGCCTCAACTCGCTCCGCCAACGGCGCTTCACTGGATCGATATGCCCAGACGGGCTTTCCAAGCGCCACAGCAAAGCCGACTTCGAAAGCAGTGCCGCTGTCCGGCTCGCCCGCGCCCCGAAAGTCGTCGAGGTTCGCCATCACGATGTCGGCCGACTTGATCAATTGGACGTTCGCTGCATAGATGTAGCGCGCAGCATCCTGCGGTGTGAGAGAAGAGGGGACATTGCCGTCGAGCGGATAGAGTCCAACGAAGCCGCGATCGCGGCAGAGCTGCTTGAGGTGCTCGCCGTGTTCTTTCGCGTTACCGCGGAAGACATCGAAGCCCGCAAGGTAGATGCGTGGCTCGCTCGCCGCGCGCTCAATCGGCAGCGGAGATGGGTCGATCCTTCCTTCCCGGACCCGGCGTTTGATCCGGTTTAGCTGCTTCTTCACAGCCAAGGCGCTCTTGCCGAGACTGTTTGCTATCTGGTCGACCGGTACGCCCTGATCGAGCAACTCCATCACTGCGCGCTGCGACTTCATCGGATTTCTTTTGGGCATCGGTTTGTTGCTTCGGCTGCAGGGCTGTTGCGAGGTGTATGAGCTTACCAACAACGTCGTCGAGTCAAGTGAATGAGCATGCTCAACACTATTCGCGACACGCCAGAGGCTGCAGCACGGTCATCGTTACCGGTCCCGGTCGTTTGGGCAGCCACTGATATTTTTAGTGAAGCCGGTGGCGTTCGTTGCCGATAGACAATGACCCCTTCTATTTGAGAAGCGGCAGGCACCCGCGACTGCGCGATCGTATTGCCTTCCTGTTGAGCGCAAGAACCAAGAACAATGAAGAACCTCACAATTCGGGCGCGGCTTGCGCTCACCATGGCTTTCCTCGGTGGTCTGCTGGCGCTCTCTGTCGGTTTCGGGTTGTACGGCATCAGTGCGACGTATTCATCGGCCAAAGACATCTCTGACAATTCCCTGCCGGCGGTCAACGCCCTTGGCATCTCCAACAACTACATTGCTCGCGCGCGGCTTGCGCTCGATCGCTATGCGATAAACCCGGCGGACAAAGACGCTGGCGGGCTGATCGCACGAGCCAATAAATTCATGCGCCAATCAGACGAGTGGTACAGCAAGTATGACTCTCTGCCGCGCGCAGCCGATGAGGACCAACTGGCAAAGCGCGTTGCCGAGTCTCGCGCCGAGATGCGACAGGCAATCAACAGGTTCGGCGCTGCAATAGAAGCGGGTGACAAGGAGGCGATCGGCCGCATCGCGTTCCACGATATGCCGACGTCGTACACGCGGTGTATTGAAGCCTTCCAGAAACTGCAAGATTTCCAAATTGCAGATGCGAAGCGTCAGACGGACGAGAGCGACGCCCGCGTCTCGACGCTTCGCATCCTTGGCGTATTTGCACTGCTCGTAGGTATCGCTGCCGCAGCGCTTGGGTGGTTCGTCCTGCGCCGGGCCATCATGACGCCACTTGGCCAGGCGCTGAAGCACTTCGAGCACATCTCGGACGGCGACCTCACGCACGAGGTGTCAATAAAGACGCGCGACGAAATGGGGCAATTGCTCCTTGGCGTCGCCGCCATGAAAGAAAAATTGGCCGCAACGGTGGTAATGCCGTTCAGTTAAGCGACTGAACGGCATTTTATTTTGGTGCGGGAAGTAGTTGTAAACGTTGCGCCGAGCTGTTAACTTTTCGGGGCGATGCTTGCCAACCACCTCACCTTCGTAATCGAAGCTCAAGAGCCGACCGATCTGCGACGGTTGGCTGAGCATCTGCCCTACGAGTGGGTCACGCGCGCGGTCCAGGCAACGGGCGCAGCGAGCATCCGGCGCCGTCGTCTGCCGGCTGAGCAGGTGGTGTGGCTGGTGATCGCGCTGGCGATGTACCGGCACTGGTCAATCAGCGAAGTACTCGACAGTCTCGATCTGGCCTTGCCCAACGAGGCCGCGCCGTTTGTGAGCAAGAGCGCCGTGGTGCAGGCCCGCCAACGCGTGGGCGAGGCGCCGATGGCGTGGCTGTTCGAGCAGACGGCACGGGCGTGGACGACTCAGGACGCGGCTCACCATGCGTTCAAGGGATTAAGTCTTTGGGCGATGGACGGCACCACGTTGCGCGTACCCGACAGTGCGGCCAACCGTGAGCACTTTGGCGCGCAAGGTTATGCCAGCGGCAAGGTGGCCAGTTATCCGCAGGTGCGCGCCGTGACGCTCACCGCCATTCCGACGCATCTGGTCGCCGATATCAATTTCGGTCGCTACGACACCAACGAAATGATGTACGCCAAAAGCCTGCTGCCGCAGATTCCGCAAGACTCGCTGACGGTGTTCGACAAGGGCTTTTTGGCTGCAGAAATCCTATGTGGGCTGACGATGAACGCCCCCAATCGTCACTTCCTGATTCCAGCCAAAGCGAATACCTGCTGGGAAGTGGTCTCGGGTACCGCTGACGATGCGACGGTGCGCATGCGCGTCTCGCCGCAGGCGCGCAAGAAATGTCCGGCTTTGCCCGAATTCTGGAATGCGCGCGCGATCCGAACGATCGATGCGCGTGGACGCGAACGCGTGCTGTTGACTTCGCTCGGCGATCGTCGACGTTTCAAACCCGCCGATATCGTTGCCTGCTATGAGCGCCGCTGGCAGATCGAGACCAGTTACGGCGAGCTCAAGCAATCGATGCTGGGTTCTGAGTTGACCTTGCGCAGCCGCACCGTCGAAGGCGTGTATCAGGAGATATGGGGTGCGCTGATCGCCTACAATCTGATTCGCCGTGAGATCGCCAGCGCCGCATGGGAGGCGAAACTCGCACCGACCGACATCAGCTTCGTGCGCGCCCTCCATACCATCCAGCACGAACTCATGTGGGCCGCCCTTACGCCGGCCTATGCAAAGTTGCCCGCATGCCTTCGGCGCCTGCGCGAACGGCTCAAGTCCCTTCCAAATGAAAAACGACCCGGGCGCACATGCGACCGAGTCGTCAAATCCCGCCCCTCACGTTACTCCGTCCGGTACCTTAGAAAGAACCTTAACTGAACGGCATTACCGCAACGGTGGGGACTGTTCGAATGAGCAGCGAGGCCATCGCGAGCGCGAGCAAACAGATTGCCGCTGGCAACACCGACCTGTCCTCGCGCACCGAACAGCAAGCCGCTTCCCTGCAAGAAACCGCCGCGAGCATGGAAGAGCTGACCTCCACGGTCAAACAGAATTCTGATAACGCCAAACAAGCAAGCAGCCTGGCGGACAACGCGAACGTCGTCGCCAACGAGGGCAGTGCCATCGTCGGTCAGGTGGTCGAGACGATGGCCGGCATCGAGCAAAGTTCAACGAAGATCGCCGAGATCATCGGCATTATCGAAGGCATCGCCTTCCAAACTAATATTTTGGCGCTCAACGCGGCAGTAGAAGCGGCGCGAGCTGGCGAACAGGGCCGTGGCTTTGCTGTCGTAGCAAGCGAGGTTCGTAGCCTCGCGCAACGCTCGTCGGCCGCTGCGAAGGAGATCAAGGATTTGATCGAAACCTCTGGCAGCCGGGTGCAGGCGGGCACCGAGCTTGTCGCGCGGGCTGGTGAAACCATGCAGCGCGTCGGCACGGCGATCCAGCGCGTCACCGACATCATGGGGGAGATCGCATCGGCTTCGCATGAACAGGGCCGCGGTATTGAGCAAGTCAACCAGGCGATTTCGCAGATGGACGAGGTCACGCAGCAGAACGCCGCATTGGTCGAGGAGGCCACTGCTGCTGCAGGATCGATGCAGGATCAGGCACAACAGTTGACGGCTGCAGTGGCGGTGTTTCGCACTGGCGCTACAGGGCAATCAGTCACGCCTTCGCCGATGCGCGGCAACGGGACCGCGGTGAAGCCCACGCTCACCCGTCCCCCAGTGCGCGCGACGACGCGCCCGAGCAAGCCATCGAACGTAGTCGCAGAACCGGCTACCGCGTCCGCAGACGGCGACTGGTCGACGTTCTGAGTCATGAAGTGTCTTTCTGCGTCTGACAAACCGGCGCGCGAATGCGGACCCCGACGAGCGGAGCGGGGCAACAACGCTTAAGAAAGAGCTGGTGGTGCCGTAAAACTAGCGGTTTGCTGGCGCGTCTGCCCGCTGTTCGATCTTCTATAAAGTGCCGCTGATGCGACGTTTCGACCCCCATTTCCCGTCGCTTCCGCTAGGTCCCTTTGGCCGCTTGGTCGCTCGCAAGCCGATGCTGGCGGGAGCGACCGGAACGGCTATCAGCGCATGCGTGTTAATTTTCACGTTCATCGTGCTCGCGATGGGGCGGCAGCAGGAGCTGGACCGCGCTAAAGCAAACTCGTTGAACGTTGCCATTACCTTGAGCCATGAGATCGCTCGGAACGTTGAGCTTTATGACCTCTCGCTGCAAGCGGTGGCCGAAGGCGCGGCGGACAGCCGCGTGCAAGCGCTCCCCAAAGACCTGCGGCACAAAGTCCTGTTCGATCGTTCAACCGCGGCTCGGTATGTTAGCGGCGTGTATGTAGTCGATCGCGCCGGAAATATTACGGATGGTAGGGACGTTGGTGCCGTGCACGCTAACGTCGCCGATCGGGACTACTTCACGGCACAAATGGCTCGCGCGCAGGCGGGCCTGTTCATATCGCGTCCGTACCGGTCGCGAGCGCGTGATGGCGCTTGGTCTATCGCGCTTAGTCGCCGTATCACGCTATCCGATGGCAGTTTCGGCGGCATCGCCTCACTGGCCGTCAACACCGACTACTTTTACGCGATGACGCAAGCCCTGATCGTCGGGCCGAATGGCGCATCGTTCATCCTTCAGAAAGACGGAACCATCGTCGCTCGCAACCCCATACTTAAAGCGGGCGAACCAAACAGCGTGGCGCATTCTCCTACATTCGGGCGGATGCTCGCGAATGAGCAGGGTTTCTACATTGCGCGCTCGGCTGTGGATGGTCTGATGCGGTTGTACTCGTTCGCACATGTACCCGGCACTAACTTGATCGCCGTTGTCGCGCCTTCCTATGACGATGTTCTACGCGACTGGCGCCACCGGTCCCACGTCATCGGCGCACTAGCGGTCCTCTTGAGCGCCGCGTTTGCGTATGTTGTCTGGGCGCTAGCTTTCGGCTTACGTTACCGGATCTCCTTACAAGCCCATGTGACTCACATTGCTCATACCGACGCGCTGACCCAACTGTTGAACAGAGGGGCGCTTGAAGAAGGGCTGGAACGCGCCTGGAACGACTGCGGAGCCCTCGGCGTTCCCATGTCGATGCTCTTCGTTGACGCTGACCGCTTCAAAGCCTACAACGACAATTTTGGCCACGCGGCCGGCGACGCCGCCCTGCGAATGATTGCCGACTGCTTGTCACGACAGACGAGGGCCGGTGTTGATATCGTCGCGAGATACGGCGGTGAGGAGTTCGTTATCGTGCTGCCCGGCGCTGGACTGTCGGACGCAGTCCGAGTCGGTGAGAGCATACGTGAGTGCGTGGAAACCACCTCGCGGGCCGGGGAGCGAAGCGGAGTTCATCCTTTAACAATCAGCGTTGGATGCAGCACGATAATGCCTAGTAGCTGCGTGACGACGGCTACCGGCTTACTCGCAGCCGATCGAGCCGTCTATGTCGCGAAACAGCGTGGTCGCAATCAGGTCAGCGTGGCGACTGCGGCGATGTATCAGTCGACGCCTGGATCAAGTTCCGAAACAAAATGATAGACGACAACACAACAATCTACGTTCAATTGCAGATCGACGTGTACGGCGGTTGCATTGAACTAATGAGCAGAGACGTCCCCGAGGCAGAGGCGCGTCGCATGTTCAGCAAGGTGGTGGCCGACCCTCGAGCGGTGAAAGAAGATATCTCAGCGTTGCTTGCGACGGAGACTCGCGGCGACACCTTGCTGTTGGGCTACTCGGCGCCCGGCCTTCGCGGTCGTCACGGCACGGTTGAATTCGCCCTTGAGCATGCAATTGATGCTGCCGAGAAGTATTTCGGCTTTCCGGCCGATGAACTACGCGCAGCGCTCCAACCCGCTAACGTCTCCGCGCTGATCGACGAGCGTGAACGCGGCATGGCGACTCTGCAAGACGAATTTCCCGAACTGGCCGAACTCTATGAGGCGTTCGTCGATGCCGTCGACGACTTAAAAGGCCAGTTCAAAAAGCGCGCTCCGTTCGGCTGAAGATGTTCCAGCAGACGAGTGCGCAGGCTAGCTTTAAGAAAGCTTCGTGAATGTCAGCGCGGCGTTCGAAGCGAGTGCGGAGGCGACGGAAACCATGGAGCCAAGAATGAGTCCGTTCCACGACCCAACGGAATTTGCCGAGGCCGCTGCCGTGTTCCGTGCGACGCCTGGCGATAACCGGTTGGATGCCGCGCTCGCGAAGCCGGCGGCGATGCGAGTCAGAATCGTAACCACGGTCGGCGTAGATGACCTTGGGCTTGCGAAGCGGTCGGCCGCGAGTGCCACGAATCGGCGGGATGGCGTCGACCAGCGGAAGCAGTTGGGTGACATCGTTGCGGTTTGCACCGGTCAGAATCGCGCTGACTGGAACGCCGTTGGCGTCTACGAGGATGTGGTGCTTGGAGCCTGGTCGCGCACGATCGGTGGGGTTTGGCCCAGTTTTTGGCCCGCCCCAACGGCTCGCACGGACGATGAATCGACAGCCGCATGTGAGAAGTCGAGCTGGCCCGACTCGCGCAGCTTGTCGAGCAGCAGCCCATGCAATCTGTCCCACACCCCGGCCTGCTGCCAGTCGTGCAACCGACGCCAGCAGGTCGCGCCAGAGCCGAATCCTAGCCGCGTCGGTAGATGGTTCCAACGGATACCTGTCTTCAGAACGAGCAGGATGCCATTCAATGCTGCACGGTCCGAGACCGGTAGGCGCCCGGGGTAACGCTTGCGTCGCGGTCTGGGCGCTGGAAGTAGTGGTTCGATCAGTGCCCACAGTTCGTCATCGATGATAGGTGCCGGCATTCCTTGATCCGTTGTTCAGGCATCCAAGGTTAACCGTTTCGAAGAAAAGTAAACAGCCCTTCCGAGCTCTTTTTGAACTGGCCTTTAAGGGACGCCCCACCGCATGAGGTGACGCAAGACATTGCGCTCACCCGTGGAGCGCTGCACTAAAGAGCTGCGTCACTAGCGTGAGGCAAGGCGCGCCCCCCGATCGCTCAGTCTCGTAGTCGCAACTAGTTCCTAGACAAACACATTCGCCTGACGCGTCCCCGGCAGCATCCGGTCGAACTCGCGCTTGGCGAGGCCGTAGCATTCGCACGAGCGCGCTTCGAGCGCCGCTCGGTCAAGCAGCGTGATGCATCCGCGCGTGTTGTGGAGAACCCCGCTCGCGAACCCGGCGCTTGATGCGCGCGACCTGCCTTCGGACCGCCAGCACGCTTTTGCCGTCATCGGCTGCAATTTGCTCGACCGAAAGTCTCCCGAGAGTTGGTTAAGAGGACTGCAATGGCCGGCCTCGACTGGAACGGTATTTAATACATATTGGTTCCGTTATGCGCGGCATTTACGGTAAAGGATACGCTTCCGCTGCCGATAGTGCGAAAGGAAGGTGACATGCAAACGTAATCAACAACTTCGGGCCACCCTCGGGGAAGTCAGTGCCACCGGCGACCGGCCGTTGCAGCAACCGCAACCGCATGCTTGCTGTGCCTTCCCAAACGAATACATATAACGGTCCCTCGGATACCTAATGAACCTGCACAAACTAAAGGTCGGCGCCCGGCTGACTGTCGGCTTCGGTGTCGTCGTCGCCTTGCTTTTCCTCATTGCGACAATCAACTTCCTCAGCATGCGTGCTCTCAACAACGAGATAACGCTGATCACCGATGATCGGATGGTCAAGGCAGCAGAGGTAAGCAAAGCTAAAGATTCGGCCAGTCAAACCGTCCTTCGGTTGCAACGCGCCGCGATCACCGGAAGGCCGGAGGACGTCGAGGCGATGCAAGCTGGTGTGCTCGAAGCTTCCAAAGCGACGTCGCAACGGCTCGAGAAGATCGACCGCATGATTACCTCTGCACGCGGGCGCGAGCTTTTCAACGCGCTCACCGAGGCTCGCGCTCGCAACACCGCAGCGCGTCAGGAAGCGGTCAAACTTCTGACCGCCGGACAGGTCGAGGAAGCACGTGCACAGATCGCCGGGGCCGTTGCCGCGGCCCAAGGCAAATACTTCACGGCGCTCGATGCGTTGGTCGCTTATCAGTTTGAACTCGCCGATGAGTCGGCCCGCACCGCGCACTCCGCGTATGACCGCGCGGTCGCGCTTTCCTTCGGCGCGACCATAGCAGCCGTGTTGGTTGCAATCGCGGCGATGCTTGTGATCACACGATCCGTGACGAAGCCATTGGGTGAGGCTCTTGCGGCAATGCAGGCGCTGGAGCAGGGCGATCTGACCCACCGCGTGCAGGTGGTAGGCCGCGATGAGCTCGCGACGTTGATGCTGGCAGTGCAAGCCGCGTTTGCAAAGCTGTCCGCTCTCGCGAACGGCATTAAAGAGTCGGTCGACGTCATCAGAACGGCATCGGGCGAGATTGCCGCGGGCAGCACGGACCTTTCCTCGCGCACGGAACAGCAGGCCGCCTCTTTGGAGGAGACTGCGGCGAGCATGGAAGAGCTGACCGCGACGGTTAAGCAAAATGCAGAGAATGCGAAGCAGGCCAGCGGTCTGGCGGACAACGCGAGTGCTGTTGCCAACGAGGGCAGCGCGATTGTCAGTCAGGTCGTCGAGACCATGACCGGCATTGAGCATAGTTCCGCCAAGATAGCGGAGATCATCGGCATGATCGAAGGCATCGCTTTCCAGACCAACATCCTGGCTCTGAATGCAGCCGTTGAAGCGGCTCGCGCGGGGGAACAGGGTCGCGGCTTCGCGGTCGTCGCAAGCGAGGTTCGCAGCCTGGCCCAGCGCTCGTCGACCGCGGCCAAAGAGATCAGAGAGCTCATCGAAATGTCCGGCGGGCGCGTGCAGGCGGGGACCGAACTGGTCGCGCGGGCAGGCGAGACGATGCAGCGCGTGGGCACCGCCATCCAGCGCGTCACTGACATCATGGGCGAGATTGCGTCCGCGTCCAACGAACAGAGCCGCGGCATCGAGCAAGTGAATCAAGCCATCTCGCAGATGGACGAAGTCACGCAGCAGAACGCGGCGCTTGTTGAAGAAGCAGCGGCGGCAGCCGGTTCGATGGAAGACCAAGCGAAGCAACTGACAGCAGCCGTCGGCGAGTTCCGGACCGGCCAGACGCTCGCCGTCCAGTCAACTTCTCACCGCGCGCCCCAGACGCCGCAACCTGCAGTCGCCACGAAGAGTGGGCCAGCGACGCGTGTAGTGAAGCCGTCTGTAGCGCCCAAGCAGGCAGCAGTTGTTGCGGCCGCTGACGGCGACTGGTCGACGTTCTGATCGCGGCAGGAGGCCCGGCCTTGACAGTCAACGCGTTGCCCTCTACAGCAGACAGAACGTCACCGGCGTTGGTCGCCGACAGCACGGACGGAAAGCGTTTAGTTCGCAAGCAGGTAAGCGATATGGTCATCCAATTGCACCAGCTTCGCCGGCGACTCGCAGGTATAGAAAGCGGTGCGTCTCTGGAAGCGATTGAATCCGTGGTGAAAGCTTGTCTCGAACTCGACGCGTTCCTTCGGTCGGATGTCCCGCGCTAGAGGACCAGGAAATGAAAACGCCTAATGACGAAAGCCCGTCCCTGCGCCGCGAGGCCTTTCGCTGCACCGGGCAGCAACTCGACGCTATCTTGCGATTCGCGGAGCAGCGGTGTTTCGAGGAGCGGCCGTTGCAATGGGTGGTCGCTCAATATCTTCTGTCGCCGGCGGGCCCGGCCTGACAGTCAGCCGCGTGGCGCGGCGGGCCGTATTAGACCGCGACCGCAACGCATTTTGGTGATGTGTCGTGCGTTGCTTGCAAGCGCAGTAGCCGCCTGAACGAAGTGCGCTTTTGCGCAAGTGACCGCCGAGAAAAGGCGCGAAAACGTGCTCACGGCGATTCAGGCTGGTGCTAGCGGCTATATCGTGAAGCCTTTTTCAGAAGCGGCACTGGCGGACAAGCTGGCTCAGATTGCGCCGCCTTCCGTAAGCGCCGCCGCAATCGATAAAGGTTCGTCCGTATTCGGCGCCATCTTCGAACGCACGACGTAACGCCACGGCTCACACTTTGTTTCAATTTTGTTGCAAATGCGCGGACGCCTTGTGATTCAAGGCTTTCGCGCGATCGCTACGGTCCTCAGGCAGCCGCGCAGCTGGCCGGATGGTAAAGATTTCAACGCAGGCACCGATAGAAGGCACATGCCAGCGAGAAACGACACCATGAAGATTCAAACCACAATCACCGCAGATACGTCGCGTGAACTTGCCGTTCGACGCACAACGAACGCCAGGCAGACTACGCCGCCAGCACCGCACAGCAAACCGAAGCCGTCGCGCCCGATAGCTCCGCAGTAACGCTTTCATCGACCTCTATGTTGCGCCCGTCGAGCGAAATGGATATCGATATTGACAAGGTCGCAGCAATCAAAGCCGCTCTGCGTGACGGTAGCCACAGCATCGATTCGGGCAGCATCGCCGACGGCATGCTCGGCACGGCGCGCGAGCTAATGCAACGCCAACCACGAGTCTGAAGAAGCGTCGCCGTCTGTCTGCCTAATTCAGGTGTCGACAGCTTTGCCAAGAATGGAGTTACCGAAGCATTGCGGAGCCACCGGACCCACGAGTGCGCGCAAGATAAGGACCGCTGACGCCGAGACGGTCACATACTAGAGAGCAGGACCTTCTCCGCTTCTGCAAGCAGCGCTCGTGCGTACTCCGAGGCAAATATATCGTCGCTGTGATCGGCGCGACCAAGAACTATGGGATTCACGAGCCGCGCCTCTTCAACGAACGCCGAACGGGCGGCCGCCGATACGAACATCACATCGGCGACGATTTTCTCCGCTATATCGTCGACTTCGCCGATTTTGACGCCTTCATCGGACACGATCGTCGCGGTCGCGTTGATGCCACGGCGGGTTTCTAGGAACACTATGGACGAGGGGTCGATACGAAAAGCCATCCAATTCCTCCATCGGTAGCGGCCGAGCAGGATACTCGGCTCACTACCTAGGGTACCGACGCGACAGTGTTGTCAAGACAGGGCTTGAACGCGCGTCTTGGATGTTCAGTGGGACGGAATTTTCCTGGCGGCGATCGCCTTCGAAAGTTCATCGGCAAGCGCCGCTTGCACCGACGCATGCTTTTCTCGCAGGACCTCGGCGTCACTCATAAGTTCGGGAAGGTCATTGACTAGAGACGCGATCTCCGCATCGCGTACGGCGGCCAACTCCGCCAGATTTTCAGGCCGCAATGCGCGCTCGAGGACGCCCGCGTCAATGCGGAAATGCTTACTGATCGCCTCGCACGCATGTACGAGCGCGAAAGACACTTGCTTTTCCTCGTCTAAGCCTTTGCTCTTAGGGCAAAAATAGCCCGCGTACAGAACGTCGCCGATTATTTCTGTTGCAACCCAGTCGGTGAGGTCTTCTTCGAACGCTCGCGTGTCGCTGCTGGCTGAAGCAAACATGCGCAACGCGTCCGCCTTTGATACCTCTCGCGAATAGATCTCGACGCGGCCACCTCCCGCCTGAGCGTCTACCCAGATCAGGGCTGTACTGTCGCTCGACATGTTTGCCCCTTTCGTCGGGATCAAAAGAGTTCCTTCTGGGCGAGCGCAAGACTTAGCGCTTCATTTTGGTCCGCCGTCAAGCTTCTCGCTTCGACGCGCTCTCGTTGATGATAGATCATCGTTCCGTACACGTCCGCCAGCACTCTTGCTCTCGGGCAGACAGCGAAGTCATCCGTCGCCGCCTGCCGCGATCGCCAATAGTTGATGGCGTTCTCAATATCAGTGATTGTGTACTCGTTCATCCTGCAGCTACCGTTGCTCGATCAAAAGCGGATGATAGTCCTCTTCGTCGGCTCTTGTCGGCGAGCCTCGACGATCGCATTGCATCCGTTGTGTTTAAAGCAGAGGCAACGGCTTTGGCGAGACGGTTGACCGGCCTAGTGCTTTACTTCGCCTTCCAACTCGAGGGCCAGTTCCGCCGCCAACGCAGCCTGCACGTTTCCGTGCTTTTCGCGGAGTGCTTCGGCACCGGCTAGAAGTTCCGGATGGTCCTTCAGGAACGAAGCCAGTTCGGCGTCCCTCGCGGCACTGAGCGCGGCCACGTTCGCGGGTTCTAGCGCGCGCTCCAACGTTTCGGCGTCGATGCCAAAATGCTCGCTGATGGCAGCGACCGCGTGCAACAGCGGGAACGCCACATCCTCGTGCGCGTCTTTGCCGCCCTCGACGAAGAAGTAGCCTGCGCAAAGCAGGTCGCCCTTGGCCTCGGCTGCGACACGCGAGGCAAGATCATCCTCAATTGCTCGCCTGTCCTTGCTGGCGGATTCGAACATCCGCAGCGCTTCTTCCTTCGTCGCTTCGCGCGAATAAATTTCAACGCGGCCAGTTTCGGGGCGTTCTAGCTGGACATAGATGGTTGCATCGTTAAAGCTGGACATACATTGCTCTCTAGTTAAAGAATCGTTTTGGACCGCGGCCGGTTTTGCAAGCGCGTCTTAATCGCTGCACCTGTCAGGTCCATATCGGCTCGCTTCGTCTGAATCGCGGCCCGCACCGCCTCATCGTTTTCAGTGGCCAGGATCTCGAGGTCGACGATACTGAACAGGCTTTCAAGCTCGGCGCGCATCTCGAACTCGCCGAACCGCTCGTACATCTTGACGAGCTGCCTTGCCTCGGCCGCGCGGACGTTCATCTCTTCCGCGAATTTTCCAAGGAACGTCGCCGCTTTGCGCTGCACGGCGACGTGAGACATCTGAGTGCCGCCTCTTGACTTAATAATCTCTTCGACCGCGCACCTCTTTATGTGGGCGAACATGCTCGCTCGCTCCATATATGCGGCCGTCGTTTCTTGGCTGTGTTGCGTCATTGATCGTTGTCGAAAAAATAGAAGTGGCCTGATGCCGACCCTACCAGTACATAACGGCACTAGAGGGACCGGTTTTGAGTGTTTCTTATACTTTCGTGCTGACCTTCTAAGCCTACCCAACGCCGCTGGAAGTCAAGGCTGCGGCCCGGCCAGCGACGACCTGCAGCCCTTCGTGCGTAATTCGGCGATCGTCTTTTGCGCGCGTCCCGTAGCCCGTTGGCGACGTTGGCGCTGCGATAGCGCGCCGTTTGCCAATGCGCTCGGGGCTCGCCGAGCGCGATGCGCTCATCCACACTGACGCGAGTTGACCACAGCGCGCGTTGCAACGTCAGGCGGGCCCGGCGTGCCACCCCGGTTCGTTAGCTGCGCGCGCGGGGGCAAAAACCGGCGCCCTCGCCGCCTCCATGCCTGATAATTCGTATTATCACCAATGCGTTTAATGGGTAAATGTGGGGCTCGGTGCATCTATGTGCCGTCGGGGGCCTTGGCGAACCAGAGCGGTCGGCTCGATCCGCACCCAAGCAAAATTTCTCGAACCGCCCAGACGGTGTAACCTTTGCATTAAGCGGCCAAGCCGGCGAGCACTTCGCCGGCGCAGCGCAGGAAGCCGTCGACTACTGTGACCAACTCGCTTGGTTCCTGGGAAGATGCTCGTTGGGGTCGTTGACCTCAATTGAATTGCCGTTAGCAAGTCGATCGATGAACACCACCACGTTGGTGCCCCCAGTGTGCGCTTGACTCGGAAAAATAATTCCGGTGCAGCCGATGTCCCGAACTAGGTCGCTCAATACCCAGGTCGGTGGCTCGACGTGCTGCTCGAACTTCCAGTACCGCCAGTCCTCGCGCCAATCGCGCCAAAGCTCATCCCAATTTCCTGTGTCGAGTTGACGCAGGTCTACCAGGCCCTTGAGATCGGCGACGTAAGAGCAAATCGTGCAAGGCGGAAGGAAAGGGGAAGTCTGCTGGTATTCGTGCAGCGCGGTTAGTACTTCCAGCGACAAGTACAGCGCCTCGACGCCTTCGCGGTTGAAGCGTCCACCCTTCAGCGCGGCGCCTGCGCCGCTCATGGGGCGGTCGGCCCAGCGCGGGGTGTGTGCGCGATAGAGCGTGGTTCCCTTCGCCAGATCGGTGAGGATCATCCAATGAAACCTGCGCTGATGGATTCCAGGTAGTCGATCGCATCGTCGGTCCGGCCGTCCTGCACCAACTGGAGGATCGTCCTATGCCGAAACGCCGGGATTGGATGGTTCTTAATAAGGAACAACGCGCGTTGAAGGTCCGGTTGAAGCGCGGCAGCCGCCGACACGACGCGCATCAAATCGCGAAGAGCGCCTTGCAACTTCGGCGACTCTGGATGCGTGCGCAGCGTGTTTCGGTGCACGCCGGCTATGGCGGCTAAATCTTGCTGCTGCAGGCCCAGCATGGTGGCGAGGTTTGCCGCCGAAAGCCGGGAAGTTCCGGCTTCCCGGGCAGATTCCAACACGTCCACAAAGTTGTCTGCGTTCATTTTGCGAGCTCCGGCAGCGATGCGTTGCGCACATTATACGCACAGTATAGGCATAGCGGCGACGTTTGTTTCACGGGGAACAAGCAGATCAGTCGGCTAACCGGAGTGTTAAATAGGCAACTACTTAACGGCGTTAATTATCTTTATGTCAAATCGGACGCGCGAGCGTCTTGCATTGACGCGGCCCATCAAGTCCCTTGTTCTCAATCTGTTCTTGCCAGCGCGCGAGCCGAGCCTTTTCCTGAGTTGTGCCGTACTCCGCTTCGGCAGCAGAGACAACACCGGTATTGCGCCGGCAAAGATCAACGCGCACACTGCCTTCCACGAGGCATGTCCAATATCGTTGGCCACGACACCAGAGCTTGACGCCGTTCCAAGCGTTTCGCTCGCTCAGCCCAAGCGTCGGCGCTCGCGCGAGCACATCCTTGAGAATCCCAACCCCCTGAGGAACCTCAGGAGCGGGACTCCGTGGAAACGCGTGCGGGAAATGTCGTTGCAGCGTAGTCACTGCGCGCGCGGCGGCGTCAGCAGACGTCCGCGGAGGTTTTAGCGGCTTCTTGTTTTCCCGTGTGACGGTCAATGGCGATGACGTCGAGGATGAAGCAACCGTTTTGCTGCTTTCGCCTCGGTTCATCTGCGCTTTGAGCGCAGCGAGCTGTTCGAATCCCATCGTGCGCGCCTGAAATCAGTCGGCTCATTTTGACCAGTCGCCTTCAAATATCACCGTCTTCAATCCCAACAACTGCAACTGCTCCGCCTGACCCTGAAGCCGAGACTAAGGCGACAAAGTTGACAAACGCGACAAAAGCGGTCATTGTGCTGGTATTGTGTCTCGCACGAGGCCGAACCATGTCCAAGCCAATGCCCGCCATGGAGTTCCCAGAAATCACCGCTGAAGACGCTCATCGTTTTGAACGTGCCGTACGCATCAATGACGAGGATGCCTTCATCGCCGAGCTGAACGCGTTGATTCGAGAGAAATTCGCGGAGGCCGCGCCCTCGCCGCGCCAGCTCACCTCGGACCTGCGAGCGAAAGCACGCGCGCTTCGGGCCGAGTCACCCTGGCAGCCGTCGGCGACCGATGCGCAGCGCGGACGTGCAGCGTTGTTGCGCGCATACGATGCACCCGGGAACATTCCGCTGACGGAGTTTGCGCGGTTCGCACACAAGTCGCGCCAACAGATCTATAAAGATCTGTCAGCGCAGCCTCGGCGCCTTCTCTCATTAGACGTGGGTCGTCGGGGTCAGCGACTGCCCGACTGGCAGCTTGATCCGCTGAAGCTGAAATTCACGCGCGAAGCGCTCGCCCGAGCGGCGTCGGTTAACTCATGGACGCTCTATCGTGCGCTGTCGTCTGGAAATGATGCGCTCGGTGGTCGCTCACCTATCGAAGCCGTGACGCCAGGCAACTTCGATCAACTTGTCGAGGTTGTCCTGAACACGGTCGGTATTCACGGTGAGGAAGCGGTTTGACTTCGTCGATTCCAAGCCGCGTCATTGCGGCCGGAGAACTGCTCCAACACATAAGCCGAATCGAATACGCCGCTACACCGCTCTATTTTGGCAGAAGCTCCGCAAATCGATACGATGATCCGACGGGTGACTATGGAGTCCTGTACTTGGGCTTCGACCTCCCGACCGTATTGATGGAGTCGGTCTTTCATCAGCACCAATGGCACCGAAGCCGTTCGCGGACCATTACGCTAAGCGAGGTTCGTGGACGCATTGTGCGTGCTGTCGGCGTAGTCGAGCCACTGAACTTGGCTGACATGACCGCGCCAGGCGTTATGGCGCGGGAGTTCGGCCTCAAATCTCGGCCAACTGGCGAGCCGGCGTTACATCCACACGCAGCGTATCTCTCGACAGATTTACGAGGCGCTCGACAACCGCGGCATCCCAGCCTTCGACGGTCTGCTCTATCCCTCGCGGAACAATTTCCCCGCGACATGCATCGCTCTCTTTTACCGGGCGCGAACGAAAGTCGTGGTGGTCGACGATCTCCCGCTGGCGCAACATGTCGACTGGCCCGCTTTCGTACATCAGTTTCGCATCGGGGTGGCCAAGGTCTGAGGCCGTTGACCGTTCCACGGGTCTTAATGCTTCCCCTTCCGCCCGCGTCGGTTCTCAAAGTTAGGAAAGCGGAAGACAAGAGGTCGTATTTTTTTCTTCAAAACGTCGAGATTTGAAGCCGCGGTCCGATCTATTTAGTATTACCAGGCGGTAATGATCAATAGGCGAAGTGGTCGAGCGTGTCGTGCAATGGCATCGCCGCCCAACAGGTAACCATTTACCCCATTCAAACAAAGGTGGGCTATAGGTCAGCGGGTCAACGTTGAAGCGCTTCTTATAATCCGCCTTGAAAGTGCGCCCTTCTGATGTTTGTTCAAGCACCGCACCGCCTTGAGCGCTCGGGCTGCTTGCGGTGTTCGCGCTGCTGGCCGTACCTTCAGTGAATTGCGGGCGTCGCCATTTTCGTCAAGGAACACGTTTGAACCGCCTTCTTGCATTTCCTATCAGCCACGTAAAGGGACACACATGACTCAGGACTGGAAACACTGAACGGGAAGCTGCATGGCCTTGCCGTCGCCATCAGCGTGATTGCGGAGGCACTGCCCCAATCGTCGTCGGCCGATGTGCAGGAAACCCTGCACGATCTGATCGGCGAAACCGCCTCTGCGGACCTGCCGGGCGCGACGCGGGATTCGATGCACGCCGTTGTCCGCCAGATCATCGATTCGATGGAAATCGGCTTGCGCCGCTGATTACGCAGCGCGAGCCGCCTTCGCCGGGTTCTTCACAGTCTTCGCGCGAGCAGGCTTGACCGCCGTCGCGCTCGGCTGAGCTTCCAGTCCGCCGACGATGAAGCTCGTCAACTGCTCGAGCGTTTCGTTCGCGTCCGTCGGATCGCATGTGTTCTTCGACAGCACGTCGATCCGATGCGTATCCGAGAACGCATACAGATACGCACCGATCATCGCCGTGACGCGCCAGTAGAGATCTCTCTCAGCCAGGCCGGGCAAGGCTCCGCGCAGTGCGCCGACATACGCATCGGTCGAATCGCCGTATGCGGTGCTGCGCAGGGCGTATGAAAATTCAGGCGGCTCGGTATGAAGACGCGCCTGCAAGCGGATGAACGCGCGGCCGCCGTCGGACTTGCGCAGTCCGACGAGCGGCAGCAGAAACGCCCGCACTATCTCGCGCACGCTCGCGGACTGACCGCTGTCAGTAAGTTCGTTCAGACGCTGCATGCGCTCTTCCGAAATCAGCGTCGCTCGGCGCAGGAAGACCTGTTCGAACAACTGCTGCTTCGTGCCGAAGTAATACGTGATGAGCGCCTGCGTGACGTCGCAGGACGCCGCGACGTCCTTGAGCGACGTGCCGGCATAGCCGCGTTGCGAAAAATCGACCTCGGCGGCGTCGAGGATGTTCTCACGCTGATTGACGTTGCCGATCGGACGGCCAAGCCTTTTGCGCGTGCCCGATGGGCCGCGTGGACCACGCACGCCGTGTGGTCGAACCTGTTGCGTGTCGTTTTTTTTCATGCGCCTGGGACCGAAGGCTCGACGCACTTAGAACGCGTGCCGCAACCCTGCAATGACCGCGAGTTGCGTTCCCGTCGACGAGGGCGAGAGCGTGTTGATCATTGCGTTGCTCAACGCGGAGCCTGCGGGCGCGCCATGCACATGCTGATAGACGCCCTCTAGATACACGTCGCTGCGCTTGCTCAAGGCGTAGCTGGTTTGCAGCATTCCCGTGTGCCAGACCGGGGAGGCGTTAGTCGCGCCGTCGCTGTATGCGCCGTCCGTGAAGGTATAAGCGGCGCTGACCGACCAAGCCGGCGTCACGGCATAGTGCGCATTCACTTCGTAGTTGTCGAGCCGCAGCGTGCCGCCAAGAGGCAGATAGCGGCCCGCGCCAATCGAGAGCACGCTGGCCATATCGTCGATTTGTGTATGGCTCCACAACGCGCCGACCGTCGCCGCGCCGAAAGAATAATTGGCTCCGGCGCCCCAGATCCGCTGCCGCCCCGCGATGAAATTCGCGCTGCCGTCCGTCGACGACAAAGCGCCCGCGGGATTGATGTCCCGCGCGCCGCCACCCGCATCGTTGAATTGCAGATAGCCGCCAGCGATCGCCAGGCCGCCGCGCGCGAACGAAACGGCCGCGCCATACGCGCGATTGTCGGCAAAGCCGCCCGCGGCATTGCTCATGGCATACATGCCTTCAACCGTCGTGCCGTAGAACTCCGGGCTGACATACTTGATGACGTTGTTCGGCACGACCGAATCTGCTGCCAGGTTGTCGTTCTCGAACGGATGAGCGGCAAGGCTGCCGCCCCACGTGTTGAAGCTCGCAGAGATAGGACCGAGCAGATCGTTGACGACATCGAACTGGCGGCCGAGCGTCAGCTTGCCCAGAGAGTCACTCTGCAAGCCGAACCATGCTTGCGAGCCGAAGCCATCGCCAGCAAAGGCTTGCGTACCGTTGTTCGAGTTGAAGCCTTGCTCGAGTGCGAACTGGGCATGCAGACCACCGCCGAGATCCTCGATGCCCTTCAGGCCGAAGACCGTATTTTGCGTCGACGCGCTGGACACCTGCCAGTTGCTGTATCCGCCTTGGTTGTTCGAATAGACGATCCCCGTGTCGATCAGACCGTACAGTGTCACGCTGCTTTGCGCATGCGCGCCGCCGCATAGCGCGGAGCAGGTAGCGGCGATGCTGAGAGAGAGAAATTTCTTCTTCAATTTTTCTTTTCCTTGGTCCTGTCAGAAGCGCAGCACGGCTTTGACCACTTTGCCGCTTTCCGAATCTTCCATGGCACGATTGATTTCACTGAATGGATAAAAGGCGACCAGCTTGTCCAGCGGGAAGCGTCCTTGCCGATACAACTCGATGAGTTGCTGAAAGAAAACATCCGGGTTGGACTCGCCTTGCACGATGCCGCGAAACGTCTTGCCGTGCGTCATGACATCGACGATATCGAGCGTCACATCCTTCTCGCCCGCGGGCACGCCGACCGTGCCACATACGCCGCGCGGCGCCAATGCATCGACGCATTGCCGGAGGATCTTTGCATGCCCGGTCGTATCAAAGGCATAGGCCACTCCCGCGCCCGTCAGTGCCTTGATCGACTCCACCACGTTCCGCTCGCCTGCGTGGATCGTGTCGGTCGCGCCCAGCGAACGCGCCATTTCCAGTCGCGCCATGTTCAGATCGACGGCAATGATCCGCGTGGCACCCGCCGCGCGTGCCGCCATGACCGCGGCGAGGCCAACTGAACCTGCGCCGAACACGGCCAGGGAATCCCCCACTTTCACTTTCAGCGCGTTCAACACAGCGCCCGCGCCAGTTTGGATGCCGCAGCCAATCGGCGCGAGCACGTCGAGCGGGAGATCGTGAGCGACCTTGACGACGTTGCGTTCGCGGCACAGGCTGAAGTTCGCGAAGGACGACTGCCCGAAAAAGTTGGCGAATGCCGGACTGTGCGACGCTTGCAAGGTCGCGGTGCCGTCGCCGCGCAGCCCGCTGAAGTTAAACTTGAAAAAGTGGTGACAGTAGGCCGGCGCATGCTCAATGCAACTCGGGCAAGCACCGCAAGAGTCGTAGTGCATAATGACGTGGTCGCCCACCTGCACCTTTCTGACGTTTGCGCCTACCCGCTCCACAATTCCCGCGCCCTCGTGTCCGAGCACGAGTGGGTGCGGCACCGGAAACTGCCGGTCACGCATGGCGGCATCGGTATGGCAGATGCCGGTTGCGACCAGCTTGACCAGAATCTCGTCGTCGCGCGGATCCTCCAGTTCGAAAGACTCGATCGATAGCGGCGCCTTGATGTCGCGTGCAATAGCTGCTGTTATTTGCATGACTGTCCTCTCTCAAAATGGGTAATGCGGCTGGCCTGTTTCGATCGTCATCCAGCGCAGTTCGGTGAACTCATGCACGCCCGCGCGCCCTCCTAGACGTCCATATCCGCTTGCCTTGACGCCGCCGAATGGCATAGGCGCTTCGTCATGAACCGTCGGGCCGTTGATGTGGCACATGCCGGATTCGATCTGCCGGGCGACTCGGATCGCGCGGGCACCGTCACGACTGAAAACGCCGGCAGTCAGGCCATATTCGGTGTCGTTGGCAATTCGCACGGCGTCGGCATCGTCGCCGGCCCGCACTATCGATACGACCGGCCCAAACGACTCTTCGTGATAGATACGCATCTCCGGCGTCACGCGGTCGAGGGCCGTCGCCTGCATGACCGGGCCACTGCCCTCACCGCCGGCGAGAAGAATCGCGCCCTTGGACACCGCGTCGTCTACCAGTTCGCGAAGACGCTCGACGGCCTGGGCACTAATGACGCTGCCCAGCTGAACCTTGTCCGTACGCGGGTCGCCCGCCTTCAAGGCGCGCGCCCGTACGCCAAACCGCTCGACGAAGGCATCGGCTACGGCGTCCTGCACCACGATTCGCTCGGTCGACATGCAGATCTGACCTTGGTTGAAGAACGCGCCGAAGATGGCCGCGTTCACTGCGGCGTCCACGTCGGCATCGTCGAGCACGACCAGCGGCGCCTTGCCGCCGAGTTCGAGCACGGCGGGTTTGAGTTCGCTTGCCGCCAGTTGCGCGATGATGCGCCCCACGCGCGTCGATCCCGTGAAGCTGACGCGCCGCACCGCCGGATGCGCCACCAGCGCGTGGACGACTTCCTGCGCGTTTTCGGGCGCATTGCTGACGACGTTGACTACACCCGGCGCCATGCCGGCCTCTTGGAGGACTTCCCCGATCAGCGCGTGAGTCTTCGGACACAACTCCGACGACTTCAGGATCACGGTATTCCCGCAAGCGAGCGGCAACGCGATGCTGCGCACGCCGAGAATGATCGGCGCATTCCACGGCGCGATGCCGAGCACGACGCCGGCAGGCACCCGCATCGCGACCGATAGGCAATCGTGGCGTTCCGACGGGATCACGTCGCCTTGAATCTGCGTACACATGCTGGCTGCCTCGCGCAGCATGTTGGCCGCAAGGCGCGTATTGAAAGCGGCCCAGTCGGCCGTGGCGCCGGTCTCGGACACCATGGCATGCACGAGCTTGTCTTTGAACGCCTCGAAAACATCGGCCGCTTTCAAAAGCAATGCGCGCCGTGCGCTCGGACTGAGCGCCGCCCACGCCGGCAGCGCGGCGGACGCGGCGTCCGCGGCCGCGCGTGCATCGCCGACGGACGCCGCAGCGGCGACGCTGGCGGTGTCGCCCGTCAACGGATCGCGTCGCTCGAAGCACCGGCCGGCTTCGGCCGCGCGGAGTTCTCCACCAATCAACAGGGATGCTTCCAACACGAGTTTCTCCAGAGGTGAATGCCGGCGTGCGATAGGCGCCGGCGCAATAGATCGATCGGTTTGACGCGCTTGCGTCAGTCGACGCGGGCCACGGTCGCAGCCGTCAGGTTCTTACGGTGACGGCCAGTCTGCCGCGCGAGCACGTAGTACACCGGCGAGATGACAAGAACGCCCACCAGCCATGAGATATCCGCACCGTTGAGCCACTTGGCGACTGGTCCCGTGTAGAGCGCGTTCGAGACGAATGGAACCTCGATGAGAATGCCGATCACATAACACGCGAGCGCTGGCGCGTTATATTTGCCGTAGATGCCGCCGTCGGGCTTGAAGAAGGCGTCCACGTCGTAACGGCCTTTGTGGATCAGGTAGTAATCGACGAGATTGATCGACGTCCAGGGGATCAGCACATAGAGCAGCAGCAGAATGAAGTTCTCATAGTTCTGCATGAAGTCTTCGGTCGCCGCGAGGCCCACTGCCATGCCGGCCAGGAACAGCACGGTGCCGATCGCGCCTCGCGAACCGGCGCGCGGCTTCCACTGCGGCCTGAAAGTTTGCACAATGGTGATGACCGACAGCGTCCCGCAATACAGGTTCATGGCGTTATTGCACGCAATGCTCAGCGCGAAAATGATGACGATGGGCAGTGCGATGGCGCCCATGGATGCGACGAGGCCCGACACCGCATCGCCTTTGAGAGCTACCAGCCCTACCAGCGCGCCGAGGATCATTGGCAGGATCGAACCTAGGGCGGAGCCGGAATAGGTCGCCCAGAAGGCCGGCTTCACGCCAGTATCGGCCGGCATGTAGCGCGTGTAGTCGGAAACGTAGGGCGCGTAGCCGAGTTGGTAAAGTGTCGCGATCGACAGCATTCCGATGAAGCCGGTGATCGTGAAGCCGCCCTTCGCCAGTGTCGTGGCCGGCATGCCATGCACGAGAAGGAGCCATGCGAAGGCCGCGAGCAGCGCGATGCCTGACACCCAGGTGAGAATGCGGCAGTAGGCGTGGATCAGGTCGTAGCCATAGATGGCGGCAGCGAGGCTGATCAGGCCGATGGCAATCAGGATCGGCCCGCTATGGGCGACGTGGAGGGCTGCGGCAATCGACAGCGCGCCCAGAACCGAATTTGCGGCGAAGAAGCCCACATACATGAACACGACGACGGCGATCACGAAAATGGCGCCGAACGCGCCGAACTGGCCGCGCGTTTGAATCATCTGCGGCACGCCGAGCTGTGGCCCCTGCGCCGCGTGCAACGCCATCAGCACGCCGCCTAACAAGGTGCCGGCGAGGATCGCGACAAGCGTCGATCCGGTGTCGAGCCCGAACAGCGTCGTGCCGAGCGCGCCGGTTATGATGGTCAGCATGTTGATGTTCGAGCCGAACCAGATCGTGAACAGATCCTTGAAGCTCCCGTGACGCGCCTCGGCAGGCACGGCGTAGATGGTTTGCTGCTCGACTCCTATTGCGCCGTCGTTTTTGTGTGACGTGTTGTTTCCCAGCATTATGTGCTCCGGTAGATTGCGCAACGCATCGCGGGTCCCGAACACCCATGCCCGCCGATCCGATCCTTGATAGCGGTCAAATTATATGGCCGTAAAATTAATAAACGCAACTAAGTCAAAATAGGATTTCGTTGAACGCGAGGCGACTTTTTTTTTGTTTCCCTTCAACTGCCCCAGGCTCAACGCTACTGTGCGTCGCCACGTGGGCCCGCAGGCGCGGAAGATGTCCGCGACCTCCAACATCGGATCCGACCGCGTGTCCGCTACTCGAGGCGCAGGCGCTCCAGCGGGCTGACGACTTCTTGCAACAAGTCGGTGGCGACCTGGGCGTAAAGTGCGGTGGTCTCAAGCTTCTTGTGACCCAGCAGCACCTGAATCACGCGAATATCTACCTTCTGCTCGAGCAGGTGCGTGGCAAAACTGTGGCGCAGCGTATGCATCGATACGCGCTTGTCGATTTGCGCGGCTTCGCCCGCAGCGCGAATCGCGCGATTGAGTTGCCGCGGAGTCAGCGGGTCGACAGGATCGAGTCCCGGAAATAGCCAGCCGCCATCCGGCATCTTGCCCTGCGAGCGGGCCACGCGCCACCAGACCCGCAAGCGCTCGAGCAGCACCGGTGAGAGCATCGCGTAGCGATCCTTACGGCCTTTACCCTGTTCGACACGCAGCGTCATGCGCTGGCTATCGATCTCGCCCACTTTGAGCGCGACCACTTCGCCGGCCCGCAACCCGGTGCCGTAGGCGAGCGACAACGCTGTCTGATGCTTTGAATTACCTGTTGCCGCAATCAGTCGCCGGACTCCTCGGGGCTGAGGATAACCGGCAGTACGCGCGGCACGCGCACCGGCTGCATCCGAGCCATCAATTGCGGCTTCTGAAGCGTAATGTCGAAAAAGAACTTCAGGCCGGTGATTGCAGCATTGAGAGAGATAGCCGATGTTCCGCGATCGACCAGATACAACTGGTAGTTTCGCAGGTCTTCGACCGTCGCGGTGTCGGGCGAGCGTTTGAGATAGCGAGCGAATTCACGCACGATGCGCAAATAGTTCGCCTGAGCCTTCGTAGAAAGCTGGCGCATGCGCATGTCATCTGTCATACGCTGACGCAGAGGGCTGACGCCCGGTTGAATGGAGGTCATGGTGCGGCTCCGTTGAAGAACGGGGCGGATTGCCCCGACCTTCAACATACGGAACCGCACCATCCACCTCTCAATACCCGCCAAGTCGAACCGCAGCCCCTACCGCGCGAGCGGTTTCGTTCGCCGACCCTCAACTGACGCTCGAAGCCTCATGAGCGCGACGGCCGCTCCTTGATGCAAAAAGACGCTCAAGAGGCCAGGTTGCCGTATGCGAGACGGTGAATTGGATCCGGATAGCCACTGAAACGATTTACGACGCCGCCTATCTCTCGAATCGTTGCTTTTGAGTCAAGGAGATACCAACCAGAGACTCTCAACTTCGGTCGGCCGCGGAGGCGCCGTCGCTTTTTCCCTCAGACAGCGGACTAAGCGTCCAGCGCCTGAACATGATCGTTCCCAATAGTGGGGCAGCGCAGCCGGAGAGAGCTCCTATCCCCAGCGCCCAACGAGGACCAAGTGATTTGCAACCCATCCAACGATGGGCGCGCCTATCGGCGTACCTCCCAAAGCGATGCCCAGACGCAGCGCCATCACTCGACCGCGCATAACAGGCTCGGTCGATAACTGCATCAGGCTGGTGCTTGTATTGGTGAACGTCGGCGCCGCCACGCCGGTGATTACGAGCACCCCAGCGAACATCCAGTAACCCGGCGCAAGCGCCGCAAGTGCGCAGCCCAGACGAAGACCGCGGCGCCGATAAGCAAGGCATGTAAGCCGGGCTTTTCACGGCCCGCAGCCAGGAACGCGCCCGACATCGTGCCGATGGCCATAATTGATGTCAGCAGGCCGTAGCCGCGCGCATCCGCGTGAAACACGCCGACCGCCATCGTCGAAATGAAGATGGGGAAATTTAGGCCGAAGGTGCCGATCAAAAATAGCATGACGAGATTCGCCTTTAGCTCGGGCCGCGACCACGCATAGACAAAGCCCTCGCTCATTCCCTTGCGTGACCGATGCGCGCGCTTGTTCCCCCGCAACTCGGATTGACGGAACCGCGACATCGATACCAGCACGGCGAAGAAACTAGCGCCGTTCAGCATGAACGCCCAGCCCGTCCCGATCGAACCGATGACGACACCCTCTACCTCAGGCCCGATCATCCTGCCCGCGTTGAAGGACGTCGAGTTGAGCGCCACGGCATTGTGCAGGTCGGCGTCGCCGACGAGTGCGCCGACGAAGGTCTGCTGCACCGGACCGTCAAACGCGGATGCGCATCCGAATAGAAAGGCGAACACGTGCACTTGCCACAATTAAACAACACCCGCGACTGTGAGAATGCCGAGCGCGAGAGCAAGCGCGCCCATCGTCGCCTGAGTGATCATGAGAAGCTTTCGCTGGTTCAAGTAATCTGCCGCAAAGCCTGTCCATGGCAGGAGCAATAGCTGCGGCCCGAACTGAAGCGCCATTACCGTGCCCACCGCCGATGCATCGTGATGCGTCAGTTGGGTCCGGAGAAGCCAGTCCTGCGCAGTACGCTGCATCCATGTGCCGACGTTCGATACCAAGGCACCCATCGCCCATAGCCGGTAATTGAATTTCCGCAGCGAACTGAAGGAGCGAAGTAGAGACCAACTTGCTCAATCACAGAGAATCCGGTGGGCAGAAATCCCGCGCATTTGCTTTGGGGGGGAGCGTATTTCTTCATCGGGTTCTCCCCTACACTGATCTTGTCGCTGCATATGGCAACTTAAATTTCCGATCAGGATAAACCATGCGCTCATTGTCCAAAGTCCTCGTTCCGTCTATTTCGCGGTTCCAGCGTAAGCGGCCAGTGAACCCGTTTTGACGAACGACGGATTACTCGACAGGCGCGACAGGCTGCAGTTATGCGGCAGCAATGTTGCCATGTCGCTTGCTTTGTGAGCCGGCAGGCGGGTCAGGATGTCCTTGCGATATGCATGGGATTGGCGCCCGCTGAGTTGCGCCGATCGAATGAGGCTCATGATCGCAGCGGCGCGTTGGCCAGCCCGCAGCGACCCTGCGGACAACCAGTTGGACCTGCCGATGGCCCATGGACGTATCTGATTTTCGACCGATTATGCCGACTCCCCGATTATGCCGCGTCCTGTATGCGCGCGACGGTGGGTAGGGTCGTTCGTGATTGCTGTGTCGGCATAACCGTATGATTTCTCAGGCTGGCTATCTCGCTGGCCAGGAGAGATCAAATGAAGGTGACACGCAGAGTCAGCGAGTCCAGCGGGCTGCCGGCCCGTCATATTGATGCATTTTTTGACCGTCTACGCGCCGCACACTATTCCGAGGTAACGCTTCGCAACAACCGAAGTGTCCTGTGTACGTTCTCTGGGTGGATGAGGAACAGGAACATCGACCTGACTGGTCTTGATGAGTCTGTCACGGCTCGCTTTATGAGGCGCATGATCGAGGCATCACAAGACCGTGCCCAGCGTGCGCGTCCGACGTTGCGACAGTTTATCGCCTACCTGCGCGCCGAAGCCATTCTCTGCCCGCCGACGTTAAGTGGCCAGTCGGAGATTAAGAACCTCTATTGGCGATACTTGGATTATCTAAGGCAGGATTGCGGACTAGCGAAGAACTCGCTGCCTGTCTATGGGTCTTTCATTCGCGACTTTCTCCACAGCCACGCGGCCGGCGACGGAAGCAAATTGCCAGATGCATCTGAGGCGGTAACGATCCGGAATCATCTTCTTGCGCGCAGTAAAGGTGATTGCAGCATGCGGCTCCCTTGAAAAAGGGGCGGATTGCCCCGACCTTCAACATACGGGATCGCACCATCCAACTCTCACTACCCGTCAAGTGGAACCGCAGCCCCTACCGCGCGAGCGGTTTCGTTCACCGACCCTCAGCGGCCGTTCGCGGTAGTACAGCCGCTATGTCTGTTCTGTGCGCGGAGCGGCCCTCCCTAGGCAAAGGACCGGTCCATAGCCGGTTTCTGGTAACCCGCCTTTAATGCGTCGATTACGAGCTGGACCGCTCGCGAAGACTTTCGCCCGGTCGAATAGTAGACGTGATGTCCCACGAAGGTCGGGTACCAGTCATCAAGCACCCATGCAAGCCTCCCAACGTGGACGTACTGCTCGACCAAATCCTTCGGCGCGTAGGCGAGGCCAAATCCTGCAAGAGCCGCATCAACCATTTGATACACGTTGTTGAACGTGAGCTGACCCTCGACTCTTACCTGTAATTCGCGCCGGCCTTTCGACAACTCCCAGGGCAGCAAAGATCCTCGCGTTGGTAAGCGCAGATTGATGCAGTTATGCAAAGTGAGGTCCTGCGGTTTCTTTGCCTGAGGCCTCGACCGCAGGTAGCTTGGTGAACCCACGATCGACATGGTCATGTCAGGTGCAATGCGAACTGCGACCATATCTTTCGCGACCTGGTCGCCAAGCCTTACTCCGACGTCGAAGCGATCGGCCACAATGTCGGACAGGCCGTAGTCATTCACCAACTCGATCTTGAGTTCGGGATATTCGCGAAGCAACGCCTGCAAGCGCGGCCAGACATAGGTGTTTGCGGCGTAATCCGTAGTGGTAATGCGCACGGTGCCGCTCGGCCGATTTGTCATTCCGCGTAAAGAAGCGACTTCTGCCTCGATTTCTTCGAACCGTGGTCTGATCGCAGAGAGCAACTGCTCCCCCGCCTCAGTTAAAGAGACGCTGCGTGTCGTGCGCGTTAGAAGTTGCAGACCAATGCTTCGCTCCAATCCTGCTACGGTTCGGCTCAGCGCCGACTGCGAAACCCCCAGTTGCGCCGCCGCTCGGGTGAAGTTGCGTTCGCGAGCGACGGCGATGAAACCGACGAGGTCGTTGAAATCTTCCTTCATTGATGCTCCCAAGCATAAGGGTATGCCGATTGCGCCATCTAGTGCATGGGTCAACATAGGCTTACATTATGGTCAGTGTTTTTTTCATCGGCGAGGACATCATGCAACTAAAACGCACTGGCTCACAGCCATCAATGAAAGGCCCCGAGGAATGGTTCACCGGTACTGTCCGGATCGACCCGCTCAATGCCCCTCCGCCGCCGGCGCGAGTATCGTGCGCTGCCGTCACCTTCGAGCCGGGCGCACGCACGGCATGGCACACGCATCCGCTCGGGCAGACGCTTCTCGTGACGGCCGGTTGCGGCTGGACTCAATGCGAAGGCGAAGCAAGGGTTGAAATTCGTGCGGGCGACGTGATCTGGTGCCCGCCGGGCCATAAACACTGGCACGGTGCGACATCGACTACGGCGATGACACACATCGCCATTCAGGAAGCACTCGACGGCAAGAATGTCGAGTGGCTGGAGAAGGTGACAGATGAGCAGTATCTCGCGAGCGGTGAACAGCAGTGAGGAAGCGCGCATCGGTGACCATTGCCATTGCGGTGCTGCTATCAGCGTCCTTCTCGGCGTCTGCTGCGGACACCGGGGGCGAATCAATCACGGTCGCGCATAGTGGCTCTCAGCCTTCCGTCTCGGGCGGCACGCAACGCTTTGCCGGCAACGTAAGAATCGACCCACTGTTCCAGTCCAACGCGCCGTCGCGTCTGTCGGGAGGAATGGTGACGTTGGAGCCCGGTGCCCGTACGGCCTGGCATACGCATCCGCTCGGGCAGACGTTGCTGATTACGTCGGGCAGAGGCTCGATCCAGCGGGGGGCCACGAGAAGCAGGAGGTCGTCGCCGGCGATGTGGTGTCAATTCCGCCGGGCGTGAAGCACTGGCATGGTGCAACGTCCACCACCGGCATGACACACGTCGCTCTACAGGAAGCGCTCGATGGCAAAAACGTCAACTGGCTTGAACAGGTAACCGATGCGCAATATCGCCAACCGTGACCCACAGGCACGCCGGATCGCGCGCCTCGTCGTGGTAGTTGGCATGGCGGTGCTTGTATGCGCCTGCGCTGATTCGCAAAGGATGAGAACCGTGCAAGAACCGATTACATCTGCCGACCCGAAGTCTGTATCGCCGGCGTTCGAGCGGTACACGAAGCAGACCGTGCTCGGCGGTTTGTGGAAACGGCCGGAACTCTCCGCACGCGACCGGAGCGTTGTGACACTGTCCGTGCTCATCGCCCGCAACCAGACCATCGAGATGCCGTTTTACTTTGGTCTTGCGCTCGATAGCGGTGTGAAGCCCGCAGGAATCTCAGAAATGATTGCGCATCTGGCCTTCTATTCCGGGTGGGCGAATGCAACGGCTGCTTCGCAGATCGCCAGGCAAGTTTTTGACCAACGTGCCATTGGTCCCGGCGAACTGCCTCCCGCCGATGTTGCACTCTTGCCTCTAAACGAGGCCACCGAGAAACAGCGCGCGGAGACGGTTCAGGAAAACTTCGGCGCAGTCGCCCCCGGCGTCGTTGATTACACGACGGATGCACTGTTTCGCGACCTTTGGCTGCGTCCCGGCCTCGCGCCGCGCGACCGGAGCCTCGTTACCGTAAGTGCTCTCGTAGCCAATGGTCAGGTCGCGCAAATTCCGTATCACCTCGATCGCGCGATGGATAACGGGCTCACCAAAGCCGAGGGGTCCGAAGTACTGACACAGCTCGCGTTCTACGCGGGTTGGCCGAACGTCTTTTTAGCGATGCCCGTGTTCAAAGATGTCTTTCTGAAACGCCCCAGCTAGCCGTCGCGCCGAACGAAAACCATCGGGCAGAAATCTCGGTCTTAACCGGCGCGCCCACGCGGGCCTCTGCTCGCGCGCGCCGACGCGCCAGCACAATATCGAGGTAAGTGGTGAGCGAGAACATTTACCGCAAAGTCGTTGTCATTACCGGCGCAAGTAGCGGGCTTGGCGCCGAGACTGCACGCTACCTCACCCGGCAAGGGGCGAAAGTGGTCTTGGGTGCACGGCGTCTTGACCACTGACTGCGCTTGCGAGCGAATTAGGGCTTGATGCCAAAGCGATAGTGCAAACCGACGTCACGGATCGGGCACAGGTCAAGGCGCTGGTCGATCGCGCTGTCGAGCTAAACGGGCGAATTGACGTGCTGCTGAATAACGCGGGTCTTATGCCGAGTTCCATGCTGGAGAAGCGGAAGGTCGATGAGTGGGATCAGATGATCGACGTCAATATCAAGGGTGTGTTGTATGGCATCGCGGCTGCGCTGTCGCAGATGCAGTCGCAAAAGTCCGGGCAGATCGTCAACGTTTCCTCTGTCGCTGGTCACAAGGTTGGCCCTGGCGGCGCAGCGTACGCCGGCACAAAGTGGGCCGTTCGCGCCATTTCGGAAGGGCTTCGCCAGGAGGTCAAGCCCTGGAGTAACCGCACGACCATCGTTTCGCCGGGAGCGGTGGCGACCGAACTGATCGACACGATCGCCGATCGGGGTGTCGCCGCGGGAATGGCAGCGGTCTACGAGGACGCGATTCCGGCCAGTTCGTTCGCGCGTGTGGTGGCATTCGCCATCGCCCAGCCCGATGACGTTGACATCAACGAAGTGCTATTCCGGCCTACCAGTCAAACGTATTGAGGTCTGGCACATACCCCGACCGGACTGCGCACATCGAAGTTCATTGGGCTCCCGTGCTGTGACGTACCAGAAGAGAGGAAATCATGACAGTAGTCTACGACTTCAAAGGAAAAGTCGCCTTCGTTATTGGCGCTGCAATGGGTATGGGGTTGGCGACGGCCCGCGCCTTTGCGAGAAGCGGCGCGGCGGTTGTTCTTGCTGATCGCGACGGCGATCTCGCGAGTGAGCAAGCCGCAAAGATCGCCGGCGAAGGCGGCGTCGCCTTCGGCGTGCGGTGCGACGTAACCGATGAAGCTCAAGTCGCCGCTGCAGTGGACCGAGCAGTCGCGAAATATGGCAGTCTTGACATGGTTTTAAACAACGCAGGCATTCAAGTGCCCCCCAGCGACGCAGCGGACGAAACAGCGGACAGCTTCCAGAAAGTGACGGCGGTCAACCAGTTTGGTGTCTGGGCTTGCATGAAGCATGAACTTCGAATCATGCGTGAACAAGGCACGGGGGCAATCGTGAATTGCTCGTCACTTGGAGGCTTGGTGGGCTTGCCGGGGCGCGCCTCCTACCACGGTACTAAGCAGGCCGTCCTTGGTATGACAAAAAGCGCCGGCGTCGAATACGCACCTCGCGGCATCCGCACCAACGCAGTTTGCCCAGGGACGATTGACACGCCTATGGTTCGGGACATGCTCAAGGACCAATCCGACGCAATGGCCGAAATCATGAAGCAACAGCCTATCGGCCGCCTCGGTTTGGTCGATGAAATTGCTGCCGCAGTCCTCTGGCTTTGCAGTCCGGGAGCCAGCTTCGTGGTCGGTGTAGGACTGCCGGTTGACGGTGGCTTCACGGCACATTGAGCTGAGATTGCAGGTTTCGCCAACTTTCAACCAACCGAGAAGTCATCACATGCCACATATCATCGTTGAAGCTTGGCCCGGAAAGACAGAAGAGCAAGAGCGACGTCTGGCGGAGGCGATCACGGAAGATGTGATGCGCAATTCTGGGCTGCGGCGAAGCGTCAGTTTCGGTGGGTTTTGAAGAGATTACGTCAGATCGCTGGAAGGATGAAGTCTACCGGCCGGACATCGAGGCGCGCTCGCATACGCTGTACAAAAAACCCGGCTACCCGATGTAAAGGGCAAAAGCAGCCATTTGGACTGACACCTAGGATCCGCCAGGCGAGTGGCCGAAAATGCCCGTTAGCGGCGCTCGAAAGGATAGCAGTGACTGGAACTGCAAACCGGCAATCGATAGGCGAAAGGTAAGCACCTCGCGGCGGCCGTGGTAGACGACTTCCATGCTTCCAGTGGCGGTGGTCCATGAGACGCTGCCCGCGCAAGTGGCGATGACGCCAAAACCTCGGTGCTCAAACGCACTGGGATACGCAGAATGTACCATTTCATGATACGCAGCATCGATCGCGCATGGTGAACGCATCGAGATCCGGCCCAAGAGCACCTGGAGTCAATGCGTGCACTTGTGCTGCGAAAAAGCTGTTCGGGGTAGCCATAGCCAAACCTCCTTCGGCCGCCTGCATGGCGGCATCTTTTGGAGGGCTGGCGTGAACGCCATCGCATAGCTGCCGAAGCAATTAATGACCAATGCATAGAAGCATTTTCTTCCCATCGTCGATGTTGAATTCTGCGACTGGCTTCTCAATCATCGTGGCCTGTCGTCGCGGATCCTCGACCGGCACAAACGTCTGATCTGCAAGTTGCTGCCGGCGTTGGGTACCAACACGGCGGAATGGGACGCTGCAATGGTGCGCGATGCCATCACTTCCGAAGTGAAGCGCAACAAGATTCCCAATGCCAAGTGTGTCGTATCGGCTTTGAGGATATATTTGCGGTTCGTCGCTTCAGTCGGCCTATGCCGCCCAGGACTGGACCTTACGGTGCCGACAGTTGCGCATTGGCGGCTGTCAGCTCTCCCCACATACCTGGCGCAGGCGGACATCGAACGTATCGTCAATTCATGTGACCTTGAAACGGATACTGGAGTGCGTAACCATGCGATTCTGCTTCTATTGGCTCGTCTCGGTTTGCGCGGCGGAGAAATCGTAGCCTTATGTCTTGAAGATATCGACTGGCGCTCGGCGGAACTCCGACTCATAGGTAAAAGTCGTCGAGAAGTCCGGCTTCGGTTGCCGCAAGATGCGGGCGACGCATTACTCAAATATCTCGCGAGCATTCGGCCACCAGCTCCCGTTGATCGCGTGTTCCTATGCATGAATGCGCCGTGGCGGCCATTTGCGACCTCCGCGACCGTGTGTTCGATTGTTGGCGTTGCATTATCCCGCGCTGGTATTGCTAGACCGCCATCGAAGGGGGCGAATCTTCTTCGACATGCAATCGCGACATCAATGCTGCGGGGAGGCGCTAAGCTGGATGCGATCGGGACAGTTCTAAGGCATCGATCACCCGAGACAACGGCGCACTATGCGAAGGTCGATCTAGCGTTGCTACGTGAGATCGCCCAGCCTTGGCAAGGAGGTGTGTCATGCTAACCAACGCTGTTAGTCGTTATGTCGAGCTGCATCGCGCCATGGGGTTCAAGTATCTGGCCCAAGATCGGCTTCTGCGCAGCTTCGCGGTGTTCGTCGATGCCCGCGAGGACGGATACGTTTGAGCACAAAGCGTCATCGACAGGACTGGACTGGCTCGATCTGGAGCGCAACGCCGGAATCGCCTGCTTACGGTGCGACGGTTCGCGTTGGTGATGCAGGCAGAGGTAGACAAGTTGCGTTTCTATCCGATTGTGAAAGTCGGTGTAACTTATCGTTTCTGAGCACCCTCAACGGATAGTCAAAATCAGAACCCGCTGTTGATTCCAATAGCGCGACACTCGTCCGTTCGCGATGCGAAACGAGAGATCCGCACGAAGCCAGCCGTCCGATGTCGCTTAGGCTACGCCGGATCATTGGGGCACATGACTGAGATCAATGAGGTTACTGCTACCGTCCCGGACGTCGCCGTCCAGAGACGGCAATAACGGCGTGGCGTCGTCCTTTTCTAGCCAGTTGTCGCTTTTGTATGTTGCGGTCTTCGCTTGCATGCTCGCGTACCGGTCGGCGGCAATTGCCCGGAGGGTGGAGGCGTCTCGAACGATGACGGGCCTCAGGAAGATCAACAAATTAGTCTTCGCACGACTTTTCGTCTCGTGCCTGAACAATGCTCCCAGAACGGGAATCTTGGATACCCACGGGATTCTGCTATTGCCGTTCGTGTAATTATCGCTAATTAAACCGCCGAGCACGACGATCTGGCCGTCGTCGGCAAGAATGGTCGTCTGGAGGGACCGTTTGTCGATGCTATAACCGCCCGCCTGATCCGCAGTTCCGTTCTGCACACTTGAATCTTCCTGGTAGACCTGCAGTGTGATGGTCCCTCCCTGATTGATCTGCGGCTTCACGTTCAGCATGACACCGACGTCCTTGCGGTCGTAGGTATTGAAAGCAGACACCGATGAGGATCCCGTGGTGTTCGTCGAGTACGAACCGGACTCAATCGGCACATTTGTTCCTACCAAGATTCGCGCTTCGTGGTTGTCGAGCGTAATCAGGCTTGGCGTCGAAAGGACGTTGACATCCGCATTCGACTGCAACGCGCGGAAAAGACCCTTTGTGCCGAGAATGTTTCCGAAGCCGGCGACAAGACCGACATTCGTCGTCGTCCCGGCGACCGCCTGTAAGCCAGCTGTGGTCAGCCATTCAATGCCGAATTCACCTTCTTTATTCGATGAGACTTCCATGATCAGCGATTCAATATAGACCTCCACTTTGCGCTGATCTAGCCTGGCGATGACCGTACTGAGATTTCGGAACACTGGCTCGGGAGCCGTGATGATCAAGGAATTGGTCGATACGTCTGCAACGATTTCACCGCTGCCTTTGTCGTCCTTGTCCTCGGCTAAGCGTGACTGCGTTCCATTAGCGCCGCCGGAAGGACTGCTAGCTTGAGACGACGCCGCACCCACTGAAGACGCGGAATCGGCACCGCTAGGCAACGGAGGCAATGTTCCATTGCTGCCCGGAAGCCCGGATGTACTTTGCGTGCTGCCACCGCTCCCTGTGCTGGGCTGGGGATCACCGCCCGGCGATTGCCCCAGAATCCGTCGAAGCGTCTTCGATACATCAGTGGCGTCTGCGTTGCGCAACGTGACGATATGTATGTTTCCCGGCGCCCTCGTCGGCGTGTCTAGCTTGACGACCAAGTTCTCAGCCTCGTCGAGTCGCGTAGCGCCGCTCGAGCGCAGCACGACGGCGTTGCTTCTAGGATCTGGCGCGATCACGACCTTTTGCGTCGGGTCGCTGTTGCCGATGCCGGTCAAATCGAGCAGCTTCTGAGCTTGTTGAGAGACGGCCGTTGCATCCGCGTAGTTGAGTTGAACCACAGCAATATGCGGGCTCGATGCAGCTTCGATGCCCGCAATAATCGAGGCTATGCGCCGCACGTTGTCCGCATAGTCGGTGACGAGCAGCGTGTTGTTGCTCGGATTTGCGCTGATCGCATTGTTGGGCGATATGAGTGGCCTCAGGCTCGGAAGAAGGCTGTTGGCGGATTCCCGGTGAAGCTGAAAGACCTGCGTGATGATCTGATCACCCTTTGCAATGGGTTGATTGCCGGCATACGTGGGAACGCCTTGCAGTTTTGCATCCGCTTCGGGCACGATCTTGAGCACGCCATGATCCTGCAGCAGCGAGAAGCCTTGCATTCGCAGCGCGGACTGCAGGGTTTTAAGCGCTTCATCCTCCGAAACCGGACGCTCTGAAACGAGATCGAGCTGCCCCTTCACCCGCGGGTCGACGATTATTGTCTTCGAGGTTGAAAGCCCTATGGCGCGCGCTACTTCCGTGATTTCCGCGTGCGAGAAATTCATTGTTACGGCGGCAAATGATGCGTGACAGAACAGCGCCAGGAAGACAACGCCAGCCCACGAAGCCGCGGGAGCGATGAGGCTTGGCGGACAAGTTCGGGCTCTGTAGTGAGGTTCGAGTCGAAATGAATGCAGGCAGGCAATCGTTTGCATTGGGGAGCGAGTTCCGCTGTTCGCGATGGAGAGGTGTCAAATGGATGCGGGCGTATCTCAGCGAAACGAATCGGCTCTGCGAAGCGTTTCTCGAGCCGCTTATCGGACTATCGGCCCGCCGCCACAGATATATGCGACGCGCGCTACATAATGAACCGGGCCTCGGGCGCCGATCTGAACCGGGCCTCGGGCGCCGATCTGAACCGGGCCTCAGGCGCCGATCACTATACTCGACGTACGATTCACAACGCTCGCTTGGTAAGGTTTGGTTAGGCAGCGTACGCCCGTCGGTTGCGCGCAACCTGCTGTAATAAGCGGGTAACCCACTTGCACATTCGTTTCCGTACACTTCGCGCTCTTCGTTACTTGAAACCGAGCGGATATGCGACCGACATTGATCATTGATTCGCTAGAAGGCTTCCGGCTCACGAACGACGGTAGCTTCCTTCTTGCCGACGCGCGCTGCGGAGCATCCGTCGCAATGCACTTTTCCGTCATGCACGAGATGCTCGCTGCGCTCGCCAATGCAATAGCGTGTTCCGAGCGAATGAGGAAAAAGGATCGAGCGCGCAAGTTCACGATGCGTTGTGCAGGGTGGGAAGTCACCGGAGACAAGCATGGCACCGGCGCTTTGATCCTCTCCTTCACGCTCGACGGCGGCGCACAACTCTCTTTTGGAATCCATCGTGAGAGCGCCATCCAGATGCATGAAGTGATCGGAGTAGCCACCGGGCAACTACCATCGTTCACCGTAAGCAGTTCCAACGGCTTCGTGCAGTAACGCGATCGTTCCCTATCTCCTTTCAGAAATACCGAATGAAGCAACACACCCTGCACTCGCTTGCATTTGCCGCAAGTGCGATTGCAAGCGCCCATTCGCACGCGAGCGAGAGTTTCATCGTGCGTGATATCCGTGTCGAAGGCACGCATCGCATCGATCCGACGGCGGTCTTTGCCTACCTGCCGATCAAGCGCGGCGATACGTTCACCGACACGCGTGCAAGCGACGCGATTCGGGCGCTGTACGACACCCATTTGTTCAGGGACGTGAGTGTTTCGACCGATGGAGAAGTAGTGACGGTACGGGTCGTCGAGGCCGCGTCGATAGCCGCTGTCGATTTTTCAGGCGTGCATGAGTTCGATCAGGAGAATCTGTCGAAAGCCTTGAAGGCCGTGGGACTGTCGCCCGGACAGCCTTACGACAAAGCATTGGTCAATCGCGCAGAGCAAGAACTGAAGCGTCAATACTTGACGCGCGGGCATTACGCCGTGGACGTGACGACGACCGCCACCCCGCTCGACCGGGGACGCGTGCAGTTGTTGTTTGCCGTTGCCGAGGGTCCTAGCGCCAAGATCAGGCAAATCAATTTTTTTGGCAACAAGAAATTCGATGCGCGAACGCTGACCGAAGAAATGCAGTTGTCCACGCCGAACTGGTTCTCCTGGTACACGAAAAATGACCTCTATCAGAAGGAGAAGCTTTCCGGAGATCTTCAAAACCTACGCTCTTTCTATCTGAATCGCGGCTATCTGGAATTCAGTGTGGAATCGACGCAAGTGTCGATCTCACCTGACAAAAAGGACATGTATCTCGCCTTGACGCTACACGAAGGCGAGTCGTACACAATTACGAGCGTCAAGCTGGCAGGCAACCTGTTGGGGCGCGAAACAGAGTTGTCGAAGCTAGCTAAGCTCAAGACAGGCGAACGCTTTTCGGCGGAGAAACTGGAACAAGCCACGAAGGCGCTCGTCGACAAGCTCGGAGAATACGGCTACGCATTCGCGACGGTCAATGCGCAGCCCGATATTGACCAGGTTCATCACACGGTCAGCCTCACGTTGCAGGTGGACCCCGGCAAGCGTGTCTATGTGCGTCATGTCGATGTCGTTGGGAATACGCGTACCCGCGACGAGGTCGTGCGCCGCGAAATGCGGCAATTCGAAAGCGCGTGGTTCGACAGCCAGGCGTTGAGGCTATCGAAGGACCGTGTCAGCCGGCTCGGCTATTTCACGGATGTCGATGTCACCACGATTCCCGTTGAAGGCCAGTCCGACCAAGTCGATTTGCAGGTCAAAGTCACCGAGAAGCCGACCGGCGCGATCACGCTCGGGGCGGGCCTTTCATCGACGGACAACGTCGTGCTGTCCGCCGGCATCACGCAAGACAATGTGTTCGGCTCGGGCACGAGCCTCGGAGTAAATATGAACACCGCGAAGACCTATCGTACGCTCAGCGTCACGCAGTCCGATCCCTACTTCACCATCGACGGCATTCAGCGCATCACCGATGCCTACTACAAGACGACCTATCCCCTCTACTATTCGAGTGACTCGAGCTTTCGTATTGTAACTGTCGGTGCAGACACGAAGTTTGGGATTCCGTTTTCCGAGTCGGACATGATTTACTTCGGCACGGGCTTCGAACAGAACCGCTTTAACACCGACTCCTCGACGCCTCAGGCCTATCTCGATTACGTAAGCGAATTCGGCCGCGTGGTGAACAACGTGCCAGTGACTGCCAGCTGGAAGCGCGACAACCGTGACAGCGCGCTCGTGCCAAGCCGCGGCTACTACTTCCAGACCAATGCGGAAGTCGGTACGCCACTCGGTAACACTCAGTACTATAAGACCGATGTCACAGCGCAGTACTATCACTCGTTCTCGCGCGGCTTCGTGCTCGGAATGAATTTTCAGGCGGGCTATGGCGCAGGCATCGGCGGCAAGTCCTATCCGATCTTCAAGAACTATTTTGCAGGAGGAATCGGGTCGGTACGCGGTTATGAATCGAGTTCGCTTGGTCCGCGCGACAAGACCACCAACGACCCGATCGGTGGCTCGACGATGCTCGTTGCCAACATTGAAATGACGTTCCCGCTGCCCGGCACTGGCTACGACCGCACTTTGCGCGTGTTCACATTCGTAGATGGCGGCAACGTCTGGGGCGACTCCGGCAATAGCACCGGCGCCAACGGCTTGCGCTACAGCTACGGCATGGGGCTCGAGTGGATTTCCCCGATTGGCCCCCTCAAACTCAGTCTCGGCTTTCCGATTGTGCGTCACAGCGGCGACACCTATCAAAAGTTTCAGTTCCAGATCGGCACCGCGTTCTAAGGTTTAGATCCTCGTGATACTTTGCAAGCGCCTTGCGCTGCTGTTGCTGAGCGCCCGCGCGCTTGCCATCCAGCCTGCTTCCGCGCAGACCGATTTGCGTTTGAGCACGCGACTGGACGATACACCCCCACCTTCGTTCACGCGCCCCGCCGTTTTTGGAATTTCCGATGCGCTGCGCGCCACGACCGACGTTGATGCATCGCTCAAAGGTCACGCCGAATTGCGCCGCTCGGGCCGCGTAATCAAGGGCGATGCACTGCATTACGGTACGGACACGGATCATGCCGATGCGTATGGAAACGTAAGGCTCATTCGTTCCGGCGATGTGTTCCACGGGCCGGAGGCGCATCTGAGCGTCGACGCGATGGAAGGTTATATGAGCGCGCCGAAGTATCGCTTCCGCTTGTCGAACGGCAGTGGAAGCGCCGAGCGGGCGGATCTCATCGACAGAGACCGTTCCGTCATTCACAACGGTACTTACACCGCCTGTGAATGTACGGATCATCCCGCTTGGTACCTGAAAGCCAGCCGGTTTGATATGGACAACGCCGCTGATAGCGGCATCGCGCGCAACGGCGTGCTGTTCTTTCAAGGCGTGCCCATCTTCGGGAGCCCTTGGCTGTCGTTTCCTCTGGACTCGGCGCGAAGAAGCGGGCTGCTTCCGCCAACCTTTTCCTATGGTTCCAGCAATGGCTGGGATGTCTCACTGCCCTACTACTTCAACATCGCCCCAAACTACGACCTCACTTTGACGACGCGCGCACTGTCGAAGCGCGGCGTCATGTTCACGCCCGACTTCCGCTATTTGTCGCCGACGTATTCAGGCGAACTGCGCATCTCGTACCTTCCCGACGACGCAGTCGCAAAGGCAAGCCGCTATTCGATCGTCTTCAAGCACGATCAGACATTCGGCGCGGGATTCGCGGGATACGTGAGTTACAACCGAGTCTCGGATACCGATTTCACCAACGATCTCGGCTCCGCGACGAATTATCTTGCCGGCACCCAGACCGTGTTCCAACAGGAAGCTGGCCTGACCTACAAGAGTGGGCCCTGGTCCGTCCTTTTGCGCGAGCAGCGCTGGCAGACCTTTGATTCGAGCCCGCCATATAATCGCGAGCCTGAAGCGGACGTCAGCTATGCACGTTACAACGTCAGCGGGTTCGACTTCGGCGCGCAGGCAAACGCGACACGCTTCACGATTTCCACCGCAGACACAACGCAAGGCGACCGCTTCGTCTTCAATCCCTATGTCAGTTACTCGATCAACCGGCCGAGTTTTTTCTTCAAGCCGATGCTGCAGTGGCACATGGCGTCTTATCACCTGAGCAGCATCGGCACCGACGCACCCTCGGGTCAGCCGCGTGACTTCACTGTCAACGTACCGACTGCGAGCCTCGATACCGGATTGGTTTTCGAACGCAACGTGCGACTCTTTGGCACAAATCTCATTCAGACGCTGGAGCCTCGCCTGTTCTACGTCTATACGCCTTATCGTAACCAAAGTTATGCGCCGCTCTTCGATACGGCCACTGCTGACTTCGGCCTTGCCGAAATCTTCACGACCAACACGTTTGTCGGCGGAGACCGCGTTGCGGATCAGGACCGCATGACGGCTGCGTTGACGACGCGTCTTTTAAGCCCAGAATCAGGGGCAGAACTGGCTCGCTTCGTCATCGCGCAGTCGTACTCATTTCGGCAGCAACGCGTAACGCTCGAGCCGAACGACGTCCCTTCGTCGGCTGACCATTCCGATCTAATCGCAGGCGCATCGTTGAACATCGGCGCGCGTTTCTCGATGGAACAGGCACTTCAGTTCAACCAGGAGCGGGATGAACTGGAACGCGCGACTGCGGGCTTCGTGTGGAGTCCGGCCGAGCGGCACGTGCTGAATCTCGGGTATCGCTATACGCGTGCCGATCTGGCAGTACTCGACAATCAGCCGATCAATCAGGTTGTCGCCTCGACGCAATGGCCGCTGACGGGCCACCTTTCGAGCATTGCCCGCGTGAACTTCGACATGCGCGCGCATCGGATCACAGCCGGGCTCATCGGCTTGCAATACGACGCTCAGTGCTGGTCACTTGGCTTTGCAGCGCAACGCTACATCGATTCGTCCGCGAGTTCGACCGCCGGCACGAGTCGCACGCGCGTATTAGTGCAGTTGCAGCTCAAAGGACTATCGACTGTCGATACCGGACTCACCGAGCAATTCAAAGCCAATGTGCCGGGCTATAGCTCCCCGGCATCGAAAGAGGCCGTGCAGTCAACATATAGCAACTATGAATGAGTCGCATGCAGAGCAGTAGAAGCGGCTTGTGGGGGGCTGTAGGTATAGCCTTGACCGCGTATCGTATGGATGAGCCGTGGATTGGCCGGGTCAACTTCGACGATTCTTCTTAGCCGGCATACGAGCACATCGACGGAACGCTCGGAGAGCGTGCATCCTTGCCCGCTCAATTGCTGCATCAGCCAAAGACGCGACATCACCATCATCGGATTGCGCGCGAATAGCGCCATTAGGTCGAGCAGCGTGTCGTGAAGTCTGATCACCTCGGACTTGCGCAGCAACGCACGCTGCGTCATATCCAGCACGAATTCACCGAGACGGAACTGCGTTCCGTTCACCGTCGCAGACACCAGAGGGGGAGATCGATGACGCAGCAGAGTGCGGATGCGTGAGAGTACTTCGCGTTCGTTGCATGGCAAGCGCACGAAATCGTCCGCGCCGAGTTCAAGGCAAATGACTGCATCCATCCAGTTCTCTCCGTCGCCGATGACGAGCATCGCGACTCCTGGATGCATCGAGCGCAGATCGGTCAGGACCGTTGCGATGGGTATGTCGGTCAATCGGTTGCTGAGCACGACGAGCGACGGCTTTGCGAGCTTTAGCGCGGCGTGGAGCGCGGAGCCGTTCGTGCAGGGCGTCGTGTGCGGATAGAAACCATCGAGAAATGCGCACAATGTCTGCAGCGTCGCTCGATCCGGGTCGACGACGACAATGCGATGCGTCATGCGTCGCTCGATCTTCGGGTCGTGCATGGCTCAGGCCCTCCGGAGCTTGGGCCGCCCGAGCGCGGCGGCATCCATGGCGACGTGACGCCGCCCGTTCGCATGGGCCCGCATGCGTTCGCGAATCTCCTGCTCCGTCGCGTCGACGCGCACAGCGAGAAACGATCGTTCACCTCTCGTATTGATCCATTCGATCACGCGGCAGGTCCCACCCCAAGGCCGTTCGATCGGTGCGGATACGCGGCAGCCGCGGATTTTCACTGAGTTGTCGGCCCGGGCGTTCGTGAGACGTCGAAGCTTATCGTCATCGGCCTTCAGACGCTTAATGCCGTGCCCCACCCAATAAGGGCGCTGCGTCGTGGCTTGCTTCCCTGCTGCACTGCGCATATGACTTCTCCGTGGTTACCCTATGAACGGTCTCCAAGATACGGGCCAAAACAGCAACGAGCATGGAGAAAATGTGGAAACCCAATGGAGATTTGTGACGAAGCTGCATGGTGGGAGGAGCCTTCGCTAGAATTGCACACTTATTTGTCATGGGACTCTTGGCCGCAAAGGTGCTGACATTGAAACTTCGCCTGGGAATCGCCTGGAAGATATTTTTTCTCGTGCTCGTTGCGTGTCTGGTGACTGCCCTGACGATGGCCTACGCGGTGCGTGTGAGCTTCGAGAACGGTTTTCTCCACTATGTGCGCGAACGCGATTCCGGGCGCATGAGCGCGCTGCTGACACGGGTGTCAAACGAGTACATCGCGCACGGGAACTGGGACTTCCTGCGCGACAACAACGAGGCATGGCTTGCCTTGCTCGATGACGCGCAGGAGCAATTCCTGAAGCGCGAAATCGACGATGCTCGTTCGAACACTGCCGCGTCGTGGCGGATCTTTCCTGGCAGTGGCAGCGTCGCGCGCATCCTGGGACCGTTGGGTCAGCCTCGCGACGGTCCGCATTGGGGCATGCATGCGCCCAGCCCGCGGCCCGGTTCGCTCTCGTATGCGCGACCTTCGAGCGATGCGTTGCCGCAAGAACCGGTCGATGGAGAGGCGCGACGCCGTGCCCCGCCGCGTCTGCGCGAGCGCCCGCCCTCTGCGTTGTTCGATGCCGACCGCTCGCTGATCGTGTCCACTGGTGATCTTCGCCCGCCTGATGCACCCGCGACGCCGATTCGAGTGCGCGAGCAGATCGTGGGATGGCTCGCGGCTGAGGGACCGACGCCATTGACGGATGCTGCCGACATCGCGTTCCAGGCGCAGCAGGTACGTGCGACATGGCAAATCTGCGGTGTCGCCGTCGTGCTTGCGGCGGCCGTTGCAATCGTGCTCGCCCGCTTCGTCTTGTTGCCTATCCGACGCCTGATGGCCGCAACGAATCAGTTGACCACGGGTGACTTCTCTATTCGAGTGCCTGAAAAGAATCGCGACGAACTCGACAGACTGGCGGCAGACTTTAACTCGCTAGCAGATTCACTGCAGAACGCCGAGCGCTGCCGGCGTGAATTCATCGCGGACGTATCGCATGAATTGCGCACCCCGCTCGCCGTGCTGCGCGGCGAATTGGAAGCGATTGAAGATGGCGTGCATGTATTCGATGCTGCGTCACTTGCGTCTTTGCAAGCGGAAGTGGGCATGTTGAACAAACTTATCGAGGATCTCTACGACCTCTCGCTGAGCGATGTGGGGAAACTCAGTTACCGTAGAGCTCCCGCGCGCGTGCACGCACTGGTACGTACTTCTGTCGAAGGAATGAGGCAGTCGATCCTCGCAAAGGGCCTTGCGATCGACGTGGAATGCGACGGCGGCCTTGCCGATGCGGACGTCGATATCGACGCCGCACGCTTCGTGCAGTTGCTCAAGAACCTGCTGCAAAACTCGCTGCGCTACACCGATTGCGGTGGGCGCATCCACGTCTCATTGACGGGGTCGCCGCGCGAATGGTCGGTCAATGTGCAGGACTCTGCCCCGGGCGTGCCGCCAAGTGTATTGCCGCATCTGTTCGACCGCTTCTATCGCGTCGATGAGTCCCGGAGCCGCCAGAGCGGGGGCGCGGGACTTGGGCTATCGTTATGCAGAGCAATCGTTACCGCACATGGAGGCCGCATTGAGGCGGCTCAGTCGTCCTACGGCGGCATCTCAATCACCGCATACTTTTCAACGACAGTCGAATAAAGAGCATGCCTGGCAACTCCGAAACGCTTGTTTTGATCGTCGAGGACGAGCCGAAGCTTGCGGCCGTGATGAGCGACTACCTTCGGGTGGAAGGCTATTCCGTCGAGGTATTGCACAACGGATTACAGGTTGTTCCGTTCGTTCGCTCGACGCCCCCCGCTTTGATTCTGCTCGACCTGATGCTGCCGGGTCTCGGGGGCCTGGATGTGTGCCGTGAGTTGCGGACGTTTTCTGACGTGCCCGTCATTATGCTGACGGCACGAGTCGATGAAATCGATCGCCTGCTCGGACTTGAGTCGGGCGCGGACGACTACGTGTGCAAGCCCTTCAGCCCGCGAGAAGTAGTCGCACGCGTCAAAGCAATCCTGCGCAGGACGAGGCTCTTATGGACGAATCAGAGTGCGGTCAAAGCGCGCGATCTCACGATCGATGCCGACTATCATCGTGCGACGCTGGACGGAAAACCGCTCAAGCTAACGCCGATCGAATTCCGTCTGCTGCATTTGATGCACTCGGCGTTGGGCAGGATTCTTCCGCGTGCGTACATCCTCGAGAACGTGTACAGCGATCATCGCGTCGTCACTGACCGCACGATTGACAGCCACATCAAGAATCTGAGGCGCAAGCTGCAAGACGTCAGGCCCGAAAGCGAAATCATCATCTCGGTGTATGGAGTTGGCTATAAGTTGGAGCTGTAGTGCGACATATTTTTGCGCGCCAACAATGCGATCGTCACCCGCGGCGAATCATAACTTTGTCCAGATGACGAGAATTGGTTGAATCTGTTATCTTGCCAATGATCGCGCTGCCCCCTTGACTGCAGAAAGTTCAACGAAAAGGAGACACGTTACATGTCAAAGCGCCCTGTTTTCGGGCGCCGTCGATTGTTGCGATCGGCGGGCGCACTCGCCGCGCTTTCCGTGGGTGGTGCGCGCTTCGCCTTGGCCGCTGATGACGCCACGAACAACGCCGCAAAAGCCGACGCGCGCGGCGACGCGATTACCGCGCGACTCGCGCAGTATATGGCGCGGGCTCGTTCGACGCACTTGCCGGCGCCCGTCGTGGTGGCGTGCAAGCACCGCATACTCGATACACTCGGCGCGATGGTCTCGGGTTCGCGCATGCGGCCGGGCATGCTTGCTGCGAAGTATGTGAGGGAGCTGGGCGGCACGCCACAGGCAAGCGTGATCGGCACACGCATCCGAACGAATATTGTCAATGCCGCGCTTGCCAACGCAATGTGCGCGCACTCCGACGAAACCGACGACTTCGAGCCAGTCACCAAGGCGCATCCCGGGAGTTCGGTCGTGCCGTCCGCGCTGGCCATGGCCGAATATGGCGCGCAAAGCGGTGAGGCGATGATCCGCGCCGTCGCGTTGGGCTATGACCTCGCCTGCCGGCTTCTGATGGCTCTGGGCCCTGACATCGTGCGCGGTTCACATCGCAGCGCTGAAGGCACTGCATCGACTTTCGGCGCACTTGGGGCGGCCGCGGCGCTCGCCGACCTCGACGAAACCGGCATGCGCTACGCCATCTCTTATGCGGCGCAGCAGGTGTCGGGCCTATGGAGTTGGGTCAAGGACCGTGACCACATCGAGAAAGCCTTCGACTTTGCGGGCATGGGCGCGCGCAACGGCGTCATGGCGGTCAGCATGGTGCAGTCAGGCATGACCGGTGTGAGCGACGTGCTCGACGGCACACATAATCTGTTCATCGCCCTGTCCTCGAAGCCGTCGCGAGAAGCCATGATCGATGAGCTCGGCTCGCGCTTTTATGTTACGGAGACGGCCATCAAGACCTACTCGGTGGGCTATCCCATTCAATCGCCGCTCGACGCCCTGTTGCATCTGCGCGAATATTACAAGCTCACGCCGGCCAACGTACGCACAATTGCGGTACGCATTCCACCAGACGCGGAAAGCATTGTCGGGGATAGTGCAATGCCCGACGTCAACTGTCAGCATCTGGTGGCGTTGGCGCTGGTGAAAGGCGCGGTGTCCTTCCGCGATAGTCACGACGCTGCGCTCATGCGCGATCCAGCCATCCTCAAGGTGCGAGCGAACGTGACCGTGCAGTCCGATCCGGCCTTGCAGGACCCGGCGGCGCCACGCGGTGCAAGAGTCGAAGTTACGCTCACCGATGGCCGCACCGTCGAGCACTACACGCGCTTTCCGCCGGGCACCAAGGAGAATCCGCTGTCGGACGGAGCGGTTGCCGCGAAGGCGCGCGATCTAATGTCGCCAGTGCTCGGCGCGACGCGCACCGCCGCGCTCATCCAGAAGGTCAGACGGTTGGAAACGCTTGAGGACATTCGTGAGCTCCGTCCGTTGATCGCAGATCGATATCCATTCGGGAAGAGGATACAAGAGCCATGAACACCGTCGATCGTCGCTGTTTTCTAAAAGCGAGTGCTGCCGGCGCGCTAGCATCGGCCACTGCTGGAACCCGCGCATTCGCGCAAGACAGCGATGCAGCATCAAGCGCTGCAACACCCTTGCCACCCGGCAAAAGCGACTCAAAGCCGCCCCCAGTCACGCGTATTCTCGCGGAATTCATTCATCGGACCGCTTATCAAGACCTTCCCGGGAACGCGCGCCGCGAAGGCGTTCGAACGTTGATGAACTGGGTGGGTGTCGCGGTCGGCGGCTCGCACGATCCGACCGTCGACCGCGCCGTGGCGGCGCTCGCGCCATTTTCTGGTCCGCCGCAGGCCAATCTGCTCGGCCGCACTGAGCGCTTCGACATCATGAACGCGGCGTTCATCAACGGTGTAAGCAGCCACATCTTCGATTACGACGACACGCATCTGAAGACGATCATCCATCCGGCCGGTCCTGTCGTCTCCGCCATCCTCGCCTACGCGCAATACCGGCCGGTTACGGGCAAGGACTTCCTTAATGCGCTAGTGCTGGGCGTGGAGACGGAGTTGCGGATCGGCAATTCGGTGTACCCGAATCATTATGATGTCGGCTGGCACATCACGGGAACGTGCGGCGTGTTCGGCTCGACGGCGGCAATGTCAAAACTCATGGGCCTGAGCGTGCAGCAGACGGTCTGGGCGTTCGGATTGGCGGCATCTCAGCCGGTGGGTCTGCGCGAATCATTCGGTTCGATGAACAAAAGCTTCAATCCGGGACGCGCGGCTGCGAACGGCATGTTCGCGGCGATCCTTGCGGAAAAGAATTACACGAGTTCGGATGGAATGATCGAGGCGAAGCGTGGCTGGGCCAACACCATCAGTACCAAGCAGGATTACCAGGAAATCACCGACGGGCTGAGCACGCACTGGGAATCGACGCTCAACACCTACAAGCCGTTCGCGTGCGGCATCGTGATTCATCCTGCGCTCGATGCGGCCATCCAGCTTCGCAACGAGAACCGTCTGAGCGCCGACCAGATCGATCGCATTGATCTGCGAGTGCATCCGCTGGTCGTCGAACTGACGGGAAAGAAATCGCCCCAGATGGGCCTCGAAGGCAAGTTTAGCATCTATCACGCAGTGGCCATTGCGATCATCGATGGCGCTGCCGGCGAGAAACAGTTCAGCGACGCCAAGGTCCGGGATCCGCAGGCCGTGGGCTTGCGCAAGAAGGTGGATCTCATAGTCGACCCGACAATCAGGCCGGAACAGGTGGACATGACCATCACGCTCAAGGACGGGCGCAAGCTGCACAAGTTCATCGAGCACGCGATCGGCAGCACCGAGGTGCCGATGAGCAATCAACAGCTTGAAAAAAAGTTCTCGGATCTTGCGGACGGCATCTTGCCCGCCGACCAGACGCGCAAGTTGATCGACACATGTTGGCAAGTCGAACAGCTTGGAAACGCAGCGGACATCGCACTGGCTGCCGTTCGGCGCTAGGCGGAAGTAGCCAAATCGGCGGACATGCCTTGCCCCCATGCAGGACATCACCCAACGCGTCGTGTCGGGCCGAGCAGGTCGTTGACGACATCAAACTTGGCCCAGCTTCCTCCCGGTGTCTTCGGCAATGACGCGCTCCTGCGCAATTTGCACAGCGATTCGATTCACATCGTCGCGCCTGATGCTCGCGCGGTGCTTCCTTGGTGCCAGTCAAGCGTCCAGGCGAGCTAACCCCGATGCCCCGGTGCATGCGCGGGTGTGACCGGAGGCGCGCCGGTTATCGCATTGTTCCTGCAGTGCCTGCGCCAATTCGAGCGCCCGATTCATGCTAAGCACCTTGCGGCGGCCGTCATAGACGCCGGCGCGGCACGAGATCAAAGTGGTGCCCATCATTTTCGATTTGATGGACACCACTGTGACAGAGTCGGAAGCGAAGCCGGGTAGCCGCAAGGGACGCCCAAACCATGATCCGGAATCTCGACGCCGGCTTGCGGCCGCGGCATGTGAGCCTGGCGTGTCGGTCGCAAAGCTGGCCCGGGAGAGTGGCATCAATGCAAACATGCTGTCCACATGGCGGCGCCGGTATCGCGAGCAATTGCAGGCCGAAACGACTTCCATGATTCCAGTGGCGGTGGTCCATGAGACGCTGCCCGCGCAAGTGGCGATGACGCCGGAAGCACGCGACGTTGGCAATCGGACGCCACTCACCGGGACGATCGAGATTCGAATCGGCAGCGTGGTCGTCAAGGTCGACGGCGGCGTCGATGCCGATACAATGATTTCGACAAAAGATTGCATGGGTAAAAACTCAACGTACAGACGTCCGCGATAATCGCCATGGTCCGGCTAGCAGGCACATTCTCGCCGCAATCGAGTTCGTCGAGACGCCCAACCAGAAAGACTGATGGCGCTGAAAGCAATCGGCATCGCGTGTGCACAGTCGCAATAGTGCAGCGCGCGCCGGTGCCGTCACAGCCTCATCCACGAAGGATGAACGTCTCATGGTTGTTGTCTGGGACACGGGTCGCGCCCACGAGCGCGATCGCTGCTTCGAGCTCGGTTTGAACTATCGCCAGCATGTGCCCGACGCAGACATTCCGTCAACGGCAGTACTCGCTGCCCGAGCAGCACCGCGAAGCTGGTTGCTTGGTTCATTACAATCTCGTATCCTTGTAACCGCTCCACGTCGATGGCCGTACCCCTCCGCGCTGTCTGCGGCGCACCTATTGGAGGCATTATGGATAGGGATCGGCCTACCTCGAGTCCGAGTGGCTGATGGCGGATTGAGATCATGGTTCAACCTCGGTGCAGACACGTTCGGGACGGAATCTCGACGTCGTCAGCAAGATTAGTCTCGGGGCCGCATTCGAATCCATCGAGCGTGGCCGATCACGCCCGCACGGGCGTCGCGTAGTTGCGACTCGACCCTCGAAATCGATGCTTGACGGCGACGAAGGCGATTCCGCCGACACAATCTGCGTCGGCAGGGTGCGCCTTCCTTTCCTCGTGGTTTTTGAAGCCTCCCATGGACGAGATGCCTTAAACGTTTGATGTACTGCTTTATGCACCCCTGGTGATTCTGTAACAGCTGATAGACCGCATGATTGACAGACGACCAGCGCCTGCGACAGTTCAATGGTTTATAAGCGTTTGCCGCCCGGACCTGTGCAAAACACGCGGCGGGACAGCAGTTCTTTGCGGTCTGTGCTACGCAACCTCATCTAGCTTCATATTTTAATAAGGGCTCGGCGCGACGCTCCCGCCCGCTACATCATGTTCAACTAGCGCTTTCGCAACGAAGCCGGACGAGCGCATGTCGTCCACGAATCGAGCAAGACAAGCGGAAGCCTCATCGCCTTTCCGCTTCGACATACCCATTGCCTGCCGGATGACCATAAATGGCGGTTCCAAGACACGCAGGGCGCCGCCCTGCTGCGCGGCTTGCTCAACGAGTTGCGGCCTTATGCCGGCAAGCACGTCCAGATGCTGTTTAATGAATGCCGGGAACACCGCAGACGATGGCGCGACCCGAATGATGCTTGCGTGATGAAGCGCACGTGACAGGAAGAGATCGTAGGCGCTGCCCTTGCTGACTGCGACAGTCACTCCGGGCTGATCGACTTGTGCGAGACTCGACACCGGCGAGCCGGCACGCACCGCATAGGCGCCTTCGATCAGCAGGTAGGGCGAGGTGAAGCTGATAGATTGACGGCGGCTGGGATCAATCGCGAAAAAGCCGACGTCAGTCTTTCCGCTGTCGACATCGTTGACCGCAGCCGACGCGGACGTGACGGGCACCAGTTCCAACGTCAGGTCCAACCTACGCGCTAGTGCGGTCGCCATGTCGACGGACACGCCTTCGGGCTTGCCTGAACTGCGGTTTATCCGGGCCAGCACGGGATTGCCGATGTTGATCGACGCGTGCAACGTACTGCCCTGTGCAAGGGCACGCTTGAGCGTGGCCTCGTAACCCGGTCCGGGACAGGCCAAAGCGGCAGCTGATGCCGATGTCTCTGCATTCGCCGTCGCACAGCCTGCAGCGAGCGCCATGCAAACGCCGCAAGCCCGCGCGTATGAAGGAAACGAAAAATGGAGGCGCATGGTTTATTGCATCGCCATAACGTGATGCAAGCGTTCGTCAAACGGGGCACCGAGCAACGGCTGCAGCCTACTGCGCAACGTCTTCACGTAGTGACGTTCGACGAAAGCGTTATACGCTTGTGTGGATGGCAGCACCTCGACAAGCGTGAAGTGGTTCTCGGCGCCGGCCTGCTCGAGAAGGTCAACATTAGCGAGTGCACCATCCTTTTTTGCGTCTGCCAGGAATGACCGGAGTAGTGGGAGAGCAGCATGCAGTGTGTCTGGATCAATGTCGACATGAACGACTGCATAGACCGCGCGGTTGGGCTCACGCTGCGGACCCTCGATGGGCGCCACGCTCGAGGCGTGAGCGATGCAAGCCGATAGAGCCAGTAACGCGGAAGCGATTGAAATCTTCATTCTGGTGATGAATAAGAGGAAGTTCAGTAGGTTAAAAGCGTAAGTGGGACCCGGCGTCAATCTTTTGCCGCTTCCTGCGTCGACAGATTTCGCAACAAAATAGAATGAAACAAGCTAGGGTCTTGCATCTGAGGCGCGTGGCCGGCGTCGGGGAACTCGATTAGGCGCGCGTGCGGAATCGTCGCCGCCGACTGACGTGCAAGCACAGGATAGTTCCCGAGTGTCGGCCGCAAATCGGGGGGTGCGAATTCCTTCCCAATGGCGGTCGTGTCCTTGTCGCCGATCATGAGCAAGGTCGGCACCTGGATAAGCGACAGCTCGTAACAGACCGGCTGCGTCAGAATCATGTCGTACAAGAGCGCGGAATCCCATGCCACGCGCGCGCGATCGGGGCCCCGATACATGCCGGCGAGCATCTGCACGGAAGGTTCGTATGCGTCGCTCCATGTGCCCGCGAAATAGGTCGACTTCTCGTACGCGCGAATGCGGTCCGCCGAGGCATGCAATTCGCGCTCGTACCACTGATCGACCGACACTGGAGGCACCCCCTTCGCGCGCCAGTCTTCCAGGCCGATGGGATCGACTACGACAAGCTCATCAGTATTTTTGGGGTACATCAGCGCATAACGGACGGCGAGCATGCCGCCCGTCGAGTGACCGACCATGACTGCATGCTCGATTCCCAGCGACTCAAGAAGAGCCAGAGTGTTCAACGCCAGCTGCTGAAATGTGAATTGATAGCGCTCCGGCTTGCTCGACTTGCAGAAGCCAATCTGATCCATTGCGATTACGCGAAAACCCGCATTGCTCAACGACTCAATCGTCGGCCCCCATGTTGCCGAACAATAGTTCTTGCCGTGTAGCAGCACTGCAGTGCGACCGTTGGCTTTCCCTTCACTCGGGCGCACGTCCATATACGCCATCTGCAGTTCTTGCCGTTGCGACGTAAATGCAAAATGCGAGACGAGATACGGATAAGAGAAACCCTGCAGCTCCGGCCCATAGACCGGGGCCTTAGCTGTATCGAGGTGCTCGTCCGCAAATGCGCCCACGGGCCCACTAAGCACAATAGCGCCCGCTAGAAGGAATCGGGACGCCGTGCGAAGCGTCCAGTGGCTCGAAATCTTCATTACTTGGATACGTCGTGTGAAAGGATTACTGCATGCCTCTGACGAAGATGTCGACCTATGCGGAGCGCGCCAGTGTTGGGTCGTTCGGCGCGTAGTGCCCGAAAGAACTTACGCCGAGCATGCCGTCCAGGTGCTTGCCTGCTGGGCGGTCTTACCTTGCCGAGGGTGCGATTACGACGACGGTGCGCTGCTTCAACCAGCACGAGACGACTTGGGCGAGTCTGCGTCGACGCCAACGCGGGATCGACGCTCTAGCTAGATTTTTAAGCGATTTCAGACGCCGCGCTGGCGTCGGGGCAAGCAGCAAGTCCGAATAGACCATATCCGCAAGCGATCGGAAGTGCCCTCATTTGATAACTGTCGAAAGACCGTTACTGAAAGCAAAGCTGCAACGGTAAGTGAGCATGTTAGCCAAAAGTAGCCGATAGCTTCGGGGCCCTTGCGCATACCTGCTATGCATTTGTCGCCATGAGCTTATTGTTCGATGCTCGCATACTCTTGACGACAAGAGCACGGGTGTCGGGAGAGCAGCGGAAATAAGCCGCTCCGAAGAAACGCTCCGTGCATCAAATAGGAGACTTATATGCGATCGTGGTACAGCTCCATGCAGCCTGCACACAAGCGCACCTTCTGGGCATGCTTTCTAGGCTGGGTATTGGATGCGATGGACGTACAGTTCTTCGCCTTCATAATCCCGACGCTCATGACCGTGTGGGGCATGAGCAAGGCGCAGGCGGGCATTATCGGGACGTCGGCGCTGGTGGCTTCTGCGCTAGGCGGCGTGGTCGCGGGCTTGCTCGCGGACCGAATTGGCCGCGTTAAGGTGCTCAAGCTCGCCATTCTTTGGTTTTCTCTTTTCACGGGCCTTTCGGCCTTTACCAACGGCTTCCATCAGTTGCTCGTCACGCGCAGCCTGCAGGGCATCGGCTTCGGCGGCGAGTGGGCGGCGGGCGCGATTCTTATCGGCGAAGTGGTCGACAAGCGCATTCGCGGCCGCGCCGTGGGTTCCGTGCAGAGCGGCTGGCCGGTCGGCTATGCCATCGCGGCGCTGCTGTACTGGGGCCTCTATTCCGTGCTCCCAGAAGCGACTGCGTGGCGTGTACTGTTCCTCGTCGGCATCCTGCCCGGTCTGCTCGTGCTGTGGATGCGCCGCAATGTCGACGAATCCGAAGCCTTCGAGGCGGCATCGGCGTCGAATGAAAAACGCGGCTTTGTCGGCACTTTCGCGCTGATCTTTTCGCCCGGCGTATTCCGCCTCACAGGACTCGCCTCGCTGATGGCCGCAGGCGCACTCGGCGGCAACTACACCATCCTCACATGGCTCGTCACTTATCTGCGGCAGTCGCAAGGGCTGACGGTCAGCATGACGTCAGTGTTTCTTGGCGTGAATATCGTCGGCTCATTTGTCGGTTATGTCGGCATGGCTTATCTGAGCGATGGCCTCGGCCGCCGCAAGACCTTCGCGTTGTCGGCAGCGGGCGCGACACTCACCGTGCTGGCTTATACGCGGCTGCACCTGACATCGGCTGAACTGCTCGTGCTCGGCTTTCCGCTCGGACTGTTCCAATCGGGCATCGTGTCCGGCATGGGCGCGTGCTTCACCGAACTCTTCCCCGCGCAGATTCGCGGCACCGCCGGCGGGTTTTCGTACAACTTCGGGCGCGGCATCGGCGCGCTGGTGCCGGCTGCGGTCGGCATCACGAGTACCTCGCTCGGACTCGCACCGTCAATCGGCATGTGGGCGGCGCTCGCTTACGTGCTTGTTTTCATTGTCGCGATATTCCTGCCGGAAACCCGCAACAAGGAGCTTGAAGTCCATGTCTGATCACAATCAAAACCCCAAACCACGGAACGGCGGCCAGATTCTCGTCGATGCCCTCGCCCGCAACGCCGTCGATACCGTCTACTGCGTGCCCGGCGAAAGCTATCTCGCCGTTCTCGACGCGCTTCACGACGCGCACGGCATTCGCACCATCGTCACGCGTCATGAAGGCGCGGCATCGAATATGGCCGATGCCTACGGCAAGCTCACTGGCCGTCCCGGCATCTGCTTCGTCACACGCGGCCCCGGCGCGACGCACGCAGCCAACGGCGTGCATACCGCGAGCGAAGACTCCACGCCGATGATTCTGTTCATCGGTCAGGTCGAGCAGAGTCTCATCGGGCGCGGCGCTTTTCAGGAAGTCGATTACCGGCAGATGTTCGGCGGCGTCGCCAAGTGGGTGACCGAGATCGACAGCCTCGAACGCATTCCGGAGATCGTGTCGAAGGCGTTCAGCATTGCCATGTCGGGACGGCCGGGGCCGGTGGTCATCAGCCTGCCGGAAGACGTGCTGTTCGACTCGGGCGAAGTCGCCGATGCCGCCCCCGTGCGCATCGTGCAGGCCGCGCCGACGCCCGCAGCGATGGATGAATTGCAGACGCTACTGAACGAAGCGCAGAAGCCGTTCGTCATCGTCGGCGGCACCGGCTGGGACAGCGATGCAACCGCCGCGTTCAAACGTTTTATCGTGAAGAACGACTTGCCGGTGGCGGCATCGTTCCGTCGTCAGGACTTGTTCGACAACCGCGATGAACACTATGTCGGCCAGATTGGTCTCGGTTTGTCGCCGAAGCTTGCGGACCGCGTACGCAATGCCGACTTGCTGCTAGTGATCGGCTCGCGGCTCGCAGAAACGGTGTCGCAAGGCTACACGCTGTTCGACGTGCCTACGCCGCGTCAGACGATGGTTCACGTCCACCCCGATCCGGAAGAACTCGGGCGCGTGTATCAGGCGCGCCTGCCGATCAATTCGGGCATGCGCGCGTTCGCATCGGCGCTCGACGAGATGAGCAAGCGCGATGCATCGCCAGCACAACGTCCGTGGCACGCGTGGACCGCCGACGCCCGCGCCGACTACGTCGCGCATTCGACGCCGCCCGCTGCGTCGCCGGAACTCAATGGCGTCGATCTGGCAAGCGTCGTGTCGCACCTCGACGAAGTGTTGCCCGACAATGCCGTCATCACGAACGGCGCGGGCAACTACACGGTGTGGGTGCATCGCTTCTATCGTTACCGGCAGATGGCGACGGAGCTTGCACCGACTAACGGCGCGATGGGCTACGGCTTCCCCGCTGCCATCGCGGCAAAATTGCTGGACCCGGCCCGCGATGTCGTGTGCTTCGCGGGCGACGGCTGCTTCATGATGTATCCGCAGGAGCTTGCAACGGCCATGCAGTTCGGCGCGCCGCTCGTGGTCATTGTCGCGAATAACAGCATGCTGGGCACGATCCGCATGCATCAGGAACGCGAATATCCGGACCGCGTATCCGCCACGCGGCTGGCCAATCCTGATTTCATTGCGATGGCGAAGTCGTTCGGCGCGCATGCGGAACGGGTTGAGCGCACGGAAGATTTTCCGGCAGCGTTCGAACGGGCGCGCAAGGCGGGCGTCGCTGCGCTGATCGAACTGAAGACCGATCCCCTGCAGATCACGCCTGCCAACCGCCTGACGAAGGTTTAAGCAGGATCAGCCCGGTGCGAGTTCCGTGCCAGGCCAGTCGCCGTTGCACACCAGCGCTTCGGCGCATTGACGGATGATGCGCGACACCGCGAACGCGCCATCCACGCCCGCGCGATGCTGCGGCCAGAACATGCCGACATCGCGCGTCACTGGCGGATTCTCCAGCCGCAGACACTTCACCCGCCCCGCCGCGACTTCTTCGACCACCGCCGCCGAAGGCAACACCGTGCAGCCGCGATGCGCGAGCACGAGGCGCTTGGTCAGCGAAATGGAGCCATCGCATTCCACTGCGATACGTGGCGTAAAGCCGTGCTTCGCCGCAAGCGTTTCCACCAGCAACCGCAAGCCGTGATGCGTGCTAGGAAGGATCAGCGGTACGTTGCCCAAATCCCGAACGTCGAAACGCGCGCCATCGACAGGATAATCATTCGGCGTGACGAGGCAGACGTTCTCGGTCAGGAGCGAATCGAATTGAAACGTGCCGCGATGCTCCGGTACATACAGCAGCGCAACATCGATCTCGCCGTCTCTCAGCGTGCCGAGCAACTGGCTCGCGAGTCCTTCAACGAAACGCACTTTCGTCACTGGAAACCGCACTTCCAGCGCCCGTGCAAGGGAGCCGAACATAATCCGTGCAATGGTCGGCTGTGCCGCAATGCTGAGCCGGGTCGGCCCGAGCGCAGATGTGCCGCGCAGCGTGCGGCCTGCTTCGTAGAGCAGGCATTGCATGTCGAGCGCATAGATCAACAACTGCTCGCCGCGTTCGGTCAGGGCCACGCCGCGGCCACTGCGGCGAAAGAGGCGCACGCCGAGTTCGGCTTCGAGTGTCGCGATACGGCGGCTCACCGTAGACTGATCGGTACCTGCGTCGAGCGCGGCGCGGGAGATGCTGCCGGCGCGCGACACACGGGCGAACAAATCGAGGTCGTCTGAGTTCATGCAGCGATTCTAAACGCTCTTCATTCGGTTTCCTTGGCCACCGCCGCAGCTTTGAAGGTAACGGCAATTCGAGGCGCATCAATGAAGCCGGAATTTTCCTGCACCAACAATCCTTACAAGAACCAGCAGCGGCAGCATCGTTCGACGAATTTTGAAAGGGAAAACGCCGGGCACCTCGATCAATGCCATGTTACGAACCGTATCTCATCGACTTGCCGCACGCGTGGAGGCTTGCAGGGTATGCTCTATTCGTCAGCCGCCTGCGTCCTGTGGTACACGAAGAACTCACGCCGGCAGGTTCGGCATTCTGTGTACGGTCCTTTCGTCCCGCCATCGGGATCGACGACTCATGAACTCAGACGATCTCGCTTTTTTCTGTCTTGTCGCGGACGCTGGCAGCATCGCCGCGGCCGCTATCTCAGCAGGCTGTGACGCGTCTACCGTGAGCCGACGAATTGCACAACTCGAAATTTCTCTGAAGACACGTCTTTTCAACCGCAGCGGACGCGGACTCACTCTTGCACCACAAGGCGTCAACCTGCTGGATTACGCGCGGCAAGTCGGAACGCTGATGGAAGCGGCGCGTGGTTCAGTCGAACATGCGCATAAGCAAGGTCCTGCTCGCGTGCATCTCGCCGCTCAGCCGACCATTGCAAAGAACTTGTTTGGGCGGCTGTTCCACGCGCTCTCGACACGCTTTCCCGAAAGCCAGCTTCACTTCACTGAAGCCAAGGCGAACAAGATCATGGTCGACCTGCAGGCCGGCAGCATCGATATCGCCATTATTTATTTGCCTGCCTATCCGGGTAGTCTCACTTATGAGCCAATGCTCTTCGAACGGCTATGCTTGATTACGCCACCCGGCTTTCCGGTCGATGAAAAGACCCTGCGCACGCATGCCTTTGCGGACATTCCCTTTGTGCTTCCAAGTACAACGCACGGGATCCGCGTGCTTGTCGAAGAAATGCTGGCGCACAGTGGATGCAAACCGCGCATCGTGCTGCAAAGCGACAGTTCGATCGCGATCAACCTCGATCTGGTCGCGCAGCACTGTGGATGCACCGTGCTTCCACTCGCCGCGGCGCAAGAGCATATTGCTAGCGGACGCGTTTCCGCATACCCGCTTGAGGGCCCGCTTTCCGAGCGCTGCATTGCGCTCGTCAACGGCCGCACGACGATCTCGGCCGGCGACCTGTGGACCATCAATGCATTGATACGAAAAGTGGTCGCCGAAGTGCTCAACGAAGGCACCTGGCAAGGGACACGCGCGGCGGCTCAGAAAACATCCCGACAAAGGCGCGGCCCTTAGGTGACCAAGCGTAATGACACCGCCGTGACCACGACGCCTCAAGATTGAAGCCTGACCGCTTCGGGCATGGGTTCACTTTCGTTCGCGGCGGGGACCGCGTGTTTGTCGCCCAGGTCTTCGAGCGCGACCCGATACGTCTCCCGTGCGGTGTACGCTGCGAGCGCGGATACGGCCGACACAGCTAACGCGATCCCGCCGACGATGAGCGGAATGCCCCGCGTACCCGGCGGCGCCACCATCGCGAAGAGCGCTGGCAAGAGAGCGGCGGCGGCGGTGCCAACATTCTGCGAGATCGCCATCGCCGACACCCTGATGCGCGTCGGAAACAATTCGGGGAAAAAGCTCGGAAACACAGCGTTGAAACCTTGGTAGGCGACGCCCCACATCAGCATGGCGAGGATGACGACGAGCGGCATGCTTTTAATGCTGATGGCATAAAGATACGCGAACGAAAGCAGTCCGCACACGATCGACCCGACGATAACTGGGGGTCGGCGGCCCACTTTGTCCGACAAACGGCCAACGAACGGAATCACGAGTACGGCAGTCGCATTGCCAAGAAGAGAAATCCAAAGATAAAGACTGGGTGAGAACCCGACGCCGTAGGCCGGCTGAACGGCGTACGCGGCGCCGAAAATAGTCGTGACGGCCGGAATGACGTTCATCGCCGCCATGCAGATCACCCGCAGCATGTCCGGCCAGCTTGTGCGTACCGCTTCGACGACGGGTGCCTTGGGCGTCTTGCCGCGCCGTGCTTCATTGGCGAAGGCCGGTGCCTCACCTACTTCGCGCCGAATGTACCAGGCCATTGCAATGATGAGCGCGCTCAGCCAGAACGGCACACGCCAGCCCCATTCGAGAAAGCTCTCTTTCGACATAAATGCTTCGAGCGGCAAGAAGACGGCAGCCGCAAGAATCTGTCCGGCCTGCACGCCTTGTGTCGTGAAGCTGGCGAAGAAACCGCGCTTACCGAACGGTGCGTGCTCCAACGAAAGCGAACTCGAACCCGAAATCTCGCCTGCGACCGCGAAACCCTGCACGAGACGCAGCGACACCATCAGAATCGGCGCTAGAATTCCCACCTGGTCATACGTTGGCAGCAGGCCGACGCCTACCGTCGACAAGCCCATGAAAAGCATGCATAGAACCAGTACGCTACGGCGACCGAACGTGTCGCCGATATGCCCTAGTACGATCGCGCCGATGGGTCGCGCGACATAGCCGACGCCATAAGCCGCAAGCGAACCAATGATGGCGATCGCCGGGTTCCATGAAGGAAAGAAGAGCTTCGGAAATATCAGCGACGCGGCCGTCGCAAAGATGAAGAAGTCGTAGTATTCGAGCGTCGAACCGATCCAGCCGCTTGCGGCCGCCTTCTTTGGTTGTTGTATGGCGGCGCCGTTGTCTTGCACACTGTTCTGCATGCTTGTCTCCTGTGTTTCGAGGTCAGTGTTCCTAATCTTCGATCATCGTCTTTATTCGAGCGTGCGCCACTGCGGGGCCTTCAATGCCATGCCGTTTCAATGCATCGGCGATGAATCCGTTTTGCTTCATATCGTTCAGATGTTCCGCAATACAGTCGAGCCGGTGCGCTCCATCACGCTGCGACACACCGACTGCCTGCTCGATCACCATGAAATGTCCATCGATCATGCGAAGCCCCGACTTTTCGCGGCACGCATTCTCGAGCAGCGGGCGGATGCCTGCGGCAACGTCACGGCCATTCTTCAAAAAGGTTTCGACGACATCATGAGGACCGGCCGTTCGATCGAATCGGGCATGGTGTAACGCGCGCGTCAGATACAGATCGTATGCACTGCCCACGCTGACGACGACCGTGTGATCCGCGCGATCCACGTCTTCGGCGGACATGATGGACGAGGGTTCCTTGACGAGATAAGCGCCTTCGATGAGCAGATACGGCTCGGAGAACGCAATATGCGCGGCACGCGCTGGGTCCACGGCGAAGAAACCGATGTCCGCATCGCCGGTTTTCACCGCCTCGACAGATTGCGCCGCCTTCTCACACACGACCCACTGAACTTCCGCGCCGAGTCGGGCCGCCAACTCACGCGCTATATCAACCGATACACCCTCCGGCGCGCCGGAGGCATCGTTGCGGTGCGCCAGCATTGGGTTACCGATATTGATGGACACGCGCAGCAATCCATCCATGGCGAGCCGCGACGGCCCTCGCCGTCCGTCCGTGTTCGTGCGAGTCACAGCGGCCCCTCGTATTGCAGGATGTTGAGACCCGCGTTCTGATCGGTCAGATACATGAGACCGTCCTCGGCGACGTAGCAGTCGTTTGTCTGCGTCACGAGCGTTTTTCCGGGCCGCGGATCTATTAACTTTGTCGGATTGGAGGGTACGTAATAGCCGACTTCCTCCGGGCGAAAGTGGTCGGATATGTCATACACCCGCACGCCCGCGTTGTAGTATGTGGCGAATATCAGCCGCGAGCTTCGAAACGATCCGGGTCTCATCTCGTGCAGATTGTGCGGTCCGAAAGCTCCGCCTTTCGCGCAGTAATCGTCCTCTTCAGGAACTGGAAATGTTGCGACACTTACCGGATTGGTCGGCTCACGAACGTCGTACATCCACATGTAGCGGAGTCCGTCCTTGCAATGCTCGAACGTCGGTTCGTCAGCGAGCACGAGCAGATTTCGGTCCGGGATGGGCAACGGGGAATGCGTGCCGCCGCCGAAAGGCGGATCGGTATTTCGATGCACCAAAAGCTTCGGGTTTTCTGGATCGCCGATATCCATGATGGTGAGCCCGCCGTCGCGCCAGGCGCCGTAAGCGAGGTTGCCCGCGACGACCACATGATGGAGCGCGTAACGTCGACCGGCTTTCCAGTTCGGCTTTTCACCACCGGCGGTCCACATACCCGGAATCCAGCATCGTCCGACTACTCGCGGCTTGGTCGGATCGATCAGGTCGACAACAGCCAGTATCTGATCTGTAAAGCCCGAAAAGTGAATCGATGCATAGGCATAGCGTCCGCCGACATACCAGATTCGTTGAGGACCAAGTCCCTTGACCGGCATGAAACCGATTTCTCGCGGCTTTTCTGGCTTCGATATGTCGTACACACGAATGCCCGACGTAAAGCGGCTGAGCTGGTTGTTTAGGATATCGGCGGGCGAGAAGTTGAAGTAGTTCTTGCCTTCTTCGGCGAACTCCTTCATCGACCAGACGCTCGGCGCGTTCACGGTCAAAAGCAGATCGCCGTGGGCCTGTAGATGGAATGCACGGGTGCCGGGCGGGCACTCGATCACGTCGACCACGCGCGGATTGCGCGGGTCGCGCACATCGACCGTGGAAATGCGGTTAGTAAAGCCGTGGCCGATGTACGCGTAACCGCGCTGGACCATGATTTGAACACCGTCTGATTTTCCTTCGAGGTCCGAGTGGCCTACGAAACTGATGTTCTTCGATAAAGGCGCATTCATTGCGTTACTCCTCCTGCGTGTCGTCCCGTTTTGCGTGGTGCTCAGTGCCCACTGTTGCACAATCGGCAGCCGGTGGACATTGCGAGAGACGCACACCTGCATTGCGCGCTTTGCACGGCGGCAACCCGCCCAAAATGCGCTTCCAGTGCTAAATTTTTCCTCACGAACGACACGGCCGGTTCGAAACAACGGCCGCTCACCTATCGACGAGGGAAGACATGCCAGCAAAAAATCTGGGCGCCTACAACATCGAAGATCTGAGGGTGCTCGCTCGGCGGCGTGTGCCCAAAGGCGTCTTCGAGTTTGTCGACAGGGGCAGCGAGGACGAAGTCGCGCTGCGCAATAATCGGGCTGCGTTTGAACGCATCAAGCTTGTCCCGCGCACGCTCGTCGATGTGTCGCGGCGCACGACGGCCACAGAACTCTTCGGTCACCGGCTCGCCATGCCGGTGGCCGTTGCCCCGACAGGGGTCGCAGGACTCATGTGGTATCAGGGCGAACTGGAACTCGCGCGTGCCGCAGCGGCAGCAGGCATTCCCTTCACATTGGCGACCGGTTCGATGACCGCGATGGAGACGATCGCATCGGAAGCGCCTGGCAGACTGTGGTTCCAGCTTTACATGTGGCCCGACCGGGCCATGTCGCATGCACTCGTCGAACGGGCGCGCCTCGCGGGTTTTGAAGCGCTGGTGGTAACTGTCGACGGCGTAGTCGCGGGCAATCGCGAATACAACATGCGCAATGGCTTTACCGTTCCGTTCACGTACACGAAGAAAAACATCATTGATGTGCTGCGGCATCCGCGATGGATGATCGGCGTATTGGGACGTTACATGATGAAGAATGGATTACCGCGGTACGAGAATTACCCGACGGAACTCAAGAACAGGATCACCGCCGCTCCGGTTGGCAAGGGCATGATGCGCAACGACTCACTCACGTGGGACGATCTTCGCGAGCTTCGCAGGCGCTGGCCGCATACGCTTATCGTCAAAGGAATCATGCATCCCCGCGATGCGCTGCTCGCGCGGACCTGCGGAGCGGATGCGGTAGTCGTGTCGAACCATGGCGGTCGCAATGTGGACAGCACACAAGCGCCCATCGACGTGTTACCGCGCATCGTGGATGCCGTAGGCAACGACATCACGGTTATGATGGACAGCGGCGTCAGGCGAGGAAGTGATGTGGTTAAGGCACTGGCGCTTGGCGCCAAAGCCGTGATGGTCGGTCGCCCCACGCTTTACGGCACCGCCGTGAGCGGTGCCGCCGGCGCGGGTCGCGCAATCGATATCTTCCGAGAGGAGATTGACCGTATGTTGGCGCATTTAGGATGCAGCGCAGTTGACGAGCTTAGCCGTGAGCATGTGGCGCTTGCGGATGGATTACTCCGCAACCAAGGCTCAGCGCTGGAAGAAACCGCCGCGGCATTTCGCATTCAGAAAGTCAGTTGAGACGATATCGGGCACGACAGGAAATGCGCCAGCATTCGAGGTGGACGCGAAGCTGGGCCAGGGCGACGGCGAAACTCCCGCTATTCTCCCTTTTGAAAGGTGGCACTCGGTTGGGGTATGGTGGGAGCAGAATTCGTTCAGGTCAGTAAGCCGTGAGCGCTCGACCTTGCCATTGAGATGTGGCGAGCGTGGCGGAATCGGTTGAAGTTTTGATGCACTCGCTCATAAAACGCCGCTGCACAGCTTCGGCGAAGAACTCGCCGCCCCTATCAGTCTAGATACGCTAGATAGGAAACGGCATCTCCTCGATCACGCGATCAAGGAAGAGCAGTGTATTACGGGCATTTCTGCGGGGATAGACAGCCTGTACGCGGAAGCGAGAGCAGTCGTCGGTGGCCACGTACTAATAGGCGCCTCGCGCAATCTTCATTGTGTCATCTGGACCCGATCTCCCGGATCGGGGCGGCTATAGCGTTTGAGATGTGCCGGCCGCCTGTAACGTACCCACGGCTTCACAGACGCTTCGCATACAACCTTGTGAATGGTTGAAGTCGGCCCTCGACGCAAATGAAGCCGCTATCAGTACGCTAGATGAGTTCACTCGAACAGATATCGGATTTCATCTCGTGCTCGCAGAGCTTTCGGAGAACGCCATTTTTACGTAAGCACCTCGCGACGGCCGTTCACAACGGACTTTCGCGTCAGGCATGATCGGGAATCGGCTACCTGGTTTTCACTGGCCGGCAATCAGGCAGTAGACGCGGGTAAGTCACGGTGCGGGGGCAGCTTGCTGGCCATGTTCCAGGGCAGCAGTTCATCGACGCGGTTGATGGGATGGTCCGCGATATGAGTCAGGACGTATTCGAGGTAGGCGCGCGGGTTGATCCCATTGAGCTTGCACGTTCCGATCAGACCGTACATAGCGGCGGCCCGCTCGCCCCCGCTGTCGGAGCCCGCGAACAAGAAGTTCTTCCGGCCCAGACTCACGCAACGCAGCGCGTTTTCGGCCAAGGCGTTGCTGATCTCGGCGCGGCCCTCTTCGCCATACAGCACGAGGGCATCCCACTGGTTGAGCGAGTAACGGATCGCTTTGGCCAGCTCGGATTTCTTCGACAGCGTCGTGAGCTTGTCCGTCATCCACGCCTTGATCGCCGCCAGCAGCGGCACGCTTTTCTCCTGTCTTACTCGCAGCCGTTCAGCGACCGGTTTGCCACGGATGTGAGCCTCGATGCCGTAAAGCTCGCCGATCAATTCGAGCACCTGCCAAGTCGCTTCGGTGGGCGTGCGGGCGTGAACGTCGTATATGTACCGTCTCGCATGATCCCAACATGCAACCTCACGGACCTTGCCGCGCTCGTACAGCTCGTTGAAGCCCGCAAAATGTTATGCGTAACATTTCGCCGGCTATGTTGCGTCCAAATTTATGTGGCGGCGACGGTTTCGAGTCAGAGCCCGTCCGATGACCGCTGACTCGTGCCCGCACATAAAAAATTCCTCCGACAAGCTAAAGTTGCTTTAGAAACGACATCAGTGACGGGAGCGTGGTCGCGCGCCTTGATGCCGAGGGCAGGCCCGAGATGTCGACGCGAGCAAGCGCCTTTGCTTTCATTTCCAAGTCGACCTCGGCGTAGATGTGTGTTGTATCCAACGAGACATGCCCTAGCCACGCTCGGATCGTGTTGATATCGACGCCGGCACGTAGCAGATGAACCGCAGTCGTGTGGCGAACTGAATGCGGACTAATACGTTTGTCTTTCATCGTAGGATGTGTGTCGGACGCAAGCTTGGCATATTGGGTAACGACGCGATGTATGCCGAACCGTGTCATCGGCTGATTTGTCCGTCCACGGAACACGGTGTCGTCTGCACTACGCTCGGTTACGAGTTGAGTCAAGACGGAGGACGTCACAGGCCACAAGGGACACACACGCATCTTGTTTCCTTTGCCAAGAATCCGAACAGAGGCCGGCTCAGTGAGCTGCAAGCGTCCGATGGTCAACTTCGCAGCTTCATCGGCGCGAGCTCCACTGTTGTACAGGAACAGAAGCAATGCGTAGTCGCGCGTCCCGATCGCCGTGCGACGGTCCGGCATTGCCAGTAAAGCATCCATCTCGGACTTCTCAAGATAACCGATCAATGTCTTGGCCGTTTTCTTGAATGGAATTGACCGTACCTCACTACACCAAGACAGATGGACAGGCGAATTCATACCGATGAAGCGGGCCAGAGAATGGACCGCGCTCAGCCTCAGATTGCGCGTGGCGCCACTGCAATGCCGATCGCATTCGACGTGATCGAGAAACTGGCGCACGATTGTTGGCGAGAGGTCCTCAACAGTCATCCGATCGATTGCAATGCCGCCGAGTTTGGCCGCAAGCGGTAACAACAATGTCAATGTGTCGCGGTAGCTGGCCTGCGTGTTGAGCGAGAAATTCCGCTCCTTCACCATGTGCTCAAGCATGAAGCGCCGAATCCAATGGCCAAGTAGGTTCTTGTCATTCATGAGCGTCTCCACACTGCGCGTACTGTGCGAAACGCCGACTTGCTTGCTCGAGCAACTCGGGCGTCATGCGCAGATATCGCTGCGTTGATTTGATCTCGACGTGGCCCAGGTAGGTCGCTAGTTGAGGGAGTAGCCGCTGCACGTCCTTTCCATCGCGATACCATGCAAGTACCCGATGTACTGCTGCGGTATGCCGCAAATCATGCAGCCGGGGCGGATGCAACTCACCCTCGGGACACTCGATTTCAGCCATCTGGCGCAGGCGTTGAAACAGGGTAATGACTTGCGAATACGGCCACCTCTGCCCGGTGCGTGACGCGAACAGCCGCGAGTCGCTTCCCTCGGGCATCGGCAGGCCTCGACGGCGCTCGATATGCGCCGCCAATTCCGTCGACAACCGCTGCCCAATCGGTACCAGACGACTCTTGAAGAATTTCGTATCGCGCACGACGATGACGCGGTCGATCAGGTCCACATCCACAATGGTTAAGCGGAGAGCTTCGCCGATGCGCAAACCGCTGCCGTATAGCAGGAGAATCAATGTCCTATACATAGATGCCTGCTGCGGACTACGGTAGTTGTATAGCAGAGGCGTCGCATTGATCAAGCGACGGAGCTCTCCGGTCGAGTAAACATAGGGGGTTTGGGGCGGAGGCAGAGTCGGCACGTTTGGGGGAAGCGGACATGTCGCGCTATATCCCCTGGCGATGGCAAACCGGTACAGGCCTGCAAGCACGTTGTATTTGAGCCGCCAAGTGGCTGTGAGCGGGCCTGCTCCTTGTAGAAATCTGACGACGGCATCTGGCCGGACGTCGGCAATGTCGACACTCCCCATCTGATGAGCAAACTGCCGCAAGAGTCGGTTGGCAGCGTCAAATCGCAAACCCAACGACCGTTGCATTGCGACGTATGCCGTCACCACGTCGATCAGTTCCATGACAGCTCTCCCAAATCGAAGTCGCCGACTTCGCGTAGCGCGCGCATATCGACCTTGGCATAAGTCATCGTGGCAGATGCACTTTGGTGGCCGAGGTGATCACCGATCTCCTTGAAACTCAGACCCTCGCCGACCAGGCGTACGGCACAAGCGTGGCGCAATGCGTGCGGGCCGCAATGCTTTGCCTTGATTCCCAGGGCTTTGAACCTGTCATTGACCACGTCGAATACGGCTTGCGGGGTCAGCGGCCGCTGGGGCGCATATAGCCCGAGGAAGATCTCTTGCGCAGAGGTCTTTGGGCGAACGGTATCAATATAGCGAGACAGTGCTTCGGCGACCGTCGGCAACAGCGGATAGACCTGCGGCTGCCGGCGTTTCAGGCGAAACAAATGCAGCGTTCGCCCAGCCCAGTTCACCTGATCAAGGCGCAAGGTCGCGACCTCGCCACGGCGCATGCCGTAGATCGATAAGAGCATCAGAATCGCGCGGTTTCGGATGTCAGCAGGCTTGTCGGTCTCGGTAGTTGCCAGGATCCGTTGCACGTCGGTCCATCCAGGTGCACATGGTAGCGATTCCTGCGTGTAGACACGCGGCGAGCGTAGCGCCGTGGCAAGGCGTGAGTCGCATAAACCTTGCGTGGCCGCGTAACGCAAATATACTCGGAGGGCACCCGTTACGCCCTTCATCGAGACCCGCCCCCAACGCGACGCATTCTGAATGAAGTAGGCGTCGATATCGTCTGGCTGCAGATCCTCAAGGCGACGATCAGAGTCGACGCACCACTGAAGAAACAGCCTGGTCTTGCTTTGCCACTGACCGACCGTGGAAGCGGTGAACCCTCGCTCATCGCGCATCCATTTGATGTAACTGTCGAGATCGTCCTGAAATGGAAGAGTTACGGCTGGCTCACGCCACCACCCAAGGAATCGTAACCACGGCCTGGCAGCTACGATCATCCTGTATGCCGTCGTGACGCCCGTATGCATTAATGCGCGCTTGCGGACGATCTCTTTCAACACACTGATATCGACTCCTTCCGATGCAGTCGCGGGTAGAAGGCGTGCGATCCAGATGAGCTCATTTCTTTTTATACACAGCGACCCGGGCGTTGCACCCGACTCGGCACAGTGACGTAGATATCGCTCCCGTTCCTCCAGAAACGGCGCCTCGCGATGGCGATTACCTTCGACCTTTGCAGGGGCTGGCTTCTTGGGCATGACAGACCTCCGAACGATGGTTGGGAGGTCACAAAGCTCCGAAATTTATGTAACGTCAATAGACGGGAAATGCGCCCGTTTCCTTGGCGACGATTGGGCGCCGCCACATAAATTTGGACGCAACATAGCCGCCGTAGGCGTCGGCCTGCAGGATGCCCTCGAATCCGGCGAGATGGGTCTGTGGATGGATGCCCTTGCGGTCGGGCGAGTAGGCAAACCACACCGCAGCCGGCTCCTTCGAGCCCGAACGGCTGTCGTCGCGCACGTACACCGAGAGTCGCCCGGTCTTCGTCTTCTTGTTGCCCGGCGCAAGCACCGGGATCGGCGTGTCGTCCGCGTGCAGCTTCGACGTTGCCATCGTGTAGCGGCGCAGCGCCTCGGTCAGCGGCTCGCAAAGCGCCTCGCACTGGCCGACCCAGCGTCCCATGCTGGCCGGGTCGAGCTTCACGCCATCGCGCGCGGCAATCTGCGACTGCCGGTACAACGGAGTGTGGTCCGCGTACTTCGAGACGAGGATGTCGGCCAGCAGGCTTGGATGGGCGATACTGCGCGTGATCGGCAGGCCAGGCATAGGCGGCTGCGAGAAGTGGTGGCCGCACGGACAGACCGTCTTGTGTCGGATCGTGCGAATCACCTTGAACATCGCCGAGACGCGAGCGAGTTGCTCGGACACATCTTCTCCGAGCGGCTGCATGGCGCTGCCGCACTTCGGGCAGGTCGCGTCGGCTTCCAGCACGCGCTCTTCGCGTGGCAGATGCGGCGGCAGCGCTTCTTTCGGCGACGCGTCACCGACAGGCGTGCTCGCACTCGGTTGGCGAGCACGTCGCACATCAGCGACGCCACGCTCACCGGTCAGATCCTCAAGGGCGGTCTCGAGCCGCGCGACCTCGCGGTCCAACTGCTCGGACTTGCGTCCGAACTGCATGCGCTTGAGCTTGTCCATCTGCGCTTTGAGTTGCTCGATCTCGAGATCGCGCTCGGCAAGCTGGGCACGGGCCTCGGCCAGCAAGGCCCGCAGGGTTTCGACATCGTCAGGGAGTTCGGCGCCGTTCGACATGCGGCGCAGTTTACGAGCCTTCCGGGCGGTTTACAACATCGACATTGCAGCGGTCCGACGCGGCTGCCGCCAATCGATGCCTTCGAGCAACATCGAGAGTTGCGCCGCCGTCAGATAGACCTTGCCGCCATCGGCATGGGGCCAGACGAAACGGCCTCGCTCAAGCCGTTTTGCGAGGAGCCAGAGCCCGTCGTCGGTCGCCCACAGGACCTTCACGAGATCGCCGCGACGACCGCGGAAGATGAACACGTTGCCGCCCAGCGGATTCTCCTCGAGCGCCGTTTGTACTTTCGCCGCCAGTCCCTGGAATCCGCAGCGCATGTCGGTGACGCCTGCCACCAGCCAGACGCGTGTACCCGTAGGCAGCGCAATCACGATCGCACGCTCGCTAGTACAACCCGTAGCGTATCGGCATCGACGCCGCCGTCGACCTTGACGACCACGCTGCCGATTCGAATCTCGATCGTCCCGGTGAGTGGCGTCCGATTGCCAACGTCGCGTGCTTCCGGCGTCATCGCCACTTGTGCGGGCAGCGTCTCATGGACCACCGCCACTGGAATCATGGAAGTCGTTTCGGCCTGCAATTGCTCGCGATACCGGCGCCGCCATGTGAACAGCATGTTTGCATTGATGCCACTATCCCGGGCCAGCTTTGCGACCGACACCCCAGGCTCACATGCCGCGGCCGCAAGCCGACGTCGAAATTCCGGATCATGGTTCGGGCGTCCCTTGCGGCTACCCGGCTTGGCTTCCGACTCTGTCACAGTGGTGTCCATCAAATCGAAAATGATGGGCACCACTTTGATCTCGTGCCGCGCCGGCGTCTACGACGGCCGCCGCGAGGTGCTTACATTTTTACCTCGTTGCACGTAGCACTTGCGTCTTGGCTTGCCGAGCAGCGAACGGTGTCTCTACGAGCAGAAGAAGCAGAACAAGCAGCCTACAACGCGCATAAGAGACTCTATGAAGCTATCGTCTCTGCGTTCATGGCGCCGATCTCCGCGCGCGTGCGCAAGGAAGCGCAGATTGCAGTGGCGACGGCGTGGGGCATGGACGATCCGGCTGACGCAAAGCACGCTATTGCCGCTCATCAGCTCGCATGCCACGGTCGTCGTCGCTGTTGTTCAACTCGCGCGCCGCGCGGAACGGGTAATGCGGATCCGCCAGATGCGCGCGTCCCATCATCGCGATATCGGCAACTTTTGACCGGCCTGCGCGGCGCGAGACTCGCGCCGCGTCATGTTGCTTCGTCAGAGCGCTGCGCCTGCCGCCTGCCGGCGCTCGTCGAGCGGACAAAATTCGGCTCGATGCGGCCCATCACGAACACGATCGACAGCATGCCCGCGAACACCGCTGCCTCCGCGACTAGGAATGCGTCTTCGAACGAATACATCGCGGCCACGACGAAACCGGTCAGCGCCGGCGCAACCGCGCGCATCACTCCTTCACTGTCGTGTCAGCTGACTTGGTACCGGCTGATCTCCATACCGGTACCGACCGGCAACGCACACTGCGAATCCCTGGAAAAGCGCTAATTGCCCGGCCGTAAGCGTGCACACCTTCGCTTTCCGGCCGAAGCATGTTGTCGGCTACTACGATCGCACCGGGATTAAGTCTGGGATAGAACGCTTCAAGGCAAGGAAGGCGACGGTCTTTCCATAGGTCCACAAAGACGAAATGCACGTTGGCGGACAGTCCGGCTATCAACTGCACGGCGTCCTCGACTTGGAAGTCTATCCAGTCCGCCAGGCCCGCACTCGTCGCCATTTCCTGCGCGTACTGCGACTTGTAGCCGTGCAGCTCCATCGTGATGAGACGCCGCCGCTAGCGCGCGCGGCATCCGCAAGCCAGATGCCGGAATAGCCGAACGACGTGCCAAGCTCAAGAATAACCGGGGCCGTAAGACTCTTCGCCACAATGTTGAGCAGCTGCACGGTCTCGGGTGATACAGCACGCATGCGTTGGTCGTGGCCTCCGTCGCGGCCGCCCGGCGGCTCCGTTCTCGGCTGGCTACGCTCTTCCTGCATTCGGGTGTGGTATTGGTTCCAACACTTCAGTAACGCGTGCGTCCATTGAACGCCGGAACATTGCGCGCAGCGACGCTCCTCACATTGCGATTCGGTCAGTGCCATTCACGATCGGCAGCGACACTCGCGCGTTCAGGCCCGCCGGTTCGCGATTGCTCAGCGTCAGCGTGCCGCCGTGCGCGCGCACGATGTCATCAACGATGGACAGTCCCAGCCCTACGCTGCCCGACCGGTGCGCGCGCGCGGAATCGAGTCGCACGAACGGTTCGATTACGTCGGTCAGGCGTTCAGGCGGAATGCCCGGTCCGTTGTCCGTTACGTCGATGACCACTTCCCCGCCGCGCACGCTCGCCGCCACCACGACCAGCGTGCCGAAGTAAATGGCGTTCTCGATCAGATTCGTCAGCACGCGCTGCATCGCGTCAGGCCGGCAGTAAAACGGAATCTGATCCGGGCCCTCATAGCGAATCTCGGCACCGGATTCGTCATACTCATCGCACAGCGTTTCGAGCAGTGCCCCAAGATCGAGCCACTCCTTCTTCTCGGCGCTCGCGCTGCTCGTGAGGAACGCGAGCGCCGAGGTGACCATTGTCTGCATCAGCGTGATATCGCGCTGCAACTTGCCGCGGTCGATTTGCTTGTCTTCGTTGTCGACTTGCAGCCGCATGCGAGTCAGCGGCGTTCGCAGATCGTGGCTGATGGCCGCGAGCATGCGCGTGCGGCTCTGCATGTGCTGCGCGATGCGCTCCTGCATCGCGTTGAAAGCGTGCGCGGCGCGGCGTATCTCCAGCGGACCTTCTTCTTCGATCGGCGCGATTGCGATATCGCGGCCGAAGGCATTGGCTTGCTTCGACAAGCGGCGCAACGGCCGGATCACGCGCGACACGGCCCACGCCGACAGCGCCGCGACGCCCACGCACAGAAACGCCAGCGCGCCGAAGAACGGAATCGTGAAACGCTCGGGTTCGCGCTCACTGCGTTCGGTGCGCACTTCGAGCGTGCGCGCGCCGAGCGGAACGAGCACCTGCACATCGCGTTCAGGATGCTTTGCGTCGCACGTGCGCACCGTCAGCGGCGATGCATCGTGCAACTCGGACTTCAGCGCTGCTTCGAGATCGTGGGTGTCGAGCGTGGCGGTGGCGCATGGAGCGGGGGCATCGGTCAGCTTCGCGGCCATTCCCGCCGATGCCAGCACGTTTGCCCGCTGCGCCTCCGGCATCGTCCTCAGCAGACCGACGAGCCCAGTGATGCGATAGGTGGTCTGCCACGGCCACGGCGGATTGGGCGGCGCGCCGGGGAAGAACAGCAGCGCGATGAACAGCAGAAACGTCGCGACCGACGAGCACGCGACGATCGCCAGAATCTGACCGAGCGTTGTAGAGAAAAAACGCGGCATCGGCATCAAACCGTCTTCACTTCGGGCTGGAATGCATAGCCGTCGGCGCGCATGGTGCGGATCGGATCGTCCAGCGGATCATTGCCTTGCAGTTTGCGGCGAAGGCGGCTGACGAGCAGATCGACGGAGCGCGCGGCAATCGGAAAGTCCTTGCCGCGCGTCAGACCGATGAGTTGTTCGCGCGATAGCACTTGCCGCGCGTTCTGGCAGAACACCAGCAGGAGATCGGTTTCCGCGCCGGTCAGCGGCACGCGCAGGCCTTTGGGCGAACGCAGAAAGCGTCGATACGGATAGAACGTGAAGCCGGAGAACTCCATGACGAGTTCGGTCGCCTGCTCGCCGGGCTGCGTGCGCGTCGGGGTCTGCGTCTGCCCGCGCCGCAACACAGCGCGAATGCGCGCCAGCAGTTCGCGCAGATCGAACGGCTTCGTCACGTAATCATCAGCGCCGAGTTCGAGGCCGACAACCTTGTCGGTCGGTTCGCCCAGCGCCGTGAGCATGATGATTGGCGGGCCGCCCGATGCGCGCACGCGCCGGCAGAAGCTCAGGCCATCTTCACCGGGCAGCATCACATCGAGCAGGATCAGGTCGAAGGCACCGCGCGCGAGCACGCCATGCGCCGCCTCGGCGCTGTCGGCCACCTCTACGTTCAGCCCCTTGCCCCGCAGGAAGTCGGCCAGCGATGCTCGGATCTCGGGATCGTCTTCGACGAGCAGAAGTCGGGTATCGGTCACTACGTCAATCGCCGGTAACGGCGTGGAAGATCATGTTGCGATTGTCCATCAGATTGCGCCCGCGGTTCATGTCAATCTGGACACAAAATGTGAATGTATCGACAAATCAACGACTTAGTTGATGTTCGGCCGGCGTGCGGCTATCGTTCAGCCTTCGCTCAAGTTCTTTGCGTCTCATGCCCGAACACCGTCTTCTCCGGCTCGCTGCTTCGTTGTCGATCGCCGCCTTCGCGCTCTGCGCGTGTCACGACCAGTCCGCTTCGGCCGCCGCTTCGCCCCCCACCGCACCGAAAGTCACCGTCACCACGTTGCGACCGCAGCACATCGATATCCTCGATGACCTGTCGGGCCGTCTGTCCTCGGTCGAAGTCGCCGACGTGCGTCCGCAAGTCGACGGCATCGTGCAGAAACGCCTCTTCGTCGAAGGCGCGAGCGTGGAAGCCGGTCAGCCGCTCTATCAACTCGATCCGGCAAGTTACCAGGCCGCTTACGACACCGCGCTCGGCACGCTGCAGAAAGCCATCGCCACGTCGAAGGCGGCGGAGATCACCGCACGCCGCTATCAGGAACTGCTCAAGGTCAAGGGCGTGAGCGAACAGGATGTCGAGAACTATCTCGCCGCTGCCGACGAAGCGCGCGCCGATATCGTCACCGACCGCGGCGCGCTCGAAACGGCGCGCGTAAATCTGACACACACGCGCATTGTCGCGCCGATCAGCGGCAAGATCGGCAAGTCCAGCGTGACGGCGGGCGCGCTCGTCACGTCGGATCAAACCACGGCGCTCGCAACCATTCAGTCGATGGACACGCTCTATCTCGACGTCACGCGCTCCAGCGTGGAAGCGTTGCGTCTGCAGAAGGCTATTGCATCGGGCAGGTTGCAGGCGGGTTCGTCGCAGGTGACAGTGCAGACCGAAGACGGCGCGACCTATCCGCATCCCGGCAAGCTGCTGTTCTCCGATGTCACCGTCGATGCGACCACCGGCTCGATCACCCTGCGCGCGCTGATCCCCAATCCCGGGCATGAACTGATGCCCGGCATGTTCCTGCAGGCGCAGTTCGACGAAGGCGAGCAGGACGCGCTGCTCGTGCCGCAGACGTTGGTCAATCGCGGCTCGGGCGGCACGGCGACCGTGCTCGTCGTGAACCGGCAGAACGTTGTCGAAAGCCGCAATGTGAAGGCAGATCAGGCGCACGGCGCGGACTGGATCGTGACGAGCGGATTGCGCGCCGGCGATCGCCTTGCAACCGACAACCTCCAGTCGATCAACGCGGGCATGAAAGTGACGCCTGTTGAAGATACGAAGAAGGGAGCGTGAGCCATGCGTTCCCGCTTCTTCATTCATCGGCCCGTGCTCGCGTGGGTCATCGCCATTGTGGTGATGATGATCGGCGCGCTCGCGCTGCGCAGGTTGCCGGTCGAGCAGTACCCGAGCGTGGCGCCGCCGACCATCCGCATCAGCGCGACGTATCCCGGCGCCTCGGCCGATACCCTCGCCACGACCGTCACCCAGGTCATCGAACAGGATTTGACGGGCATCGACAATCTGGACTACATGTCATCGTCGAGCAGTTCGGCGGGCACGGCGACCATCACGCTCACGTTCAAGTCCGGCACCAATGCTGAGGTCGCCGCCATGCAGGTGCAAAACAAGGTGCAGGAAGCCAATGCGTCGCTGCCCACCGCCGTCCAGGAACAGGGCATTCAGATCACTAAGACGTCGGGCGACATCCTGATGGTCATCTCCGTGACCTCCACCGATGGCCGCATGAACGCCGTCGATCTGGGCAATCTGCTGGCGACGCGTGTGGAAGATACGCTGACGCAGATCAGCGGCGTCGGTCAGGTGATGCTCTTCAACGCGCAACACTCGATGCGCGTCTGGCTCGATCCCGCCAGGCTGCGCAGCGTCGGCCTGATGCCGAGCGACGTGACAACCGCCATCGGCTATCAGAACGCGCAGTTGTCGGTCGGGCAGATCGGCGGCGCACCGAACACGGACAAGCAGGCGATCAATGCGACCATCGTCACGAAAGGCTTTCTCAAGACTTCAGACGACTTCGGCAATATCCTGCTGCGCGTGAATGCGGACGGCTCGCGGGTTTATCTGAAGGATGTCGGCCGCGTGGAAGTCGGGGGCGATTCCTACGACATGACTTCGCGTCTGAACGGCAAGCCGGCGGCATCGATGGGCATTCAGCTCGCTAGCGGCGCGAATGCGCTGACCGTGGCGAAAGCGGTGAAGGCGGAACTCGGCGTGCTGCAACAGCAGATGCCGGGAGGCGTCTCGATCAGCGTCGCGCACGATACGACGCCTTTCATTTCCGCATCCATCGCCGAAGTGATTAAGACGCTGATCGAAGCCGTCGTGCTGGTGTTCCTCGTGAGGTATCTGTTCCTCGGGAATCTGCGCGCCACGCTGATTCCGACCATCGTCGTGCCGGTGGCGCTGCTCGGCACCTTCGCCCTGATGGCCGCGGTCGGCTTCACGATCAACGTGCTGTCGCTGTTCGCGCTGGTGCTGGCCATCGGGCTGCTGGTGGACGACGCGATCGTCGTCGTGGAAAACGTCGCGCGTCTGCTTCGCGAGGGGTCCAGTCCGCTCGATGCCACCATCGAGGCGATGAGCGAAATCGGCGGCGCGCTGATCGGCGTGACCGCCGTGCTGACGGCCGTTTTCATTCCGATGGCGTTCATGTCCGGATCGACGGGCGAAATCTACCGGCAGTTCTCCCTCACGATCACCTGCGCGATGCTGCTGTCCGTGATCCTGGCGCTCACGCTCACGCCCGCGCTGTGCGCGACGCTGCTGCGCCCGGTCGATCGCGAACACGCGCGGCGCGGCTTCTTCGAGTGGTTCGATCACAAGTTCGAGAACGGCACGCGCCGCTACGAACGCCTCGTCACGCGGCTCGTCGCACGCCCTTTACGCTCGATGCTGCCCTACGCCCTGATTTGCGGCGTCGCGGCGCTCCTGTATGTGAACCTGCCCTCGTCGTTCCTGCCGGATGAGGATCAGGGCACGCTAATGACGCTCATCACGCTGCCCGCGGGCAGTTCGAGCGTGCAGACGAACGTCGTCGAGAAGCAGGTCGAGGCGTACTACACGAGTCGTTCGGATGTCGAGGATATCGTCATGCTCGACGGCTTCAGCTTCGCAGGCGAAGGGCAGAACATGGCCATGGCGATGGTCCGCCTCAAGGACTGGAGCCAGCGCGCGGGCAAGGGGCATTCGGCGGCGGAGATCATCGCGGCGGCGAACAGGCATTTCGCCGGCATCCACACGGCGCAGGTCTTCGCGATGAACCCGCCTGCCGTGCACGGACTCGGCACGTACAGCGGCGTCGATTTCGAACTGAAGGACATGGCCGGTCTCGGTCATGACGCACTCGTCGCCGCCAGGCAGAAACTGCTTGCGATGGCATCGAAGGACAAGAACATCGAGGGGATGCGCGCCGCCGGCATGGCCGACGAGCCGCAATACGAAGTGGATATCGACTATCTCAAGGCATCCGCGCTAGGCGTGAGCGCCCAGAACGTCAACGCCACGCTGCAAACCGCGTTCGGATCGACTTACGTGAACAATTACGTGGACACGGGCCGCATCCAGAAGGTGTATGTGCAGGCATTGCCCCAGTATCGAATGATGCCGTCCGATATCGGCAAGTGGTTCGTGACGTCGAGCAATACGCCTTCCACGACGACGAGCACTGGTTACGACGGCCAGATGGTGCCCTTCTCCGCCTTCGCCACCGGTCACTGGACGAGCGGCTCGCCTCAGGTCGAACGCTACAACCGCAGCCTGTCAATGGAAATGACCGCGAAAAGCCCCGGCGGCGTCAGCAGCGGCGATACGATGAACGCCATCGAAGCGCTGGTCGCCAGGCTGCCGCAGGGCATCGGCATGGAATGGACGGGCGAGTCGTATCAACAGCAGATTGCAGGATCGCAGGCGACGTATCTGTATGCGTTGTCGCTGATCGTCGTGTTTCTTTGTCTCGCCGGTCTCTATGAGAGCTGGTCGGTGCCGTTCTCGGTGATGCTGGTCGTGCCGCTCGGCATCGTCGGCGCACTGATGGCGGCGCATGTGCGCGGCTTCGACGACGACATCTACTTCAAGGTCGGCTTGCTGACGACGATCGGGCTTGCAACGAAAAACGCGATTCTCATCGTCGAGTATGCGAAGTCATTGCTGGAGCGCGGGCACACGCTGCGGCAGGCGGCAATCGAAGCGGCGCACCTGCGCCTGCGTCCGATCGTAATGACGTCGCTTGCGTTCGGCTTCGGCGTGCTGCCGCTGGCCATGGCCAGCGGCGCGGGCGCAGCCAGCCGTCAAAGTCTGGGTACCGGTGTGCTAGGCGGCGTCATCGCGGCAACCTTGCTCGCAATCGTCTTCGTGCCGGTATTTTTTGTGCTCGTCAAAGGGTGGGGTCGCGGTGAATAAGCCAATGAAAATCGTTGCGGCGTGTACGTTGTGTGTCCTCACCGCGTGCACGCTGGAGCCGCGCTATGAACGTCCGGCCGCGCCCGTTCCGGCTGCTTATCCGCGTTATGAGACGTCGGGTGCGGAACCAGCGTCCGTGAATGTCCTCACGGACTGGCGCGCCTTCGTCCAGGACGACTATCTGCGCGAGCTGATCGAACTGGCGTTGAACAATAACCGCGAGATGCGGCAGGCTGCAATGAAGGTCGCGCAGTACGAGGCGCAATATCGCGTGGTGCGGGCGGAGCTCGGGCCGTCGGTCGCGGCGACGGGAGCGCAGAGCGCATTGCGTTCCTCGGGCGTGACGACGCGCGCGGCGAGCGTGCAACTCGGCGCCAGCTCGTGGGAAATCGACTTCTTCGGGCGCATCCGGAGTCTCAAGGATCAGGCGCTGGAACAATACCTTTCCACGGACGCCGCGCGCCGCAGCACGCAGATCAGTCTGATTTCAACGACCGCCACGGACTATCTGACGTGGCTCGCCGACCGTGCATTGCTGGAAAACACGCAACGCACCGTGCAGTCGTATCGCGATACCTACGAAACGACGGTGCGGACTGCGCAGCTCGGCAGCGGATCAATGCAGGACGTGCAATCGGCGCGCACTTCCCTGACGAGCGCGATGGCGAGTCTCGCCTCGTATCAACGTGCAGTGGAGCAGGACCGCAACAACCTGATTGCGGTGATCGGCTGTCCATTGCCCGATGGCTTCCCCGAAACGCGCACGCTGCCCGATGCATCGCTCTTCGCGGCGGTGCCCGAAGGACTGCCGTCATCGCTGCTGACCGAGCGGCCCGATATCGTCGAAGCGGAACATACGCTGAAGGCCGCGAACGCGTATGTCGGCGCTGCGCGCGCGGCATTCTTTCCAAGCGTCTCACTGACGGCGACGGGCGGGGCCGCGAGCAACTCGCTAACGACGCTCTTCAGCGCCGGCAGCGGCGCGTGGGCGTTCACACCGTCGGTCACGGTGCCGATCTTCGAGTTCGGTAGCCTGCGGGCCACGCTCGACGCCGCGCGGATCGCAAAGAATATCGATGTGGCCGCTTACGAGGGAGCAATCCAGACCGCCTTCAAGGAAGTGGCCAATGCCCTCGCCGCGCGCGCGTCGTACATCGAACAGACCGCCGCCGACGCGCAATATGTCGATTCCGCACAGCAGTACTACGACATCGCGAATGCGCGCTATCGCGGCGGACTCGACAGCTTTCTTTCGCTTTTGACCGCACAGCGCACATTGTTGACCGCGCAGACGCAAATGATTACGGACCGGGCCGCGCAGCAATCCAACATGGTGACGCTTTACACGGCGTTGGGCGGAGGGTGGCGGAATGCCACAACGCCGTGAAGTCGATACGTCCATCCGACAATTGTGCGACGCGCCCTGGGCCGCGCCGTCCGTTTGCTGTGCTGTGCCGAAGCCGCTCGCCAGCGCGGTGATGACGGACGAGACGGCCCACAAGAACGCGCCTCATCGCCCGACGCGCCTCACGCCGAAGCGGTCGAGCACGACGCCCGCCGGTATCTGCAGGAGCGCATACACCCACGAGAACGCACTGAAAAGAACGCCCATATCGCCCGGCGTGAGCTGGAACGCTTCGCTCAGTTGCGGAGCGGCCACCGACATCGTTACGCGGTCAATATAGTTGACGAGAATGCCGATGCCGATGAAGATGCCGATCCACCAGCGCCGGCGCGGGACGACTGCAGGCTCAATACGATGCTAAATCATTGTGTCCGATGCGTATTATGGTCGTCAGCCGATTAGTTGGGACTACCGTCGAATCGACGGTCCACGACCTTGCCGTTCTCGACGGCCGGCTCATCAAGCTTGTCGGATTCACGCGAAACCAGGCTCACTATCGCCGCGAGCACCGCTGCACCCACAAGAATGCAGAGCCCCGGCGAATATCCCGAAGTCGTCGAGCGGACATAGCCGAGAAGGTACGGACCGGCGAAGCCGCCCAGATTGCCGATCGAATTGGCGAGCGCGATGCCTGCTGCCGCTGCGGTACCGCTCAGGAACGTCGTCGGCAGCGCCCAGAAGGAAGGCAACGCACCATAGCCGCCGATCGCAGCGATAATCAGCCCGCCAAGGATCATCGGCAAGGTGGATGCCATCGCGGCCACTGCCAGTCCGGCGGCGGCGACGACACACGCGCAAGCGAGATCGAACCGATACTTCCCGCGCTTGTCAGCGAAGCGCGACCACACGACCGTTGTCACTGCGCCTATCACGAACGGAATCGAGTTCGCGGGACCGATCCACTGGTCCGACACGCCAAGCGCTTTCAAGGTATTAGCGTAACGCGTTCACGCGCTGACCCTTGACCCGAATGACTTTGCTTCCGGCACGCTGCAGCCAGTTTGCCACCGGAAACCATGCCATTCCGGTTGGCTCCACACGGCTGTGATCGGCGTATCGGCGCCAGCGAGCCGACGAGCGCCGGAATCGCGTTGTGATAGCGCCGCTTGCCGCGCCGGTCGGAACTGCGCCCGATGACAATCATCGTGATTGCGGCGGTGGCATAGGGAATCGCGGAATACAGGCCGGTCTGCATCGTGTCCTTGACGGCCGCCGCCTCGATGATGGAGGGGAGCCAGAAGCTCACGGCCTAGATGCCACAGATGAAGCAGAAGTACGGCACGGCCATCAGATAGACACCGGGATCGCGCGCCACCTGCGCGACCGAATGATGACCGCCGGATGTTCGAGTTCGGACGCGAGCAGAGGTTTTTCATCGTCAGAAAGCCAGCGTGCGTCGGCAGGACGGTCCGCGAGCACGAACACCGCGAGCACACCGAACAGCACACACGGAAGTCCCTCGATGAGGAACATCCACTGCCAGCCGTCGAGATTATGCGCGCCGGAGAAAGACGTCATGATCCAGGTCGAGAGCGGCCCGCCGAAGACGCCGCCGATCGGCCCGGCGAGCATCACGATCGCCATCACCTGCGCCATGCGCGCGCGGCCGTACCAGTACGCCAGACAGAAAATCATGCCCGGCGCAAATCCAGCCTCGAACACGCCCCGCAGGAAGCGCATGCCATAGAGGGTCTTTTCGCTGCGCACGAACAGCATCGCCGCCGACGTCACACCCCAGAGAATCATGATGCGGCTAATGGTCTTTCGCGCACCGACCTTCGGCAGCAAGAGGTTGCTCGAAACTTCGAACAGTACGTAGCCGACAAAGAGGATACCCGCGCCGAGGCCATAAACGGCGTCGGAGATACCTAGATCGCTCTGCATCTGCAGTTTGGCGAATCCGATATTGACGCGGTCGAGGTACGCGAGCGTGTAGCAAACCAGCAGGAACGGAAGCAGCCGCCAGTCGAGCTTGCGATACAGCGGCGCGTGCATTTCGGGTCATGTGCGTCGAGGGAATGGCGGACAAGGGCGTTCTCCGATGAACGTTTCGGTCGTAAGGTCTATTCATCTTCGTCAGCCAATATGCGACGAGCAAGAGCAACCGAGGTCGGCAATCGTTGCCCCTTGGGCAACGCTCGAAAGTGGTCCTGAGAAAACGCAGGGCTCCATCCGCGCGGCGGCGGACAGTCTCAACACGGCGGCATCCGTCATCACACGGCAAATTCGCTTGCTCGAGGAAGAAGTCGGCGCGCGCCACACTGTTCGAACGACAGGCGCGCGGCGTGAAGCCGACCGAGGCGGCGCATCTGCTCGAATACTGGCGCGGCTGTCAGGCACAGCAGGAACAACTCGAGCTGCGTGCTTTGCACGGCCTGCAGCGCGGGCACATCGGGCTTGCGATCAGCGAGGGTTATATCGACGGCCTGATGGAAGAAGTGCTGAGCGACTTCCACATGCAGTATCCAAAGCTCGATGTCGCGGTCGATATCCTGCCCGTCAACGATGTGCTGGAAGAAGTCGCCCAGAGCCGCGCGCACATCGGCCTTGCGTACAATCCGCCGGCCCATTCCGATATCGTGTATCGGGCGACGTCATCGCAGCCGGTGGTATTGCTGGTCGATGCGGCGCATCCGCTTGCAAAACGCGGCGGCGCCGTGACCATCGGCGAGATGTTGCGGTATCCGCTCGCCTTGATGCCGCCGTCCTTCGGCCTCGGACAAGTCATCGAAATGCTCGCCTACACAGAAAATGTCGAGATCAGACCAACGCTCGTCACCAACTTGTTGCAGGTACTGCGCCAGTTCGTGACCCGCGGCGAAGGCGCGACGTTGCCCGGCGCTTTTTCCGTGTACCGGGAGATCGATGCCGACGAGTTGATCGCCTTACCCATCCTTCACCCGCTATTCGAGGCAGTGAAAGCACGCATTCTCGTAAAGGCGCGACGGCCGCTTTCCGGCGCGGCAGAAGAACTACTGAGATGGGTTCTGCGTCGGATGAGCGTATTCGCGGCGAGTGCCTAGGGAGCGCTCAACGAGGCCTACATGCGCGATGTCGCAGACGCATCGGCCGATAACGGAACGAGCGGCGAGCAACACGCCGGAAGCTGGCCCCAACAGCGGACGCGGGGACTTTCGGCCGTTGCGAATGCTCGCCGGCCTGTCGCTCCGCGACGACTGCGTACTGCCCGCCGCCGTCAGAATGCAGAAGATCAACGTCGGAACCCAAGAGGGCGAACGAAACTTCACCGCCTCCCTGATGCCACTCGAGTCACTGCGCAGGCAATGCCGTTCTCAAACGATCAAGACAAAAGTTGTGGTGCACTCCTGTAGCCCGACGATTAACAGTCACACGATCCATGGCGTGTGTGTCCCGGGAAAGGGCTCTTCCAGTTGCGCGATCGATTTCGAGACGGCTGGCTGTCCGATCTGAAGCCGCCGCGCTGCAGCCCAGAACGAGCCCGCCTCTCCCACACCGGAACGGGCGGCGCGGCGAGTTGAAATGGGACACTTGTTGTCGGCGACAAACCTTCGATTGAGTCGCCCGGACCTCTACTTTACGGCCGCATGCTAGGCGTCCTCGACTCACCGCGCTTCGGGGCAAGATGTGCGGATTAACCAGCGTCCGCCGCGCCTGCGATCTTGACAAGTACGCCAATGGCCTCGGCGAGCTTCCTACGCTCGCTTTCGCTGGTTCTGGCAAGCAGCACCTCGGTCAGCCACTCGGTTCGCGCCTTCCTATCCTTACACAGTTGTGCTTTGCCCGACTGCGTGAGATGCACGAGATAAGCGCGTCCGTCTTTGGCATCCTGCATCAGATCGAGCAGGCCGGCATCGACGAGCTTCGTTACGATGAGACGCATCGTCTGATGCGTGACGCCCCTGCTTTGTGCGAGCGCCGATATGTTCATTGGTCCGCAGCGCTCCATCTGAGCAAGCGTTTCGTTCTGCGCATTCGAGCATGTACCGCTGTGCTCGCGCACGGAGCGCACGAAACGCCCCACGACATCGCGAATGGACTCCGCGAGAACCATGACCTCGTCCTTGGAGACATACGCGTGCGGTTGTTCAAGTTGGTCGATAGCCATGTTCACTTGCTGCTCAGTTGAGCGATGACGGCAGAAAGCGAGTTGATGCCCCAGTGTTCGACGTACTGCCCGCCTCGTACGCGCACGATATCGATGACGTCGATCGACAGCGATTGACCTGTCGGCTTAACGCCCAGCAACGGCCCGGTGTGTTCGCCGCGGAGCGTCTTGCGCGTCGTGACCTTGTCGCCGTCCAGAAGCTGGTCATGAATCACGACGTGCAGCCCTGAGAGCGCGGGGCGCAGTACGCCGTCAAAGGTCTTCCACATGTTCTCAGCGGCGCGAAGCGATGCATCGGGCGCCGCCCAGTTCACGAAGTCCGGCGCCATTAGCGCTTCGAACGACGAGCGGTTGCCGTCTTCGATGACTTCGCGATTGAAGCGCAGCACGACGTTCTTCGGGTTATTGGTTTGCATGGCAAAACGGAGTGGGATGGCTGAACTGATATTATACAGCATGGCTGTATATATCGCATCGAAATTTCCCACTTGTTCGGTGGGCCGGCCTTCCTACACTCGCCCTGATCATAGCGGGGTCGCTTCAGAAAACGGAAAATGCACGTTAGCCAGAGGCGATCGTCACCAGTGGGCCGGCCCGGCGTCTCGAGGTTACGTCCCGAGCAAAATGATGCCCAGCTGGCAGAAATCGTATAGGTTTATTCGATGCCTGCCCTCAACCACGGGCGCGTCATCGAACGACAACGCGTGCGGGCAGGCGTTGGATAAACCTCGAGGAAGGAAACCGCGGAGTAGTCCGATGCAGCCAGCGTTTTCGCTATGGGATCGGGCACAGCGAACGTTTCCGCCGCAAGCGCGCTTAGACAGACCGCCCCATGCGCTCCCGTGGACGAAAAGCAGACGTCTTGAATCACGGAGAACCGCATGCAAGCCCTCGACAACAAAAACGAAATAGCAAGTCGGCTCGCGCGCTACGAGGCGCCCGTCCTTGCGAATACTTCGCTCAAGTTCAGCTCTGAGCAGTCGTTAAGCAGTCGCATACCTACCGCCTCAGCGGCGAAAGGGAATGACTGTGCGGCGACGACGTCGGCACGGCTGAGCACCTAATAATTAAGAACAAGGCGGTGTCTGAAGAGCGCTTTGCGCCGCCGTTTCGGGGAAAACATGTCACACACCAATCGAGGACTGAAGGCCAAGCTATATTGGCTTATCGCGGCGATCGGCGTCGCCTTCGTCACGGCGAGCATCTGGAACGCGGTGCAGTTGCGCGAATCGCTGATCGCCGGTCACGCGACCGAGCTGCAGCATCTCACTGAATCGCTGCATAGCCTCATGGCCGCAGAGCAAGCGAAGGTTGCATCGAAAGACAAGACCGTTGAGGAGGCGAAAGCGACGGTCATCAAGCAGATCGACAATATGCGTTACGGCGAGGATGGCTACTTCCTCGCGCTATCGGACGACACTGTCGTGCTAGCGCACGCGAATGCGGCCTTAGTTGGAAAGAACGTCGGCGACTTCAAGTCGGCGGATGGCAAGTTCATTTATCGAGACTTCGTTACGCTAGGCCAGCGCAACGGCCGCGGTCTTTACAACTACGACTTTCCGCGTCCTGGGTCGACGGTCGCCGAACACAAGCTTGCGTATTACCAGTACGACCCGACATGGCATTGGGTCATTCTGACCGGTGTCTATATTGCCGATGTTGACGTGGCCTATCATCGCTCGCTCGTCAAGCAGATGGCCTTGACCAGCGTTATCGTCATTGCGCTGTTGGTGCTGATCCGCATCGGCGCGCAACGCACGGTGCTCGCGCCAATCCGCGAAGCGGTGACCGCTTGTCAGGCGATCGCATCTGGTGATCTAACGCGCGACGTGCCAGCATCCGCGCCTGGAGAGATCGGCGAGTTCATGCGCGCTCTAAGCACGATGCAAGCCACCCTCGCCAGCACCGTTGGCGCCATCGCAGAATCAAGCCGTGCAGTCAGCACGGGGGCGAAAGAGGTGACTGCGGGTAGCACCGATTTGTCATCGCGCACTGAACAGCAAGCGGCGTCGCTCGAGGAGACGGCGGCGAGCATGGAGGAGTTGACCGCCACGGTGAAGCAGAACGCCGAACATGCCGCGCACGCGAAAGGTCTTGCCGACGATGCAAGCGCAGTGGCGCGGGAAGGCAACAACATCGTCCGAACGGTGGTCGACACGATGACCGAGATTCGCGACAGCGCCGGGAAGATGGACGAGATCATCGGCGTCATCGAAGGCATCGCATTCCAGACCAACATCCTTGCGGTCAACGCAGCAGTCGAAGCTGCCCGCGCTGGTGAGCAAGGGCGCGGCTTCGCCGTGGTCGCGACCGAAGTGCGCGGTCTCGCGCAACGCTCATCGACGGCCGCAAAGGAGATCAAGCAACTCATCACGTCTTCGGGCACGCGCGTTAAGACAAGCGCATCGCTTGCGGCCGAAGCAGGCGAGACGATGCAGAAGATCGATACTGCCATTGGGCGGGTCACCGATCTCATGAGCGAGATCGCGGCGGCATCGGTGGAACAGAGCCGCGGCATCGACCAGATCAATCAGGCGGTGTCTCAGATGGACGAAGTCACTCAGCAGAATGCATCGCTCGTCGAACAGGCGAGCGCGGCGGCTGCCATGCTGGAGGATCATGCGGAACAGTTGCGGGCTTCGATCGCGGTGTTTCGTACGTGAAGCAGACGAATTGGCGTTCGCCTGCTGCGCCTGGCTGCGGCATAAATGTGCTGATGCGTTCAGAACGATAGGCGTCGAACCCATCACAGGCGGATTAGCGTATTCAACACGCGGCGAGCGGCCCGCGCGGCCACCCGCCGCATTATCGACGGCCCCAGAATAGTTTCGAAAGGCACGCAAGCGCGATGAGGTTGCCCGAGACGGCACCGACTGCACGTCGAGAAAGATGCGTGGCGGCAGTGCTGCCTCGGATCGCGCCTAAAGTTCATGCAGCGACAAGCCGACATACGTTCAAGCCCCTTTCGGCAGCCTGGCGCTGCAGTGAAACCGTCACTATAACCGGACCAAGAATGGAACACGGGAACACGCCGGGCCTTCAAGTCATCGACTGCATTCTTCACGAGCACGACAGAAGTCTCATGTTGCTTGCGTGTGTGGTATGTGCAATCGGCATTTATGCATCGTTCGCTGTAGGACGACATGCCGCCCGCGCTTCGGGCAAAGCGAGGGTTCACTGGGGCATAGTGAACGTCGTGGCTAGCGGATGCACGGCGTGGGCGACGCACTTCATCGTTTTGCTCGCTTTTGAACCACAGATGCCGGCGGCCTTCGAACCGTATCTGACCGCGGTGTCGCTAGCCTGCGCGATCGTCGGCATTGGCGCGAGCGTGACCGTCTCGATCGCCGGCGCACAACGGTCGAGGCAGGTCCTTGCCGGGTTGATCATTGGAACGGGGGTGGCGGCCCTTCACTACATCGGACAGAGCGCTTATCTGGTGCAAGGCACTGTGTCGTGGGACGTCGAACTGGTCCTTTCTTCGATTGGTGTAAGCCTGCCGTTGTTCGGAGTGGCGATGTTGGCAATTGCCAATCGGGACCGACGGATCCGAAAGCTCGCCGCCCCACTCATGCTCTTGGCAATCGCTTTGCTGCATTTCTGCGGCATGGGAGCGATGACGTTGCGGTACGAACCGACCGTTGTCTTCCCCTCAGATGCGGTTCTGCCGAGGACTGTGACGCCCGTCGTCGCCGGCGTGTCAATCGCGTTGATCATGCTGGCGGTGCTTGGTTGGCGCTTCGACCTCGCTGCGAAAGCGAGGATAAGGCAAGACAGGCGACGGCTGCGCGATCTCGCCGACGTTGCATTGGAGGGCCTGCTCATCACGCAAAGCGATGTGATCGTCACGTCGAACAGCAGCGTTGAACGTCTGTCCGGCTTCGCGCCGGAAGAACTGACAGGCACACATGTCAGTACGCTCCTTCCTGACATCGACCTCGGCGACTTACCCGAGAAGGAAGAGCGCGAGACCGAACTCGTGGGAGCGACTGGGCAGAGGATTCCGGTTCGCGTGCTACGCTCAGAAGTACCGCTAGGGCACAAGCTGCAAACCGTCTTTGCTGTACGTGATCAACGGGAACGCCTGCGCACTGAGGCGAAAATGCGCGCGCTCGCCTACAATGATTCGCTCACGGGGCTCCCGAACCGCGCGAGCTTGTACGAACTGCTCACGTTGCATACCGCTCTGCCCGCCGATACCGGCGAGCCGTTCGCCGTCATCATGGTCGACCTCGATCGTTTCAAGCAAGTCAACGACACGTTCGGTCATCCCATAGGTGATGACGTTCTCGTGCGCATCGCAGAGCGATTGCGGGCGATCGTACGGGCTGACGACGTCGTCGCACGCCTCGGCGGCGACGAGTTTGCAGTCATGCAACGCGGCGCCGACGCAGAAACAGCGTGCACGTTGTGCGTCCGCATTGTCGACGCATCCAATCGCGAGACGTTCGTCGTGGGCGGCCAGTCGATTCACCTCGGCGCGAGTGTCGGCTTTGCGCTTTACCCGGAAGACGGTCGCGTTCCAGCGGAGCTCTTGCGCAACGCGGATCTCGCGCTTTACGCTGCGAAGGCGGACGGCAAGGGGGTCCACCGGCGTTATGAGCCTGCATTGAACGACAAGACGCAAGAAAGGCAGGCCTTGGAAGCGGGACTGCGTCGCGCGCTAACGGATGGACACCTGGAACTCCACTATCAGCCGCTCGTTGACGCTCAAAGCGGGCGCATCGCTTCTGCCGAAGCGCTGGTACGCTGGCGTCATCCTGACCGCGGGCTCGTGTCTCCTGCGGAATTCATCGAAATCGCCGAAGAATCGGGCATCATCATTCCGCTGGGCGACTGGGTGCTTAGGACTGCTTGTGCACAAGCTGCGACGTGGCACTCGCACGTCGGCGTTGCGGTCAATCTCTCGCCTGTGCAGTTCCGCGACAAGGGCCTGGCGTCGAACGTCAGATCGGCGCTGCAAGACGCAGCGCTCCCGCCGGAGCGCCTAGAACTGGCAATCACCGAAGGCGTCCTGCTCATGGACGAAGCACGGACACTTCAAACCTTGAATGAACTTCGCGCAATGCATGTGCGCGTCTCGATGGACGACTTCGGCACGGGTTACTCTTCCTTGAGCTACATCCGCAAGTTTCCATTCGATAAGATCAAGATCGACAAGTCGTTCGTTCGCAACATCCCCGAGGACGCGGAAAGTGTCGCTATCGTGCGGGCGATCATTACGATGAGCGCGTGCCTCGGCCTTCCGACAACGATGGAAGGTGTGGAGACAGCCGACCAGTTCCGCTTCGCTGTGGCAGAAGGCTGCAGCGCCATACAAGGCTATTTCGTTAGTCCTCCTGTTCCTACTTCGAAGTTTCAAGCCCTCTTGGAGCAAGATGCATTTATCGGAGGTTCAGAGCCAGAGATTGACGGACGTCTCGCAACCGCCGAGGAACTCGCGAATGGCTAAACGGCCCATCGAGCAACAAGCGAATCGTTAGACCCAGCCCTAACCAGTTCTTTCCAGAGCCGGGGCAAAATGTCGGGCAGGTTGGCCACCGTTCGCCGCTCCGTGGCGGCCGATTTCAGCCATGGCGTGCTCGTCGGGTCACTCGTGCAACGCACACCAGCCGACCTGCTCAGCGTATTGGCGTCTCACGGATAGCCGCCCCAGGTCGCTTCGATTATGCGATCAACTAGCGTCTCGCGATTCCGCCACCCGCGAGTGCCGGTGCAGCGCAATTCCGAAGGGCGCTGAGATACGGCCATCGACCGTCCGTAGAGCGAGCAAAGCATTATCGCCGGAGGCGGCCTCTCTAGCAGGCCGTTGAAATATCCGTCGTTGGCGCGCTAAGACGCGTTGCGACGGATATTTCAACGGCCTGCTAGCTCAGCGAACGACAAGTATCGACCCGCGATAGGTTTGGACATGAATAGTGGCATGCCGCCACGATAGCGGAACCAGCGCGAGCCTACCGCTTGCGACGCGCCTACCGCCTGCGCCGCTTTCTCGCTTGTAATGCCGGTCGCGATCTGTTGCCAAAACCGACGCTCAATCTCATGTCCAAGTGATGGGGCGCCCGGCGAGTACATCGGTGCTCGACCCGTCAACCGATACACCTGCTTTGCACTTCGCACCATGCAGCACCTCCTCGATTGAAGGTGTTGCGACGACCGGTTGAATCCGCCCAATATTGCGCACAGGCATACCAGAAGCTCCTCAGGCAGTTCGGCATGCGCGCGTCGATGAGTCGCCGCGGAAATTGCTACGATAACGCGCCGATAGAATCATTCTGGGGTTCACTCAAGAACGAACTGATCTATCATCAGCGCTTCGCAACGCGCGTGCAGGCCAAACTTGCCATCAGCGAGTACATCGAAATGTTCTACAATCGGCAGCGCACGCAGGCACGTCTGAACTACCTGTCGCCTGCCGCATTTACGCGGCGATTCTATCTGGATCGTCCCGCTGCTTAACGCGTTGGCCTCCACTGATTCCGACCGACCTCAACAACAATTGGGTCGAAAATCAGATACGTCCATGGGCCATCGGCAGGTCCAACTGGTTGTTCGGAGGGTCGCTGCGCGCTGGCCAACGCGCCGCTGCGATCATGAGCCTCATCCGATCGGCGCAAATCAACGGGCACGAACCTCATGCATATCTCAAGGACATCCTGACCCGCCTGCCGGCCCCCAAAGCAAGCGACATCGCAACATTGCTGCCGCATAACTGGCAGCCTCTCGCGCCTGTCGCGTAAGCCATCGTTCGTCAAGACGAGTTCGCTGGCCGCTTACGCTTGAACTCGTTGGGTGTCGGATAGGCCAAGCTCGAATGCGGTCGAATGGCATTGTAGTGACGCCGCCATTGCATCGATAACGACCTTGGCTTCGACGCGCGTCCAGAACCATTCCAGGCTGAGGCATTCGTCTCGGAACTTGCCGTTGAAGCTTTCATCGGCACCGGTTCCGCCATGGCTTGCCGGGATCGCTCAGTGCCATATCCCAGCTTCTTCCGGCAACAAGTCGACCGGCCTTTCCTATTCGGAACGAACGATGCATATCCTAGTGGAAGTACCAATGCCCGTGAAGCAAGATGTCCATAGAATGACTGCCACACCAGATGGCAGACACCACAATCGCACGACCCGCTTGCGTTCTCGCATTATGGAATGCGCATGGCGCCAGACATTCGGCAATCCGCCATTGACGAGACGACATCACTAAAGGAGAACCATGAACAAACGTTTCCTGACGGTCCTTGCGGCCACTATCGCTGTCTCAAGTACAGGTCTGGCGCGTGCGGCAGACAATGTCGCCATCGCGGGCATCGTGTTCCAGCAGGACATGTTCATGCGAAGCGTTGCGCGAGGCATGAGCGAGGAGGCAAAGGCCGAAAACGTAACGTTGCTGGATGGCAACTCCGACAACAAGGCCGAGAAAGAAGCAAGCCTGATTGATACATACATATCACGAGGCGTCAAAGCGATCGTCATTGCGCCGCTGAGCGATCAGGCGTCGATTCCCGCACTCAAGCGCGCACACGACAAAGGCATACAGGTTGTAACGTGGACGACGGACATCAAGGCGGATTTCCCGGCCGCGCGTGTCGGATCGTCGGGCGCCATTATGGGCGGCGGCACCGGTAAGGCCGCTATGCGCTTCATCAAAGAAAAGCTCGGCGGCAATGCCACGGTCGGTCTCATTGGCTTCAAGGCTCAGCTGCCTGAGCTAAGCACGGCGCGCACTCAAGGCTTTCTGACCGAGGCGCGCAAGGGCGGCACGCTGAACATCGCAGCAGAGCAGGATGCGTGGCTCGCTGAGAAAGCAGTCACGGTGGTCAGCGATATGCTAACGGCCAATCCAAATATCAACGTCATCTATGCGGCAAACGAAGGCGGAACCGTAGGCGCGGTGCAGGCAGTGCGGCGTATGAACAAGCAGGGTAAGGTCTTCGTGTTTGGCACCGACGGCTCCGAGCAATTGACCAGGTTCTTGCAAGATAACGACGATGTCCTCATCGCCACCACTGCGGCCCAACCCAAGCTGATTGGTCGTGAAGCTGTCAAAGCCGCCTTGAAGGCTGTGAAAGGCCAACAGGTCGACAAAGTCGTCGAAGTGCCCGCCGTGCCGCTCAGCCGCGATGATCCGAAGACTCTCGCCGCTTACGCATCGAGCCTGAAGAATGTCAACTGAAACGCCCGTTGCGGCCCGCTCGAACGACGAGACCGAGACAGCGCGCAAGACGTTCGCACGCATCGAAGCGCGTGGCTTGTCGCGCAGTTTCGGCTCCATCGTCGCGCTCAGACAATTCACACATACATTCGAGTCGGGACAGATCCATGCGTTGATGGGCAAGAACGGCTCGGGAAAATCGACGCTCCTGAAGATCCTCGGTGGCTCGATTCGCGCAGATGGCGGCCAGTTGCTGCTCAACGACACAGCGTGCGATTTCCACCACCCTGCCGACGCGTTCTCGGTCGGTATCCGAATGGTGCATCAGGAACTGTCGCTAATTCCGACGCTTTCGGTGGCGGAAAACATTTTCCTCGGCCGTCTGCCCGTCATGCGCAAAGGATTACGGTTAGGCGTCGACTGGAAGCAATTGCGAAGCGACGCCGAGCGCATGCTCGAAGCGACTGGGCTCGACATATCACCGGACGATCCGGTATCGAAGCTTCCGGTCGGTCAACAGCAGATGGTGGAAATCGTCAAGGCGTATGCGACTTCGCCTTCGGTGCTGTTGCTCGACGAGCCGACATCTGCGCTCAGTCATCGCGAAGTGGACCGGCTATTTACCCTAGTTCGCCTGCTTCGCTCGCATGGTGTGACGATGCTCTACATCACGCATCGCATGAATGAAATCTTTGACATCGCCGACACCTGCACCGTGCTGCGCGATGGCGAGCACATCAGCTCAATGCCCATTGCGCAGACCAGTCCAAGAGAAGTGGTGCGAGCCATGTTCGGTGAGCATCATGTGCCCTCTCGCGTCCAGCCGCGTGAGTTGCCCACCGGACAACCTGCGCTGTCCGTGAAGAACCTGCAACGAAACGGCGTCTTCGAAGACATCAGCTTCGACTTGCGGCGCGGCGAAGTCCTCGGCATTTCGGGCATGCTCGGCGCGGGACGCACCGAGTTGCTGCGCTCGATTTTCGGCGCGGACCTGCTGGACAGCGGCACCATCGAAATGGACGGCAAAGCGGTGCAGGCACCGTCCCCGGCACGAATGAAGAAGCTGGGCTTGGGCTATACGCCCGAGAACCGCAAGGAACATGGCCTCGTTCAGATGCACTCGATTCATTCGAACTTGTGCCTGGCGGGAATGAGCCGAATATCCCGGCGCTCATTCATCAATCAGCAGATGGAAGCCGGGCCGGTGCGCCAGCAGATTGCCGACCTGGCGATCAAGGCTCCGCGCCCTCAGTTGCCCGTATCGTCGATGTCGGGTGGAAATCAACAAAAGGTGGTGCTGGGTAACTGGTTCAACACCAATCCACGTGTGATGTTCTTTGATGAACCGAGCCGCGGCATCGACATACAGGCGAAGGAACAGATTTTCGGAATCATCCGCGAGAAGTCGGCGCACGGAATGAGCGCCATCGTCGTATCGAGCGAACCGGAGGAATTGCTCGAAGTCTGCGACCGCATCTTGATCATGCATCGCGGGCGATTCGTGGCCGAGGTCAACCCGCAAACGATCGCCCTCGACGATCTTTATCAAATCATGATGGAGGGCGTGCAATGAGCGCCAAAGGAAGTGCAATGTCGAATACCACTTCGGCTGCCAAGGCGGGCGGAACGGGTGAATCCGTGGTTTATCGCTACATGCTGGAAATTGTGCTGATAGCGGTTGCCGTCATGCTAACGTTCTGCGCGCCCGGATTCTCGACGTTCTCGAATTTGCTAAATGTCATGCGCGCGATCTCGATGCTTGGTATCGTCGCGTGCGGGATGACCGCCGTCATCATCTGCGCCGAGATCGACTTGTCGGTGGGTTCGGGCATGGCGCTGGCAGGTTGCATCCTCGCGTGGGTCGTCGGCGCCTGCACGCCGATGATGGGCAGCGTCGCCGCGGTCATTCTCGGCTCATGCGCCGCTATCGCAGCCGGCATGGCGTGCGGGGCGTTCAGCGGCCTGATGAAAGCAAGCTTCAATGTCCCGACCTTCATCACGACGCTCGGCCTGTTCGCTGCATTGCGCGGCGCCGCGAACCTGATCACCGGCGGCTATCCGCTCGCAACGTTTCCGGGATGGTTCGATTTCATCGGCAACGGTTCGCTCTTCGGCTTGCCCTTCCCGGCCTTCGTGTTCGTCGCGGTCGTGCTGATCATGCATTTTGTCATGAGCTATACGACCTTCGGCCGCGCGGTGTATGCGGTCGGCGGCAACGCGGAAGCGGCCCGCCTGTCGGGCATCAAGGTGTCATGGGTCAAGACCGCGACGCTGGTGCTGACCGGCGGCCTCTCCGCGCTTAGCGGAATCCTGATCGCGTCGCAGATCGGCTCAGGAACCGGTACGACAGCGACGGGCATGGAACTCGACGTGATCGCCGCGACCATCATCGGCGGGACCAGCCTTTTCGGCGGCAAGGGACGCATCTGGGGCACCTTCATCGGCGTATTGTTTCTCGGCGTGATCGGCAATGGCATGACGCTGATGAACGTGTCCGAATACTGGCAATATGTCGTGCGCGGTGCATTGATCGTCGGCGCGGTCATGCTCAGTCAGGTGACCGATAACCGCCGCCGACGTTGAACTCCCCGCAGCCCTGCGAGCCGCGAGCGGGCAATGCCGCTTGCGTGTTCGCAGGACCGGCAGCACAACGCTCCGAAGTGCTTCTCCGTGACGGTTCTCACGTATCATCTCTTTGCACTCTGCATCAACTCGGACGCATCATGGAGCCCATCGAACGCGGTACATCGCTGACGGAAACCGTCGCCGCAAAATTGCGCGCGGCGATCGTCAGCGGCGATTATGAACTCGGTCAGCCTTTGTCCGAGCGGATCCTGGCCGAGATCCTGCACGTATCGAAGACGCCCGTGCGCGAGGCCTTGTCGCTGTTGCGGATGGAAGGCCTCGTGAAAGTGCTGCCGCAGCGAGGCGCGACTGTATTTCTGCCCAGCGAGGACGAGGTTCGCGAATTATGCGAGCTTCGTCAGGCGCTCGAATGCACGGCCGTGACGCGTGCCATGCAGCGGGACTGCGAAGGCTTTGCTGACAAGCTCGACGAGATCGTGCAGAAGATGACCGCGGCGCGCGCGAAAGGGAAAACACGCGTCTACCTCGAATGCGACACCGCCTTCCATCAGTGCTTCTTCGATTTTTGCGGCAATCAGTTAATGGCGAGAACGTACGCCCTTCACAGCGGAAAGATCGCCGCATTGCGGACACACCTCGCGGTCAGGCCGATGCATACGGATCTCAGTTTCGATGAACATCGGCAGATTGCGGAAGCCGCGCGCAAGAACGATATCAACCGCATTATGGCGCTAATCAATACGCATATCGATCGGACGCGGCAGAGCTTCACGAGTATCGTTGACGCGATACAAGCCGGGCCGCAACCCCGGTCGGAAATCACGCACGGCCGTCAGCGCGGCTCATATGTGTTGCGGAACAACTAACTTGCTGCAGTCATATAAGCGAGCGCATTGGACGTCGTCACATCGACGCCCTGGCCTGGCTTGTACAAGCCCGATCCAAGTCCAAAGCCGCTCGCGCCTGTTGCGCGCAACGAGCGGATGTCCACGGGCCGCACGCCACCCACAGGAATCAGCGCAGTGTCGCGCGGCATCACGAGGCGCCACGCCTTTAGTACGCTCGCGCCCAATTGCTCGAACGGAAACAGCTTGAGCACGTCAGCACCGTTCTTCAGCGCGGCGAACGCTTCGGTTGGCGTCGCGACGCCGGGCGCTGTCATCATGCCGCGCTCGCGCGCCGCCGCGATGACCTCGGGATCGCTGTGCGGCATGACGATCAACTGACCGCCCGCTCAGTCGACGTCACGCACGTCCGCCGCACGCAGGACGGTTCCGGCTCCGACGATTGCATCGGCGGGCAACGCGTCGCGAATCGCGCGGATGCTGTCCAGCGGACGCGGCGAGTTGAGCGGTACTTCGATGACATGAAAGTCCGCCTCGTACAGCACGCTCGCATGAGCGGCCGCTTCGTGCGCTTCTACACCACGCAGTATCGCGATGAGCGGACAGGTTTGGAGCGATTCGGTCAGCCGAACGCGAGTCGTCTCGCGGTAGAAATGGTCCGTCGGTGATTGCATGTTCGCTGTGCTTATCCTCACTTAGTCCGCATGCGCGGGCGACAGCAGACCCGCATCCTGCGCGATGTGAAAAAGCCCATGTTCCGTCGTGCCTTGAAGCACGCGAACATCGGTGCAGCCGAGGCGTTCGAGCGCAAGTTGGTATCGGCGGTACAGCGCGCGCTCGCCGATCAGTCCGAGCATCCAGTCGGCGAGCGTGCTGTGTTCGCTCGCAAGGTGATTCGACAATCCAAGCAGTTCATGCGTGATGAGCAGACCCGACAGATAGTCCGCCTGTTGCTCGGCCTGCAACTCGCCCGTCAAGCCGAGCGTGCGTGCGCTGAAGATCGTCGCGAGCATGCCTGCGTCGCCGCATTGTCTGGCGGCATCGACGCCGCGTAGAAACGCGACCTCGTCGGTGCCCGGACACGGATGCATCGTGCGTCCGAGTATGGTGTAATCGCGAAAACGCCGAACACTTCGCCGGTCATGAACGTCAGGAAGCGCTCGATGCTTCCATCGACGACGAACGCCCATTTCGCGTGCGTACCAGGAAGGCCGATCAAGGTCCTACCGCCATCGGCGAATTCCGGATGCGCAACCAGCGCACCGACAATCTGCGTTTCTTCGCCGCGCATCACGTTCGGAAGCCTGCTCCGCTCGATGATTCACGGCACGATATGAACCGGCACGCCGCGCGACGACTTCACCGTCTTGAGTCCCCCACTTAACGGCGCGCAATTCGCGGGCGCAGTGACGTAAGGCGCTTCGGCCCAGCCTTGCGCGCTGCCGATCAAGCCGGCCGCGATGACCGGCACCTCGCGCGCGGTCAGCCAGTCGCCGCAGATGGCTTCGAACGCTTCGTCGAAGCCGCCCGCCTCTCTCGGCTTCGGCAAACGCATGATGCCGTTCGCGGACTGGCGCGTATCGATGACGCCGCCCACCGCATCGAACAGATAGGCGCGCAATGACGAGGTGCCCCAGTCGAGACCGATGAGCGCGGGTGAGCCGTGGGATTCAATGTGCATTCGAAAGTCCATGAGGACGAAGTGCTCTGCTACGCGTCGCGCGGGCCTTGCAGCGTGAGCACGCCTCAGCGATGTCAGGCCACGAGGTAGCCGCCATCCACCGGTACGATCGATGCCGTCATGAACGACGCCGCCGGCGTACACAGGAACACCGCGACCTGCGCAACTTCTTCGGGCGTGCCCCATCGCGCGAGCGGCGTGCGGCCGAGAATGGCCTGCGAGCGGGCGTCGTCGTTCTGTAGCGCCTGCGTCAGCGGCGTGGCGATCCATCCCGGCGCGATCGCATTCACGCGGATGCCGTCGGCCGCATAAGCGATCGCGAGCGACTTGGTCAGTTGCGCGACGCCGCCCTTGCTGGCGCTGTACGCCGGCACCAGGCCGCCGCCGAAAAAGCTCAGCATCGACGCGGTATTCACGATGCATCCGGCCGATTGCGCAAGCAACGCGCGCGCGGCCGCGCATGCGCGCATCGTCCCGTTGAGGTTGATATCCAGCACTTTCTCGAACACCTCCACTTCGTGTTCGTCGCCACGCCGTATCACGCCCGCGCAATTGACGAGCATATCAAGGCGTTCGAATCGGCCGATCAGTGCGGTGACATCTTCAGTAGAACAGACATCGAGCGATACCTGTTCGACGGCTGCATCGAGCGTATCGGTGGCGCCTTCAGGCTGGGGCAAGCCCGCCGCGACGACACGCGCGCCAAGTTGCGCAAGACGGTTGGCGATCGCCGCCCCGATTCCCGACCGGCCGCCCGTCACGAGGGCGACCTTGCCATCAAGAAGATTCTCTTTGAACGTCATATGAGTTCCGGATGTTTGATGACGCTGATCGCTTCAATGAAATCCGATCAGATTCGTTGTACTACAAGACGGACACGTGTCAAGGGTCCGGAAGACCGCTTGGCTTACCGGATGAACTGATCGACGTAATCTTCGCCCAGTCCGACCGATGCATAGTGCTTGCGGCACATGTCGATTTTCGTGAACACGTCTTCGTACCCGGTGTAGTTGCCATACGGATCGCAGTAGAACATCACGCCGTTGACCTGGAAGTACGTGATCATTTCTTCGACGTCTTCGGGCACGTAGAGCGTGTGCGTTTCGCCCGGCGGTTCGTACACGTAGCTGCCCTCCGTGGCAGTCCATTCGTGTTCGAGATATTTCCAACGGCCCTTGAGCACCATGCCATGCACGCCCTGCGGATGACGATGCCGGCTGAGCACGCCCGACTTGCGCACGCGCAACAGGTTCATCCAGTAACCCTGCGACGCATTCAGACAAAGCGGACGGAACGACACGTTCTCCGCTTGCGGAACCCACACACGCTCGTCCTGCGGAATGGCGAACGGCACCACTACTTCCTTCTGCGCTTCCTTGGGGAAAGGAAGTTGATAGGGTGTCATGGGTGAATACTTCTCGACGATCTCGGCCATCACTATGCTCCTTGCGGTTTATGGGGAATATTTCTTCGTCGACGCATCAGCGCGACGCCTGCGCTTCACGAGCGATGCCGTGGAGCAGATGCCCGACATCGGGCGCGGGCTCGCCCGGTCCCGGCGTGAAGCGATGCCGCACAGCGTCGCGGTTCGCGCGAAGCTCGTCGATCGAACACATGCCCATCAGAGCTAAGGTCAGATCCGTTTCGGTGCGCAGCAGCTCGATTGCCTGGCGCACGCCCTTGCGTCCCGATGCACCCAGTCCGTAGGCATACGCGCGGCCCAGCAGGACTGCATCCGCGCCTAGCCCGATCGCTTTCACGATATGACTGCCCCGGCGTATTCCGCTATCGAGCAGCACTTCGGCGCGGCCCGCGACGAAGCGGGCGATTTCGGGCAATGTGGAAATGGACGAACGTGCGCCGTCGAGCTGACGTCCACCGTGATTCGATACGCAAACGCCGTCCGCGCCGCCGTCGAGCGCGCGTTCTGCGTCCTGCACCGACAACACGCCCTTGACGACAAGCTTGCCGGGCCATTCGCGGCGTAACCAGGCGAGGTCGGACCAGCTCATCCTCGCATCGACATTCGCGGACAGATACGCGGCCTGCGCCATCAGATTGGCGGGCACGCCGGCCTTACCTTTGACATTGCCGAGCAGAAGGCGGCCATGCACACCCATGCGTATGCACCATGCGGGCCGTGACATCAGATCGAGAATCGTGGCGAGCCTGAGCGATGACGACGTGCGAAAACCATTACGCGTGTCGCGCTCGCGCACCGACGACACGTTGGTGTCGGCCGTAAGAAAGAGCGTCGTCACGCCGACCTGCCACGCGCGCTGCATGATTTCGGATGCGAGTTCGCGGTCCTTGAACACGTAAAGCTGCATGGACAAACCGTTCGGCATCGCGGCGCCCACTTCCTCGATCGAATTGATGGAGAAGGTCGAAAGGCACATCGGTATGCCGGCGTCCCGCGCGGCGTGCGCGGCCTGCACTTCGCCGTCGGGCCAGAACGATCCGGCGAATCCGACCGGCGCGAGCATGGCGGGCATCGAATAGCGAGCGCCGAGAAATTCGGTCGACAGATCGCGCGTCGAGAGATCGACGAGCACGCGCTGCTCGAGCGTGCACCGGTCGAAGTCTTCTGTGTTGCGCGCCAGCGTGCGCTCGGAAAACGCGCCGCCGTCGATGTAGTCGAAGAACATCCGGGGCAACTTGCGCCGCGCTTCGCGCCGCAGGTCTTCAATGTTGGAGATGGTCATGGGCGCGTGACCTCGTTACGCCCTTTCGACGTGAGCGTAGGCGTCGTCTTCGGGCCGATAGCCGAGATACTCGATCGCGCCGCTTAGATCCCAGTCCATGTCCTTGTTGTTCGACACACCGTTGACGACGATCGCCTGCGAAGGCCATGCGTCGCTAGACGCAAGCACCGAGCGAATGAACAACTGATCGAGATCGCGATTGGACAGCCACATGTTGCGGAACCATCGCAGGGTGCGGCGGGCTTCATCGTCCAGCACGGTCGTGTCGGACGTCGATGCGGGCGAGCCCGAGTGCGTGATGTCGCGCGCGTTGTTCTCGCCGGTGAGCGCCCAGCCCACTCGCACGGACACGGTGCTCAGCTTGCCGCCTGCGAGTTCCGCCACGGACGCGCAAAGCTTTTCGCCCATGACCTTGGCCGTGCCATAGGCGAGCGAATACAGTTCGCGCGTGCCGTCGTGCCATTTCGTTCCGGGTGCGGTGGCAATGTCGGTCGTGAGCAGGCCGGGGCCCATCTTCGCGGCCAGTGGCATGTCCTTGTATGCGCCCATCGTGTGGTTCGAAGATGCGAACACGAAGCGCGGGACGCCTGCCCGCACGCATTCCATCAGCAGATTCGAGGTCATCTCATAGGAGGCGAGTGAGTCGAGCCATGAAGAATCCGGCACGGGATTGAGCGCGGCGAAATGAATCACGGCGTCGACCTCGTCCATGGCGCGCGTCCATTCGCCGGCGCGTTGGGTTAGATCGCCCTGAACCAGACGAAGGCGCTTGCGGGCGGCATCGGAGAACTTCGAGTAATCGCCGCTGCGAACGATACCGATGACCTGCTCGCACCATTCGGTGCGGGTCAGCGCCTCGACGACCTTCTGCCCCAGATTGCCGCCGGCGCCGGTCACCATCACACAGCGAGGAATAGGATGATTCATGTTGCAATTCTCCTTAGATGAATTCCATGCAGACGCCCGAGGGAATCGCGTGCGTATGTCCCGTATCGGTCAGCGCGCCGGTTTGCTCGTCGATTGAGAACACGCGGATGAAGCCGTCGTCCTGCGACGCGGCCAGCAGAAAGCGGCCGTCCGGCGACACGCGGATATCGCGCGGCGTTCGGCCGCCGACCGCCCACGTTCCGATCGACTCGAGCGTGCCCTGCGCTTCGTCGATGCGCGCGGCGAATACGGAGTCGTGTCCTCGATTGCCGACATACACGAACTTGCCTGACGGATGCAACCGCATGCCGCCTGTCGCGCTTTCCTGATCGAACGACTGCGGCAATGTCGAGACTTCGCTCACCAGTTGCGCGTCGTGATCGCCGAGTGCGTACATGCGAACTGTCGAACTCAACTCGTAGTTCACGAGCATGTGCGTGCCCGAGCGCGTGAAGGCGAGATGACGCGGACCCGCGCCGGGAGCGGCGGGCAGCATCAGATCGGATGCTGATTCCGGCTCGCCGCCCAGGCTAAGACGATGCCGCACAATTCCGTCGATGCCGAGATCGGAAAGGTAGAGATGGCGTCTATCCGGACTGACGAGCGCGCAGTGCGCATGCGGGCCCTCCTGACGTGCGGCGTTGGGCCCGCTGCCCTCGCGGGCCAGCAGACGCGGCTCGCCGGAAGGTACGCCGTTGGCATCTAGCGCATAGGCGAGCACTTCGCCGGTCGCATAGTTTGAAACGAGCAACAGGGAGAGCTCGTCGTCGACCGATATGTGACAGGGCCAGCCGCCTGGCGTCGTCAGGTCGCGCAGTAGATCGAGTGTGCCGTTATCCGGATCGAGTTTATACACACCGATGCCCGGCCCGTCTTTCGCATCCACTTCACGCACAGCGTAAAGACGCTTGCGGTCTGCGGACAACGCGACATATGAAGGATTGACTGCCGCCTGCACCGAACGCTCGCGCAGTTTGCCAGTGGCCGTATCGAAGCCGAGCACGTAGATGCCCTTGCCTTCGCCGTTCACGTGCGGCATCGGCAATGTATAAGTGCCGACGACGAGCAACGCTTCCTTGCCCAACTGTTTCATCTCGCTTGTCCCTTGTTCGTTCGATCCAGCGTGGCCGGCTTACAGCACGCCGCCGCTATTGCGAATGTTGTTGATCATCTTTTCGCGAGTCGAAGCCAGGTGCTGACTGATCGCGCGTTCCGCCGCCGCCTCGTCCTTCGACACGACCGCCTTGAGGATGGCGAGGTGCTCCGTATGCACACGCTTCGGCGGCACCAGCGGCCGGTAGTAATGGCTGCGCATGATGTGCATGTAGATGTTCAGATTCTCGTAGGTGAGTTTCATGCGCTGGTTATTGCAGGCATCGATCAGCGTGTTGTGAAACGCGCTGTCGGCGAGCGAAAACGCCAGGTAGTCCTTGAACTCGCTGTCGGACATGAATCCGCTCATTTCGTCGATCAGCGCCCGCATGCGTTTGGTGACCTGCGGGTTCTCGGGGCTGTGAATCACGAAACGCGCCGAATAGAGTTCGAGCGCTTCCCGAACCTGGAAGATTTCGACCGCATCTTGTTCGGTGATGCCTTTGACGAAGGTACCCCGCCGTGCCCTGACCTCGACGAGGCCATCCGACGCCAGTCGCTTGATAGCGTCCACCACCGGTGTACGGCTGACCTGCAATTCGAGCGCAACTTCGTCCACGTTGATCTGCTCGTCGATCTTCATTGCGCGACTCAGGATGCGCGCCCGTACGGCGTCGTACACCTGATCGGCCAGATGGGTGTGCTGAATCGGTGTAAAACCGCGGCTCATTTGCACTGCTCCTCTCATTCGTTTGCGACGGTCCGTCGCAGATGTTGTTGACATCAACATCTAACATGTGAAATATTACACTACACAACGAGCGCTGCCAAGCAAACGCAAAGGCAACGCAAAAACGCAGTTCAACCCCGGAGACAACGAAACATGAAGCAATCCAACGCCTTCTTCTTGCGCGCCATCGTCGCAGCTGTGCTGTCCCTGACTGGCGTGGCAAGTCAGGCTGCAGAGCCGGTTCTGATGCCGGGCGCCATCGTGCGCGAAGGCACCAATCCGATGACTGCGCCGAATCAGTACAAGAAATCGGCGCCCTGGAAAATCGGCTTCAGCATCTGGGGTTTCGGCAACACCTGGATGACGCAGATGGTGCATGAAACCGACGCGGAAGCGGCCAAGCACAAGGAAATCGCCAAGGTCGTTTTCGCCGACGCCAACTCCAAGCCCGCTAAGCAGATCGCAGATATCGAAGACATGATCGCGCAGAAGGTCGATGCGATTATCATCGCACCGGTGTCATACACCGCGCTCACGCCGGTCATCAAGAAGGCGGTCGCGGCGGGTATTCCCCTGATCGTGCACTCGACCGAAGTCGATACGGACGCCTACACCACTGAGATTCAAGGCGAATCGCTCTACTTCGGGCAGGTAGGCGGCAAGTGGCTGGTCGATACGCTGCACGGCAAGGGCAACATCTGGGTGCTTCGCGGCCAGGCCGGTATCGCGGCCGACACCATGCGCTACGACGGCCTGCGCAAGGCGCTCGCCGGGTCGAATATCAAGATCGCATCCGAGCAATACGGCGACTGGTCCTACAACAAGGGAAAGCAGGTGTGCGAGTCGCTCATGCTCTCCAACCCGAATCCGGACGGTATCTGGTCTTCGGGCGGCGATATGAGCCGCGCCTGTATCGAAGTGTTCAAGGAATTCGGTAAGCCCGTTCCGCCCATCACCGGCGAAGGGAACAACGGCTTCATGCGCGCCTGGAAGAACAGCGGCGCAAATGCAATGGCGGCTGTGTTTCCGTCCGAACAAGGCGCGGCCGGCATTCGCGCAGCGGTGGCGTTACTCAATGGCGACTCGCTGCACAAGCGATACGTACTGCGCCCCGACCCGATCACCAAGGCCAATTTCGACAAGTTCTTCCGGCCCGATCTCAACGACAACTACTGGGCGCCCAGTTCGTTGCCCGAAGCCGATCTAAAGAAATACTACGGTTCGAAGTAAGCGACGGAGACACGCGTCATGGAAACGTTAGTCGCTGCAAGTCACATCACGAAGTTGTATGACGGCGTGCCTTCGCTCGTGGATGTTGGCATCACGGGCAAGGCCGGTTCGATTCACGCTGTCACCGGTGAAAACGGCGCGGGCAAATCCACGTTGATGAAGATCATCGCTGGCGTGGTCGCGCCGACCGAAGGTCAGGTCACGGTGCGCGGCACGCCGGTGCGGTTCTCGTCTCCGCTCGACGCGCTCAACGCAGGCATTTCGACCGTATTTCAGGAATTCTCGCTTGTCGGCAATCTCACCGTGGCCGAGACGATGTTCCTCGGACGCGAGCCGAAGCGCGGACTGTATGGCGTAGACCGCAGGCGCATGGAGGAAGAAGCGCGCGCGGCACTCGGCTATCTCGGCCTGAGAATCGATCCGCGCCGGCTGGTGAGTTCGCTCACCGTGGCCGAGCAGCAGTCTGTCGAGATCGCGAAGGGTCTGGCCGTCAGTGCGGACATTTTCATCTTCGACGAGCCGACCGCCGCGCTGAACACGAAAGATGTGGAGCGCATCGAGTCGCTGCTCCTCAAACTGCGTGATCAGGGCAAGTGCATCTTCTACATATCGCATCGGATGCGGGAAATTTTCGACCTGTGCGATACCGCGACGGTCCTCAAGGACGGCAAGCTGGTCGGCTCATACGCCACCGCCGATTTGAACCCCGACCGCCTGCTGTCACTGATGGTCGGGCGCGATGTGGAGCACCTCTATCCGCCGCGCGCGGATTATCACAACGGCGCGGCGCTGAAGGTAAGCGCGCTGAGCACCGCGCCGGGCCGCACCGGCGTCGACTTCGATGTGAGACGCGGCGAGATCCTCGCGCTCGGCGGACTCGAGGGTCAGGGACAACGCGAAATCGTGCGCTCGCTCGCGGGCGTGGCGAAAGGCTGCACCGGCAAGCTGGAATTGCAGCGCCGTTCGGGTGCGTCGATCTCCTTCCGACCGCGTGCGGGCGTGCGCCTCGCGCTGTCGAACGGCCTCGCCTTCATGCCAGAAGACCGCAAGGGCGAAGGCCTCTATCTCGACTTGCCAATTCGCGAAAACCTGACGCTCGGCATGCATCAACGCAAGCACTCGTGGGCCATCGCGCGGCCGCTCGCGGCGCTCGTCAAGCGGCTCTCCGACGAACTGCGGATACGCGCGGCCAGCCCGGCTCAAGCAGTCGTCAGCCTGTCGGGTGGCAATCAGCAAAAGGTGATGCTCGGACGCTGGATAGCCATCGACGCAGATGTACTGCTGATCGAAGAGCCAACGCGCGGCGTCGATGTCGGCGCCAAGGTCGACATCTACAACGCGTTACGCACTTTTTGCGAGCGCGGCGGCGCGGTGATCTTCACGTCGCGCGAGTTGCCCGAAGTGATCGGCCTGGCCGACCGCGTTCTCGTTGTCAGCAACCATCGCATCGTCAAGGAAATCGACGCGAAGGACGCCACGGAAGAGGACATTCTGCAGGCGGCCGTCGCCCGTACCGAAACGCTTGCAGGAGCCACAGCATGATTTCGCGCCTCACCTCTCTCCGGGCCGACCGCACCGGCGGCCAATACGTGTCCGGCGCGCTGCTGGTGATCGCGATCGTGGCGCTGGCGGCCTCTTTCGCGAGCTTCCGGACGCCGCAGAACCTCGGCAACCTCATCGTGCAGGCCACGCCGCTGATGGTCGTCGCACTCGGACAGACCTTGCCGATTCTCACCGGCGGTCTTGACCTGTCGGTCGGTGTCGTGATGAGCCTGTCCACGTGCATTCTCGCCACCATCAGCTCGCCCGCGCTCGCGATCGCGCTGACCATCCTGAGCGCCGCGCTCGTCGGTATCGTGAACGGTGTCGGCGTGACGCGGTTTCGCGTGCATCCGATCATCATGACCTTGTCCACCGGAACTGTGCTGCAAGGCATCGTGCTGCTCGTGCAGCCGTCGCCTGGCGGCAGCGTCTGGCCGATGATTCCCGCCGCCGTCGGCAACTCCGTGATGGGCGTGCCGATCGCGCTGTTGTGGGTTGCGCTGGCGATCTGGTTCGCGTGGTCGCTGCTGCATCGCTCGCGGCTCGGCCTGCACGTCTACGCGGTCGGCGGCGGCGCGGATAACGCGGCGCTCGCGGGCGTGTCCGTCACGCGCACCACCATCGCGTCCTATGTGATTTGCGCACTGTTCGCGGCGGTCGCCGGCATCTTCCTCGCCGGACGTATTTCCTCAGGCGATCCGTGGGTCGGCGCATCGTACGGGCTTGACTCAGTGGCCGCCGTCGCCCTCGGCGGCACGCAACTGAGCGGCGGGATCGGCGGGCCGCTTGGCACGGCGTTCGGCGCGTTGCTGCTGAGTATCGTCGGCAACGCGATGAATATCGTGCAGATCAATCCCTTCCTTCTTTCGGTGGTCAACGGCGCGCTGCTGCTGTTCGCGGTCTGCCTGCGTCGCCGTAAAGAAATCGGAATCTAAGTCTGGAAACTACGCCATGCCCGTCCAACCTGCCTCCGAAGCCGGAAATCTTTCGATGCGCGCCGCGCCGCGCTTCGACTTCCGCAAGTTCTTCGTCGCGGTGCCGCCGTCGATCTTCGTGCTCGCCGCGCTGTTGCTGTTCTGCGTTTTTCTTCGCCCGGTGCTGTTGCAACTGCCGTTTCAGATGGTCATCGCGCGTCAGGCCGCGCCGCTCGGCCTGGCCGTCGCCGCACAGATGATTGTGATGCGATGCCGCTCCATCGACCTGTCCGTCGGCGGCGTTTTTGTGATGACGAACTATCTGATCACCACCGCACCGCTCAACGAGCTGTCCGCGCCGATGCTGCTTCTCGGCGCGCTCGCGATGGGCGCGCTGATCGGCCTCGTCAACGGCCTGCTCATCACGCAGTTTCGCGCGTCCGCCGTGATCGCCACGCTTGCGATGGCGTCCATTCTCACAGGGACCGTGCTGTTCCTGAGTTCCGGCAGCAGTCCCGGCTCGGTGCCGGAGCCGGTGCAAGTGCTCGGCAGCGCGAAGCTCGGCATGGTGCCCATCGCAACCGTGATCTGGGCGGGCGTGCTGCTGCTCCTCGCCATCCCGTTGCGCTACATGGTGTTCGGCCGTCTGCTTAAGGCCGTAGGCAGCAATCCGGTCGCGGCCACGCTGTCGGGCTTGCCGGTCGAGGGCGTGTTTATCGCCTCGCATGTCGCTGCGGGTCTGCTCGCCGCGGCGGGCGGTCTGTTGCTGTCGGGCTATGTCGGCGTAAGCACGACCAGTGTGGGCACCGACGTGGTGATGAACTCGATCGCAGGCGTGATCCTTGGCGGCATTACCTTCGGCGGCGGACGCGGCGGCTTGATCGGACCGTGCGCGGCGGCCTTCGCGCTCACGCTGCTCTTCAACGTGCTCAACGCCTACGGCGCGGGCGAGTCCGGCAAGCTGATCGTGCAGGGTCTCGCGATCGCGGGCGCGGCCATTCTCGCGGGCATGGCGCGGCGCACGCGCGGCTGATTATTTGCGACGGATCACATCGCTTCTCAAGGTTCCAGGTTTCGAGATATGGCCAAAGCAACGACGCACTACGATTTCATCGTGATTGGCGCGGGCGCGGCGGGTTGTCTGACCGCCGGCCGTCTGGTGCGCGATCATGGCGCGCGGGTTCTGCTCGTCGAAGCGGGCGCGCGCGACCGCAATCCGCTCATCCACATGCCTGCGGGCTTCGTCAAGCTGCTGACGAATCGCGACTACATGACGTTTCATCGCAGCGCGGAACATGCGCATCTGAACCGCCGCCAGCCTTCGATTCCGCAGGGCAAGGTGCTCGGTGGCGGCAGTTCCGTCAACGCGATGGTCTACATTCGCGGCCAGGCGCGCGACTACGACGACTGGGTGTCCGTCACCGGCGACGCGTCTTTGAATTACCGTCGTCTGCTGCCGCACTTCATCCGGCTCGAAGGCAACTCCACGTTCAACAACGCGGAGCACGGCGTCGACGGTCCGCTGAAGGTATCCGACGGCGCGAACCTGAGCGATGTATCGCGCGCATTCGTGCTTGCCGCGCAGCAGACCGGCCTGCCCTTCAACCCCGATTTCAACAGCGGCACGCAAATGGGCGCGGGCTTCTATCAGACGACGACGTATCGCGGCCGCCGATGCAGCGGCGTCGACGCATTCCTTGCGCCCGTCATGAACGATCCGCGTCTGGAGATCCGCACGGACACCACGGTCACGCGCATTCTGATCGAAGGTAACGTGGCGCGCGGCATCGAAGTGCAGAATGGATCGCAGCGCGAGCAGATTTTCGGCGGACAGGTGATTCTGACAGCAGGCGCGCTCGTGACACCCAAACTGCTGATGTTGTCGGGCATCGGCGCGGCGGGCGAACTGGCGCGTTTGGATATCCCGGTGAAGGCTGATCTGCCCGGTGTCGGCGAGAATTTGCAGGATCATCATGAAGTGCCGGTCGTCGCGTTCTCCAAAGGAAAACACGGCTACTTCAATCAGGATCGCGGCTGGAACCAGTTACGCAACGGGCTGCAATATCTCGCGTTCCACAACGGCCCGGTCGCATCTAACGCGGTGGAAGCCGGTGCGTTCTTCAATCCCGACGACGCATCCGGCGCGCCGTCCATTCAGGTGTTCTGCCTGCCGACCGTGTATCTCGACCCCGATGTCACGTCGACACGCGCGACCTACGGGTTCACGCTGAACAGTTGCGTGATGCGCCCGAAAAGCCGTGGCCGCGTCTCGCTGCAGACGGCCGATTCGGCCGCGACGCCCATCGTCTACCCGAACTATCTGCATCATCCCGATGACCTTCGGCTGTCCATCGCGGGCATGCGCCGCGCGGCGCGCATCATGCGCGCCGGACCGCTCGAAGGCATGGTCGATCGAATCGTATTGCCGGACGAGCGTGCGTTGACGGATGCATCTGCCGCATCGGACGAGGCGCTCGCGGAGCATTGCCGCCGCACCGTGAAGACGGTCTATCACCCGGCGGGCACTGCGCGCATGGGCGCGGATAGCGATCCGATGGCCGTTCTGCGCACGGACATGACGGTGCGCGGCATCGAGGGCTTGCGCGTGTTCGATACCTCGTCGTGGCCCACCATCGTCAGCGGCAACACGGTTGCGACGACGTATGCCGTTGCCGACCGCGGCGTGTCGATGATGATGGGCGAGACATTGCCGCAAGAAGCACGGACCCGCGACATCGAATCCACCGATCCTGCGCTGACGCACGCTATCTGACGCACGCATGGATCTGCTACGCGCGTGGATCGACATAAGGATGACTAATCGGAGACGCCATATGAATGACATTCTTTCCTGCTTCGCACCGGATGTTCTGGCCGGAAAAACCGCGCTCGTGTCCGGCGGTACCAGCGGAATCGGTCTTGATATCGCAAAGGGACTCGCGGGACTCGGCGCGCGAGTCATGGCGACGGGCAGTTCCATCGACAAGATTACGCAACTTAAGCGGGCCGATGCAACGGATCACCTCACGTTCGATCAACTCGATGTGACCAATCCCGAAGCGATTGCATCGTTCGTGCAGCGCTTGGAGCATCTCGACATTCTCGTGAACGCGCAAGGCATCTCGCGGCCCGGTCGGGAATACGACGACGCCACGTTCCTCAACGTCATGGACATCAATCTGATCAGCGCCATGCGATTGTCCAGCTCGACCATTCCGCTTCTCACGCGCTCCCAAGGCACGATCATCAACATCGCTTCCATGCTGAGTTATCTCGCCGATGCGGAAGTGCCCGCCTATTGCGCGAGCAAGAGCGGCATGCTCGGGTTGACGCGCGCATTGGCGCATCGTCATGGGCGCGACGGCGTGCGCGTCAATGCCATCGCGCCGGGTTATCACCGCACGGCGATGACGCACGGACTATGGAGCGAGGAAGCGGCCGCGACGAAGATCGCCGAACGCACGGCGCTCAAACGCTGGGGTGAAGCCGACGATCTCGTGGGCGCCGCCATCTTTTTGTCAACGCCGGCCGCGCGCTACATCACCGGCGCGACCATCGCGGTGGACGGCGGCTACGTCGTCGGCTGAACAGGGAGTTTCGAATGAACTCGTCCTCCGTCATGCCGCGCACGAGCGTGTTTCCATCGCGCTACGTGCAGGGCGCAGGCGCATTGAGCACGCTGGATGACGAGCTCGCGCGATACGGTTCATCGGCCGCGTGTCTGGTCGACGCCAACGTGTCCGCGCTGCTCGAAGGTGTGACGGCACGCGCGCAGCGCGTCCGTATCTATGCGCGATGCGTGCCGGCATCGAGCACCGAGCGCGCTATCGAAGACGCGGCCGCGTGGATCCGCGATACCGGCGCGCAAATGGTCCTGTCGTTCGGCGGCGGAAAAGTGGTCGATGTCGGGCGCGCCGCCGCCGACGATCTGCGCTTGCCGTTTATCTGCGTGCCGACCATCGCAGCAACCGATTCGCCCTGCTCCGCGCTCTCCGTGATCTACGACGACGCGGGCCGCGTGGTCCGCGACCGCTTCGTGCGCCGCAATCCGGATCTCGTGCTCGTCGACTCGCAGATCATCGCGAACGCGCCGGTGCGCTTCTTCATCGCGGGCATCGGCGACGCGTTGTCCACCTGGTACGAAGCACAGGCGTGCGCCCGCGCGCATGCCGCGAATCTGTGTGGCGGACGCGGCACGTTGCTGGCGCTTCAGGCAGCGAAGCTTTGCCGCGACACGCTCTTCGAACACGCACCGCAAGCGGTGGACGACTGCCGCGCGAATATTGTCACGCAGGATTTCGATGCCACGCTCGAAGCCACCGTGCTGTTATCGGGCATCGGGTTCGAATCGGCGGGCGTGGCGGCCGCGCACGCGATTCATCACGGACTGGCGGAGCTTCCGTCCTCGCATGACTTCCTGCACGGCGAAAAGGTGGCAATCGGCACGCTCGCATCGCTGTTTTTGTCTGCCGTGCCGGACGAAGAACGTCTTCGCGTGTTCCGCTTTTGCCGCGCTGTCGACTTGCCGTATCGCCTGCGCGAAATCGGCGTGGACGCAGGAGATATCGACGCGTTGACGACCGTCGCTGAACGGGCATGCCGGGCCGGCGAGATCATTCACAACGAACCTTATCCAGTGACGCCAGCGAACGTGGTCGCCGCGCTGATCGCAATGGACCGGTACGCCGAGCGAAACATCGAATGGTGCAACGCATCGCATAACAACCCATAAAAGGAACGACCTTGTTCAAAGTGTATGTGACGGATTACGACTATCCCGATCTCGCCATCGAAAGCAAGATTCTCGAATCCATCGGCGCGCAAGTAATCGGCTTGCAGTCGCGCACGGGAGAAGGCCTCGCGGAACTCGCCCGCGACGCCGACGCGCTGATGCAGCAATACGCCAAGATTCCCGCCAGCACCATCCGCGCGCTGAAGAACTGCAAGGTCATCGCGCGCTATGGCATCGGCGTGGACATTCTCGATGTCGATGCCGCGCGCGAAGCGGGCATCGTGGTGACGAACGTGCCGGACTACTGCATCGAGGAAGTCGCGGATCATTCCATCAGCATGGCGCTGACGATCTTCCGGTCGATCCCGACGTATGCGGCGTCAACACGACGCGGCGAGTGGCACTGGAACACCTGGAACCGGCCGATTCCTCGCATGCGCGGCAGCGTGTTCGGTCTCGTGGGCTTCGGGCGCATCGCGCAGAACATGGCGCGCAAGTTGAATCCGTTCGGCTTCGATGTCGTCGCCTACGACCCGTATGTGAGCGCGAGCCTGATGGTATCGCATGGCGTGCGCAAGGTCACGCTGGAGGAGATGCTTTCGGAAGCCGACCTGATTGACGTGATGTGCCCGTACACGCCGCAAACGCATCATCTGATCGATGCGAAAGCGCTCGCCGCGATGAAGCCGGGCGCGCTGCTGGTCAACTGTTCGCGAGGCAAGGTAGTCGACAACCGCGCGCTGTACGACGCACTCGTCAGCGGTCATATCGCGGCGGCGGCGCTCGACGATACAGAAGAGGAACCGGCCAAGCAGGCCGACTGGAAGCCCGCCGACAACCCGTTGTTCTCGCTCGAAAACTGCATCATAACGCCGCATGCGGCGTACATCTCGGAGGACGCCCTGCACGAAGCGCGCCGCGTGGCCGCCGAAAACGTGCGTGCCGTTCTGCTCGGCGAAAAGCCGCTCAATCCGGTCGTCTCCGGCTACTAATCCACATACAGGAATCACATTCATGAGCACCATCATCAAGCCCCGTCCCGAAGTCGATACCGAACTCGTCGCCCGCTTTGTCGCGATGTCGGAAGTCATGTCGCTGTCGTGCGTCGTGTCGGATGCGCTGCAACGCAACGGCACCATGCGCCACGACATCAAGCCGAAAGGCGCGAATCGCAAGATCATCGGCACGGCGCTGACGGTGCAGCTCACGCCGGGCGATATCGTCGATTGTCTCGACGTGTTCACCGTGGCGAAGCCGGGCGACGTGATCGTCATCGACGCATTCGGCGAAACCGAAACATCGATCTGGGGCGGCCTGATGACCGGCCTCGCGCGCAACGCGGGGGTGGTCGGCGCGGTCATCGACGGCAGTTGCCGCGACACCGACGAGGCGAAGTTTCTCGATTTCCCTGTATCGGCCAAAGTCGCGGGGCCGCGTCAGGCGCACACCGCCATCAGCGGACGGCGCGAGCCGATCAGCATCAACGTGCCGATTTCCTGCGGCGGCGTGATCGTGAACCCGGGCGATCTGGTCGTCGCCGACGAGATCGGTGTCGCGGTCGTGCCTCAAGCCGACCTCGCCGCCGTCTACGAACGCGCGAGAACCATCGCCGATAACGAAGAGCGCATGCGCGGCATGATCCTCGAAGGCAAGACCTTCCAGGACCTGCTCGAAAAATTCGGCCGCATCTGAAGACCGCCGCCGATAACGTCAGGAGAAGACAGTTGAAGATCGAAAGCGTAGATACCTTCGTGCTCAAGACGGCGCTGGACAAGCCGTTCGCCTACTCGCAGGGATGGGTCACGGGCCGCTCGACGACCGTGGTGCGCATTCGCACCACCGACGGTATCGAAGGGTGGGGCGAGACCTTCAGCGTGGGTTTGCAGCCACCGGAAATCGCCGCCACGGTGATCGACAGCGCGCTCAAGCCGCTGCTGCTCGGGCAGAATCCGCTCGACACCGAAGTGCTGTGGAACACGATGTATCTGCGCACGCGCGACTTTGGCCGCAAGGGCGTGGTGCTCGGCGCGATCAGCGCAGTCGATATCGCGCTGTGGGATATCTGCGGCAAGGTGGCGAACCGGCCCGTGTGGCAACTGCTCGGCGGCGCATTCCGCCAGCGCGTGCAGTGCTATGCGACCGGTTTTTTTCGCCCGATGGGTCAAGGCCAGGCCGCTGAAATGGCGCTTGAAGCGCAGCGTCATCAGGCCGCCGGCTTCTCGATGATGAAGGTCAAGCTCGGCTTCGGCATTGAGGACGACATCGCCGTGATGCAGGCGATCCGCGACGCGCTCGATCCGCAGACCCGCCTCATGATCGACGTGAACCACGCCTACGGCGCGAACGAAGCGATCCGCCTCGCCCGCGCGCTGGCCGACTTCAAGCTGCGCTGGATCGAGGAGCCGGTCGTGCCCGAGGATCTTGCCGGTTATCGGCGCGTGCGCGATGCGATCGATACACCCGTCGCCGGCGGCGAGGCCGAATTCTCGATGTATGGCTTCCACGATCTGTTCAAGGCCGGCGCGGTAGATATCGCTCAGCCCGACATTTGTCTCGCGGGCGGTTTCACGGCGCTCAGGCATATCAACACGCTCGCACAGGTCAACGGCGTGAAGGTCAATCCGCACGTATGGGGTACGGCGATCGGTCAGTATGCGTCGATGCATATGATCGCCGCCACGCCCGACACGCACTACTCGCTGTATGCCGATCAACCGCTGTTCGAATATGACACCTCGTCGCATCCGTACCGGACAACGCTCGTCAGACGGCCGCTCGAACAGCAGGACGGATGGCTCGATGTGCCGGGCGCGCCGGGGCTCGGCTTCGAACTGGATCAGGCATTCTTCGATAAAACGGCAATTCGAATTGGCGCGTGACTCAATCATCCAGGACCGTATGATGCAAGACAACGAACGCTGGACCCTAAGCTGGGCGCACGGCGAGGCCACCGTGCAATCGATGGGCGGCATGCTCGCGCCCGTGCGCTTCGACCTGGGCGCGGGCCGCAGCGTCTCGCCGCTGCATGTCGCGCCGTGGGGCGATGACCCTGCCTGGACCGGACTGATGCGCGCCCTGCGGGGCGAATGGCCCTGCCTGCCGTTCGGCACCATCGATGTTCCGCCCGGTCTGCCGCAAGGCTTCGATGCGCGCACGGCACACGACGAATGGCGTCACGGCTTCAGTTCAAATCACCTGTGGCGCTGTATCGAGCAAACGCCGCACAGGATCGCGCTGCACATCGACTATCCGGCCGACGACCCGGTCGAAAGTCTTGATCGCGTCATCGAAGCGAGTCCCGACGAACCGATGCTCACGGTTTCGCTGACCGTGCGCGTGCGTCGCGACATCAAGCTGCCCTTCGCGCTGCATCCCACTTTCAAGGTGCCGCAAGAAGGCGTGGACGTCGTGGCGTGTCCGTATGATGCGGTGCATACCTATCCGGTGCCTATCGAACCGGCTTATTCGCGCATCGTGACCAACCGGACATTCGAATCGTTGCGGATGCTCGAAACAACGGACGGATCGTTCGATGCGACGCGCCTTCCGCTGCCGCAGATCACGGAAGAACTCGTACAACTCGAGGCTTGCCGGCCGCCGTTCGTGCTTCGCTATCCAGCGGACAGCGCGGAAGTCCAACTCGACTGGGATACGCGCGATTTCCCCGACGCCGTGCTATGGATCAGCAACGGCGGCCGCGACTATGCGCCATGGTCGGGACACAATTTCGCGCTCGGCGTCGAGCCGGTGAACGGCTTCTTCGATCTGGGGCGGGTCGTGACACCGCCGCAGGATCATCCGCTGGCCGGTCGTACCGGAACCACTTTCAAGGCTGGCGAGCCGCGCACGATCCGGTACCGCCTGTCGGCTGCGGCATTTGAAAGCGAACCTTCGGAACGTACATGAACTGGTCCATCGAATACCGCGTTGAATGGACATCGACCGGGCCGGGCGATCGGCCGCCGGCATCGTCATCGGAAGACGTATTTGCCGCGTTGTTCGCCGATGGCTTCGCGGGCGTCGTTTTCGATCGTATTCATACGGACGACGCCGCGAGAGATACGCCTCGCCACTACAAGGATGCTGCGAATGCAAGATGAAGTTTCGATGCCCCGGACCTGGCAGGCGTGGACGTGGACCGGCCACGCCGATCCGCTCGCCCTCGCGCTGCAAACGGTGGCCGCCGCGCCGCTGCAAAGCGGACAGGTGCTTGTGCGCAATGCCGTCATCGGCCTGAATCCGGTGGACTGGAAGGTGCTCGGCGGCGATCTCGTCGACTGGCAGCCGGGCAAGGTGCCGGGCGTCGACGGCGCGGGCGAAGTCGTCGCCATCGGTGCCGATGTGCCGCGCGAGTGGCTCGGCAAGCGCGTGGCCTATCACACGAGTCTGGCGTCGCCGGGCAGCTTCGCCGAGTACACGCCGGTCGATGCGCGCGCGCTGCTGACGTTTCCCTCCGCAGTGGATTTCGACACCGCCGCGAGCGTACCGTGCCCGGCGCTGACCGCGTGGCTCGCGCTCGACAAGCTGCCGCCGAGGCGGGAAGCGCGCATTCTAATCAGCGGCGCGGGCGGCGCGGTCGGTCTCTACGCGGTGCAACTCGCCGCAATGCAGGGTTTCGAAGTCAGCGTGATGTGTCATCCGCGGCATTGGGATCGTCTGCGCGCGCTCGGCGCGAGCGAATGTTTCGAAGCGCCGCTAGATGCGGACAGCGAGTGGCCGCAAACGCAAGCGAGCCGTTTCTTCGCCATTGTCGATGCCGTCGATGCCACGCACGCCGCGCGCCTGTCGCCCGCGCTCGCCGCGAACGGGCATCTCGTCTGCATTCAGGGACGCGTCGAAGGGTGGCCGAGCCCGCCTTTCGGCCGAACCCTGTCGCTGCATGAAGTCGCGCTGGGCGCGATGCATCAGCATGGCAGCGATGCGGACTGGGCGCGCCTCGTCGATGCAGGCAACCGCATTCTGCAACTCATCGCCGACGGGCGGATAAAAAGCGAGCCGCTATTGACCGCGAGCTTCGACGCACTTCCCAATCGACTCGAAGCATTGCGTCATCGCTCGGTGTCCGGCAAGTCGGTCGTCGCGCTTTCGTCGTTTCGTCATGCCGTCAGTCTCTAGCGCCGGAATCCAGGCAATATGCAAAGCTCCAAACGACACGCGGCTGCCGCCGTACTGAATGCAGTGGATACAGTGGCTTCAATGGCCATTGAAAAAACAGCCGTGCAAGTCGAGGTGACGTCCGGCGAACTCACGACGCTCATCGCCGCGCTCGATGCGTTGCTCCGCGAACGCGGGATGGCTTACCGGATTGCATCCGACTATCTCCTCCAGCAAGATCAACCGATCGATCAACAGTCGTTCGGGATTTCGAACATCATGCGCATCAAGCGTTCGCTCGAAGAACGACTCAGTCCGGTCAACCGGGTCTGAAACCGCCCTGTTCATTCAACTCTTCAGTCGATGCGTGCCGCCGCATATCGCATGCGATGCGGTGTGTCACGGCGCTCAACACACGAAATCGAGAATCACAGGAGACGTGTTCATGTTGCACACGAAAAATAATTCAGGCGCTACGCCGACGCCCAAACCTGCCGGACGCCAGCGATGGATGGTGCTCGGCCTTCTCTGCCTCATCGCGCTTGTCAACAACATCGACCGGTTGACCTTGTCGATTGCGGCGCCCGCCATGCAGCATGAACTCGGTTTCACGGCGACGGATATCGGCTTGCTGGGCAGCGCATTCTCACTCTTCTATGCGTTCGGCCAGTTGCCGTCCGGATGGTTCGTCGATCGCTTCGGTCCGCGCAAATTGCTGGGCATATCCGTCGTGGTATGGAGCGCCGCCACCGCGGCGATGGGCGCCGCGCATTCGATCGGGGCATTCCTTTTTGCGCGCGCGTGGCTCGGCGCGGCCGAATCGCCGTCGCTGCCTTCGACGAACAAGATCGTCACGCAATGGTTTCCGAAAAAGGAACAAGGCATCGCCAACGCCAGTTGGGATGCCGCGCTGAAGGTCGGCCCTGCATTTCTGACCTTCGCACTCGTCTTCATCGTCGCCGAGTTCGGCTGGCGCACGATGTACCTGGCGGCGGGCGTCGCTGGTGTCGTGGTCGCCATCGTGTTCCTGTTCTGCTACCGAGATGTCGATCGAAACGCCCGTTTGAGCAGAGAAGAACGCGCCTATATCGCACAGGACGGGGAAGTTCGAGCCGCCGCCAATACCGTGCGCGTTCCCTGGGCGGCCATGTTCAAACGCCAGAGCATGTGGGGAATGATGGCAGGCTTCTTCTGCAATCTTTGGGTCTATCAGATCTTCCTGGTTTTTATCCCAATGTTCATTATCGAGCAGTTCGGCGTGAAGTTTTCTTCGTTGGGCCTTGCAGCCAGCGTGCCCTGGATTGGCGCGATCATCGGCGACATCGTGAGCGGGATCGTCTCTGGAAAGCTGGCTGAACGGTCTGGATGGACAACGCTCAAGGCGAAGAAGGTGACCATTGTTGCCGCGCTGCTGTTTCAGGCCGTTGTGCTCGCACTGCTTCCGCTCAACGCTGTGTTCGGCCAGTCAGCGGGGCTGCCTGTTGCGGTCATTTTGATGGCCTTCGCGCTGGGATTCAATGGTGCCGTGGTTGCGCATGCATGGTCGCTGCCGGCCGAAATCACAACCTATTCAACCGTTGCGTCGGCTGGCGCGGTGCAGAATTTCGGCGGCTTTCTCGGCGCTACTCTGTCACCTTTGGCCGCGGGCATGATCGTCGACGCCACGCATTCATTCACCTTCGTCTTCCTGTCTTCGGCGGTAGTGTCAGTGCTTGGCGCGATCGCCTATCATTTTTTTGTGCGCAATCTCATCATCTCGGACAAAACGCCGAACCCGTTTCAAGACGAGGGAAAACAGAAGTCAATCAGCGGATACGAGCGTGGCTGAACGTGACTCGTCATGAGGACGGCAGAGGACGCCATCAAACTCGCGCTCGAACTCGGCAAGTTCGAGCGCCCGCCCACGCAATCGCCTGGAAACTGACTTCGCTGTTCGTCCGAGCTTGAGACGCCGGAAATGTGCATTCAGGTCGCTGCATCGACGGCTTGCCTTTCCTCGTCCGCCGGTCCCGGAATCGGTTCAATGCGCCCAAGGACGAAGACGATTGACAAAATCCCAAGGGAAATGACGGCGCCTGCGACCCAGAACGCGTTCTCGAACGAATGCGTCGCGCTGACGATAAATCCTGTCAGCGCGGGCGCCACCGCGCCCATGACATTACCGACGCAGTTCATGATGCCGGAGACCGTCCCGACGCCACCCTGCGGCGCGATGAGCGATGGTATAGACCACGTGACCGCACCCGCGATAGCCAGGCCGCCGAGCGAGATCGAGATCCATGTGATAGCCCATTTCGGATTGCCGGTGCCGATTACTCCGAGAATCGCAAGCGCGCAGACCATGCCGAAAATCAGCACCGCCTTGCGCACACGGCTTTCGTCGAGCCCGCGCGCAATCATGCGGTCGACGATCCAGCCGCCGATGAAAACATCGGTGAACGTCGCCCACGCCCAAGGAATCATCGCGTAGCCCGCCGAGTGAAGCACGCTCATGTGCATGGTCGTGACCAGATAGCTCGGCAGCCACGTCAGGAAGAGGTAGAAGGCGTAGTCGTAGGCGGAATAGCCGATCGTCAGGCCCCACACTTTTTTGTTGGTGAGCAGATAGCCGAGCATGCCCGCGGTGCCCGTCGCCGATTGTCCTTCCGGCGTCGCGCCGCCGCGCTGGATATACGCGAGTTCTTCGCGCGCGAGCCGCGTGTCCTTCGATGGATCGCAGTAGACGATGCAGAAGCCCGCGAAGTAAGCAAGACTCAGCATCGCCGATACCCAGAAGCCCCAGCGCCAGCCGAACGTCACCACGACGACCGCGATCAACGGCACGCCGATCACGTTGGCGAATTTCGCGGATGCATCGAAGATCGATGTCGCGAGCGCGCGTTCGCCGCGCGGGAACCAGTATCCCGTCGCCTTCGAGCTTGCGGCGAGTCCGGGCGCTTCGGCGACGCCAAGCAGAAAGCGCGCCGCGACCAGTCCGCCGAAGCCGCTCGCCAAAGCCGTAATGACCGACGAGACCGCCCAGAGAAACGCGCCCCATCGCCCGACGCGCGTCACGCCGTAACGGTCGAGTACGACGCCGGCTGGAATCTGCAAGAGCGCATACGCCCACGAGAACGCGCTGAACAGAATGCCGAGGTCGCCGGGCGTCAGCTTGAACGCCTCGCTGAGTTGGGGCGCGGCGACCGAGAGCGTCACGCGGTCGATGTAATTCACCAGAATGCCGATGCCGATAAAAATCCCGATCCACCAGCGGCGACGCGGCACGGATGTGTTGTGGCTCATGTCTGTCCTCCGGTATGTCAGTTCGCGCGCCGGTTGGGGACGCCGCCCGTATCACGCGGCGATGGCCCGCGCCGTTCGTCTGCGCCGCCCGAGAGCAGGCTGACGATCGCCGCGAGTAGCGCCGCCGCCGCGAGGATGCCCAGGCCCGCCGCATAGCCGGAAGTCGTCGAGCGCACATATCCGAGCAGGTACGGACCCGCGAAGCCGCCGAGATTGCCGATCGAGTTCGCCAGCGCAATGCCGGCTGCCGCCGCCGTGCCGCCGAGGAAGGTCGTGGGCAAGGCCCAGAACGACGGCAACGCGCCATAACCGCCGATGGCGGCGATCGTCAGGCCGAGCAGGATCATCGGCACCGAAGACGAAGTGGCGGCCAGTGCAAGCCCCGCCGCCGCGACGGCGCACGCACACGCGAGATCCAGCCGATATTTGCCGCGCCGGTCGGCCGCGCGCGACCACACGACCATCGTCAACGCGCCCACGACGAACGGAATGGCATTCGCGGGCCCGATCCACGCATCGGCCACGCCGAGCGTCTTCATGATCTGCGGCTGCCACAGCACCATTCCGTTATTCGCGGTGACGATCAGGAAGTAGATCGCGCCGAGCAACAGCACGCGCGGATTCGCGAGCGTTCGCAACACGCTCGCCTTGTGATGCAACTCGCGTGCGGCGGCTTCGCTCTCGATGCGCGCGGTGAGCCACTTGCGTTCGTCGTCATCGAGCCATGTCGCCCGGCGCGGCGAATCCGCGAGATAGCGCAGCGTCACGAAACCGAGCAGCACGGACGGCAAGCCTTCGATCACGAAGAGCCATTGCCATCCCGCGATGCCGGCCATCCCGTCCATGCGCAGGATAAAGCTTGACACGACCGAACCGAGCGCGGTCGAGACCGGATTGGCGAGCATGAAAAGTCCCACGACCTGCGCGCGGTATCGCGACGGAAACCAGAACGTGAGGTACAGGATCACGCCCGGGAAGAAACCCGCTTCGGCCGCGCCCAGCACAAAGCGCAAGACCATGAAACTGGCCGGGCCGTGCACGAACGCGCCGCATGCGGAAATGAGGCCCCAACTGATGAGAATGCGCGCGAGCCAGACACGCGCGCCGGTTTTCGCCAGCGCGAGATTGCTCGGCACTTCGAAGATGAAATAGCCGATGAAGAAGATGCCCGCCGCCCAGCCGTACGCATATGACGACAGGCCGATGTCCTTGTTCATCGTCAGCGCCGCGAAGCCTACGTTGACGCGATCCAGGAATGCGAAGAAGTACAGCAAAATCAGAAACGGCAAGAGCCGTCGCGTTACCTTTTTCATCGTGCGCTGTTCGAGCGCAAAATTTTCCTGATGGTCGATCATGACCTGTCCCCTCGCCTGCTTTTCGGCGACATCTGTAATGTGTTATCGATCGATGCAGCCGGTCATCGTGCTGGCGTCAAATAGCGATGACCGGCCGCCACAGCGTTAGCCTGCGGACAGCATGGCGCGCACGTCGCCGGGACGCGGAATCGGCGCGACCGCGCCGTAACCTTGCGTCGACAACGCGGCGGCGGCATTCGCGTAACGCGCTGCGTCTTCGGCGCTGTCGCCCGCCGCGAGCCGCGTGACGAACGCGCCGTCGAAGCAGTCGCCCGCACCGGTCGCATCGACGACATCGACCTTGTGTCCTTCGATCCGAACGCGCGATTCGCCTTGTGCCACGAGCACGCCGTCGCCACCCAGCTTCAGGCAAACGGTCTGCGGACCGAGCGCGAGATAGTGCCGGACGATCGACTCGGCATCGTCGAGTCCGGTGAGCGTCTGCGCGTCTTCGAGACTGGGCAGCATGTAGTCGGCAAGGCGCGCGGTGGCATCGACAATGGCCCGTGCGCGAGTCAGCGGCCAGAGCTTGAGCCGCACGTTCGGATCGAACGTCACCGCGACGCCTTCGCGCTTCGCGTGCTCGACCGCCGCCAGCACCGCGTCGCACGCGCTTTCGCTAATCGCCTGGCTGATGCCGGACACGTGCAGATATCGCGCGCGGCCGATCACGTCGAGCGGCACGTTCGCGGGCGACAGACGGCTCGCCGCCGATCCGCGCCGCAGATAGCTGAAGGCATGGCCGCGCTGGTCGTGCGTGACGAAGTACACGGCGGTATGCGCTTCGCGATCCGTCGCGACGCCGCTCGTATCGACGCCTTCGTCGCGCCATAGTTCGAGGAAGCTGCGGCCGAACGCATCGTCGCCCAGGCGCGTGATATAACCGACGCGTCCGCCTTGCCGCGCCGCCGCCACGCAGAAGTTCGACGTGTCGCCACCGAAGCCTTGCAGGAAGTCGCGCGCGTTAGCCCGTGTCTGGTTGAACTCAATCATCGGCTCGCCGATTGCGACGATTTCCGCTGCGTTATTCGCCGTCATGTCAGATGCGGCCATACTTCGCGAGCCCCTTGCGCAAGGACTTTTCACCGATGATCAAACGTGCCTGTTCCAACTCGCGCTCATCGATTTCCTGCGACAGCTTCAGCACGGCGTCGGCATGTTCGCGCGGCACGACGATGACGCCATCGATATCCGCCACGATGATGTCGCCCGGATGCACTTTCACGCCGCCGCAATCCACCGGCACGTTCGCGGCAAGCGTCGTGAAGCGGCCGACCGTCGTTCCCGGCGACACGGAGCGCGAATAGATCGGGAAATCGTAATCGCGGCGAATTTCGGTCAGATCGCGCACGCCACCGTCGAGAATGGCGCCGACGTGTTCGTTCGCCACCGCGCCCGCCGTCATCAGGCCGCCCCAGACGGCGACGTTCGTTTCGCCGTAGATGCCGATCACGATCACGCTGCCGGCCGGCGATTCGTCGATTGCGTCGAGCGCGTGCTGCGGCGGCACTTTTTCGTGCGTCGGCGCTTCGAGAATGGTGACGGCGGGACCGACGATCTTCTTGTCGTTGATACGCGGTTTGATCGATTCATCCATATATCCGCGCACGCCCGCGATCTGATCCACCGCATCGGCGACGGAAGCCGTGGCGACATTCTCGAAACCCTTGATCAATTCTGCCAGTTCCATTTCATGCTCCTTACGTTAGTAGTACACCTAATCAGTAGATCGACAAGCATTTCGGGCGAAATGCTTTATGCCGATCGAGTCAGTCTTGCTGGTCCTCTACTTCGCGGTATAACTGCGGTCGTTCGCTTCGATCTTCCAGATGCGGAAATTCGGCACGGCAGGATGATCGAAGTCCATCGCGTTATCGACCCATTTGTTCAGATGCCCCGACACCGCGTACAGCGATCCGTCCGGGGTCCAACTCAGCGTATCGGGCCACGCCATTTCCGGATGAATCGCATAAGTCGAGATGGCGCCGGTCTTGGCGTCGCGGAACATGAGGCCGTTCATTTCGAGCGCCGTCATGTAAAGGTTGCCCTGGCGGTCCGCGATCATGCCGTCGGTATTCGACGGCAGCGTCGCCACGCGTTTCACCGCCGTGCGCAGCGTGGATTCGCTGGTGTGAAAGTCACGCAGCAATGCGGTATCGAGCGAATAGAGCGTGTGGCCCGAGAGATTCGTCCAGTAGAGCGTGCGCTTGTCGCCCGACAGCGCAATGCCGTCCGCGCCCGTGCGCATCGGCGTTTTGCCGAGCACCGGTTCGTTGTCGATGCGGAAATGGAAGTCGGCTTCATCGGTCGTGAAGACGGTCTGATCGAGCACGCGGCGCGCGCGATTGGTCTTCTGGTCATACACGATCAACCCGCCGTGCAGATGGTCGCAAAAAATGCCCGAATCCGTGATGTACGCGAAGCCGCGATCGTTATCGACGACGACATCGTTGAGGAACGAGCACTTCTTGTCGGAGTCGGCGTCGTTGAATTCGTAGCGCTGGATTTCGCGGTTCGTCTTCAAATTCCACAGCACAAGTTTTTCCGCTCCCGGCGTCGATGGCTGCCCGGCGATGTGCCCCTGATCGAGAATCCACATCACGTCGTTGCGGTCGATTTCGAAACCGAGCACGGACTGCAACGCCTGGCGATCGCCGACCTTGTTCATCGCTACGTTCGGAAAGGGCTGGAGTTCCCAGCGTCCCTTCTTCTGCACGAGTTTCGACAGCGTGGCGGGCACGTCGGGGCCGCCCCAGCGCGCGGTGCTGACGTACATCGTGCCTTTCGAATCGACTTTCACGCCTTGCAGCAGGACCTTCTTGTATGTCTGATTGCTGTCGTACGCCTGTTCGGCCTGAGCGTCGCCGAGATCGTAGGGCAGTCGATTCCACTCGGCCACCACTTCCATAAGCGGCGGATGCGACGCCGCGTTCATCGGGCCAGCCGCGAAAGCAGTTCCGCTCGTGATGATCAATGCACTTACCAGCACGTGCTTGATACTGCGAAAGTCACGCATGTGTCTCCTCCGTTCGAGTTTTCGATGTTGTTCGGACGACGCGGCTTCGAAGGCACCGGCATTCGTTAACTGATATCTTAGATATCAATTCTTGGTCGTGCAAGCGGCCCGTGCTAATATTCCTAAAACATTCCGGTGCTTTTATGCAGGCACCATCCCGGTCATACGACCCATCGTCGATGCCCTTTGAATATGAAGATCGAAAAGCACGTCGAGCGCCCGAAGTCGTTGACCGCGATTGCGAAGGACATGATCCGCGACGCAATCGTCGATGGCGAATTACCCTTCGGCAGTCAGTTGTCGGAGAGTGCGCTCGCGCTCAAATTCGGATTCAGCAAGACGCCGGTGCGCGAGGCGCTGTTGCAACTCAAGCTGGAAGGACTGGTCGAAATTCTTCCGCAATCGGGCACGCTGGTGTTCAAGCCGACCGAAGAGCAGGTTCGCGAGATCTGCCGGTTTCGGGAGATCATCGAACTGTCGGCGCTCGAACTGGCCATGCGCCGTGACGCCAGTGCGCTTGCGCAGCGTCAGACGGCAGCGCTCAAAATGGTACGGGACGACGGCTTGAGCGAGGACGTGCGCCATCGCATTCAGGACGCTCAATTCCACGGCGCGATTCTCGAATGCTGCGGCAACGCCTACTTGCAATCCGCCTATCAACTCGTCGCCGACAAGATTCAGGCGCTGCGCGCGCGGCTTGCCGTAGGCGACAAACCCGTCGGTTCATGCGACGAAATGCACGCGGAAATCATGCGGCTGATTCGCGAAGGCAACGTGCGTCGCGCCTGCACGGAACTGCGTGCGCATATTCGCAGCACGGAAGATTCGTATATTCGTGCAAGCAAGATTGGCGAGAGCGACGGAGCTTGATGCAGCAGGCGCTATTTCCGCTGCCGACGCATTCGCACTAACGCATAAAGCACCCTCAGCTTCCAATCATGCAAGAACTCATTCAGTCGCTCGGCGACATCGTTGGCACCCGATTCGTGTTTACTGCTTCGACTGAAACGCGCCGTTTCCGGCAAGGGTATCGCTATGGTGGCGGCGAGATTCTTGCGGCCGTGCAGCCCGGAACGCTGGTGGAATTCTGGCGGGCGTTGCAGGCCTGTCATCGTGCTGGAGTCATCGTCATTTGTCAGGCGGCCAATACAGGTCTGACGGGCGGATCGACGCCCGCCTCCGATGGCTACGACCGCCCGGTCGTCGTCATCAACGGAATGCGTTTGCGGCGGCTCGATCTGATTCGCGACGGCGAACAGGTGATCTGCCAGCCCGGCGTGACGCTGGATAAGCTTGAAAAGCGCCTGCAAACGATCGGACGCGAACCGCATTCCGTGATCGGCTCGAGTTGTATCGGCGCTTCGGTGACGGGCGGCATCTGCAACAACTCGGGCGGCTCGCTGATTCGGCGAGGTCCGGCATACACGCAGTTATCGATTCATGCGCGCATCACGGCGGAAGGCGAGTTGCAACTCGTCAACCACTTGGGAATCGATCTGGGCGATTCCGCCGAAACCATACTCGCGCGTCTGGACGCGGGCGAACTCCCCGACGATATCCCGGAAGCCGACGGACGGCTCGCCTCCGATCACGAGTACGGCACGCATGTGCGCGACATCGCGGCATCGACGCCCGCGCGTTTCAACGCCGACCCGCGCAGACTTTACGAAGCATCGGGTTCGGCCGGGCGCCTCGCGGTCTTCGCGCTGCGGCTCGATACATTCGCGGCGGACGAACACACGCAAGTGTTCTACATCGGCAGCAACGATCCGGCCGAACTCGAAACCATTCGCCGCGATATCTTGGGCGGTTTCGCCAGCCTGCCGATTGCGGGCGAATACATGCATCGCGGCGCGTTCGATATCAGCCGCCGCTATGGCAAGGACATGTTCCTGTACATCCGAAAGTTCGGCACAGACAAAGTAGCCGGTGCATTCGCCGCGAAAAGCCGCTTCGACGGACTGACCGAAAAAGCCGGTCTCGGCAACGCCATCAGCGACCGCTTGTTGCAGGCGGCAAGCCGTCTCTTGCCCGAGCACTTGCCGCGCCGCCTCATCGATTACCGCGACCGCTTCGAACATCATCTGTTGCTGAAGATGGGTAACGATGGCGTGCAGGAAGCGCGCGCCTATCTTCAATCGCGCTTCCCGACGCAACAGGGCGACTTCTTCGAATGCACGGAGGAAGAAGGCAAAGCCGCGTTTCTGAATCGTTTCGCCATCGGCGGGGCGATGGTCCGTTATCGTGCCGTGCATCCGCGAACCGTGGAAGATATCGTCGCGCTGGACATCGCGCTGCCGCGCAACACGACGGACTGGTTCGAGCGCCTGCCGCCGCACATCACAAAGGACATCGAGTTCACGATGTACTGCGGCCACTTCTTCTGCCACGTGCTGCATCAGGAATATCTGGTGAAGAAAGGAGCGGATTGCGACCGGATCAAGGACGACATTCTCGCTTTACTGGCGGCGCGCGGTGCCGAATATCCCGCCGAGCACAACGTCGGGCATCTGTATGAGGCGAAGGCGTCGCTCAAACGGTTCTACGAAGAACTCGACCCGACCAACACTTTCAACCCCGGTATCGGCAAGACGTCGCGACTGTTCAAATGGGGCAAGCCGGGCTACGGCTGCGGTTGCGCGGCCGACGATGCATCCGAAGCCGCGCCAGCTTCCGCGACACTAAAGTAGAAGCCCGCCCATCAACGCTTGAGTTTGCGACTGCTCGCGGCACGCGGCGGCGCCGTACTGCCGCGCACTTTCAGTTCGGCTTCGAGGCCGACGAAACGCGGCGCCAGTTCCGCGCCCGCTTCGATCCGTTCCAGCAGCGTGCGCGCCGCGACCACACCCGTGTCGTACTTCGGCTGAGATACGGTCGTCAAATCGATCAGCGGATGCCCTGACAGAAAGATGTCGTCGAAGCCGGCGACGGAGATGTCGCCAGGCACCGACAAGCCTCTCTCGCGCAAAGCGCCGAGCACGCCGATCGCCATCAGGTCGTTGGCCGCCACGATCGCCGTCGGCGGCCGCGCCAGGTCCACGAGCGAATGACCGGCGCGCGTGCCACCGTCGATGGTGTAATCGCCGTTCATGACGAGCGCAGGGTCGACCTGAAGCGATGCGCGTTTCATGGCGCTGCGATAAGCGCGATACCGCTCGCCCGCGGAACTCGAATCGCGCGCGCCCTTCACGAACGCAATACGCCGATGTCCCAATCCGAGCAGATGCGTCATCAACGCCGTCATTCCGCCCCGGCTATCGATTGCAACATGATCGCCGGCCAACGCATCGCTTTTCCGGTTGATCATGACGAGCGGCGGAACTCGCGCGAGATCGAGTTCCGCCGCTTCGTCGCCAGTGAGTTTCTGCGCGACGAGAATCAGCCCGTCCACATGCTTGTCGATGAGATTGCGTAAATACGCGACCTTGCGGTCCGACTGCGAACCCGTGCTGCACAAGATCAGGTTGTGGTGCCGCTCCCATAACGCGTCTTCGATGCCGTGCAGCACTTCGGGCGTGAACGGATTCGCGATATCGCCGACGACCACGCCGACGGACCACGTGCGGTTCATCCTGAGGCCGCGCGCCGTCGCCGATGCAACGTAGCCCAGTTCCGTCACCGTCGCGAGCACGAGTGCACGTGTTTCCTGCGCGATGTGGCGCTTGCCCGCCAACACGTTCGATACCGTCGCGGGCGACATGCCGCACGCCGAGGCCACATCGAGGATGGTCGGCCGACGGCCCGCGCCAGAATGCGGTTTGGTTCTGCTCACGTTTTCTGCTTCCTCGACTCGTGGTTTACCCCGCAGACTCAACGCTGCGATTGCCGCGCAATCATAAAACGTTTTATGCTCACAGCGTCGTAAAACGTTTAATGACCGCGGAAAATCGTATGAAAAGCGTGGCCCGGTTTGTTGCTACGCAGACAACCCATATCATGGAGAGCGCGAGTGCCACGCGAGGAATTCGACTTTATCGTGGTGGGCGGCGGTGCATCGGGATGCGTGAGCGCCGCCCGGCTCGTCACGCAGGGCGGCTATCGCGTGCTGCTGCTCGAAGCCGGGCCGTCGCATCATCACCCGTTGCTCGACTCGCCGCCCGGCATCTTCAAGCTGATCCACGGCAGCAAATACATGCGCTATCACACGACGGTGCCGCAGGCGCATCTCGACGGTCGCGCACATGAGATTCCGCAGGGCAACGTGCTCGGCGGCGGTTCGTCGGTGAACGCGCAAGTCTATATGCGCGGGCGTCCATCCGACTACGACGCCTGGCACGCGATCCTGCGCGGTAACGCCGATCCTGTCGACTGGAGCTGGAACGCGGTGCTGCCGCACTTTCGCGCCATCGAAGGCAACGAGCGGCTCAACGACGCACGGCATGGCGTCGATGGCCCGCTGCTGGTGTCCGATCCCGGTCATATCGACGACTTCTCGCGCTGGTTCGTGCAGACGGTGCAGGCGATGGGCGAGCCCTTTAATTCCGACTTCAACGGGGCATCGCAGCGCGGCGTGGGGTTCTATCAGTTCACCAATCGGCGCGGGCGCCGGAGCAGCGCGGCCTATGCGTACATCGAACCGCTCGCTGGCGATCGCCGGCTCACCGTGCGGCTCGGCGCGGAAGTGTCGCGCGTGATCGTCGAGAACGGTGTGGCGACGGGCGTGGCGTACCGTCAGGGCGGACAAGAGCATGTCGTCCATGTGAGGGGCGAAGTCATCGTCAGCGCGGGTGCGCTGGTCACGCCCAAGTTGCTGATGCTCTCGGGCATCGGCCCCGCCGATCATCTCGAACATCACGGCATTCGTTGCAATGTCGATCTACCGGGCGTCGGCTCGAACCTGATCGACCATCCCGAAGTACCGATGACGGCGATGGCGAACGGCAAATACGGCTACTACCGGCAAGGCGTGGGCTGGCGCATGCTGAAGAACGGCCTGCAATTCCGCATGTTCGGCACCGGGCCGATCCTAACCGCCGGTTTCGAAGCAAGCGCGTTCGTCAATCCGCTCGATCGCGACGGCGAGCCGACGATCCAGGCCTTCCCTATTCCCATCGTCTATCTGGACCGTCAGGCGCACGGCGCGTTGCAGGACACGTACGGACTCACCATCATGACGGTGGTCGTCAAGCCGAAGTCGCGCGGCTACGTCAGGCTTCGCTCGGGCAATCCGTCGGACATGCCGCTGGTCTCGCCTCATCTGCTCCAGCACGAGGACGACATGCGCATGATGATCGCGGGGCAGCGCTTCTTTCTTGATGCCTTCAGGACCGAGCCGCTCGCGCGGCGGCTGGCGCGCATCGGCATGCCGCTGCAGGAAGACGACGACAGCCTGCGGCAACACTGCAAGCGCTTCGTCAAGACCAACTATCACCCGGCGAGCACATGCAGGATGGGCGCGGACGGCGACCCGATGGCCATGCTCGATGCGCGCATGCGCGTGCGCGGCGTGCAGGGCCTGCGCGTATGCGATATGTCCGCGGTGCCCGACATCAACGCGGGCAACACGAATGCGCCCGCGATGATGCTCGGCAAGCGCTGCGCCGATTTGATTCTCGACCAGGCGCGTCCGCAGGCCGTGGCCGCGAGCGCGCTCGATACGACTCACTGAACGTTGATCACTGAGCGTTGATTCGCGCATCGACGCCATGCGATGCACGTTTAAACTTCATCCCCAACCGAGGCTTTTCCGATGGCAAGCATCCGTGAAGTGCAGAGCGATTACTTCCGCATTCCCCTGCCCGTGCCGCTGTCCGACAGCACGCATGGCCTGATCCCGAACTTCGAACTGGTGACGATCCGTGTGCGCGATGCGGACGGCGCGGAAGGCGTCGGCTATACGTACACGGTCGGGCGTAACGGCCGCGCGGTACAGGCGTCGGCGCTCGAAATCGCCGAACTGGCGCGCGGACACGACGCCGATCTCGTCGAATCGCTCTGGCAATCGGTCTGGTGGGCGCTGCACTATGGCGGACGCGGCGGCCCGACGGTGCTGGCGCAATCCGCGTTCGACATGGCGCTCTGGGACCTCAAGGCCAAGCGCGCGAAGCTTCCGCTCTGGCGCCTGCTCGGCGGCTTCGATTCGAAAGTGCCGGTTTATGCGGGAGGCGTCGATCTGGACTTTCCGCTGGAGCAATTGTTGAAGCAGGCGGAGAGTTTCCTTTCTAAGGGCTATCGCGCGATCAAGATGAAAGTGGGCCGCAAGCATCTGAGCGAAGACGTGCAGCGCGTCGCCGCCATGCGCGAATTGCTGGGCGACGGCTTTCCGCTGATGGCCGACGCCAACATGAAATGGTCGGTCGATCAAGCCATTCGCGCAGCGCGCGCGCTGACGCCGTTCAATCTGGTGTGGCTCGAGGAACCGATCATCCCCGACGATGTTGCCGGGCACGCGCGCATCGCCATCGAAGGCGGGTTGCCGATCGCCACCGGCGAGAACATGCGGACCATCTGGGAGTTCAAGCAGATGATCGCCGAAGGAAAGATCAGCTTTCCCGAACCGGACGTGACCAATTGCGGCGGCGTCACGCCCTTCATGAAGATCGCGCATCTCGCCGAAGCGCACAACCTGCCCGTGACCTCGCACGGCGCGCACGACGTCACCGTGCACCTGCTGGCGGCCGCGCCGAACCGCACTTATCTGGAGGCGCATGGCTTCGGCATCGAGCATTACATCGCCGAGCCGCTGAAGATCAACGAGGGCTTTGCCATCGCGCCGGAACGGCATGGACACGGCATCGAATTCGACTGGCAGAAGCTGGGCGCGTTGACGACATGATGAGCGGGCAAATGCACTGTTCATGTTGCTGTCTCCTTTCGTTTGAGCGGCCACGTCATGCCGTCGAAAGCGCGCGCTGGATCGAAGGCGAGATTCTGCCCGGCGATGCACCGCGCGAATAGCTCTGGATCCAGTGCGTGCCCTTCGGCGTGGTCGCGGCGATGACCGCGTGGAATTTCCCGGCGGCGCTGTTCGCGCGCAAGGTCGGACCGGCGCTCGTGGCGGGCAATGCCATCGTCGTCAAGCCTCACGAATTCACGCCACTGAGTTCGCTCTATCTCGCCGAACTCGGCGCGCGCGCGGGCATTCCCAAGGGCGTGCTCAACGTCGTGCTGGGCGCGGGCCGTGAAGTCGGCGCGCATCTCGTCACGCACAACCATACCGATCTTGTATCGCTCACCGGCAGCGTGCGCGCGGGCGGTGAAATCTATGCGGCCGCCGCGCCGAAGCTCAAGCCATTGCGGCTGGAACTGGGTGGCGAGGCGCCGTTCATCGTGATGGAAGATGCGGATATCGATGCCGCCGTCGCCGCCGCGATGGCCGCGAAGTTCTTCGCGGGCGGTTCGGTCTGCACGTCGAACGACCGCATGTACGTTCACGAGCGCGTCTACGATGCGTTCATGGAGAAGTTCCTGAAGGCGGTCGGCGCGCTTCGCGTCGGCGATCCGATGACCGACGTGCAAGTCGGCCCGCGCATCAGCCGCGGCGAAGTCGAAAAGCTGGAGCGCATCGCCGCGAACGCGACCGCGCAAGGCGCCACGAAGCTCTGGCAGCACGAAGGCGCGGAAGCGTTCTATTCACGCGGTCACTGGTTCCTGCCGACGATCTTCTCGGTGCCGAACAACGACTTGCGCATCATGAAAGACGAAACCTTCGGCCCGATGGTCGCCGCGATGAAAGTCTCGGACTTCGATGAAGCCCTTCGATACGCCAACGAATCCGATTACGGGCTCTCCGCCTGTGTGTTCACGCAGAACAACGCGCGCATCATGCGTTGCGTCGGCGAGTTGAATTTCGGCGAGATCTATATCAACCGGCCCGGTGGCGAGAGCGTTCACGGCTTTCACACGGGTTACAAGAATAGCGGGCTGGGTGGCGAGGACGGGCGGCACGGCATCGAAGGCTTCATGCGCAAGAAGACGATGTATAACCGCTTCGGTTGTTCGTTCTCTGGCTCTAACGCGAGAAACGAATCATGTCGGAGCGCGTGAGCGTGACGTTCGTGCTCACGCCAGCCGGCGCATTCGCCAGCACCCACGCCGCCGAGACTTCACCGAAGGGATCCTTGCTCGACATGCCGTCGGTCGGCACCACGACCTTGAAGCCGCGCAACGCGGCCTCGCTCGCCGTGTACAACACTGCGCCGTGCGCCATCGTGCCCGTAACGATCACCGTCCAAATGCCTTTCGACTTGAGCGCCGCTTCTAGGTCGGTCTTGAAAAACTTGTCCACGCCGGACTGCACGACGGTCTCGTCGCCCTTGGCCGCGATCGAGGGTGGGACCGCCGCCAAAGTGCCGGCGCTCGTCAGGCTATAGACGATCATCAGATTTGCCTGCCGCGAGCGCTTAAGAAGGCCCTCGACGGCAGGCAGCGACTGCGCGCAGGTCGGGCGCTCATGATCGTTACAGGTCTGCGTGTCGAAGTCGAGCAGCAACAGCGCGGTGTGCGACGGATCGGTCACGTCGAACGGCTTCAATGGCGGCGGCGACGGCATTTGCACCGATGTCCAAGCCGAAATGATGTCCGCGTGCGCCGCGCCGGATAACGCGAAGGCGAGCGCCAGGATGCTTCGCGCTGTCAAAAAGTTACGCATCGTTTCTCCGGGAGAGCTGAATAGATGAATAACCGGGGCCGCAGCCAATCGCATCCGATTGCCTGGCGCGCAGGTCGGGGCGAAGCGCCAATTGCCACATCGGGAGGCGATCGCTGATGCGCCCGGCACGACGAAACCCGACATGCAAGCGCCCGTCGAACGATAAAGCAAGCCGACGAGAAATCCTGCCAGCGCCGCGCCGCGATCCGCTCCCTTGCCGTTAATGATGCCCGACGCCGGACCGATCGCGTGCGGTTCGATCGACAATTGCAGAATCGGACAGACGTTCGGCGTGTAGCTGTTCGAATAGAATCCGAGCGCGATGGTGATAACCGCGAGCTTCGCGTCGCCGCACAGCACGATCGGCAGCGTCATCATCAGGAAGCCCGGCACGAGCAGGCCGATCGCGGTGCTCGGCTCGCACTGCCGGTGCGGTCCCGGGTCCATCATATTGGTCTTCCGTCTGCTACTTTCTGTCTGGCGTCCATTGTGCGCTAATTGCGGCGCGACCACTCACGCGTTTCAAGCATCCGGATCGAGCCTTGCGTTGATGGCAATCGCCAGAATGATGAGCACTCCGCTGATCGCATCCTGTATATGCGGCGAGACGAGCAGGATATTTAGGAAGTTGCTCAACGTCGCGAGAAACAGCACGCCGACGAACGCGTTGCGTATCGACCCCTTGCCGCCCGCCAGGCTCACACCGCCTACGACCACGGCCGCAATCGTGCCGAGCAGGAAGTTGTCGCCGGAGGTGGGCGCGACCGACCCCGTGCGCGCCAGAAACAGAAAACCCGCGAGGCCGGAAAGCAGACCCGACAGCGTGTAGATGGCCACCGTCGTGCCCTCCACCGAGATACCGGACAGACGCGCGGCGCGACCGTTACCGCCCAGCGCATACAGCACCACGCCGAGCTTGCTGCGCGCGAGCAGCACGCCGATCACCGCGGTTAGCACCAGGAAGATGTAGACCGGCACCGGCAGCGTGAAGACGCGCGTCGCGCCGAGATCGGCGAAAAAGGCGTCGGGGTTGTAAATCGGCGCGCCGCCTGTGAATAGCATCGCGACACCCGATAGTACCAGCGCCATGACCAGCGTCGCGATGAACGCGGGAATCCGCAATACGACCACCATCAGACCGTTGATCACGCCCACGAGCGCCGCGCCGATCATCGCGATGGCGATGGCCGGCAGAAAGCCGACATACGGCAGCGCGTTGGACATGCTCATCTGTTGCTGCAACTCCGATCCCGCGCCGCCCATGAAGATCGCCGACGCCACCATCAGCGCGACGATCGACAGATCGATGCCGCCCGTGAGCATCACCAGCGCCTCGCCGAGCGCCAAGACGCCGATCACCGAACTCTGGAACAGGATGTTCGAGAGATTGCCGGGTTCGATCAGACGGCCGCGTGACACAGCAGTCCCGACGACGAGAAACAGCGCGAATACGAACACGATCGCGTTCTTGCGCACCAGCGGCGAGCGCCACCAAGTTTCGTGCGTGGGTTGAGCCAAGGTCGTCATCTTCATCCCCTGTTGCCGAGCGTGCGGCGGTTCTGCCTTCCCTGCCGCAGCACGGAAAGCCCCACGGCGACCACGATGACCACCGCGCGAATGATGCTTTGATAGTAAGGATCGATGCCCGTGAGATTCATCACGTTCGCGATCAACTGATAGAGGAGCACGCCCGCCATGGCCTTGAGCAAGCGTCCTTCGCCGCCGAACAAACGCACCCCGCCGATCACGATGGCTGCGATCGAATCCAGTTCCCAACCGATGCCGCCATTCGGCACGCCGCTGCTCGACCGGATCACGAGCGCAATACCCGCGATGCCAGAGATCAGTCCCGCCATCGTGTACACGCCGATCTTCAGCCGGTCGGAGCGCACGCCAGCAAGACGCGCGGTCGTCTCGTTGCCGCCGACCGCGTAGCAATGCAGACCGGCGCGCGTCTGCGCGAGCCACACGGCGACCACGGCCGCGAGAACGAGCCATATAAGCGTCGGCGGTGTGAGCAGTCCGCCGATGTTGCCGAGCGCCTGAATGAGTGGGTTATTCGTGAGCTCGCTCTTCTCGCTGACGCTGAAGGCAAGGCCGCGCGCAACGCCCATCATCGCGAGCGTTGCGATAAGCGGCTGCACCCGCCCGCGCACGACCGACACGCCGCTCGCGAAGCCACACAACGCGGAAGCGAGCAGTGCGCCGCCGAGCGCGAGCACGACGTTGGTCTCCGCATAACGCGCGAGCAGAATTGACGAAAGCGCCATGACCGCGGCGACGGACAGATCGAAGCCGCCCGTGAGCACGACGAGAAACTGCGCGACCGACAGAATGCCCAGCACCGCCGATTGCGTTAGCAGATTTCCGAGGTTCGACACGCTCATGAATTGCGGACTCGCCGCGCACGCGAGAGCGAACAGCACCAGCAGAATCAGATACACGTCGTAGCGCGCGAGCAGGCGCTTCACGTCGCGCGGTGCGGGCGCATGATGCGACGACACCGCCGCGTGCGATGAAGAAGTGGCGTGGCTCATGCTGCGGCCTCCATGTGTGCGTTGGACCGTGGCACCGCGTGACGCATGACTCCCACTTGCGTCGCGTGCTCGCCTTCGAGCACCGCGGCGGCCCGACCTTCGGCCATGACGAGAATGCGGTCACTCAACGCGAGCAGTTCGAGCATGTCGGAGGACGCCATGATGACGGACATGCCTTCGGCGACGAGCTTGCGGATCAATTGATGGATCTCGAACTTCGCGTTGATGTCCACGCCACGGCTCGGCTCGTCGAGCAGCAGAATGCGCGTGTCGTTCGCGAGCCACTTCGCGAGCACCACTTTCTGCTGATTGCCGCCAGAGAGCGTGCGCACGGCCTGCTGCAACGAAGGCGTCTTGATGTGCATGTTCGCAACCAGTCCCTGCGCGATCTCGCGCAAGCGGCTTCTGCGCATCATCGACAGGCGCGAGACGCGATTGAGGATCGGATACGAGATGTTGTCCTCGACCGAGCGTCCGATCACGAGACCGCTCTCGCGACGCTCTTCCGGCACGAGTCCGAGGCCGGCGCGAATCGCATCGCGCGGCGCGCCAAACGACACCGTTTTTCCTTCGATGACGATCTCGCCGGCATCGGGCTTCGTGATGCCGAAGAGGCATTCGAGCAACTCGCTGCGGCCCGCGCCGACAAGGCCGCCGAGACCGAGAATCTCGCCTTTGCGTACCTCGAAACTCACGTTCTCGAACTGACCTTTGACAGTCAGGTTGCGTGCCGCCAGCACAACCTCGCCGCCACGTTTCGCTTCAGGCCGCGCGGGCATAGCGTCCTCCAGCGGACGGCCGACCATCGCCTGAATCAGATCGGCTTCGCGCACGTCTTTCACGTCATGCGTCGCCACGCGCGTGCCGTCGCGCATGATCGTCACGCGGTCGCCGATGGTGATGATCTCCTGCAACCGGTGCGACACATACACGATCCCGATCCCCTGCTTCCTAAATACATCAAGCAATTCGAACAGGTGACCGATTTCATTGTCCGTCAACGAAGCCGTAGGCTCGTCGAGCACGATGATGCGGCTCTCGCGCGATACCGCCTTCACGATCTGCACGAGCTGACGCTGCGCCGGTCCAAGGTTGCGCACCGGCTCGTCGATGGGAAAACGCAGGTTGAAGCGCTCCATCAACTCAACGACGCGCGAGCGCATGCCCGCGCGATCCAGCATGCCGCCGCGCCGGGCCTGCTCGTGGCCGAGAAACACGTTCTCGGTCACGGTCAGCGGCAGCACGAGATCGGTTTCCTGATAGATCACCGTGATGCCGAGTTCGTGGCTCAGTACCGGATCGAGCGAGGCGAACTCGCGGCCCGCCATCACGACGCGCCCGCCGTCCGGCGTTTCCGCGCCGGACATCACGCGCATCAGCGTGGATTTGCCGGCGCCGTTCTCGCCAATCAGGCAGTGGATTTCGCCCGCGCGCAGGTCGAAGTCCACGCCCTTGAGCGCGCGCACGCCAGGATAAGACTTGACGATGCCCGTCATCCGCAAAAGCGGGACCGCATTCTCGTAGTTCATCGCAATCGTGCTCCGTTTGAAGGCGTCCGCATCAGCAGCAGCCGACGCCCATCGCTTTCAGTTCTTTCAAACGCTGCTCGATGAGCGCGCGATGCTCAGGCGTGTGGGCGTCGAACTCTTTCTTGTCCGAGTACACGACGGGCGGCACCGGCTTGCCGGCTTGCGAGTCGTTAAACACCTTCACCGCGAGCGCGCCGAACGTCGGCGGCGTTTGCACCGTGTAGCTCGCCCAGCCGTCGAGGATCGCTTTCAGGCCGTCGGCGGTGCCGTCCTTGCCCCACAGATAACCTTTCAGATCGTCGCGGTTGGCAGCCTTGATCGCGGTGAGGCCGCCGATCATTTCATCGTCGCTGTCGAACACGATGCCGTCGATCGAGCCTTTCGGGAACGACTGCAGGAAGTCTTCCGTGCACTTGCGGCCGCCTTCGCGGCTATAGCGGCCATCGCACTTCGCGACGAACTTGATACCCGGATTCTTCGCGAACACGCTGTCCAGGCCCTTCTGTTCCTCGATGACCGGCGCCGCGCCCGTATTGCCTGTGACGTGCAGCAGCTTGCCTTCGGGCTTGCCGTTTTTCTTCGTCAGCTGCGCGACGACGTCCTTGCCCACACGCACGCCCGTATCTTCATAGCTGATGGTGAGAAGCGAGATCCAGCCATCTTTTCCCGGCTGGCCCGGCATAGCACGATCCGCGACGATGAGCGGCACGCCCGCCTTCTTCGCCATGCCGGGCACCGGCGCGGCGGGCTCGTACTCGACCGGCTCGACGATCAGCACCTTGGGTTTGCGCGCGAGCAAGTCCTGAACGTCGGAAAGCTGCTTGGCGGGATCCCAGTTCGCATTCGTCCACACGAAGTCGTAGCCCGTGTCCTTCCAGCTCTTCTCCATGTCCTTCGTGTTGACCACGCGCCACTCGTTCTCCATGCCGGACTGCGACATCGCGACAAGCCCTTTGCTCGCATCGGCCTGCATCGAGAAGATGAGGCTGGCCGCACCCAAAGCGATCGACAACGCCACCCGCACGCCTTTCATTCGTCGTACTAACATTTGTGTCTCCGTGGATTTCGTGTTTGTCGTGTTTGTTTCAGGTCATCAAGAATCCGCCGGTCACGTTCAGCGCCTGGCCCGTCATGGCGCTGGAATCCGTGCTGGCGAGGAACATCATCGTATTGGCGACTTCCTGCGGCGTGACGAAGCGGTTCATCGGCGCGGCGCTTTCCCATTCGCGGCGAACTTGCTCGATGCTCTTGCCTTCCTTCTTCGCGTGATGCGCCATCACGTCTTCGATGCGGTCTCCTTCTACTGGACCCGGACACACCGCATTCACGCGAATACCGTGCTCCGCGTTTTCCAGCGCGAGCGTCTGCGTGAGGCCGAGCAGCGCCCACTTCGAGCACACGTAGTCGGCGCGCAACGGCAATCCGCGCCGCGCGACGTTCGACGCGGTCGTCACGATCGCGCCGCGCTTCGCCGCGATCATCAGCGGCAACACTTCGCGCGTGACGAGCATCGTGCCCGTCAGATTGATGGCGAGCGTCTCGCTCCATTGCGCGAGCTGCATGTCCTTGACGAGGTTGTAGTGGCCATTGAAGCCCGCGTTGTTGACGAGCACGTCCACGCGTTGATCAAAGAATTGCGCGGCGGAGGTGACAGCTTCGGCGACCGCGTGTTCATCGCGCACATCGCAATGAAACACCTGGCAGCGGCGTCCTTCGTTTTCGACGAGCGCACGCGTCTCATGGGCGGGCTGTAGATCCAGCACGGCGATGTCCGCGCCTTCGCGGGCGAAAGAAGTCGCGATGACCTGCCCGAGACCGGCTGCCGCGCCCGTGACGATCACACGCTGGTTGACGAATCGACTCACGAAATCCTCCTTCATTGAACAGAGAAGCGCTGCAGCGCGGCTTCGTTGACGGTAACGCCGAGGCCCGGTGCATCCGGCACGGCGAGTTTTCCATCCACGAGCGCGAAACGCTGATCGAGCAGGTCGTCGCGCAAGGGATTGTGTTTGCGATCGAATTCGACGATCGGCTCGTTCTGGAGCGCGATAGGGTTGGCCGTGTGCGGAATCGGCGGAATAGTAGCGATCGCCTGCAATGCCGCCGCGACCGCGATGCCCGAACCCCACACATGCGGAATTACGCCGACGCCATGCGTGCTCGCGAACGTAAGAATCTGCTTGAACGCGGTGAAGCCGCCGCACACCGCGAGATCGGGCTGCGCGATGTCGACGCAACCGCTGCTGATCAGTTCCGCAAAGCCATATCGCGTGAACTCGCACTCGCCGCCCGCCACGGGAACCGGGTTCTCCGCGCGCACGCGCCGGTAGCCCGCCTTGTCTTCCGGCACCACCGGTTCCTCGAAGAAACGCACGTCGAGCGGCTCCATCATTCGGCCCATGCGAATGGCGGAGGTCGCGTTGTACGCGTGGTTGGCGTCGACCAGCATGGCGATATTGGGACCGACGGCCGCGCGGATCACACGCAGGCGTTCGATATCGTCCTTCAGGCTCAGCAGGCCGATTTTCACCTTAAGCATCTCGAAGCCCGCGTCGGCATAACTCGACGCTTCTTCTTCGAGACTGCGCAGTAACTCGGGCAGACGGCTGAAGTCCTGCGGGTAATAGCAACCGGTCGCGTACGCCGGAACCGCTTCGCGGAATCGTCCGCCGAGCATCTTCCACACCGGCAGTCCGGCGGATTGCCCCGCGATGTCCCACAGCGCGATATCGAGCGCAGAGATCGCTTCCACGTAGGTGCCCTTCTGTCCGAAATCGCGAGAGAAGTTGTACAGCTCTTCCCAGATGCGCACGGGCTCGGTCGGATCACGGCCAATCAGCTTCGGCGCGAGCACATGATCGATACACGCCGCGACCGGCTCCGGCGGCCCATATTGTCCACCTTCGCCCCAGCCGACGAGGCCAGTATCGGTTTCGATGCGCACCAGATAACTGTTGCGCTCGGGGAACGCAGCCTGCGACGAATAAAACAGCTTGTCGCCGAGCGGCACGCGCAGCACGTAGGAACGGATCGTACGGATCTTCATGTCGTGGATGGAGGGTTGTCAGCGTTCAGTTTTCGGAGTTGAGGTCCGCCAGATCGATGTTCGCGCTCAGGCGATCCCGCGAGTTTTCCAAGTGGGTGCGCATGGCTTTCGCCGCGCCCTGTGCGTCGCGCAAAAACACCGCTTCGATGATCGCGATGTGCTCGGGCAACGCAATTTCATATGCGCCCGTCAGCTTGTCGACAATAGTGCGCTGCGCCCAGCGGATCAGCTCCATATGCGACGACAGCGCCTTTTGCAGCCGCGCGTTGCCGCAATACACATGCGCGAGTTCATGCACCTGCCGGTCGGCGAGCGCGATCGGTTCGGCGTCGCCGTTGCGCAGCGCGTCGGCTGCGGTGAGATACGCGGTGCGGACGCGTTCGGCCTCGGCGGAAGGAACGGCGGGCGTCGCCCGTTCCACGGCCATGCATTCGAGCGCGATCCGCAGGTCGAAAATTTCGTTCACGGTCTGCTGGTCGAGCGGCGAAACATACACGCCCTTACGGGCCTCGACCGTCACGAAGCCCTGAATTTCCAGCGAGCGCAGCGCGTCACGGAATGGCGTCGAACTGACTTTCCATGCCGCCTGGAAATCGCTGATGTTAATGCGCTGTCCCGGCCGCACCCGTCCGCCAATGATCTCTTCCTTCAGCGCGGTTTCCACTTGTTCGCTGAGTGATGCCCTATCGAAAACCTTCATCTCGTCTGAACCTCTAATGTGTCTTAATCACGCGTGCGGTCTCAACACGGCGCGCGCTCAGCCCTGAAAACGTGAGCTCGGCAAACCTCGCACGCCCGGCCGCCACGCAAACAGGCTGCCGGCGTGCGACTCGCGCGCGCGGGCGGCGTCGTCGAGCGTGAACCACGCGCTCGTGATGAACATGATGTCGAGTTGCGCCCCGCCGAAGATCATGCACGTCGGATTCGATACGGGCAGCGCGACCTCGCGTTCGACCGATCCGTCGGGCGCGTAGCGCACGAGCTTGCCGCCGCCCCACTGCGCGTTCCACAAAAAGCCTTCTTCGTCGACGATGGAACCATCGGGCGCGCCAGGCGTCGCGAGTTTCGCGAATGCGCGGCGGTTGGCGATCTCGCCATCGGCGTAATCGAATGCGTCGATTCGGCGCGTCGGCATATCGGAGAAATACATTGTCCGGCCGTCCGGACTCCAGCACAGCGAGTTCGCGCAGGAAATGGCGGGCAGCAGTTCGCGCACGCGGCAGTCTGCATCCAGCGAATGAAGCGCGGCGGTGGCGAGTTGCGGCGTTTCTTCGTTCATACCGCCGCACACGAAACGTCCGTCCGGCGAGACGCGGCCGTCGTTCAGGCGCGTATGCGGCGCGGGCATGGGCAGCGTGGCCAGCAGCGCCGGTTGCATGCTGGCATCGTCCAGCGTGGCGAAGCCGCTTTCGAGCGCAAGCACCAGGCCGCCACCCGCCCGCAAACCGATTGCGCCGATGCGCTCGGGCATGGTCCGCACGGTTGGCTCGTGTTCCGACAGCTTCCAAGACCAGATTTCGCGCGCATGGATGTTGGTCCAGTGCAGTGTCTGCGAGATGTCGTCCCAAACCGGGCTTTCGCCGAGGCAGTTGCGGCAGTCAAGCACGACTTCGGGCGAAGCTAGAGCAAGCACCATTGCCAAATCATCCTGTTCTGCAGGTTGATGTATCATGCCTGATGCATCAGACTCACACATCAGAACTAACCCGTACGCGATGCTCGGCTGCTTGACGTGCCATTTAATAGCGATTGCCTGCCTATCAGTCGAGCTTCGCGCACACGTCGAACATCAATTCGCGCATCCAGCGATGCGCCGGCGATCGATGCGTGCGCTCGTGCCACGCCACCGTCTTCGTGAATCCGTCGACGGCGACAGGCGCTTCCACGATGGCGAGTCCGTCATCGGCCTGCACGAGCCGACGCGGTACGACCGCGATCAGATCGCTGCGGTGAAGAATGCGCGGCAGTACGAGAAAACTCGTCACCGAGAGCGTCACGCGCCGCGTGCGGCCGAGGCGGCTCAACGCATCGTCGGTCACGCCGCTGAACGCGCCGCCGTTATACGACACCAGTGCGTGATCGAGCGCGCAGAAGCGGTCGAGCGACAAGCGCTTAGCGCGGGCAGCCGGATGATCGGCGCGCATGACGCACACGTAACGCTCGTCGAAGAGCGTGCGGGCGTGCAGACCGGCGGGCGTCGTATCGGGCGTGACAAGCGCGAGATCCAGTTCGGCGCGCTCGAACTGCGCCTGCAAGGCGGAGTTGCGCACTGGCACGACGGCCACGCGCACACCGGGCGCGTCCTCGCGCAAGCGTTCTAGGAACGGCACGATCACGACCTGCAAGGCGTAATCGGTCGCCGCGATGTTCAGCGTCATCTCGGCGCGCGCGGGTTCGAACGCGGGAGGCTGAAGCATCGCGTCGATATCGCTCAGCACCTGCTTGAGCGGCGCCGCGAGCTCGAGCGCCCGGGCGGTCGGCAGGATGCCGCGTTGCGTGCGCACGAACAAGGGATCGTCGAAGCTTTCGCGCAGGCGCACCAGCATGCCGCTCACGGCAGGCTGCGTAAGAGAAAGCCGCTGGGCCGCCTTGGTGACGTTACGCTCGTCGAGCAAGGCGTCCAGAGTGCGCAGCAGGTTGAGGTCAAGGTTTCTAATATCAGTCAGCATGATGACTGAGATCATGACATGCAATTGGATTTATTTCAGTCACACGAGCATGATCTGCACGGTTAGTCACAACCCCAAGATTCGAGCATGAATCACATTCACTGGCCGCAGGGCTACGTACCCGGCTTCGCCGACAATTTCGCGTCCAATGAGATCATCGTCGCGGGCCTGAGCGTCGCGGACGTCTGGCCGATGCTGGACGACACGGCGCAATGGCCGACCTACTACAGCAACGCCTCGGAGATCCGCTTCTACGATGAAAACGGTCCGCGTCTCGCTGCCGGCGCGCGTTTTCGCTTCACGACTTTTGGCTTTGCGGTGGAAGCCGAAGTGACCGAGTATGTGCCGCCCTCCGGCGGACAGGCCGCCCGCGTGGCGTGGCACGGCTGGGTCGAAGGCGATGCGCAGTCGCGTCTGGACGTGCATCACGCATGGTTGCTGGAAGACCTGTCCGACGGGCGCGTTCGCATCTTGACGCAGGAGACGCAGAATGGAGTGCCGGCCAAAGCGCTCGCCACGGCGCGTCCCAACCCGATGATCAACGGCCATCAAGAATGGCTCGACGGCATGGTCGCGGCGGCACGCGCCGCGCGCTCGCAGTAAACGGGATAAACATGAGCAAACAGAAAATCCTGATAATCGTCACGTCGCACGCCACGATGGGCGAGGACGGACGGGCCACGGGTGTCTGGTTCGAAGAATTATCGACGCCGTATTACGTGTTTGTCGACTCAGGCAAGGAAGTGGAAATCGCATCGATCAAAGGCGGCGCGGTGCCATTCGATCCGCATTCGATCGGTCCGGAGGGAAGCCGTCCTGCTAGCGTCGAACGCTTTATGAACGACTCGCGGGCCATGAAACACGTGCAATCGGCGGTAGCGCTTGACCACGTGAACGTTGACGACTACGCAGCGATCTTTCTGCCTGGCGGCCACGGCACGATGTGGGACCTGCCGACAAGCGAAACGCTCGCGCGTCTGCTCTCCGACGCCTGGCGTCGCGGCAAAGTGCTTGCGGCGGTCTGCCACGGCCCGGCCGGCCTGCTCAACGTGAAAGATGCCGACGGCGCGCCCTTGCTCGCAACCCGCAACGTGACAGGCTTCAGCAATAGCGAAGAAGCGGCGGCCGGACTCACTAAGGTCGTCCCGTTCCTGCTCGAAGACCGCATTCGATCACTCGGCGCCAGATACGTCGCTGCCTCCGACTTTCAGCCGCACGCCATTCGCGATGGCCGGCTAGTCACCGGCCAGAACCCGGCGTCCTCGGACGAAGCCGCGCGGCTAGCGCTGCAAGCCATCGCGTGAAGTATCGAACGCAAAATCATCTACGATTCGAACCTAACTTACCTCTATGACACCCTACCCTCGCGCCTTCTCCCACATTGGCCTGTCCGTCACGGATCTCGATGCCGCCGTCGAGTTCTATACCGAAGTCATGGGCTGGTATCTCATCATGCCGCCGACGACTATCACAGAAGACGACAGTGCCATCGGCGTCATGTGCACCGATGTCTTCGGCGCGGGCTGGCAGTCATTCCGTATCGCGCATCTTTCGACGGGTGATCGTATCGGCGTAGAGATTTTTCAGTTCAGGAACGCGCAGAAGCCCGAGAACAACTTCGAGTACTGGAAAACCGGCGTCTTCCACTTCTGTGTGCAGGACCCGGACGTCGAGGGCCTGGCGGCGAAGATCGTCGCGGCGGGCGGCAAGCAGCGCATGCCGGTACGCGAATACTTCCCGGGTGAGAAGCCGTATCGCATGGTGTACATGGAAGATCCATTCGGCAACATTCTCGAAATTTATAGCCACAGCTACGAGCTGACCTATTCCGCCGGCGCGTACCAGTGATGCACCTGCAAGGCGATGACGCCCCGTCGCGTGCCTATTGCGCATGGGGATGGACTGGAAGCGCCGATCCGCAAGCACTCGAGTTGAGTGAAATCAACACCGCCCCGCTCGACCCAGGCTTCGTGCTCGTGCGCAACGCGGCGATCGGCTTGGATCCGGTCGACTGGAAAGTGCTCGGCGGCGACCTTGTGAACTGGCAGGCGGGGAAAGGGCCCGGCGTGCACGGCGCAGGAGTTGTCGTTGCAGTCGCCGACGATGATGCGCGCGGATGGCTGGGCCAGCGCGTTGCGTATCACACCAGTCTCACACGCCGGGGAGCTTCGCGCACTACACGCCAGTTGCGGCGCGTGCGCTGATGCTCGTGCCGCCGGACATCGACTTCGCCACGGCCGCGAGCTTGCCCTGCCCGGCGCTGACCGCCTGGCTCGCGCTCGAGAAGTTGCCGACGCGCGCGGGCGCGCGAGTGCTGATCAGCGGCGCAGGTGGCGCAGTCGGGTTGTACGCGCTTCAAGTCGCCCTTATGCGTGGCTTTAGGGTAAGCGTGATGTGTCATCCGCGCCACTGGGAGCGGCTGACCGCGCTCGGCGCGATTGAGTGCTTCGAAGGCCCGCTTGGTGCCGACCCGCAATGGCCCGTGCGGCATGCAGGCGCGTTCTACGCGGTCATCGACTGCGTGAACGCTGACCACGCGATGCGCCTTGCGCCGGTGCTTAGCGCGAGTGGTCATCTGGTCTGCATCCAAAGCCGCGTCGATACTTGGCCTTGTACGCCCTTCGGACGAACGCTGTCGATTCACGAGGTCGCGCTGGGCGCATTGCATGATCATGGCAGCGACCTCGACTGGGCGCCTCGTCGATGCCGGCGAGCAGATCCTAAGCCTCGTAGCGAGTGGCCGATTCGTCGCGGAAGAGCGGTACAGCGAGACGTTCGAGCATCTGCCGCGTCAGCTCGACGCCCTCAAACATCGCGCGTTCACCGGCAAATCTATCGTGACGCTCGAGCGAACGCAGCACATTCATTTCTAAGAGGATCACATGACAGCGCTTTTCAGCCCTTTCGCGCTCAAGGACGTCACGCTGCGTAACCGCATCGCCGTGCCGCCGATGTGCCAGTACAGTGCTGTCGACGGCGTCACGAACGACTGGCATGACGTCCATTACGCAAGTCTCGCACGCGGCGGCGCTGGACTTGTCATCGTCGAAGCAACGGCGGTGTCGCCCGAAGGCCGCATCACGCCGGCCTGCACAGGCTTGTGGAACGACACGCAAGCGCAGGGCATGGCGCGGATCGCAGCATCGATCAAGAGTGCAGGCGCGACGCCAGGCATTCAGATCGGTCACGCGGGTTGGAAAGGCAGCGCCAATCGTCCGTGGGACGGCGACGATCACATTCCGAACAGCGATGCGCGCGGCTGGCAAACCATCTCGCTCTCGCCCATCGCGTTTGGCGGCAAACTCGACAAGGTGCCCACGGAGATGACGCTCGACGACATCGCCCGCGTAAAGGCGGATTTCGTCGCGGCTGCCGTACGTGCACGCGAGGCGGGCTTCGAGTGGCTCGAACTGCATTTTGCGCACGGCTATCTCGCGCAGAGCTTCTTCTCCGTTCACGCGAACCAACGCCAGGATCGCTACGGCGGCAATGCGGAGGGCCGCGGACGCTTCCTTTCTGAAACGCTCAATGCCGTACGGGACGTGTGGCCCGAACGCCTGCCGCTGACGGCGCGCTTCGGCGTGATCGAATTCGACGGGCGCGACGAAGATACGCTCGCGGAGTCTATCGAGCTTGTGAGACAGATGAAACGCGACGGTCTCGATCTGCTCAATGTCAGCATGGGCTTCTCGACAATGCAGGTAGAGGTGCCATGGTCATCGGGCTTTATGGCGCCGATCGCCGCGCGCGTGCGTCGCGAAGCGGCTATCGCCGTCGCCACAGCATGGGGCATGGACGATCCTGCCGAAGCGAATCAGGCGATCGAGACGGATCAACTCGATCTCGCCATGATGGGCCGCGCGCATCTCGCCGATCCGCATTACCCGTTCGGCGCGGCGCGGACGTTGGGCCTGCGCAAATCGTCGTCGGTGTTGCCCGAGCAATATGCTTACTGGCTCGCGCGCTATCCCGGTCCGCAGAACGGCGACCCCGTCGACTAAACCAGGCCTGTTCGAGACCGACGTCATGCGCCGTTTGGCGCCGCCACAGCACATGCGGCGCGTACTGCGGCGAAGGAACTATGCGGGCGACGATCCCGCCCGCTTTTAAATTCCCCGCCCTTGTCGTTTGGTGTTTATCAACCGATGCGACTTTTTCAGGCTGGTGCGGGAAGCAGTTGTCGCTTGCCCGCCTACGCGGTGCGTGCCGCACAATCGCAGTTGCGCTGACCGTTACCGTGCGCTCTCGGTGGCTGTCCAATCAGGTCGCGCCGACCAGCGACGACGTGCTCTTTTTGAGACTGCCGCGTCCATCGCGCACGATCGGTCCTAGCGGCGGACGACGCGGCGTCTGTCGGGCCCTGCCGAGCGCTTTTCCAACATCGCACTTGATCCTGCGGTGATCGAAACGAACCCGTGGCATTCGGCTACCGGAACTACCGAATTGAGCCTGTTCGATAAGCATGTGCTGACCTTCGAAAGGTCCGTAGATAGGATACCCCCGCCGACCGATGGACGGGGGTTTCTGAGTAACTGACAATGGGATGTCACCGTGCGCCTGTCGTCGCTATCCGTCGAGAGGCGCTTTCGGCGTTTTGACGTCCTTCCTCCAAGGCAATGGAACGGGCTCAGGCAACGCCTATGGCAAGATGCAGGAGCAGAAATATTGCCGCCCCGCCCGCCACAAGGACGAGCGCGTGAAGGCGCGTTGTGATGACTAGAATGGTGGAAACAATGGCGATAGCGCGCGCGAGCCATCCGCCGTCGAGTGCATCAAACAACACGTAGATGGCGGCGGCGATCATGCCTGCAGCGACCGGCCGAAGCCCATTCTCAAGTGCCGTCAGCCAACGCGCCCCACGATGCCGGTCCCACAAACGCACGACTCCGTACATTAAAACAGCAGTTGGGCAAAAGAGTCCCACCGTTGAGATCACAGCGCCGCAGAAACCTGCTACTTGCCAGCCTATCAATGTAGCAAGGAGGGAGCCGGGACCGGGGGCCATGCGGGCTATCGCGAAGTCACTGAGAAACTGGGCGTTGGTCATCCAGTGATGCACATCGACAACCTGACGCTGCATGTCGGCAATCACAGTCTGCCCTCCGCCGATGGTTGCGAGCGACAACGGTGCGAAAACACTGAACAGCGCGAAAAGGCGGCTCGTCATTCTTGGTGCTCCCGCTGCTCGGCTTCCAAGAGAGTTCCATCTCCGAGCCGTCGATACTCCACCGTGATGCTAACGACGGCAGCCACAAGCACCACATAGACTGTCGGAAAGTGCAGAACGCCTATCGACGCGAACGTCGCCAACATCACGATGAAGGACATTAAGCGCCGCGGCACGCGACGAACTGCGGTCAGCGCCATCGCGAGGGACAGACCGACGGCGCCAGCCGCCGCGCCCGCTAGAGCGAAGCGAGTCGCGGGGAAACGCGCAAGCGCGGCAAACACTAACCCGAACAGAACAATAAGAATTGCGGGGGGGATGATGATGCCACTGAAGCCCGCAATCGCGCCGCGCTTTCCGCAAAGCCGGTAGCCGATCCAGATGGCCATGTTCTTCACGTTGATGCCGGGCAATGCCTGGGACAACGACAGTCCGTTAAGGAACTCCTCCTCGCTCAGCCACTGTCGTTCATTTACGAATTCCCGTAGCAGCCAGCCACTGAGGCCACCGCCGAAACTAGTCAGCCCGATGCGAGTGAAGATCGCAAGCAGATGTAGAGGAGTCGGCGCCAACGGTGACTGCCGGCTTGATGAATGTGGGCGAATTGGCATACGAGTAAGCGGCTTAGCGTTGTGACCTAGGACTGAAAGAAAGACGTGTAATGCGTCTACAAGGAGCTCAGGCCGCCGGTTCGGTGAGAATTCAGCGTGCCTATGGGTTGTTGCCCGGAGGACTAATGAAGTGCGCACCGCGCGACGCCGGGCACCCAGCAAAAAATCGCTGATCGGTCGCAACAATGCCTCGCGAAAGTTGTCGGTTCGTGTTCCATACCGGGGAGTCGAGCGTTGATGACGTATGGCCGTTCTTCTTGCTGCTATGACAACGGGCGGCTACCGTCCGACATTGACGTCTGGGATAGGCTGCAAGCGTCGCGACAACGATCACAGGACAGATACTTCACCACTTAGTGCCCGGTCCCGACTCGATGACGACGGCCTCCTCGCCGATGAGAAACAAATTCGCGTGTCGCAGGCTGATTGGACCATTCTCGCTGAAGGAACCGTTAGATTCGCATCGAACGCAAACGCGTCGGCGTACCAGCGGTTTGCTTTCCACACGCAGCCGCTTACCAGACGGGAAGACGAGTAGCGGATTGATGCCGCTCTCAAGCGCTTACAGGTCGGTCGACAGGCCGCAGGGATCAATCAAGTCAAGGCTGCGGCCTACTATTAGCGCCGTTAGCTCGGAACATGGCAGCGCGCCTTTGATCGATGGCCACGCATGACGCTCAGCGATCTCTCCGGCCAATGCGCAGCGGTCGCGCTTAGCGTTCGTTCGGGCATTCCTCGTCACGCCTATGACCATCAATTGACGCGCGAAAGCCATTGATTCGTGCTGAACCGGCTTCCGATTATAGGTGAAAACCCTAAAATGGAGACCCTAACAACTGCACACGGACCGTACAAGCCATGCGAAGAATTTCATTGTTGCCGCTGCTCTTGTCCCTTCTCGCCGCACCTATTACAGCCACAGCCGCGAACGGTAACCTCCTCTCGGAACTCGGACAACTTGAAAGCGTCGGCTATGGGCCAGCCGCCGACGATCCCAGCTATCCCGCGAACCTGCGCACCGCAGAACATCGCGTACAGCTCGCGCAGATGAACCGTCGCGATGCAACGGCGGTCGGCGGCGTTGAAACGTCCAGCGAGGACGCTGGACGCCGCACGAACGCCGACCTTCGCTAACCTGTACGATTGACGCTCAGAATTTATGCATCATGCCGGCTTCTACAAGTGTCTGGTTCTTACCGGATGAAGGGCTCGTCGTGTAAATCTGAGCGAACGCGTTTGGCCCGCTTGCGCGCTGATAGATGCCGATGAGAAATAGGTCAGTACGTTTCGACAGGAAGTAATGCGATGCGACGTCGATCTGGTTGTAGTGCGTCGAGCGCCCGATTGAATAGTCACCGTGCGTGTAGACGTACGCCGCGCCTACTTCCCAGTCGGGTCGCAAGTACTTATAAATCGCACCCTCGGCATTTTGCAGGCGTAGCCCGGTAGAGTCTGAGTAATTGAACAGCACGTTGGTGTAATTACCAAGTACGTTGAACCAGCCGAAGTCGTAGGTCCCTCCAACACCGATAATGCGCTGCTGATCCGTGCCTGCGCCACCTGGACTCGTGACGAATGGCGAGCTGAAGCCCCAGCCGGTGCTGTCCACCGCGCCGCTCGTCAGATTTGACGGATTCGCGTTGCTGCGCCGGTTGAATTGCGTGAACGCCGCGGCAACCTTGAGCGGTCCGTGCGCATAGGTGACGCTGCCGCTGTAGCCGTCGTTGTTCGAGAATTGCGTCGAGTTGGCAAAAGCGAAGCTGCCTGCCGCGCTCAAACCCGCGACATTCGGCGACGCATAACGCACTGCGTTGTTGAAGCGGTTCGTGAAGAACATGTTGTCGTTGTCGCCGATGTGCGCGCCGTAGCCCGCGAACACGTTTGCCGACGTCGCGAACCACATTGTGTTCGTCATCTCCTCGTACTGGCGCCCGAGCGTGACGGTGCCGAAGGTTCTATTGTTCAAGCCGACGTACGCCTGCCGCCCAAACATCCCGCCGAGCATGGCGCCGTTGGTGATGTTGAAGCCGTTCTCGAGCGTCAAGATCGCCTGCGTGCCGCCGCCGAGATCCTCGACGCCGCGCAAGCCCCAGCGCGGCGGCATCATGCCGCCGTTGGAGAGCGCGTAAAGATGATTGCCCTTTGCGTTGCTGACGAATTCGAGCGTCGTCGACAGCACGCCGTACAGCGTGACGCTGCTCTGCGCATACGCGGTTCCCGCGATCGAAAGCCCGATGGCGATACCCGCGATACCAGCCATGGCGCGCGCGGGGCGTGCCTTGAAACGTTGCGTGATCTCCTTCATCTTCAGTCTCCTTGTGTCACTCGCTTCTTGTCGCGTTATTTTCGGACGCGCGCCGGCCGCCCGGCGATGTCGCCGGAGATGACTAGCATCGTCAGGTTTTGGATGGTGTGTGCGGCGGTTCAGCGATGCGCGAGCGCTTGAACGTCGCCCGAAGGAGCTTCGTCGGCGTGTTTCGATCTCGCGCCCATCAGTATCGGCGCGAGTTGCAGAACGGTGGCAATCACGACGAGCGTGACGCGCACCGACCAGCCGCCTTCGTAGAAGGTCGCGAAGATCGCGGGCGGCCCGAGCAGAACGCCGAGATAAGTCGCCTGCGAAACCAGTCCGCTCGTCGCGCCGAGCGTCGCAGGCGTCGGCGCCGCGCCGGGCACGAGCGTCCAGATGGCGCCGTTCACCGTGCCGATGCCGAGCGAGAACGCGCATACTGCAATCGCCGCGCCGACGAGCGATGTCGCCGGCAGATACATGACGATGCCGCCCGCGAGCATCACGATGCCGCCGCCGAGCGCGAGCATCCAGGTCTTCGTGCCCGCTTTTAGCAGATGCCCGACCGAAAGACAGCCGATCGCGACGAACACTTCGGCGAGCGTGCCGATGCCCGCAGCGGTTGATATGGAAATCTGGAAGCGTTTGGCGAGATACACGGTCAGCGCAGCCATGACGCCGGTCTGGATGAACGCGGAAGCGCCCGACGCCAGCGCGACGCGATACGGCGCACGGCTTCTCAGCACGAGCCAGATGTCGGAAAGACGCCGGACCTGCGCGTCCGCGTGCTTGCGCGGCAAAAGAAAGGCCAGCGCGACGAGCACGGCCATCAGGATCGCGTGTCCGCCGAACGCCCACCGCCACATCTCTCCGCGTTGGGCGAGCGGCGCGACGATGGACAGCGTCATCCCGATGCCCACCGCCGTATGCGACGTCCACAGCCCGAGCGCGATGCTGCGGCGCGCGCCGCTCGTCGTGCGCATGATGAGCGTCACCGCGCCGACCGTCAGCGACAGATAGCCGACGCCTTCGAGCAGGCGGCTCGCGAAGAGCGCGGTCAGGTCATGCGCGAAGACCACGCCGAGATTGCCGACGAACGCGAACATGGCGCCGCCGAGAATCACGCGCTTGTCGCCGATGCGGTCGACCAGCCATCCCGCGAACAACGCGCCGAGCGCCGTAATCAGCGACGGAATCGAAATCACCCAGCCCGAGGCCGCATGCGAAAGGTGAAAGTAAGCCGCAATATCGCCGATGACCGGCACGGACTGCGTAACGAGCGAGGTCGCCACGGTGCCGTAGATATACAGCAAGATGATGCAAGGCCAGCTTCCTGCGGTGAACATCGTCGTCTCCTGTGAGATGGCCGATATGCTTCGGCTCGATCCGTCCTGCTTTCTATCAAACACTAAAAGTCGTGGCTAGCGGCTATTAAACGGCTTGCCAATGCAACAAACGCGTGATGTTGCCGCCCATGATCCGTTCGCGATCCTCGCGCGAAAGCCAAGGCAGATTCTCGCTGAAGTGCGTGACGCATTGGCGATAAGAATGATGCAGCCGCGAAAGATCGCTGCCCCAGATCACGCGCTCGGGGCCGAAGGCATCGACGATACGCCGCAGCGTCTCGCCAAGCGAATGGAACGGATAGGGATCCAACGCATAGTCGCCGACGCCTACCGCCTTCACAAACACGTTTGGATGACGCGCGAGCGCAAGCAGCTCCGGCAAGTGCTCGAATGCGGCCGGCCCGGTTGCGCCGCGCGGCACGCCGAGATGATCGACGATCACCTTCAGGCGCGGATGCCGCTCCGCGATCTGACCGGCGTTCGCGAGCGCACCCGGAATCAGTAACGCGACGACGAGCTCGGCTTCTTCCGCAACCAGCCATACATCGTCGAAACGTCCTTCGAACAGCGGCGCAATGCGGTCCTTCGTGTTGAAGAGAAATCGTATGCCGAGCATGCCCGGCTGGTCGCGCCAATGCCTCACTCGCTCCGCCGCGTTCTCCGGCGCCGTATCCAGAAGGCCCATCACTGCAAAGCGGTCGGGTTCTTGTTGCGCCAGCGAGAGCGAATAAGCGTTGCCGCTCGGGTCCCATAACGGCGGTACAAGTACCACGCGATCCACGCCGCCCTGTTGCATTTCGGCCTTCAGCGCCTCCGCGTCGATAGGCGTGCGCCGATGATGTCCCGTCGATTCGCCTTGTGACCAGGCGTGAACTTGTGCGTCTACTATCTGCATATACGTATCGATGGACGTGTCAGTTGCCGTTGAAGAGTCTGCCGGCGCCCACAATGTTGCCGCGCCAGCCTGCTGCCTGAAGCGCGCCCCACAACATCGCCTGATTGCTCGTGACGACGGGCATGTTCAATGCGTCCTCCAGTTCCTGTACGGCTTCGAAGGCGCGCACATTGGCGCAAGAGAGCAGCAGCGCACGCGTGTTCTCGTCGACGCGCTGCTTCACGGTCTCGGCGATTTGGTTCGGCTCCATTAGCGCGGCGACTTTCGCATCGGTGAAACCGAGCGATACCGTGCGCTGCACGTCGAGGCCAGAATCGACGAGCGACTGACGCTCGACGCGCGAGAACTCGTCGCCGAACGGACAGACGTGCAGGATCGCTTCGGCGTGTACGAACTTAAGTGCGTCCTTGATGGCGACCATCGTGTTGGTCGAAGGCACGCCGAGCTTTTCGGTCATGCGCGCGGCGAGTGCCACGTCGCAGCCGCTGCCGTGCGCGACGCTCGCGCCCGTGCAATTGAACGCGATCGCATCGGGCGACAGATCCTTCAGCAACTGCGCATCATCGATAGCTTCGAGATACGCGCGCGTGAGACTGTCCATCGTCACGCGGCCGTCCTCCTTACGCAACCGCGTGCGATGCACGTGATACGACACGCCGGGCGGACAGAACGCACGAAAGTCATCCTCCGCGATGGTGTTCAACGACGGCACGATCATGCCGAGTCGCAGGCGCTTCATGGTGTCTCCTTTATCGTTGAATTCAGTCTATGGCGACCGTGCTTGCAGGCCCAATCGGAAACACGCCGTCGCCATATGTTTTTGCTGTGTCGCCGGCGCGTGCGCGCTATCCCCGCTGCCTGGATCCTTCGAGCACGGGCGCCGGTTCGCTCGCGGGTTCATCGAGCGCTTCGAGCGACTTGCCGCGCGCTTCGATGCCGATCGTGAGATACGTCACGCCGCACACGCACAGGCAAAACGCGAGGAACTGAAACGCGGGCACGATGACGGAGACCGTCGCCGACGGCATCACGACATTGCTCGATCCCGCCGTCAATGCGAGGCCCATCGGTCCGAGAATCTTGCCGACCGAACCGGCAAGACCGGCGAAACCCGAGCCGGTGCCGCGCAGACGCGAAGGCCAGATTTCCGTCGAATAAGCGGCGCACACCGAGAGACTGCCGTCCGCGAAAACGAACGCAAGCAGAAGCGGCAGCCAGAAGTATGTAGGCGAAAAAAGGTCACCATGCCCGACGTATCCCGCGACGAGCAGGGCCACCGCCGCCGCAAGCGCGAATCCGCCGCCGGTCTTTCTGCGTCCCACCTTGTCCGCGAGCGCCGCGGCCGCGAGTCGGGACATGATGCCGAGCACGCTGAAGCCGATCATCACCTTCGATGCCAACACCGGAGAAAACGACTGAATCTGCGACATGAGCGTCGGCGCCCACAGGACGATGCCGTAGTAGCCAGAAATGAGGCCCACATTGACGAGCGTGGTCGTCAACACGCTGCGCGGGCATTGCAGGATGTCGAACCAACTATGCGAAGGCACGGGATGCGGCGCTTCCTTGTCGAGTTCGAACGCGGTGTTGCCCAACGCCCAGCACACTGCGCCGCGAGCTTCATCGTGGCGGCCTTGCAGCGCAAGCCAACGCGGCGATTCGGGAATGCGATAGGCGCCGATCAGGGCAATGAGAGCGGGCGCAGCGCCGAGCACGAACGTCCAGCGCCATCCGATCGTCGGAATCACCCACGCCCCACTGAATGCGCCGAGCAAGAGACCGCCCGTGGTAATGGCCGAGACGATGCCCGTCAGCATGCCGCGGCGCTTCGGCGGCGTGAACTCCTGTACCAGCGCGATCTGAATGAAGTAGCCCGCCGAACAGAAGCCGATCACCGTGCGTAGCGCGGCCATGTACATCCAGCCCTTGTCGGGCGTCAACGCAAGTCCGATGCTCGCTGCCGCGAGCAGCAGCAAAGACACGACGAATACGGGCTTGCGTCCGAAGCGGTCCGCGATTTTTCCCCACACCACGCCGCCGATGATCGCGCCGACGCCCGATGCCAGAAGGACCGCACCCATGATGCCGTAGGTGAGTCCCCATGGTTTGATGAGGAAGGCCATCGTGAAGCCGATGAGGAACGCGTCCCAGAACTCGAGCATGCTGCCGAGGCCGACGAGGCCGAGCAGCATGCGCTGATTGTTGGAGAGCGTGGTCTGATTCTGAAACGGGCTGCGCCCGGTTTGCGCCTGAAGCATGATTGTCTCCGTCGAGCTTCGTTATATATTACGGATACCAAACTATCCCGCATACCGCGCCACCGCATGCGAGAGATAAAGCGCCGCTCAGTTCTCTAGCGGATCGCCGGCAATGGCCGCCGCGTTCTTCTTCAAATCGGCGAGAAACGCAGCCTGGATGTCGTTGGGCGTCCAGTCGCGCCGCGTCGTGATGCCGAACATCGGCCCCATCCACGGCACGTCCAGCGCGAGCGGCGCCAGAAATCCGAAGCGCCGTTCACTCAGAATTTCCGTCCAGCTCAGGATAGTCAGCATGTCGGAATCGGCGAGCGTGATGCGGATGGTCGAGAGCGAATAAGTTTCGATGCTCGCCGGCGGCGTCGTCCCTTCCGCGAAGAGATTCTCGTACGCCTCGCGGCGCGGGGACCCCTTAGGCGGCAAAACCCATTGATATTGCCGTAGCGATTCGACGGACGGCGCGTTCTGGCGCGTGAGCGGATGATGCCGGCTCGACACGACGAAATATCGCTCGCGGTACAACGGTTCTTCGACGAAATCGAAGGACTGCTCGGGCTTTTTCAATAGCCCAATCATGAAGTCGATCTCGCCGCGAGAAAGCTTGCTGAGCAACGCCTGATACGTGCCGGATAACACGGTGACGCGCGTATCGGGAAACTGCGCGCCGAGCGCGCGAATCGCGTTGACGATCAAAATGGTCGGATCCAGCAGCAACACGCCGACCGTGACTGAACGTTCCTTCGGAAATTCGTACGCGCCGACCGCTTCCACCAGCGCCGCGATGTGGTTGCACACGAGCTTGAGCCGCTGTGCGAATGCCTGACCACTTTCGGTCGTCGTCACGCCAGAAGCGGTGTGTCGATACAACTGCGCGCCGAGGTTCTGTTCTAGCGTGCGCGCGGCGCGCTGCAGCGAAGCCTCCGTAATACCCAACATGCGCGCCGCCGCGCGAAACGAGCCCCGCTCCTCGATAGCGATGAGACAGCGCATCTGCGTGCGAGTGATGCTGCTCGCCAGCGCGAGTGCCGACACCTTCCGTGTGCTACCGAGCAGCAGCACCGCTTCCTCCGCTGCGAGCAGGATGCGCTTGTCGCGCACGAGCGCGGCGACCCCGACCGGTGTGAGCCACGTGCCGGTGGTCGAGCGCTCGAACAGGGTCACGTTGAGCGACGATTCGAACGCTGCAATGGACGACGTCGTGGCCGGCTGCGAACGCAGCAGTTCCTGCGATGCCTGGGTGACGCTCTGATGCCGCGCAACGGTCTCGAACACGCGAAGCTGCCAGAGGCTCGGCAGTTCCGAGCCGTCTCGTACGGCCTGCAGGTCTTTCACGTCGTTCGCTTCGTCCTCGACGATCGTCCGCTCGATCTTTCCCATCGCGACCCTGTACAGTGTGAACGCTATTCGCCGCCTACGCGATTGCGCAATGTACCGACGCCTTCGATCGTGATTTCGCAGACGTCGCCCTGCTTCATGAACACCGGCGGCTTGCGCGAGAATCCTACCCCGCTCGGCGTGCCCGTTGCGAGGATATCGCCCGCATAGAGCGGCGCGATGCTCGACACGTATTCGATGAAGCGCGGAATCTTGTGCACCATCGCACTGACGGACTCGTCTTGCATGACCTCGCCGTTAAGCGTCGTTCTGATGGTGAGCGCATCAACGTTGGCGACTTCGTCCTTTGTGACGATCCACGGTCCGATGGCGCCGCTCTTATAGAAGTTCTTGCCCGGAGTTATCTGCCTCGTGTGGAACTGCCAGTCCCGCACGCTGCCCTCGTTCATCACAGTGTAGCCTGCGATGTAGTCGAACGCGTCTTCCTGGCTGATCTGAAACCCCTCCTTGCCGATGACGACGACCAGTTCGCCTTCGAAGTCGAATTGCTCGCTGACTTGCGGATGACGCAACGGCTCATCGTGCGCCACAAGCGAATCGACGGCGCGCGAGAAGAGCGCGGGCGACTTCGGCAACTCCTGTACGCGCCCGGCGGCCTGCACCTCGTTGTGATGTTCGGGATAGTTGAGCGCGAGGCACCAGATATGCGTCGGGTCGGTGATCGGCGCTAGCAATTTCACATTGGCCAATGCGTAGTCGGTTGCGTTGATTCCGATCTCCGATGCGGGCGGCAACCCCGCTGCGATATAGGTCTTGAGCGTCGGATAGCGATCCCCGATGCGCTTGCCGAGATCGATCACGCCATCGTCCGCGACGATGCCGTAGCTCGCGCGTCCATCAATACTAAAGCTCGCGTATTTCACGAAATATTCTCCTTGTTATACGAGACCCGCGTAGGAGCCGCCATCGAGTTGCAGATTCTGCCCGGAGATGAAGCCCGCTTGCGCGCTGCAAAGAAACGCGCACGCGTCGCCAAATTCACTGGGATCGCCAAGACGCTTGGCAGCGATGGTCGCAGCGATCCGCTTCTTCGCTTCGTCGACCGTGATGCTCTCTTTCTTCGACATGCGATCCGCCATATAACGCTGACGATCCGTATCGAAGCGCTCGGGCAGCATGTTGTTGATGGTCACGTTATCGACGACCGAATCGCGCTGCACCGACTTGCTCAACGCCGTAAGACCCGCGCGTACCGCGGCCGACAGGCCCATCGTCGCGCTTGGCGACTTCACCATCGCCGAGGTGATGTTGACGATGCGCCCGAAGCGCCGCTCACGCATGCCCGGCACGTAGTGCTTGATGAGGAAGATCGGCGCGAGCATGTTGCCTTCCACGCCCGCAAGCCAGTCATCCCGGGACCAGTCGGCGATCTTGCCCGGCTCCGGTCCCGCGTTGTTGTTGATGAGGATGTCCGGCGCGGGACACGCATCCTGCAGGGCGGCGCGCCCCGCTTCCGTCGCGAGATCCGCGACGATCACATGCGGCCGCCTGCCCGTCGCGGCTTCGATTTGCGCGGCGGCCGTGTCGAGGGCATCGGCGTGCCGGCCGTTGATCCACACTTCGCTGCCCTCGCGCGAAAGCGCCGTTGCGCATGCAAGTCCCAATCCGCGCGACGATGCGCATACGAGCGCTTTCCTACCCGCAATACCCAGGTCCATTTGCGTTTATCCCTTATGAAGTCAGGCGAGTTTCGTCTTGAGCCGCGGATAGACGGCAAGCGCGTTGTCGTAAAACACATGCTGGCGGTCACAGTCGCACATATTCGGCGTCGATGCGACGTAGCGGCGCGTGTCGTCGTAGTGATGTCCCGTGGTCGGATCGATGCCCTTGACCGCGCCGATCATCTCCGAACCGAACAGGATGTTCTTGTGCGGCACGACTTCCGTCAGTAGGTTGACGCCCGCCTGGTGATAGACGCAGGTATCGAAGAAGAGATTGTTCATGAGACCGTCATCGAGCGTCTTAAAGCCCATGTCCTGCGCGAGACCGCGATAACGCCCCCAGTGATACGGCACCGCACCGCCGCCATGAGGAATCACGAAACGCAGCGTCGGGAAGTCTTCGAACAACTGCGGCGCGAGCAGAAACTGCATGAACGCCGTAGTGTCGCCGTTCAAGTAGTGCGCGCCCACGTGATGAAAGCACGGGTTGCACGAACTGCTGACGTGAATCATCGCGGGCACGTCGAGTTCGACCATCTTCTCGTAGAGCGGATAGTAGATGCGGTCGGTGAGCGGCTTGTCGGTCCAGTATCCGCCCGAAGGATCAGGGTTCAAGTTGCAGCCGACGAATCCCAGCGCGGTCACGCAGCGTTCAAGCTCACGCACCGATGCGCCGAGGTCCGCGCCCGGAGATTGCGGCAGTTGGCACACGCCGGTAAAGTTTTGCGGATAAAGCTCGCATACGCGATGGATCACGTCGTTAGCCACCGTCGACCACGCAATGCTGTGTTCGAGCGTGCCGAGGTGATGGCCCATCTGACCCGCGATGGGCGAGAACAGGGTCATGTCGAGGCCGCGCTCTCGTTGCGCCTTGAGCTGCCCGCCTTCGAGCGCTTCGCGCAGTTCGTCGTCGGAGATGGCGAGCGAAGCAGCGTACTGGCCGCCTGGGGCTTCGAGCTGTTGGCGCCGCCATTCGTGCAGCGCCTTCGGCACCGTCGTGAAGTGTCCGTGGCAATCGATGATCATTGCTTCATTCGTGTCGTTGTGGTTGAAAGGACCCGTCAGGCGTTCCACGCGACGATGGGTGTCGCCTGCTTCACGAAGCGTTCCGGCGGACGCTCGCCGGTGTCGTAGCTCATGCCTTCGCCGATTTGAATGCGGTTGAACTTGCTGGACGCATTCATCTTTTCGTGCGAAACCCAGTGCTCGTGCATCTGCTCAAACGGGCTCATCCAGTAGTTGAAGATCTGGCTGCCGAGCGCATGACGTCCGATGCCGCGAACATGATCGTGCTCGCCGCGCGTCATGTGGTCATAGCCGAAGAAGATGTCGTCGACACCCTCGACCTGATACGACACGTGATGCATGCCAGCACGCTGACCACGCATTAGGAAGATCACGTGGTGATCGACGAGCGCGTCGCCGTGATCCACGCGATCGAACTGGCCGATCACGTTGTCGGGCGAGCCGACATAGAGCTCGTCGGTCGGCAAAAGCCCGAACGTTCGCTGATACCACGCGATGGCCTCGGGCAGATTCGGCGTCGCATACGCGGTATGAGCGATGCGAACCACGCGCGCAGCACCGAGCGCGCGGCTGTCTCCGTCCGGCCCGCGAACGACGACTCGTGGAGGCAGCGGGCTCACGCGCTGCTGCCCCGCGACGAGTTCGAGCCAGAATCCGTTCGGATCGCGCACGCGCACGCGCTTGCCGCCGCCGGGCGCATCGAGCGTTTCAATGCCGTGCGCATCGGGTAGCCGGGCCACGTCATCGAGCAGGGAATCGTCGCGCAATTCATACCCGAAGCTGAGCACGCCCGGAGCGCCGAGTTCGGTGACATGCAGGAACGGCGTTTCGCCGACGCCGCGCATATAGAGGCGCTTCGCGTCGCGGTGCGCGAGGACCATCCCGAAGTCTTCCAGGAAAGCCTGCATGCGGCCGAGATCCGGCGCACTGAGTCTGACAAACGACATGCCATTGATGGGTGAGGCCAAGTCCGTCTCCTTCGTTTTTACCCGTGCTAGCCAAGAATCCCGGCGACCCTTCCGTACAGTTCTTCGACCGCATAACGCTTGTGAATGAGCTTCTGCTCGAAGGCGTACCGAATCGCCGTCTCAAGCGAGGTCTGCAGCTTGTCGAAGCCGACTGGCTGCAAGTCCACGCCCGTCGCCGATGCCTGATCGCCGCTTGCTGCCCGGCTCTCGCATAGCATGCGAAAGACTTCGCGCACGAGTTCGTCGCCCATTCTGAGCGCGTCCTCCTTTATCGCGACGATATGGTTGATCGGCACGACGCCGGTGCGTCGATGCCATTCCAACGCGGCTTCCTTCGGCTCGTCGATGAGCGTGCGAATGCCGGGATCGCCCGACAACGCACCACCCGCGATGATCGCGTCGACCTCGCCAGCGAGCAGCATCTCTTCGAGGCCGCGCGCCGCAGACCGCGGCGTGACCCACGGCGGGTCCGCATATTCGGCGACATGCGCGCCTTCCTGACTCAGCCACTTCACGCCTTGCAAGTCGAGGCCGTATTCGTCGGAGAGGATGCCGCGCACCCATGTCGGCGTAGTCTGCGCATACGAGCGCATGGCGACGGTCTTGCCGGCGAGCGCATCTGGTTCGAGATCGTCTTGCGCACGGCACAGGATGCTCTTGTGATGGAACATGCCGTTCATCACGAAGGGCAGAAACCGATAGGGCTTGCCCGCCTCATACGCCTGCAAGAAAGTGATGATCGCTAGTTCGGCCACGTCGTACTTCAGGCCGCGCACGACGTCCTTGAACGCCTTCTGCGCGGTATCGACCGGTGCGATATCCAGCGTGACGAGCGGCGAGCGAATCCGCCCTTCTTTTAGCGGCTTCGTCTTCGGATACGTTCCGAGCATCGTGCTCAGGTGGATGGTTTCTGTCGCGTTCATGCGCGCCTCCTTTGCGCGGTCGCGTTGGTGCGCGGGTCGAAGACAACCGATTCTAGCGACGGCAATTCCGGTATCAGCTTCTGCCGATATGCATAGCGCGCGAGCGCCTCGAACGACTGTGCGTTTTCTGCTAACCCATACGGCAGCGGATCACCGACGAGTTCGGCAAGCGCGAGATAGCGCCTGTCTTCCGCGTTCGCCGCGCTGCCCGAACGCACGCGCGCGAGATAGTTCTCCTTCGCCGACGTGAACGCTTCGAACAACGCGAGCGCGAGCTCGGGATAGCGTTCGAGCACATCGTTTCTCACGACGATCACGCCGTGCAGCGGATAGATGCCCGTTCTGCGATACCAGTCCTGCTCCATCGCTTTGGCATCGGGCACGACGTCGACGAGTTCACCTGCATCATCCCCCGCGCCCGCGAGCCCCGCAAAGGCCGCATCGAGTTCACCGTCGCGCAACATTCCCGCAAGCGACTTGCCTTGCTCGACGCGTCGCACATTGGACGGCGGGATGAAGCTTTCGACGTTCTCGTCTTCCTCGGTGAACCATGTGATGCTGTCGTTTTCGAGGCCGTATTCATCGGCGAGGATGCCGCGCGTCCATACCGCGGCCGTCACCGAATAGGCGCGCACGCCGACGCGCCGTCCCGTCAAATCCCTGGGTTCGCGTATCGGCGACGCTATCGGCCGTTGCATCCCTGCGTGGCGAAAACGGCGCGTCATCGGCAGCGGAAGCGCTGTGATCGGCGCGCCCGCGGCGACGGCCATCAGATACGATGTCGGCGCCATTTCGCAGATGTCGTAGGGCTGGCTGCGCGCCATCGCGCGATAGGCGTCCGGCATGCGCTTGATGTCGATGAAGTCGAGCGCATAACCATCGACCTCGACTACGCCGTTGCGCAAGTCCGCAACCTGAGCGTGCCGTCCCAGCACGATGGACAGTTTGTCTGTCATGTCTGCTCCGTATGTGTCGCGGCGATCAGCGGCTCGCGAGTTCGCGGCCTTTTTCCAGCGCAGAAAAATCGCGCTTTGGGAACGTCATCAAGAAGCGATATCCGTCCTCGATCACGCGCTCGACGTTCTGCCCTGTCACATGCGGATGGCCAACGGGAATGTCGTATGCCTTGCCGACTTCAAGCACGTGACGCATCATACGGAGCAGCTCTGGGTTGTCGTACTGACGCGGGCAACCGAGTTCCTGCGTGAGGTCGCCTTCGCCGATCAGCAACACGCCGATACCCGGCACGCGCTTCACGATCTCCTCGATGTTTTCGATCGCCGACGTATCCTCGATCATCAACGCAACCAGCACCTCGCCTTCGGGCGCAAGCGGCCATACGTCGGCCTTCCTGTAGTACTCCTGCTGCGATACGCCCCAATAGCGCGCGGCGGGCATCGGCGCATCGCCGCGCAAGCCGGCCGGTTCGTAGAGCGGCGCGCTCTTCAGTCTCGGATAGCGGCATGCTGATACCGCGTTGTAGGCTTCCTCGGGCGTGCTGATGCGCGGCCACACGATGCCGTATGCGCCGAGATCGAGCGCCTGCTTCGCGAACCACAGATTCATCTCGCTGCCGCTCGGCGGGATGCGCACCAGTGGCGTCATCTGGCACGCAACGGAACCCGCCTGCGCGACCTTCTGCCGGAGCAGCAGGAACTGCATCGCCTCACGCAGCGCGCGAATGTCCCACGGCGTGTGTTCCATTTCGAAGACGACGCCATCGTTCGCCGATTGCGCGAAGCTGACCGCGTTCTCCACTTCAGCCTGGATGAATGACGTGAAAGCGATGCGTCGGCCGGTTTCGAGTGCGCGGATGACGCCGTTGAGTCTTTCTGCCATGTCGGACTTGCCTCCCGTCGCTCAGAGAATGGCGCCGCAGAACGCGTCGCCGGCTTGTTGGGGAAGGCGCTTCTCGGTCCAGTTCGCGCCGCCGTCGAGCGTGTAGAAGACTTGTCCGCCGCGCGTCACAGTAACGATGCCGTTCGGGTCCGTCGCATGCACGCCGAAGCCGAGCATCGTGCTTTGCGGATCGACCTGAGCGTCCGCGCGATACCACGTCTTGCCGAGATCGTTGCTGCCGTACAGCGCGCCCGCCGTGCTGCGCGACGAGATGCTTAAGCACGCGTACATCTTCTTGGGCGACCCCGCGACGAAGCGGCAATCGCGCGTATAGGCGAAAGGCGCGAACTTGCCGACCTCGATGTCCCGAAACGTCTTTCCCTTGTCGCGGCTTTCAAATATCCCGAGCCGGCAGATGTAGAAAAGGGCGTCGGGATCGGCGGGCGTCGTGACGACCGAGTGCGCGTCAAACATGCCTTCGGCGTCGTCATCGGTTTCGATCTTGCTCTTCAGATGGGGCTGCTTCGAGAGCGCGACGAGACCGTCGTTTTCGCCACGCCACGTTTCGCCTCCGTCTTCGCTCAGCAGAAAGCCATTGATCTCGCTGACCGCGTACATGACCGCAGGATCGGTCGGATGGAAGGCGATGCGCATCACCCGTGATGCACCGAAGGAAATCTTGAAGCGCTCGGGATAGTCCGCCTTGCATTTCTTCCACGTCTCGCCGCGGTCGTCGCTGCGATAGAAACCGACGGGGGCGGAGCCCGCGAAGAGTGTGTCCGGATCATGCGGACTGACGACGACACACCAGAACTGAACCGCTTCGTCGGTTACCTCCAGGCGCTTCCAGGATTGCCCTCCATTGGACGAGCGATAGACGCCCTTTCGCGCGGCGGCGAAAAGCAAATCCTCATCTTGAGGATGCTGGGTGATCGCCTGCACGGACACATCGCTCGGAATGCCTTCGACGGTCTCCCATTCACCGCCGGGACGCAGCGCGAACAGGGTGCCCAGTGCATCGGGACGGGAGGCGGCAGTGCCGACGAACATCAGATTTTTCATTCGAGTCTCCAATCTGTCGTATAGACGCTCGCGCCGTTCCGCAGACGCAGATGACCGTGGTGGCCACATCGGGCTTTGGGCCGCGAGTCGTTGGGAATGAGTGTATGGCCGGTTTACTACGCGTTGTTATTGAAAGTCTGCATTCGCCATAAGTTTCTGCTTATTCGGGCGAGTATCGAAACGACGGGTCCTAAGACGCTTGCATCCAGCAGTGGCGCATGGGTGGGAGCGCGCCAGAGTGAGCCTTTAAGCAAGAAGCTATCGCCGTGACGCTAGTTCCGATATCGAGATCGAACAAAGCACCCCCTAGACTGCGACAAATCCAGCGCCTGAGCGAGGAGACTACGGAGTCCCAGCCTGGACACAACGATTGGCCGCTCAAGCCGAAACCAACAAGCCGGGAGGAGACGATGAAGAGATGGACAGCAGTGGGACTGGCGTTCTCAATCGCAGCCGCAGCCTGCTCGTCAGGACCCGATGACAGCAGTGGTCCACCGGTCGCAACCGTTGCCGACGGGGCCTTGCAAGGCAGCCGGCCAGCCGATGCGCCCGGCGCGGTCTTCCAGGGCATACCGTTCGCTCAGCCGCCAGTCGGCTCATTGCGGTGGGCACCACCGCGGCCAGCCCTAGCGTGGCAAGGAACGAAGACCGCTACCGCATACGCGTCATCGTGCGTGCAGACGTTTGACGGCGTGAACGTGTCGGGCAGTGAAGACTGTCTGTACCTCAACGTATGCAGCGCCTGAAGTCATTTGCACTGCTTCCAAACACCAATTTGCCGACGTACATGCGACGAGTTTCCTAGGGTGTATGGGCGTTTGTTTCAACGTCTCCTAGACTGCTCGACTTTTCGTTCAGACCCAGCCATTCGTGAGCCGGATCATGAGCATTCAAACTCGTCGCGAGACAGTCGAGGAACCGACGGACTCTCAGCGGCACGTGTCTCGAGGTTGGCATGAGTGCCCAAATAGGGAGGTCAAGCGGGGTGGCATCTGTCAAGGACACGATCTTCAGAGCGCCGGAGGATATTCCGTCGGCCACGTCCCAATAGGAAAGGAGGGCGATGCCAACCCCTTCGAGACACGCTTCACGAATCCCCTCCGCGCTTGAGCAAAGAAACCGCCCCCCAATCTTGATCATATGATGCTCTTCCCCCCTGAAGAACGGCCAGTGCGTAGTGTGTGTAAGGCGTCGGGGGTAAGTCCGCTTGCCCTGGTTGAACGGTGGATTAAGCGAACGCCAAGCTCCTGCTCAAGCGACCGACCATGGTCGCGCTCTCCATTGAACCAATTGCCGTGGCGGCTAGAGATGGGGCCCAACCAATCCTTTAAATCCACAAGTAGCAAGCGATCTTCTGTGACGATTACGAGATCTATCTCCCGCATCCCTCGTCCCGGAAGAGCTAGATCGAGATTGGTGAACGCATGCCAGTGGTCCGGAAGTCCTCTTAACTTGTCCAGACCGGTAGGCGCAAGACGAGGCTAGGGTCGCTTGTCGGCCATAGCGGGCGTTCCCGACCCCATCGTTGCTGACGCGCCGATCGCGTCCTGATACCCTTTACCTAATTACGAGATCGACCACTGCGCACCGTGGTAGCGCCCGCGAATCGACCGCCTCGATGCTGGCGCAATCCATGTCAACGCGTCGCATCTTCGCTCGGTGCCCATCCGGCGATCTGGTCTGCCGGTTCCACGCGCCGGTGGTGCCGTTCCACGATACACAAGTGAGCCTTAGGTGGCCAGTCCGACGGTCGGTTCTGCAAGATGGGTTGAAATGCAGGTTCAACACTACCTAGAGACCGGAGAATACGACAGCTTCTTCGTGGGATGGCCGGGGAAGGCTGTCACTGACACTGCTTCGCACGCCAGTCAGCAACTGCGCGCTGCTCTCATCGCTGACACTCTGCTATGCGCGAGGGGTTTCGGCCAAGCGAGAATCGTGTTTGAGCCGACGTTGCCGTGGTTTCATGACAAGCTCAAGCCCATGGTACACGTCCTGTTTTCCGCCACCGAACGGGAGCTCATTTTCCGCACCCTCGTATCAGGCATCGTCGTCCTCACGCCGAACAACATTGTGCAGGTACTAACTAAGGAGACTTGGCCATCGACCGCATGGACAGTCGCTGGCATTTATCTGGACAGTTTGGGCGCCACTCCGCTGCGAGAGGAGTCGGCTCGTGTTGTCGGCACGAGTCAGGACACCACCTGCTACGTCTCCCCGGCCTTCTTTCGCGATACCGATCCCTTTGCTGATTACGTCGTGCATGAAGCGGCCCACGTGCTGCACAACTGCCGCCGCTCGGCGATCGGCCTCACAGAACGCCGAACTTGTCCGAATCCGCTCGACATTGCCTTTGGCAAGCGAGAAACGTTCGCCTATGCTTGTGAAGCATACAGCCGGATCCTCTTGTCGCTCGCGGAGAAGCGGCGCGGCGAGCGGCCTTGAGACGCCATGAAGAGCATGGGTTGCCTCCTGATGGACGCGTCGACCATGACGAATACGTGGCCATCCTTGCGGATGCGATCGGGGCACGCAACGGATGGCGTCGCATTCGGGAGCGATGTTCGCGCTGATTTTCCTCGTCTCGGCCAGAATCCAAGCTGCCACGAAACCGGAGGATGCTATGTCGGCGCCATCTCACGTTTACACCATCTCTTGCGTGGCCAAGATGCTCAATGAACCGGAGGAATGGCTTGACGCACTGGCCAATGTGAACTTACAACCGGAGGATGGCTGCCTTGGCGTAATAGCCGATCTTGACGTGCCGCCCGACGAGATCATCTCCATCACTGCCTTCACTGACGCGGGAATTGAAGCACTCAAGGAACTGGTAGCAGACTCAAAGCGCGCAGATTCGGGAACGTACAAGGACGCTGAGTGACAGGATGAATGCGGTAACATTCATTCGGCCGAGATACGGTGCACTCAACGCTTCCTGGCCCCGGTGTGAGCGGAGCCGCGCAAGCAATTCGGCGCAATAAGGCGCCTCGATTTCTTCCACTCTCGGGCGTAAGCCGAACAGCAGTAGGTCCCGGTCTCTTCGTGGCCGCCATCTGGCCACATCGCTCGTCGCCGCTCAACGCCGCCGGATAAGTCGGCTACCGTTCCGCGCGCCAGCGAGGCGCACACCACAGTGTGACCTCTCGCGGCCCGCTATCATTCCAGGGCACGCATTGAACGCAGGCTCCTTTCGTTCTCCTTTTGCAGATGCCTTCTCGCCGCCCTCGCTCGCAAGCTTCTCGTTCGCCGTCTCGCAGATTTCTAAGCAAGGAGATGTTGCTGCCCCTGCCACCGTCAGCGGCGCAAACCGTTGCGTTGTCGAATCATTTGACCTTCGCGGCCTGTCGCGACGGCGCCGGATCCGCGTATCTTTTCAACGAGCTCATCCAGCTGGTCTACGTCACTTTTTTTGTGCAAGATGCGGGGTACGGCGACACGGACGTGCTCGCCTATGCGCGCGCCGAATCGGCCTTGGAGCGCGGGCTGCAGCGCGCTGAAACAGAGCGCATATGGGCACTTGATCCCGCTGACTTGCCCTTGTTTGAAGCGGTGCTGCGGGAGGCAGATCGCCAACTAGCGGCCGCACCACGGTACGCTCATGTTGGTGCACGGGAAAGGCTTAAACGCTTTGCCACGAGTGGGCGCACCTCGCCTCTCACCTCTGCCGCCGCCCGGCACTGACGCAGAAGGCCGATCAACACCGGCGATGCACGAGTCGATCGCACCTGCTACGACACGGAAAGTAAATCGGCAATTAGTAGGCTGACAGCGCCCGCGAATACAAGTCGGTCGGCGGAACCTGTCGAAGGCGCCGGTGTGCAGCGGCGCGCGCTGCCTTCAGCGCCAAGCGTTCGGTATTGACTTTGACCCATATAATCGAAGTGTCGAAATTCAAGCATTGCACCGGAGCTCTACTATGAGTCAAACCCGCGGACTAAATGCGGGATATCGGGCCAAGCCGAACAGTCGGCGCCAAGCTCATCACCTGACGAGCCCCAATCGCGCGGCGCGAGGCCAACCTCCTTCAAGAGCGCGTGACGACGGGGCCGCGCAGGCGTCCGTTATCAAGACTCGTTCGTTGAAATTCCTCGTCGATGCGGTCGGCGCAGAGAATATTGCTTTGGCACTGGAGTCCAGCTTGGCCCGGATCGCAGAACTGCTCCGAGGAGAGAGATTCACGCCCGAGACCGCGTTCCATATGGAAACTACGCTCGGACTACCGTCCGGCTTTTTCGACCAATCTCATCCACTTCTTTCGTCGGAGACGATTGCGCGCCTGAAGGTGCCGCTCAAGTTTGTCCATCCGGACGAGATCAGCCATGAAGGTGACCTCGGGGACGCACCCGTCCTTCCAAGTGCGCAGAAGCCTTCGCTGCTTGCCAGTAGTTTGCCCGAGGACACGACAATGCCGTCTAAGAGTTCGAAAGAAGCGTCGGGCGCGCCCAAGACCCGCGCCCAAAAGTCAAAGCTGGCAAGCGGTCACGCTTCCGGAGCACGAGAGTCGCCCAAACCGCACCCATTGACGCAAGCGGCCGGGCGGAAGCAGGCCCAAGCAAATGGCGGTGCAACAGTAGAGAGGATCAGGCAGGCCAATCTTCACGTTCTCACTACACGCAACGGTTCAAAGGTCAAGCTCGGCGCAGTCTTGGGTCTGAGCGGATCGAATATGGCGCACCGACTGCACGGAAAGAAGCGCATGGATGATGCTGAAGCCGAGCGCTTCACCGAGGGGCTTGGTCTGCCGGCGGGCTGGCTCGACACGCCTCGCTCCGAAGCCGACATTCCCGAGTCAGTCGCGCTGCTGCTGGCGCCCGCATCACGCGTGCGTGCGCCTGGCCAAGCACCCGCGCCAACCGCTGCGGTACCGTATGAGGACACTGAAGCCGCTGCCGCGACCGGCGAAATCGACCGCGCCCTGCCCAGCTCTGCGAGCGACCCGAACAGTGAAGCATTCTCAGCCGATGCGGCGGGCGAGGAAGACAGCGCAGCACGCGTTCACAATGAAAACATCATCAGTTCATCCGTCACCCGCGACGACGGTTTCGTCGAACGCGCCGAGCCAGGAACGCCAGCAGCCATCGCCGCACCGGCGGAGTCCCTGCCCGCATTCTCGATGGCAAAGCCTACAGCCACGCAAACCTCCGCCACTTCGGGAGCCAGCTTAGCCGGTCTTGATGGAATCGCACCGATCGCAGAGGCGCTCTTGAAGACGCTCGCCGGCAAAGCACGCACCGGTCGCTTGGACGAACTGAAAGCGTTGGAGCTATTGCAACAAGCCGTCCTGCTATAACAGGGACGTCCGGAACTATCGTCTGGCCACGTCGGTAATAGGCGGAGATCGAGCTGACGACCGAACAGTTGCTTTGGCTGCTCAACGGGATCGACATTCACGCAGTGCGCCGCGATCCGATGCGGCCGTACCGTGACGCGAGCTTGATGCCGATGTCCGTGATCTGCTGCCCTTCAAACTTCGAACCACACACCCGCTTGGGCAGCCGGCATCCGGCTAAAATATCGCCTTGGTTCCGACTCCCGCGACAAACGGAAGCTCTCTCATGACCAAGGCGATCCGCCAGGCCGTCAGCATCGCGCCGGGCCACAACCAGGCTAGCCTGTCCAGGGGACAGAAGGCATTCAACACCCTGATCAGACAGATCGAGAAGCGCCGTAATCGTCTGCGGGCTTGGGAGGCCGTCATGCCGGCGTTTCAGAAAAAGTACGTCGACGAGCTATTGCCTCTCGAGCGGCAATCGACGCACCTGCACGTCAAGATGGTTTATCCGCTCGATGGTGCCTTCGACGAGAAAGGACTGACCAAGGGCGAGCGGCGCACCATCTCAGAGCTGATCGGCGGCCTGGCCCGCGATCTCATCGAAGAAAGCAATGATTCGCAGTTGAAAGTCATTTACAACAGACATAGCCAATCCGACTACGACAGCGATGCGGCGGCCGAACTCGAAGATATGAAGTTCGCGCTCGAGGCAATGCTCGGCGTTGAACTGGGTGACGACATCGACATGAGTTCGCCCGACGAAGTCTTGCACCGCGCGCATGCCAGAATGGAAGAGCAGCAATCGCAGGAAGCCGCCGCAAATCAGGCTCGGGAAGCGCGACGCGCCAAACGGAAGAAGTCGGCAAAACACCTCGCCGCGCAAGCCGAGCAGGAAGCAGAGCAGGCAGAGTTGAGCCAGACTATCCGCGAGCTCTATCGAAAACTCGCCAGCGATTTACATCCCGATCGCGAAGCGGATCCTCAGGAGCGCGAACGCAAGACCGGGCTGATGCAGCGGGCCAACCAGGCTTACGGCAAAAACGATCTTCTAAAAACTGCTGGAACTGCAACTGGAGCTCGAGCACATCGACCAGCGCGCCATCAATGACATCAGCGAAGATCGACTAAAGCATTACACAAGATCCTCAGGGAGCAGCTTGGCGAACTGGACCAGGAAATTCTGCACGTCGAGGCCGGCTTCAGGCATGCCTACGGAGTTCCTCCATTCGTTGAAGTAACTCCCGGGACCGTCTTGCGCAATCTCTCGGATGACATCGTCGGGCTTCAGCAAAGCATGCGTGATTTGGAAGCAGATCTGCTTGTGTTTGAAGACCTCAAGCAATTCAAAAGCTGGTTGAAGCACCTGAAACGTCGGCAGACAGCCCTTCATTTCGACGAGATCCCATTCTGACAACTCATGCGTTTCGCATAAATATGCCCGTTGTGGGGTGGAGCGCCTACGCTGACCGCGAACACACTGCGGGCCGTGGACGAAGGACGACCGGACTGGAAGCACGGGGGTCAGCGCGAATCTAAAGAGACAAGAACGAAATGGTCGCGGTGAAACGCGCAACGTTGGATAATCAGCCAAGCCCGTATTGCAATACGCCTATGCCCCGCTCCGCTGATCGCCCTATCAAGCCGCACGCGGCCTCGCGGCACACTGGCTCGCTACCGAGACCGGATCGTCGAGGTGAAGCTCGCGGGCAACGCGTCATGATCCGGTCCGTCCACGTGGACGGCACCGAGCGGCGCGTGGACATTCCCGGTGCGGAAGGCGAGCAGCCGCCACATCGGCATCGCAAGGGGCAATTGGTGTTTGCGTTGCGCGGCAGCGTGATGTGCAAGGTCGCGGATGCGCTGCACATGGTGTTGCCGCAATCGGGCGTGTGGATTCCGAGCCATGTGCCGCACAGCAATCACGCCAGCCCGAATGCTCAAATCATCATGTTGTATGTGGAGCCGGATGCGCTCGCGTTGCCCGAGCATTGCTGCATCCTCTCGATCAGCGCGATGGTCCGCGAGATGATCTTTCACCTCGCGGACAACGGCGACAAGTTCGAAGACAAGGCGCGTTATGCGCGCTTCGGCCAGGTGTTGCTCGATCAGCTTACCAGCACGCCGGTCGAGCATCTGTCCTTGCCGCTGTTCTCGCACCCGACACTCAGAATGGTGTGCGATTCGCTGATCGCCAATCCAGGCGACCGGCGCTCGAAAGCCGATTGGGCAAGCCTCGTCGCGATGAGCGAACGCACTTTCGGCCGCCTCGTCATGCGCGGAACGGGCCAGTCGCGATGGCGTCAGCATCTGCAACTGATCGTCGCGCTGCGCGATCTGCCTGAGGGCGCAACGGTTCGGCAAGTTGCGATATCGCTGCGCTACGAGTCCGCGACGGCGTTCATCATCATTTTCAAGAAGGCGTTCGGCATGCCGCCAGGTCAGTTCACGCTCGACCGGCGTCCGCTTCTCTCGGCGTTCAGGCCCGAGCACACACCCGATCCCGCAGTTCAAGCATGACGTCCTCGACGTCGTGCTCTTCTGCATCGATCCGCCGGAACACTACGCTGACGAGCTGAAGCTCATCGCGCGACCACTCGCCTGTATTGGCGCGGGCGATCTCGCTCAGCATCGACTGACGCCGCGTGACGCGCGCGATCATGCGCCTGACGCATTCCGCCTCATCCATCACGTGCCTGCCCGCGTCACATCGACGAATTCGTCCACGCGGCTCAGGAGCAGGAAGAACGCACCCGCGACAAACAAGGTCACGCCGATGGCCTCGTAAGCGGACCCGCACAACGCAGCACCGGCGACGAGCATCGCGAGATGCGCGAGCAGCAACGGGAGCTTTATGTCGCCCCGATGATATTTCCCGATGCCGTCCATGCGCGTGTGCCTTGCGTTTTCGTTGCAACAAGGTTGATCGACCAAAAATCCCCATGCAAGCCGACGCTCACGTTTTCCCCTATTTTTGACCGATTGCGCATATTAATTATAGGTACATATAATAAAAACACGTCGAAAACGGTGGGCCCCCGCTTCGCGCAAACCGGCATTTGCCGGCCTGATGGCACTTCTGGACGGCACTCGCCGTCCACAACGAGGAGTTGTTTATGTCGCAAGCAGAGCTTCGATCGGGGCCGGCCTTTCCGCCGCTGACGGATGCGCCCAACCGCATGGACACGTGGAGCGGGAACGTGGTGGTCGAGCAATACATCGACGCGCATCCGTTCTCGCGCTTTCAATGGATGCTGATGGGCCTGTGCTTTCTGATCGTACTGGTCGATGGCATGGACACGGCGGCGATCGGTTATATCGGCCCGTCGCTCGTGAAGGGATGGGGCATCAGCAAGGCGGCGCTGGGGCCCGTGCTGAGCGCGGCGCTGTTCGGGCTGGCGGCGGGCGCGGTGGTATCGGGACCTGCGGCGGACCGTTTCGGACGGCGCGGGGTATTGATTGCCGCCACCCTGTTCTTCGGCGCGATGAGCCTCGCGACCGCGTTTTGCGGCTCGGTGGAATCGCTCGTTACGCTGCGCTTTCTCACCGGCATCGGCCTGGGCGCGGCGATTCCGAATGCGATCACGCTGGTATCGGAATATGCGCCTTCGCGTAACCGCTCGATTATCGTCAATACGACGTATTGCGGCTTCTCGGTCGGTGCGGCGGTCGGCGGTTTCATCTCGTCATGGCTGATTCCGAACTTCGGCTGGCACAGCCTGTTTCTCGTCGGCGGCATCGTGCCGCTGGTGCTCGTCATCGGCGTGATGCTGTGGGTGCCGGAGTCCGTGCGCTACATGGTGAAGCGCGGGGCAACGAAGGAGCGTATCCACGCACCGCTCGCGCGCATCGCACCGCTCGATCTGTCGCGTATCGAGTCGTTCCGTCTGTCGGAGCGCGCGGAGACGCACGCGAAGACTTCCGTCGGCGCCATTCTGTCGAAGCGCTTCTTCGTCGGCACGATCATGCTGTGGCTCACGTATTTCATGGGCCTCGTGATCTTCTATCTGTTGATGAGCTGGATGCCGCTCTTGATGAACGAAGCCGGCTTCACGCCCGAACGCGCCGCGTTACTGACTGCGCTGTTCCCGCTGGGCGGCGGTATCGGCACCATTGCATCGGGCTGGCTGATGGACCGTTGGAACGCGAATGTCATCGTGATGCTCGGCTATCTGCTGACGGCGGCGTTCATCTTCGTAGTCGGTCAGGCCATGGGCAGTATCGGACTCGTGAGCGCATTGATCTTCCTCGCGGGCACCACCATGAACGGCGCGCAATCGTCGATGCCTTCGCTCGCCGCCATGTTCTATCCCACGCGCAGCCGCGCCACCGGCGTCTCGTGGATGTACGGCGTTGGACGCTTCGGCGGCATCGCGGGCGTGGCGCTGGGCGGTTTGTTCTCGGCGTGGAAGCTCGGCTTGCCGGCGGTGTTCGCGCTGCTCGCCGTGCCTTCGGTGATCGCGGGGCTCGCCATTTTCGTCAAGCATAAGGCGCATCCGAATCAGGAACAGGTTTAACCCCCCGTAATAGGAACAGCAATGAGTCACGAACTGGAAGCACTCAACGGCAAGCTGCACGGCCTCACGGCGGCCATCAGCGTGATTGCGGCGGCGCTGCCGCAGTCGTCATCGGCGGATGTGCAGGAAACGCTGCACGATCTGATCGGTGAAACGGCATCGGCGGATTTGCCGGGCGCGACGCGTGAATCGATGCACGCCGTCATCCGGCAAGTCATCGATTCGATGGAGATCGGTCTGCGCCGTTGATCTACGCGGCGCGTGCGGTTTTGGCAGCCTTCTTCGCTGCGACAGCCTTCTTCGCGCGGGCAGGCTTCGCCGCCGCCGCGCTGGCTTCGGCTTCGAGTCCCCCGACGATGAAGCTCGTCAACTGCTCCAGCGTTTCGTGAGCGTCCATCGGATCGCATGTGTTCTTCGAGAGCACATCGATTCGATGCGTATCCGAGAACGCATACAGATAGGCGCCGATCATGGCCGTCACACGCCAGTAGAGGTCTTTCGCGGGCAAGTCCGGCAAGGCGGCGCGAAAGGCTTCGACGAATAGATCGGTCGAATCGCCGTATGCGGTGCTGCGCAGGCTGTAGGAGATCTCGGGCGGCTCGGTATGCAGCCGCGCCTGCAAGCGGATGAACGCACGCCCGCCCTCCGACTTGCGCAACGCAACGAGCGGCAAGAGAAACGCCCGCACGATATCGCGCACGCTCGCGGGCTGGCCGCTTTCCGTCAGTTCGTTCAAACGCTGCACACGCTCCTCGGAAATCAGCGTGGCGCGGCGCAGAAACACCTGCTCGAACAACTGCTGCTTCGTACCGAAGTAATACGTGATGAGCGCCTGCGTGACATCGCAGGACGCCGCGACTTCCTTGAGCGATGTGCCCGCATAGCCGCGCTGCGAAAAATCGACCTCGGCGGCATCGAGAATGTTCTCGCGCTGATTGATGTTGCCGGTCGGACGGCCGAGCCGCTTGCGCGTACCCGACGCACCGTGTGCTCGAACGTGATGGTTGTCGTCTTTTTTCATGCACCTGAGAGCGAAGCGATGGAACCGCCCTATTTTACGGGGCTTTCGCTCGCTTCCATCCTATCGCTGCCCCCATCTTTTTGCCGTTGCATTTATTTATACGGCCATATAATATCGGTTTCATGATCACTGATCCATCGAGAGGACGAGACATCATGAGCAGAACACTTCGCGTCGGCGTGATCGGCGGCGGAATCGGCGGTGTGGCGCTGACGGGCGCGCTCGCGCAACAAGGTATCGAGGTCAGGGTTTTCGAGCGTGCGAACGCATTCGGCGATGTCGGCGCAGGCATTCAGATGACGCCGAACGCGGTCAAGGTGCTGCGTGCGCTCGGCCTCGGCCGTGAACTCACGGACGTCGCGTTCGTGCCGCAAGCCATCGTCGGACGCAACTGGGAAACGGCGCGCGAAAACTTCCGCACGCCGCTCGCAGGCGTGTGCGAGGACATCTACGGCGCGCCGTTCTTCCACGTGCATCGCGCGGACCTGCATCGCATCCTGACCTCGCTCGTGCCGGCGGATGCCGCGCGTCTTTCCACGAGTTGCATCGATGTGCGCCAGGAAGCCGACAAGGCCGTCGCCGTGTTCGAAGACGGGAGTAAATTCGAAGCGGACCTGATCGTCGGCGCGGACGGCGTGCGTTCCGTCGTGCGCTCGAAGCTGTTCGGCGAAGAAGCGCCGCGCTTCACCGGCAACATGTGCTTTCGCGCCGTCGTCCCCTTCGATTCGATGCCCGATTTCGTCAGCCCCGACTCGTCATTCTGGCTCGGGCCGCATGCGCACGTCGTCACCTATTACGTGCGATGCGGTCAGGCCGTGAATATCGTCGCCGTGGCCGAAACGGAGAACTGGGTCGAGGAATCGTGGAATGCGAAGAGCAGCCGCGAAGAACTGCTCGCCACGTTCGAAGGCTGGCATCCGAACTTGCAGCGTCTCTTCGAGCGCGCGGACTCCGTCTACAAGTGGGGCTTGTTCGACCGCGACCCCATGCAAACGTGGTCGCGCGGCAACATCACCTTGTTGGGCGATGCCTGCCATCCCATGCTTCCGTTCCTCTCGCAAGGCGCGGCCATGGCTATCGAAGATGGATACGTGCTGGCGAAATCGCTGGGCGCGCATGGCAAGGATATCGCGAGCGCATTGCGCGATTACGAAGCCGAACGCCTGCCGCGCACGACCCGCGTGCAGCTCGAATCGCGCGAGCGTGGCAAGACGTATCACTTGCCGAGCGCGTTCGCGCAGCGCAAGCGCGATCTCATCTACAAGTTCAAGTCGTATCTGAATCCGCAGGCGTCGGGCATTCAGGCGAACTGGGTCTATGCGTACAACGCGACCGACTTCGCACCGCGTGCACTGGCCGCAGCCTGACATAAGAGGGACTGGAAAACATGACATCGAAGACATACCGCATCGGCCAGATCGTTCCGAGTTCGAACACGACGATGGAAACCGAAATTCCTGCCATGCTGATGGCGCGTCAAGGCATCGAGCCGGAGCGCTTCACGTTCCATTCCAGCCGCATGCGCATGAAAAAGGTCGTGAAAGAGGAACTCGCGCAAATGGATGGCGAGTCCGACCGCTGCGCCGTCGAGCTATCCGATGCACGCGTCGATGTGCTCGGTTACGCGTGTCTCGTCGCGATCATGGCGATGGGGCGCGGCTACCATCGCGTATCGCAGGAGCGCTTGCAGGCGCATACCGCGGCGAATGGTGCGGATGCGCCGGTCATCACCAGCGCGGGCGCGTTGATCGAAGGATTGAAGACCATTGGCGCGAAGCGTGTTGCCATCGTTGCGCCGTATATGAAGCCGCTGACGGAACTCGTGGTCGATTACATCCGGCATGAAGGCTTCGAAGTAGTCGATTACATCGCGCTGGAGATTCCAGACAATCTCGAAGTCGGGCGGCATGATCCGGCTCGTCTGCCGAACATCGTCAAGGATCTGAAGCTCGATGGCGTCGATGCGATCGTGCTCTCCGCTTGCGTGCAGATGCCGTCGCTACCCGCCGTCGCGCAAGTTGAAGCGATGACGGGCAAGCCCGTCGTGACGGCGGCAATTGCGACGACATACGCCATCCTGAAGCAACTGGGCCTGAAGCGCGTAGTGCCGGGCGCGGGTGCTCTGCTGTCGGGCGCGTACTGATATGTCCACCTACCTTTACGGCGGCAACGTTCAGGCGAACGATATCCGCCAGCACTATCTCCGATACGGCGGCGCGAAAGAAGCACGCGATCCCGTCGTGATCGTGCCGGGCATCACGAGTCCCGCGATCACGTGGGGCTTCGTCGGCGAACGCTTCGGCGAGCAGTTCGATACGTACATTCTCGACGTACGCGGACGCGGCTTGTCGAGCGCATCGGATACGCTGGATTACAGCCTCGATGCGCAAGCCGCCGACCTGCTCGCCTTTCTCGATGCGATGAACTTCAAACACGCCAGCATCCTCGGCCATTCGATGGGCGGACGCATTGCGGTGCGTGCGGCGCGCATGAACAGCGAGCGCATTGCACGCATCGCGATGATCGATCCGCCGGTCTCAGGCCCGGGCCGGCGCGCGTATCCATCGCAACTGCCGTGGTATGTGGATTCGATGGCGCTGGCACGCATCGGCATCGACCGGGAAGGCATGCGCCGCTTCTGCCCGACATGGACGGATGCGCAACTGCAACTGCGCGCCGAATGGCTGCACACTTGCGACGACCGCGCGATCCGCACGAGCTTCGAAGGCTTCCATACAGATGACGTTCACGCCGACATGCCGCACGTGAAGCAGCCCGCCTTACTGATGACGGCAGGCCGCGGCGACGTGATCCGCGACGAAGACATTGCCGAGATACGCGATCTGATACCGCAACTCGAAGTCGTCAAGGTGCCGGACGCAGGCCACATGATTCCTTGGGACGACGAAGCAGGTTTCTATCGCGCGTGCGGCGCATTCTTCGGCGCAACGCTTTAAAAGAGGCACATTCATCATGCCAATCAGCGACTATCAACTCGTCGAAGCCTGGAAGGAAGTGCTCACGCTGTCGCGGCTCGAAGCGGGGCAGACGGTGACCATCCTCACCGGTGCGGCGACGCACCCGCAAACGCTCGCCTGCGCGCTCATCGCGACGCAATCCATGGGCGCTGTCGTCAACCGCCTGGACTTGCCGCCCGTGAACGGCGAAAAAGCCTTGTCGCGCGATGCCCTCGCCTATCTCGGCGAAACGCCCTTGACCGGCAATCGCGCCGCCACTGCAGCATTGAAGGCAAGCGATCTCGTGCTCGATCTGATGACCTTGCTGTTCTCGCCGGAGCAGCATGACATCCTCGCATCGGGGACGAAGATTCTGCTGGCCGTCGAGCCGCCCGAAGTGCTCGTGCGCATGACGCCGACACGCGACGACCGTACGCGCGTGTTGCAGGCGGCGAGGCGCATCGAAGAAGCGCGCGAGATGCGCGTCACATCGAAAGCCGGCACGGATCTGACGTGCCCGATAGGCGAGTTCCCCGCCATCGCCGAATACGGTTTTGTCGATGAACCCGGCCGCTGGGACCATTGGCCGAGCGGTTTCGCGCTGACGTTCCCGAACGAAGGCGGCGCGAACGGGCGCATCGTGATCGACCGTGGCGACATTCTGCTGCCGCAGAAGAGCTATTGCACGGAGCCGATCGTGCTGACGGTCGAAGCGGGTTATGCGCGCAAGATCGAAGGCGGCGTGGATGCCGACTTGCTGCGCGAATACATGGCGACCTTCGACGACCCCGAAGCGTACGCAATCTCGCACATCGGCTGGGGTTTGCAGAAGCGCGCGCACTGGTCCACGCTCGGCCTCTACGATCGCGAAGCGACCATCGGCATGGACGCGCGTGCTTACGACGGCAACTTCCTGTTCTCGCTCGGACCGAACAACGAAGGCGGCGGCAAGCGTACGACCGCTTGCCACATCGACATTCCGTTGCGGCGCTGCACGGTCTCGCTGGATGGCGTGGACGTGGTGCGCGACGGCAAGACCATCGGGGAACATCAATGAGCGACGCTGTTTATGAGCGGCAAGGCTTCGGCCAGACCTTGGACATCGAAGGGAAGATCGGGTTGTTGATCATCGACTTCGTGAATGGCTTCGCCGATCCGGCGGTATTCGGCGGCGGCAATATTCCCGCTGCCATCGATACGACCGTGCCGCTGCTGAAGGCCGCGCGCGAGATGAAATGGCCAGTGGCGCACAGCCGCATCGTCTACGCAGACGATGACTCCGACGCCAATGTCTTCTCGCTGAAAGTACCGGGCATGCTGACGCTCAAGGAGCATTCGCCCGCGAGCGCGATCGTGCCGCAACTGACGCCGGAGCATGGCGAACTGGTCGTGCGCAAGAACGTGCCGTCGGCGTTCTTCGGCACATCGCTGGCGGCGTGGCTTTCGATGCGCGGCGTGCAGACGCTCGTCGTCGCCGGATGCGTCACGAGCGGTTGCGTTCGCGCGAGCGTCGTCGATGCGATGCAGTTCGGCTTCCGCCCTGTCGTGCTGTCGGATTGCGTGGGTGACCGCGCAATCGCGCCGCACGAAGCGAACCTATTCGACATGGCGCAAAAGTATGCCGCGGTGATGACATCAGTGGAATTGCTTGCACGGGTGCGGTAAGCGCGGATTTTGGCGGTAAGATCCCACCGGCGCCGAAGGAACCACCGGCGTGCTGTCTGCGCCAGAGCCACTCGCGCCGCCATCGCTCGCTGGTGCCCCACCGCTGCCGTCTGCGCCGTTTCCAGGGGCGCCGGACGAAGCTGTGTCGCCCGCGCCCGATGTCGGCGATGTTGTCGATCCACTGTTGCCGGAGCCCGTCGAACCGCTGCCGGTTGTTCCCGAGTCGCCAGAGCTACCCTTGCCGCTCGAGCCGGAGCCGTTTGTTCCCGTGTCGGCCAAGCGCTCGGGCGTACCGGTGTCGGAGTATCGATCAGCACACCACCCGCGCCCCCTGATGGTCATGTCTGCTGAGCCTGCGCCATTCGCTGCTGACGGTAACGAGTGATCCACTTGCGAAGCTGATTCGGATTCACGTCATGTTCCATGGCCGTACGCGCGATCGACACGCCGGGCTTCAGGACATCATGACCAGCTCGTCGTGTGTGCCTTTGTCATACGCGTCGGCCGTCGCGTTTCTCGCCAATCACCAGACGGCTCTTCAGGTCCTTGTTCTCTGTCCTCAGTGCCATTGTGCAGGTGTCCACGTGGACACCTAGCTTCTGACCCTCTGCCCTCGATGGAAGGGCGTCTTTTAACGACCGCTTACGCTTCGCCGACCGGCACGGACGACGGGCGGTAGCGCCTGTCGCGCCGACGCGATCCGTCTGTCTAGCACTCGATACCCTCGGTTCGCTTCCGCAAGGCCCGAGCGGGCAGAGGAACGCCAGATATGTTGCCAATGCCCCGCGGAACGACGCAAGCAGACCAACTCAGCGCCGCCAAACACATTTCATGCTGATAAGTCGTATTAACACGCATGAGCTTAATGGCGGTGGCTTGCCACTGGCGACTAGCTTCGTCGGAGCCAGTTCCATTCGGCAGTCCATCGGCCAGACTCATAAGCACTACATATCGACCTTTCTAGTAACTCAATGGACGCGGCGAATCTACGCCGCGCGGCGCCCGTCGCTCGCTCCGACGTCGACCTGTTTCTGGGCGAGCTGTTCGACCTCACGCTCAAGCGCAGACAGCCGGGCAAGTTGGACGGGAAGCAATGCGTAGGCGATGCGCAGCTCATGCAGGCGTGCCCTCCAGTAACGAACGCTTATTGGCAACGGAGCTGATGTCGCACGCGCTGCCGTCACCACTTGCCGTATATGAGCGAGTTCGCGATCAGCTTCCAGGGAGGTCCGCTTGAGCACGCCGGGCGACGTACCGGGGACGTGATGTTTTCGGTCGACTGCGGTTGTCTTCATACGCTGTGCATCTCCTGATCGGTTGAGACCAGCGTATTGAGATTCTCGGGATGTCAAGGAAACATGCGGGCGCGCAGCCGGCCGGGCTTGGGCCCTGGCTGCGAACGATCGGACCGTGCCGGATTCACGCACAGAAGTGCGCGACGTCCAAGGGGCTGCATCAGCCGATACCCTTCTCTTTCCTTCTTTTCTAGCGCCGGACGGCTTCCATGCGTGTGTGCAACGCTCGCCCCACCAGCGAATTCGCATTGCGCATCAGGCTTCGCACACAGTCGTCCACCGCGGACTTCGGCACACGACCGACGAGCGCCGCGGCAACGAGGGCATCGTACGCATCGATGACATCAGTCGCCGAGATTTCGTAGCCGTAGCCGGCCTCCATCCAATGCAGCGCGGAGACAGCACACTCCATCGCGAACTGCGGCTGCGTCGTCTCGTAATCTCGCGCCGCGCGAATGAGCGTTTTCGGATCGGTGGCGCTCTGCCTGGACAGCGCGACCGCTTGATCGAAGAGGCCGGCGTCTTTTGCTGCGGCGAACCACTTGCCTTCCGAGCCGGGCTCGCTGTGAATCAAGTCGGACAAGATCGTTTCTTGCGGTCTTTCAGGATATTTTTTGGCGATGCCCCGGAACGTTGCGAGGTACGTGCCTGCACGATTCGCGGAAATGGCGTAGCGCTCGTACGCTTCGTTTCTCATCCCGCACCCGAGAAGAATCGTCTCGCACGCTCGCGCGATCGCGTGCTCGGGCGCGTTCAACCCTCGACTCGCTTCAGCAAGACGAAGGGCATCGCCCGGACGTCCGAGCGAAACCAGCGCGTCAACGGCCCAGCGTCGATACCACCAGGACTTCAGCCGATCACGCTGGGCGAGCTCAACAAGCTCCTCGAAGCGGCCGGCAGTGAAAAGCGCACTCAAGCACGGCACCGTACCGACAAAGTAGTTGAAGCCATCGGCCTGAAGCACGTGCGTGACAAGCGGCAACAGCCGATCCGCCCATTAGAGAACGACAATTATCTTGGCCGGTCCTTTGACAGTTACCTTGGCCGGTGGTGAGGAGTCGAAGGCGGCGTAGCCGCCGGAGACGACGAACTACCGGCGGCGCCGGAGTAGCGGGGTTTTACGATGGCTGATCGCGTCGAACAAGAAGCGAACAGTCATGCCTGGAACCTACGTAACGGACCAGCAGGTCCGACTCTATATGAGCAAGCGCAAACATCACACTCAGGAAGTCGCCGCGGCAATGGCGGGCATGAGCGTTCGCACGGCCCGGCGCATCGAGCATGACGGCCGGCTGCCGTCGCAGAAGTCATCGCGCGCGTGGCGTACACGTCACGATCCGTTCGCGGAGGTCTGGGAGAGCGAGGTCGTGCCATTGCTGCGCCACGCGCCCCGGCTCAAGGCCATCACGTTGCTGTGCAAGCTGCAGGAGGCGCATCCGGGCCTCTTCCCTGACAGCATGCGGCGTACGCTCGAGCGGCGCGTCAGCCAATGGCGCGCACTCGAGGGCCCTGGCAAGGAGATCTTCTTCCCGCAGCAGCACTTGCCCGGCGTGCAGGGGCTCTCGGACTTTACCGACATGCGCGATTTGCGCGTGACGGTCGCCGGCGCGCCCCTCGATCACCGGCTCTATCACTTCGTGCTCGCGTTCTCGCACTGGGAATACGCCTATGTCGTCGAAGGTGGCGAGAGCTTCGAGGCCCTCTCCACCGGACTACAGAACGCGCTGTGGCAGGCCGGCGGCTGCCCGCATGAGCATCGCACCGACAGCCTATCGGCAGCGTTCAAGAATTTGCAGACTGAAGAGGACTTCACGGCTCGCTATGACGCACTGCTGGTGCATTACGGCATGGCCGGCACGCGCAATAACGTCGGCGTGGCCCATGAGAACGGTAGTGTGGAATCCTCGCACCGCCATCTGAAGGAGGCGATCGACCAGGCGCTGATGCTGCGTGGGCATCGCGACTTCGACGATCGTGCTGCGTATGAGGGGTTTGTTCGCGACGTCGTCATGCGCCGTAACCGTCGCAACGCAGCGGCGTTTAACGCTGAGCGCGAACAGTTGCGCGATCTGCCCGCACATCGCACGACCGACTTCATCGAAGAGGAAGCACGCGTGACACGCTGTGGCACCTTCACCGTGCGGGGCATTCTCTACAGCGCGCCGTCGCGCCTGATTGGTCACCGTCTGAAGGTGCGCGTCTATGCCGATCACCTCGACTGCTATCTGTCCGGCGCACTCGTGCACAGCACAGCACGGGGCTCGCATGCGGCCAATAGCCGCCGTCGCAAGCTCGACTACCGGCACTTCATTGAGGCGCTCAAGCGCAAGCCCCAGGCGTTCAAGGGGCTGGCGTTTCGCGACGACTTGTTTCCGCGCGAGGCGTACCGCCGGACGTGGGAGCGGCTTGAGGCTCGGCTCACGCAGCGCGAAGCCTGCAAGACCATGGTCGGCTTACTGGAACTGGCCGCGAATCACGGAGTCGAGGCCGTTCTTGCTGAGCGGCTCGAGGCGTTGCTCGCCGCGGGCGAGCTGCCCGATCTCGAGCAACTACAGAATGAATTTGCGCCGCGGCAGGCGCAATGCCCAGACGTGGCTGTGGACATGCCGACGGCCGCTCTCTACGACACGCTGCTTGGCGAGGAGGCATCGGTATGAACGCGCCCGCAATTTACGATGCCGCCCGTATGGGGCTGATGCTCACCGAGTTGCGCTTGCCGACGATCGCGCGGCTATGGTCCGAGTTCACACAGCGCTCCGACAAGGAAGGCTGGCCATCGACGCGCCTGCTCGGCGCGCTGCTCGAGCACGAACTGGCCGAGCGCGCGAAACGGCGCATCGAGCGGCATCGCGTCGAATCGCATTTGGACCCAAGCAAGACGCTCGAGGCCTTCGACTTCGGCTTGGTACCAATGGTGTCCAAGGCACATGTAATGGCGCTCGCGAGCGGCGACTCGTGGCTCGAGAAAGGCGCCACGATCCTGCTGTTTGGGCCACCGGGTGCCGGGAAGAGCCATTTAGGCTCCGGCATTGGTCATGCGCTGATCGACGCCGGGTACCGAGTGCTGTTCACACGCACCGGCGAAATCGTGCAGAAGCTGCAGGCGGCACGCCAAAGCCTGCAGTTGCCATCGATGCTCGCCAAGCTCGATCACTTCGATCTGATCATCCTGGATGACCTGTCGTACGTCAGAAAGGACCAGGCCGAAACGAGCGTGCTGTTCGAATTGATTGCGGAAAGATACGAGCGTCGAAGCCTTCTCATCACGGCCAACGCCGCGTTCTCCGGCTGGAATGATGTCTTCCCCGATCCCTCAATGACGGTCGCCGCCATCGACCGACTGGTCCATCACTCGACGATCTTCGAGCTGAACGTGGAAAGCTACCGGCGTCGCAGCGCCGACGACAACAAGCGCGCGCGGCGGCGTCAATTACCCCACCCCGAATCGGAAGGAGCGACAACTATGCCGAGTTGAGCAGCGACAACTAACCCCGTCGACCGGCCAAGATAGTTGTCGCCCGGGCGGCCATCGTAATTGACAATCTACATACGCCGTTCTACCAGTCGATAGGTAGTGCAATGCTATCTTGCTGTATCAAAGGCTAGCCTACTGCCTATCGTCCCGATCGAGCAAGTGCACACCCAAGCAGGATAGTCGCCGCGATTGTCGGTTCCTTCCGCCCGCCATTGCATCCACTGCGGCCAAAAGCTCGCCGCTAGCGTATTCGCAGTCTGTGCCTTGTTCTTCGGTGATGGTTTGCCGGGCGCACGGCTAAACGCGTTCGCTGCCAGTTCTCTCCCTCTGCACGGGGGACACGGCGTTGGCCCCTGCCGAAGTGAACAGGAAAGCTGGTCATAAAAGTGCAGGTGGAGACCAGCGCGCGCGGTGCTGGAGAAAGGAGCGGGACGCAAAAAAACGACCGAGGGCTGGCGACCATTGGTCATTTCGGACGTGTCAGAAATCTTGTGTCTTGAGGCCGGTTAGAAAAAATATCAGCTGATGGCGGCGGTGAAACGCTCGCCGAACAGAATGGCGAACTGATTGACGGCTTGCCGCCAAGTGATAGGCGGCATCTTCCAATCTGAAGCGCACCGGGAATCTCGGAGACGGTTTTACTGGAGTTATGCTGCCATCGGCAGCCCAGCGAATTGCTCATAGTAACGGGCTTCTGCTTCAGAAGGTGGGATGTTGCCGATAGGTTCAAGCAGACGTCGGTGGTTGAACCAGTCGACCCATTCGAGCGTCGCGAGTTCGACTGCCTGCACGTTGCGCCATGGGCCGCGACGGTGAATGACTTCCGCCTTGTAAAGGCCGTTGATCGTTTCGGCAAGCGCGTTATCGTACGAATCGCCCACGCTGCCGACTGACGGTTCGATCCCTGCTTCGGCTAGGCGGTCCGTGTACCGAATGGAAACGTATTGCGACCCGCGGACGCCCTTCTAAAGGTCAAGGGGCAATTTGAGTCTGCGCGATCTCGCGGTTGCGTTGCCGGATTACGTAGTAGACCTCCCGCGCGATATAGCGCTTGAGGCAGCGGATCGCCTCAAGCTTTGAATGCCCCTCGCTGACGCGTTTGGCGACGTAAGCCTTCGTGCGAGCGTCGGTTCTCAAGCGACCGATCGCAATGATGTGCAACGCGCTGTTGGCTGCGCGATCGCCGCCTCGATTTAGTCAATGTCGCGTCACCTTACCGGAAGACGCAGGCACGGGGCTCACGCCACAAAGGGCGGCGAAGCTGGCCTCCGACTGAAGGCGACCGCAGTTGTCGCCGGCGGTCAACAATAGTTGCGAGGCCGACTCGTAACCAATCGAATTTCGCGAGACAAGATCTGGGGCAAGTTCGTCCACGAGCGTCGCGATCATGACGTCGAGGTCGGCAATCTCGTCGTGCAGCTCCAGATACCGACGTCCCAGTGACTTCAGCGCAATTCGGCATGCGGACGTCAGGTTGCGATAGTCGGACAGATCCGGACGCCACGCAGCCAATGTTCGGATGAGCTGCATTCGTGTCATCGCGCGTAGTGATTCACGTGACTCATCGGGCGCGCTGACGATGGTACTGTGAATTAACTGCAAAGCAACGCGCCGCGCCGAAATGGCCGTCTTCCGACAGACTTTCAGAACGCGTAGCGATTCAATCATGCCATCGCGCGTCTTGGGCGTGACCGTACGCACACCGGCGAAGGCAGCATGAGCCGCGTTGTGGGCATCCAGCGTATCGTCCTTGCCACGTTTGCGCCGGTCGCTTTTATCCGGCGCGGTCACCTCCAGCACGGTAACTTGGGCCTGCTTTAGGTAGCGCAGTAAGCCTGCGCCATAGCTCCCGGTGCACTCCACGCCGACCCGCACAAGCTCACCGAATGAGCGCATCCAAAGCAACATCTGCTTGTACCCGTGCCGCGCGGTTGGGAAGGATTCGCTGCCGAGAAGGCGATCATGTTCGTCAACGACAGCCGGGAAATACAGATCTTTATGCGTATCAACGCCGCCTACAATGCTGCGAGGGCCAGCAGTATTATGTTCTTCGTTCATACAGCCTTGCTCCGGTTGCGATGCGATATAGGCAATCTCACCGGCATCGAGTACCTGGACAAGACAGTAAAGTGACAGGGCGTCAGGCCCTTCTTCGGTCACACGTATCGACGTGGTGAAACCTCGCCGCGCGGCAGCTCCAGACGACCGACGGGTCCAGGGAAAGACATTGAGTCGATCGTAATGCGGGTCAGGTCGCCCGGAACGCTCTACGGCACCAGACCTCCCCGAAAGCCCCTTGTTTCGAACGGTGACCGGCCGGAAACATCTGGTACGCGCTGAATTTGACACTCTCCAGCCTACGATGCGTCGCGCGAACACATCGATGATGAGGGCAACGTAGGTAAAGCCTTGCAAGGTGGCCACGAAAGTGAAGTCGGTCACCCATAGCTCGTCCGGCCTTGACGCTTTGAATTGCGCTGCACATGATCAAGAGGACAGGGTGCATTTCGCTCGCTAACGGTGGTCCGAATCGATCTGCCGCGCCGCACGCCCTGCAGCCCGAGCCGCTTCATCAGTCGCTCGACCGTACACCGTGCGAGCTTGAATCCTTCGCGCAACAGCTGCCGCCAGACCTTGCGTGCGCCATATACGCGAAAGTTCTCCTCCCATACACGCCGGATAGTCCCAAAGCGGAAGGTGTGCGCGAACAGGTTGGCCCGACGTTGCATCGTTGAGCCCGTCAGACGTGAACAGGATGCAGCGATACAAGTCGCAAACCAACAGAAAAATGCTCGGCCGAGAGGACCAACGAATAGAGCTGTCCAACGAATTCCAAGCCGAGTTCCTTCGCACTACCAGCTACCTCTCTTCTAGGATCGATGTCTTGCGAGAATTGTCTCCGCCATCGATATGTCTCCAGTAAAGTAGATATAACTTGCGCGTCGATCCAGCGATGGCCGAGGAACAAATGCGACGGATGCGCCACACGGCCGTCGCCTGCGAAAATCGTCGTGGCGCAGCATCGCGCGCTGCGAGGGGCCAGCAGCAACGGGCCGGTATCAATCGTGACAGCACTTCAATCACCCGTCCCGAGCGGATTACTCCCCGCTAGCCGGTTTGTCTGCCGTTTCCATCGACGTCATAACCCGCAACTTGGCTGTTGCCAACGAGCGAAGCCCAGTCTCCGATGCAGCGGCGAAGCGCATCGTCGAGTGTCGGCAACACGGCCGCCCTTTGGCTCGCAAGGGCGCGATAGAGTGGCTGCGGCGCGGCCGAATGCATGGACGCGACCTTGCGCGCCTCGATGAGGCTCGTATCGAGACCGGCGAGGCTGGCCGCCTGAACCGCAAATTCGAAGCATGTAAAGGCGCCGCGATTGCTCAGATGCACGACGCCAGATTCACGATCAATCAGCAGATCGAGGCACGCGTGCACGAGGTCGGGCGCATACGTCGGCGAGACGGTCACATCCTTCGCGGCGACAAAGGAGCGGTCGTCGGCGAGTGCGCGCAAGGCGCGGTCCAGAAAGTCTGGGCTCGTCCACAGCCCGAAGACAGGACCGGTTCGAACGACGAGCGCCTCCGGAAAGCACCGCAGCACTTCACGCTCGGTCTGCGTCATGCAACGGCCCAGGCGATTGAGTGGACTCACGTCGTCTGTCTCGACGTAAGGGTGCGTCGCGCGTCCGTCGAAGACGAAGTCACACGAAAACCCCAGATATTCGATGCCGCGTGCGGCGCACGCCTTGGCAAGCGCGGCTGCCGTGTTCGCTATCGTTCCAAGATGATCAGTTGTACCGCGCTCGGCTTCTTCGGCATCCACCGGATCCATGGCGTTAATGACCGCCCAGGGTTCAAACGTGCCGATGGCATCACTACCCAGCAAGTCGTCCGCCGACACGGTGGCGTATCGCAAGTCGCGCTCTGCGCAGAGGGTGGCGAAGAGTTGCGCCAGCGCGCCGTCGCCGACGACGAGTATCGGTGCGGGCGTGTGCGTCTGGTCGCCAGAGCGCGCGGGTGCTTCAGACTCTCGGAGGGCGCCGAATGCGTCGAACACGACCGGCTCGCAGAGAAAGCGCCCCGGACGGCGCCACCACCCCGTGCCGCGCAGGACGGGATGTTCGTGCGGACGACCAGCGGCAAGGTCGCGCATGAGCGCGGCGACAGCCGTTTCGCGCGGCTCGTGTCCGCGCACGTCGAATGCGCCCGATTCGTAGTAGCCGCGCTCTTCCGTGACGAGGCAGTTCCAGTCGTACGAGCCGAGCAGCGCCCACACCGTCACGGCGCGCACGTCAGCGCCTTCTTCGCGTGCTTCGCTCGCGGCGGTCCATATCTCATGTAGCCAGCGCAACTGGTCCTGACGCGTCGAGTCGATATGCGCTTCCGTGACTGCGAGCGGCAAGCGATACCGCTGCCACGCTTCGTCGATGACCGTCCGTATGCCCTGCGGCGGATGCGCGAGGGCGCGCGCCGCTTCAATGTCGGCGAGGCGCTGGCCGTACCATTCGCACCGGTACGCTTGCGGATACTGATGAGTCCGGTGATCGAGCCAGCGTTCGCTCGTGATGTAGTAGTTGATGCCGACGATATCCGGCGGGCACGGATTGTCGACGAACCACAGGACATCTTCTTCCGCGACGCCCGCATCCATGATGTATCGCCACAGCGCATGTCCCGGCATCACCTTGCCGCAGAGCAGATCCCACGAAAGCCAGCGCCGCTCGTTGTAAAAGTTGACGAGCCCGGCCATCGCCGGCGTGCCTTGCGTCTTGCCGAGATCGTCGGTCTGAACGAGCTTCGCGTGCGGGTTGATGTTGCGCACTTCGCGCATCGCGTGCACCGTGGCCTTGCATTGATTGATGAGCGCCTCGAGATACGTCCGGTCGTTGGTGCCGTGCGGATGCCAGACACCGTATAGCCCGCTGAATCGCGCGGTGGTGTTCGGCTCGTTCACCGGCGTGTAGTACGAAAGCCACGGATAGCGCTCAGCGACCGCTCGTGCGAATTCCGCGAGCCTGCTTGCAAAGTGAGGGTCGAGCAGTCCGCCGGGCAGCGGCCCGCTTCCATGATGCAAGAGGCCCGCTATCGGCTCGACGCCCAATGCGCGAAGCGTCGGCAAGCGCGCATCGAGCCATGACCAGTCGGCTTCGTCGATACTCGACGGCGCCGTTCTTTCCCACAGCACCGGATAGCGCAGCGCCCGTATGCCCAGCGAGGCGAAACGCTGAAGATCGTCTTCCCGCGTCGCATGTCCGTTACGGTCCAACTGGCTGAAGAAGATATCGCGCACTCGGTTGATTGTGCATTCCAGTCCTCCCCACAGAACCAGCCGATCATCCATATCGAGCACCCCAAAAATTAGTACGACGTGAGAGCGTTTCCATGACGCAGTCAGCACTCGCTATGCCCTCGCCCTGCGCGATCAGTGTTTGCCCCAAGCACGCTCACGCTGGAACAACGATTGCCGCTTATGTCGCAAATTTGTCAGCAAGCGCGACGACACGCGCATGAGGGCCTTGCCGGACTCTGCGTGTGAGCCGCCGCGTGCGCGATGCGTAGCGTCACCCGGCTTCAACGCGAGGCGAAAGCAGCCGAGCTTCGGATCTCACCGACGCAATCGATGAAGTCCGGGCGGATTTCCGCCCAGCAGTTACTTCCGGAGGCACTCCCTTGCGCGAGACTCAAGCCCGGTCAGAACCCCCAGCCGCCACCGCGGCCGGGTCCGCAGACAGTCCGTCGACGCACGTTCGCCCGCGCATCTCCATCGCGCGATCGGGCCTGCCGCAGACGTTCCTGTGCCTCTCGCACCTTCGCTGGAACTTCGTGTATCAGCGACCGCAACACTTGCTCTCTCGCATCGCGACGCAGGCGGAAGTGCTCTTCTTCGAAGAGCCTCGACCAACAGATACCGCCGCCCCGTTTCTCGACGTTCGGACTACGGATGAAGGCATTCGCGTGCTGACGCCGTGGCTTCCTTCCGGCTTCACGCAGGAAGAGGAAGAGCGCGCGCAACGCGCGCTGCTCGACGCGTATCTGTCCGACACGCGTACATGGGATCTCGGTCTCTGGTACTACTCGCCGATGATGCTAGCTTTTACCGATCATCTCGCCGCAAGGCTCATTGTGTATGACTGCATGGACGAGCTTTCGGCGTTCAGGAACGCGCCGCCGCAGCTCACCGAGCGCGAAACGCGGCTCATGCGCAAGGCGGATGTCGTCTTCACCGGCGGCCAGAGCCTCTATGAGTCGAAGCGGCGTTTTCACCATAGCGTGCATGCGTTTCCGAGCAGTGTCGATGTCGCGCATTTCGAGAAGGCGCGCGGGCCGCTTTCCGAGCCTGATGACCAGATGCCGATACCGCGCCCGCGTCTCGGCTTCTATGGCGTGCTCGACGAGCGCTTTGACGCCGCGCTGATCGGCGCGCTCGCCGCTGCGAGGCCGGACTGGCAGTTCGTCATGCTCGGTCCCGTGGCGAAGATCCGGCCCGCTGATCTGCCGCAAGCGCCGAACATTACTTATCTTGGCCAGAAGTCCTACGACGATCTGCCGCGCTATCTCGCCGGCTGGGACGTCGCGCTGATGCCTTTCGCGATCAGCGAGGCTACGCGCTATATCAGCCCGACGAAGACGCCGGAATATCTCGCGGCAGGCCGCCCAGTGGTATCGACGCCTATCGCCGATGTGGTGTCGCGCTATTGCAAGAGCGGCGTGGTCCGCATCGCCGATGACGCGGTCGCCTTCGAGCGTGCCATCGAAAGAGCGCTCGTGGACGGAAAGGACCGCGCAGCATTCATCGGCCGCGTCGAAGCGGTGCTGGCCGGAACATCGTGGGACAACACGTGCGCCGCAATGCTCGCCGAGGTGAAAAAATGCGCATCCTAGGGACGACAGCAAACGGATCTTCTAATTCCGGCTCGAGCGGTCATCCGTCCCAGCCCGATGCGCGCCGACAGCAACGCAAGGGCTTCGATTATTTGATCGTCGGCGCGGGTTTCGCGGGCAGCGTGATGGCCGAGAGGCTCGCGAGCGAGTACGGCCAGCGCGTTCTGCTCATTGACCGGCGCCCGCATATTGCAGGCAATGCCTACGACGAGTACAACGCGGACGGCATTCTGATTCATCGTTACGGGCCGCATATCTTCCACACGAACGCACGTCGCGTACTGGATTATCTATCGCGTTTCACGGCATGGCGACCGTACCGGCATCGCGTGCTCGCGTCCGTCGACGGCATGCTTGTGCCGGTGCCGATCAATCTGACCACCCTCAATCGCCTCTATTCGCTCGACCTTTCGCCGCAGCAGGCGGAGGCGTTTCTCGCAGCGCGCGCCGAGCCGCTAGACGAAATCAGGACATCTGAAGATGTGGTGGTGAGCAAGATCGGCCGCGAACTCTACGAGAAGTTCTTTCGCGGATACACCCGCAAGCAATGGGGCATGGACCCGTCGGAACTGGATCGCTCGGTGACTTCACGCGTGCCGGTGCGCACGACGGCCGACGACGGCTACTTCAACGACGAGTATCAGTGCATGCCGCTCGCAGGTTATACACGCATGTTCCAGAAGATGCTGGCGCATCCGAATATCAAGGTCATGCTCAATACCGACTATCGAGAGGTCCGCGAGGAGGTGACTTATCGCAAGCTCGTCTATACGGGGCCCATCGACGAATACTTCGATCACTGTCTCGGGAAACTGCCTTATCGCTCGCTCGCATTCCGGCACGAAACGCTCGATCAGGAGCATTTTCAGTCGCTTGCCGTGGTGAATTACCCGGCCGAGGAAAAGCCTTACACGCGCATCACGGAGTACAAGTATCTGACGGGCCAACAGCACGCAAAAACCAGCATCACGTACGAGTACCCGAGCGACGAAGGCGACCCTTATTATCCGATCCCGCGGCCAGCGAACGCGGAGTTGTTCAAACGCTACGAGGCGCTCGCGGAGGCGCATCGGGAAGTCATCTTCGCGGGTCGGCTCGGAAGCTACCGCTACTACAACATGGATCAGGTGGTGGCTCAGGCGTTGAGCCTCGTCGAGCGCATCGCCGCGGCGGAGGGATTTGGAACTCGCGCTGCGGTCGCTACCGTCTGATTCTTTCAACGATTAGGGGCTATTCCGCGCATCAACGGGAAGCGTGGCAGACCACTATCGAAGCCTGGGGTCGTTCAAGCCGACATAGGCTACGATCGACAAATATCGACGTCCACTGCATGCCGCCGGCATTGCAACCGAAATTGCTCCACGCGGTGAGCCTCATGATAGCGGGCGGCGCAAAACACGCTGGGGCGTGGAGCGGACCATTTAGTGGCTTCAAATGTTCCGCCGACTGCGCATCCGCTTCGGACGGCTCGCTTCCATACACGAGGCTTTCCTCAAAATCGCTTGCTGCATCATATGCTGGCGACCGCTGCAAAAGTCGTTCTGTTAGCGTCCCGACGTGGCGCAGAGCTTATAACAACGTGTCAAAAATCACTCGCGTCGACGGAATTTCGCGTTCTTCAGTTATCGGCCCGGTTGTCACTTACTGAACCGAATTGTGCGTCGTGCAGCGCCATGCTACCGTCGCGTCGCTTTGGGAAGTGAAAGTCCTTCCAGCGACGGTCCAAAGGTAGGTTGGACGGAGAACCGTAGCTCTGCACTTTTGTAGCAAGCGGCAGATTCAGTCATCTGGCGGCACTATCGCGTCATCGCGGCCCCGCAGGCGAGCGCGCCGCTTCTTCTTTCCCCATTGCTGCGACGAGCAAACCGCGTCAGCGGCTTGGTCGCCGACTGAGGTCGTCGGGTTTGTTACATCGGAATCCGACGGGCGCGTGAGATCGCCGGACCGCCGCTGACCGCTGCGGAGCACTGGGAGGTTTTTCGATCTGGCGCCTCGAGCGCGGCACACCGATTGCGAAACTGTCATAAATTGAAAACGCGCCAGACGAGCATAAGTTTCGAACTCGACCTCTCAGCGTTGCAGCGCCAACTGAATTCGTTAGAAGCTAACTGCAACAGATGACAGCCACCGACAACGCTGACACTTTTAGAACAGACGTGCAACGGTCCGCGACTATCGTTAGCGACCTTCAGCAAACGCTTAACGCTGCCCGCGTCATTCTTTTCCTGGCATGGAGCGACGTTCGATCCCGCTACAAGCGAACTATTTTGGGCCCTTTGTGGCTGACGCTTGGCACGCTGCTGGGAACCGCGGGCCTGGGGTACATCTGGAGCGAGCTCTTTCATCTGGACAGAGCCACGTTCGTCCCTGCGCTGACAAGCGGGCTGATTGTCTGGCAGTTTCTCTCGGGCTGCATCACAGAGGCACCGACGACTTTCAATCGTCAGGCGGGCATCATCCGGAATATGGAAGTGCCGCTATCGATTCATCCCGCGCAGATGGTGACAAAACACTTCATCAACCTGCTTCATACCGCGCCCGTGTTCGTCGTCGTCGCGGTCCTGATGAACGTGCACGTTGGATGGCCGACGCTGCTTTTCATACCTTGCCTGTTGCTCGTCACGGCCAACCTTGCGTGGATCACGTTCCTGCTTAGCATTCTCGGCGCGCGTTTTCGCGACCTCGAATATCTAGTGGCCGCCGTGATGCCGCTACTCATGTTCCTGAGCCCGGTGATGTATCGGCCGAACTTTCTGCCGATCAGCGGGCACTTGTTGTGGTTCAACCCCCTATCGCATCTTATTGAGCTGCTGCGCTATCCGCTTCTCGGCACCATCCCGCCGGGCTTCATCGTCTGGACGAGCATCGGTATGGCGGTCGTTGGGTGGGGCGTGGTTCTGATCCTGTTCCATCGCGTTCACTCGCGCATTGCGTTCTGGATCTAACGATGACGCATCTGCAATTTGACCGAGTGACCGTGCGCTATCCGGTTCACAACAATCGGACGAAATCGCTTCGGAATAACCTGGTGCGCATCAGTACCGGTGGCAGGCTTGACTCGGAGTCTGGACGCATACAAGTGGTGACCGCGCTCGATGACGTGAGCTTCGAGTTCCGCGAGGGCGATGCGGTCGGGCTTATCGGACACAACGGGGCGGGCAAGAGCACGATGCTACGGACGATGGCAGGCGTGTACAAACCGACGCACGGGGCAGTCAGGCGCCGCGGCAGAACAGCGACGGTGCTTGAACTGGGCGCGGGCATCGACCCCGAACTGAGCGGCTACGAGAACATCACCCGCATGGGCGTGCTGCTGGGCATGAGCATCGCGGAAACGAAAGAGCGAATCAGCGAGATCGAACGCTTCACGCAACTCGGCAACTTCCTGCAGTTGCCCGTGCGCATGTATTCGTCCGGGATGGCGACGCGTCTCATGTTCGCAGTCGCGACGTCTACTCGGCCGGACATTCTGCTCGTCGATGAAGTCTTCGGCGCAGGTGATGCCGAGTTTCAGGAGCGAGCAAAGGAACGTATGTCTCGCCTCATTAGCAGCGTTGGCATTTTCGTTTTTGCTTCGCACGATCACGAATTAATCCGCACCTACTGCAATCGCTTCCTGCGTCTGGAGCATGGCAGGGTGATCGAAATAGACCGGCGCAACGTGGGCTAATTGCCCGTATGCATCTGCAATTTCCGGACGATAAGGGGCCGACGGTGAAGAGACTCATAGTTGATCTCGACCATACGATCACCTCGGGTGCGCCCGACGGGTATGCGCACGCGGTGCCGAATAACGCCGTGATTGACCAGCTGCGCCGTTACAGGCGCGACGGCTTCACGATCGTCGTATGCACCAGCCGCTCGATGCGTACGTACGAAGGCAACATCGGGAAGATCAATGCGAACACGTTGCCGATCGCGGTTGACTGGCTTCGTCAACATGACGTGCCGTTCGACGAGATCTATGTCGGCAAGCCGTGGTGCGGTCACGAAGGCTTTTATATCGACGATCGCGCGGTGCGTCCGTCTGAGTTCGTCTCCATGTCGTACGCGGAAATCGAGCAGATGCTCAACAAGGAGAAGGAGACGCCGTCATGCTCTTGATCCTATCGGGCGAATATGTCGAATCGGAACTCGCTTCCGAGTTTGGCAGGATACCGCCCAGCTTTCTCCCGGTTGGCAATCGCCGGCTCTACACTTACCAACTTGCTCGACTCGCGGACCGATACGAGCGCGCGCATATGACCTTGCCTGCGGACTACGACGTCGACAACATCGACTTCGCGTATCTGGATGCGGCCGGCGTTGCGGTCTTCAGAACGCCGGCGGGCATCTCGCTCGGGGCGGCGGCTTTGACCGTGCTCGCGGAGACACGGCTCGAAGGCCGCATCGACATCGTGTTCGGCGATACGCTCGTCACCGAACCACTGCCGGAGCACTCTGATTGGCTCGCCGTTGGCGAATCGGACGAGAATTATCGCTGGCATCACGAGCGGCGCACCGCTGGACTGTCCGACAAGGTATGGGTCGGCATGTTCTCGTTTTCCAACGCGGTCGCGCTGCGACGGCTGCTTGCTTCGGGTCTCTCGTTCATTGAAGCGATCGAAGCATACTCGTCTTCGGTACATGCGCTCGAGTTGGTCAACGTTCGGGGCTGGCTGGATTTCGGCCACGTTCATACGTATTTCGCATCGAAGCGCCACATCACGACGCAGCGCCACTTCAATGACATCGCCGTCGCGGATGGCGTGCTTCGTAAGTCGAGCGGCGACTCGCGCAAGATACTCGCAGAAGCAAGCTGGTTCGAGAATGCGCCCCCAACGGTGCGTGCGTTTCTGCCGAACCTGATCGAAGTTGGAAGCGGCGAACAGATCTTCTATTCGCTCGAATATTTGCCGCTTGCCGCGCTCAACGAGTTATACGTGTTCGGCTGCCTGCCCGAGAAAGTCTGGACAAAGATCTTCCGCGCCTGCGATACGTTCTTCACTGCGTCCGGGAAGCTCCCGGTGCCGCCAGAAGCGAGGCTTGATCGACAGGAACTCGATGCGCTGTATCGCGGCAAAACGCTCTCTCGGCTCGAGAAATTCGGCGCCGAAACGGGTGTGTCCCTGCGCGACAGTTGGATCATCAATGGCGAGCCCGTGCCGGGTCTCATGGACATGGCAGAAGAAGCAAGCAGCGCCGTGCTGGCCTCGACGCGCCACGTGAGCGCGTTCATCCACGGCGACTTCTGCTTCAGCAATGTCCTCTTCGACTTCAGAGGCGGCAAGGTGAAGCTGATCGATCCACGCGGCTTGAACAGCAGTGGCGAACTCACGGTCTTCGGCGACTTTCGTTACGACGTCGCGAAGCTCGCTCATTCGGTCCTCGGGCTCTATGACTTTATCATCGCCGGGCGATGGGATGGCGCGATCGAAGGACGCAAGGTCCGCTTCGAGCTTCCGATGCAAGCGACCCACGAAGTGCGCGACGTCTTCGCGTCCACGCTCTTTCGCGGCCGCACGCCCGCCGAGTGGGACTGCTATCCCATCATGGTGCTGCTTTTCCTCTCGATGCTCCCGCTTCACGCCGACGATGAGAGGCGTCAGGCGGGACTGATGTCCAATGCGTTGCGCCTCTATTTGGAATGGAAAAATGATTGTGATACCTATGGCCGGCAACAGCAGCCGGTTCTACAAGGCAGGCTACATACGGCCCAAATATGAGCTGGAGGTCGGCGGGCGCACGCTTTTCGAACTGACGGTCGGATCGTTCGAAGCGTACTTCGCGTCCGAAGCGTTCGTCTTCGTCGTGCGTCAGGACTTCGCGGCCACACGCTTTGTCGATGAGATGAGCCGTGCAATGGGAATCGCGAGCTATCACATCGTGGAGCTTCATGCGCCGACGCGCGGACAAGCCGAAACCGTACTCGCGGGCATCGAGGATGCCGATCGTGCTTCGGACGAGCGGCTAGTCGTGTTCAACATCGACACCATAAGACCGGGGTATCGCATCCCTGAGGAAGTCGCGCACGCCGACGGCTATCTGGAAGTGTTTCGGGCCGAAGGCGATCACTGGTCGTTCGTGCGGCCTGCGTCGGCCGACAGTCACGTCGTTATTGAAACGACGGAGAAGCGGCGCATTTCAGACCTGTGCTGCACGGGACTCTATTTCTTCAGCGCGGCATCCGATTTTGTTTCCGTCTGCCGCGAAGCCATGGCGCGTTACGGCGAGTTCGAAGAGCAGTGGCGCGAGCTTTACATCGCGCCGATGTACAACACGCTCATCGAACGAGGAAAGCGCATCGTGTATCACGAAGTGCCGGCGTCAGACGTGCTGCTTGCCGGCACCCCCGAAGAATACGTTGCACTCGCGCAGCAGGAGGTACAGGCATGAGCATTTACGTGTCGCTGCCGGTTCATGAAGCGCCGCTCGTCGTCGCAGACCAGCTGGGTAACTTCGCGCGCTTTTTTCCGCAAGCGTGCGTCGTGCTTCATGTGTCGCGCAGCGGCAGACTCGACGAGGCGAGCCTCAACGCCGCGCTAACAAGCCAGGGCTGCGACAACTTCCTGATCAACCCCGCGCATGAAAGCACGCGCTGGGGCAGCATCTTCCGCGCGCATCTTTCGAACATCGCATTCATTCGCTCGCGCGGCGATGCATCGCACGTCTGCTTTCATGCGTCCAACGACATGCTCGTCGCGCCGGGCCTCGCCGAGCATATCGCGCGGCACGGACGCGGCTATAACGTCCGGCCGCTCACGCCAGGAAGTTACTGGTGGGTCAGCCCGAAGGCGCGTGCAGATGCCGAGCTCGACGCGCTCCGCAAGCGCTTAGGGAAGTGTCCGCTCGTCGGATCGCAAATCGAAGGCGCATTTTATGAGGCTGACACATTGTTCGAGCTCGCCGATATCGCCAGCGGTGCGCATCCGGGTGTGGCCGGCTATCCGCTGGAGGAAGTCGTCTTTCCGACGATTGCCCATGCAATCGGCGCCAGCCCTCGCATCACGCCGTATGTGTACTCCGAGACGCATGTATTCGACCGCACGTACTGGCGCTTCCTGCAAGAATTCGAATGGCTTTTTGGAAACAACTGGAAGCGCGCGCGTGGGCTTAGGCACTGCGTTGAATATGCGTTCATCAAGACGCCCTACTACCGCCTGAGCCCGGGCATGATCCGCGTCATCGCGCAGATGAGCCGGGGCGTGCCCGACAGCGCGATCGACGAAGTGCGCGTTGCTCGTCGCCTGGAAAAACTGCAATGGATGAACGACGGAGACAGCACATGGAAAGTCTTCGACCGGCATTCGCTTTACGGCGTCAAGCGCGTGCCGCGCACGCTCGATAACCCGCTGCGGCATTTCATCCGCCAGCTTCCATCAGCCCGCGCTTTGAGCGCGCATGAACGGCCCGCCTCATCATGAAGACAAGCGACATCACCGTGGTGTTTCAGGGCGCCGTCAAGCCGTATGTCGGCGCGGACCGTGACTCGTTTCGCGAGAACGTTCGCCAGACGCGCAGAGCTTTGCCGAACGCCGACATCATCGTCTCGACGTGGAAAGGCGCGGAGTTTCCGCGGGGACTGCTCGCTGATGCCGTCATCGAGTCCGATGATCCGGGCGCGCTGCCCGGCATCAAATACGACTCGCCCAAGGCGAACAACGTGAACCGGCAAATCGTCTCGACACTCGCGGGGCTCGAATCGGTTCGAACACCTTACGTTGTGAAGCTGCGCACCGACAGCATGCTGGAACATGCTGGTTTCCTCGACTTCGCCAAGACGATCTATCAGCGCGACGGAAGGGATACGCGCATTATCGCGAGTTCGTTCTTCACGCTCGATCCCACCATCTTCGAGCGCCTGCCGTTTCATATCAGCGACTGGTTTCACTTCGGCCACACGGATAGGCTGCTGCAATACTGGAGCGCCCCGCCCGTGACGCCCGCCGATGCCAGCTGGTACGACCGCGAGCGTCACCTGGCAAGCTCGACCTTCTTCGAGCGCAACTTTCGCGCGCGCTTCGCGGTTGAGCAGCATTTGTGCATGCATTACGCCTCGCAGCACGGCTATGTAGTGCCGCAATTGCTGAATGATGCCAACCCGGATGTGCTGGCTTCCTTCGAGCGCTTCGTCGCGAACGAGACCTTGATCCTCGACCCATGGCAAATCGGACTACGCATGCCCAAGTACGAATGGGTGAGCGCATCGCTGTTTCAGCGGATCAATACGCTGATGCATCTGGACTGGCTCGCTATCTCGGGCAGCGCGCCGCTCGACGACAGCAGCAAAGAGGCCATGCTTAGGCTCATCGAACGACGCCGGAAACTCAAGAGCGCCGCGCGAATGGGATTTCGGGCGAGCCGGCCACTGCATCGGTTGATGTTTTCAACGCAACGCGGATTTCCTTTGCGACGCGCGGCCGTGCTGTTGCTAGGACGACTGCAATGACAACGAGACGAGAGGACACCGTCCGTCTTAGCTCAACAAGGCCATGCACCATGAAGATCACTGCCGTCGTCGTCACGCGTAATCGTCCCGCCCTGCTCGCACGCGTGCTCGATGCCTTGAGCGGACAGAGCTTGCGCCCCGATGAAGTCATCGTGTTCGATAATGCGAGCGATGAACCAACGCGCGACATGTTGAACAAGAGGCGCGACGTAAGCGTGCTGCGAAGCGACTACAACATCGGTGGCGCGGGTGGCTTCGCGCGTGGCTTGCAGCAAGCCTTGGCCCGTGGCGCCGACTGGGTGTGGCTGCTCGATGACGATGCGGTTCCTCATCTCGATGCGCTCCAGCGCCTCGTGGCGGCGAGAGCGTCGCTGCCCGCCGACGTCGGCGCGCTGTGTCCATCGGTCGACGAGTTCGGCGCGCTTGCGTTGCAACATCGCCGCTATTTCGACAGCTTGTTCGGGCGCGAGCGGACGGTTGCAGCATCGGCTTATAAAGACTCTGCCATTCGCATAGACACCGGTTCCTTCGTGGGGTTTCTGGCCGATGCTCGCGCGGTATGGGCCGCCGGACTGCCGCGTGCGGATTACTTCGTTGCGTATGACGACACGGAGTTCTCGTTGCGGCTCAAGGCCGTCGGCTTCTCGGTGTGGCTCATTCCCGAGAGCCGCATCGACCATTTGCGGGAGGTCGGTGCGCGTCTTCGCAATCACGCGTTCGGGCCACGGCATTACTACAACGTGCGCAACCGGATCGCGGTGTCGAGCCAGTATGCGCGGTGGCCGCTTCTGGCGGCGCTCAGGGCGTCCGTGGTCGGCCTTGCGCTGTGGATGATCTCGAGCCATCCGTGGCAGGTAAAAAGCATGGAGATGCTCTTTCGCGCGCTTGCAGACGGGCATCGCAGAAGGCTTGGCGAGCTGCATGCATCGACCGAACCGGCCGACGGTGCGACCGTGCGCACGACCAGCTACTGAGACGGCCATCATGGCAGAAGCATCGTCGTTTGCGGTGCAAGAACGCGATGCCGTATCGCGAAGCGGATCGCGCAGCGTGCAACTGGATCTGGCACGATCGCTTGCGACGATCGTCGTGGTCATGATCCATCTGAACGATCGCATCTTCGATCCGATTGCGCCGGTGGCAACGCATGGGCAGTGGATGCTGCATGCGGTGCTCAATGCGATCGGCAGACTCGCGGTGCCCGTGTTCTTCATGATTTCCGGCAGCCTCGTTCTTGCGAGGGCTGACAGCGGGCATATCCTGCGCTTCTATCGCAAACGCATACCGCAATTCATTGTCCTGCTGATCTTCTATTCGCTCCTGACCAACTATCTCGCGTACCGGATGGGATACGAATCGTCATTCGAGCCGTCTGCCATTCTGTCCGATCTTCTCGCTGGCCGGATGCGGGATGCTTTTCACTTGTGGTTTATACCCGCGCTCATCGGCGTGTACATCGCCGCGCCGTTTATCAACGCGATGCAGCGCGCGGGCGGTGCATGGATTCTCATCTGGTATTGCGTGCTGACGCTGCTGCTGACTGTGTTGCCCTTCACGGTCGGCGCGGTCGCAGCGGGCAGACCGTGGACGGTGGGCGTCGCGCAGTTTTTCGGCTGCTATCTTATGTACTTTGTAGCGGGACATCTGGTCGTCAATGCGCGTTTGGGCGAGCGCGTGCCTACAGCGTGGCTTGTGTTCACGGCGTGCGTCGCGATCATCGCCGCGATTACCGTCCAGTATCGGATGTCTCTGCCCGGCGCACCGTTCGCTCACATGGTGACGGACTACTCTAGCCTATTCACCGTTATTCCGAGCGTTTGCTTGTTCATCACCCTCATGCGCGTGCGGGTCGGCTCGGCTTCCCTTCAGACAGCGGTCGAGCGTTTTAGCAGGCTTGGTTTCGGGATTTATCTCGTTCATCTGGCGATGCTGCATTTCGTGTTGCGTACACTAGAGAGCCACTGGTCCTCAACTTATGGCCTTATGGTGCCGTCGCTGGTGCTGATCGTGATGCTCTCTTATGGCTATTCGTCCGCTATGTCGAAGTTCGCCATCCTCAGGAAGTTGGTGCTTTAGCAGGCCGTTGAAATATCAGTCGTTGGCGCGTTAAGGCGCGTTGCGACGGGTGCTGAACTCGCAGTTCTATGACGCGCGAAGACTTTTTTGAGCGTTCGACGCTGCTCGTGAGTTCACAAGACCTTGCTCTTGGTCGTCGGCGTAGTAGGGCGCCGCGGCCTCGAGCGTGCGTCGTCGTTCCGCCCGCACCTAAATCGACGTGGCCACGCATGACCGAGGATCGCCTGCAAGGATCAATGCTCGAGCGGCTCCCGGCAGAGATTGCACATTACACGCCGCGCGCACAACTTGAATCGGCTACTCGTACTGGGCCGGTCGACGATACGTATCGTGATGATGTGGCGATGACTTGTTACTACAGGTTCCTGCGCAGCCTCGTCGACTTCCGGCCCGCCGCAAATCAAGCTCGTAATTTCGGTGAGGTCAGTCATGTTGAAAGGACCGATGTTTTATTCGAATTTTGAAGACGCGTGAGTATTGCGCGAAAAGACACCGGTTCTTGCGCGACGGGCTCGCCTAGGCTTGTTCGGGAGGCCGGCGTGGTGCTCGCCAGCGCGCGCCGGCGACGACAGCACAATGGGACGTATTGGAGGCGTCAGGTCTTTACTCAAATAACGCCCAGTACCGGGCCTTCCCGGCGTCCGGCCAAAGGTCAAGGGATGACGAGCCTCACTCAATAGTTCTAAGACAATTCTCTGCGTATGCTTGGACTGGTGCCGAACTAATTCCTCAGCCTGTCAAGGCGAATAGCGGACCGAAGCGAGAGACGAGCATAAACTGCCACGCCTGCGCCGAGCGAAGTTGTGAGCAGTATCCATGACGCAGCTAATAGGTATTGAGGAAATGAAGATAACGAAACCTTGTCGGGTAGGAGGCCAACGCTCAACGCTAACGAGGCGGCCGCGAAGGTCGTGCTGAACTTCAAGAACTCCATAGATGCATTGAGTCCCGCTTTCCCCGCCTCGGGTCCAGTGCTCGCCACGACCTCGCACCAAAAGACATACGGACCGTACCGGCTCATTGATACCTCGACCGGCCTTGCTGTGATCCGCCCGACTCGATCAGGAAGCGCAATAGACCTAGCGTTGCTTAGGACCGTCACGACACTAGACTCTAGAAACTCCTCGGTGATGTCCTTCCTTCTAAGCGCTTCGACGACTTGGGCAACATGAGGCTGTGCCGGATTTATGAAAGCCATGCGGGCGTCTCGGTCTACAGGCATTCGGTGCCAATCCTCAAACTTGTCAGCGGTGTCATTGACGAGGGACGAGATGCTGAATCTGTGAGGCGCGTCGTCACGGTTTATGAGACGACGCAAGATCAGCGTTGCTGCGAAGACACCTAAGGCGGAAGCTGCCAAAACGACGAAGGGGCGCTTGACGCTTCTTTGCGGTAACTCCGGACAGTAGCGTCCCGAGCCTTGCATCTCCCCCTTACGGCGACTGCCATGACGAACGGCCCTCAAAAGTTGGATACCCGGTTGCGTCCGGTGAGGCTGTCAAGTGCGGCGGCCATGTATCCGAACACAACGACTTGGCTATCTTCTGATTTCAGTGAGGAAAATGAATGTCAGTGACTTTTAAGGAAGAAGAAGTGCGCGAACGCGCCTACTATCTATGGGAATCAGAAGGACGCTGTGAAGGGCGCGACGACCATTACTGGCATCTGGCCATTGAGCTATTGGAACAGCAGGCTCGCACGGCCTCACCTGCTGCGCGAGAAGGCCAAGTTGCCAACTCCACGATTGCCGCACCCGACAAGTCATCAGCGTTAGCGGACGCAAAGCCGGGCATCGAGTGCCGCCAGCAGGCGAGCGCTGCGGGCGACGCACAGAAGGCGTAAAAGCCAAAACGAAAGGCGGCTGGCGCGACCGTGGGCCGCGCTGATGGCGGAAAGAAGAAAGCGGTGAGGTGACGCGCGCCACCTCATTGCAAAGCATCTGTTACGGTTGCTAACAGTCAACGCGCCTCGCACCCGGCGAAGCCGTTTCAGCGCCGTAACTTCGCATCGCTGCCCACGCGAAATCCATATGGTGCCGCCATCGGATGGCAGCC
>NZ_CP084277.1:0-131480 GCF_022879615.1 Caballeronia grimmiae
CACAGATCGGCAGGCAGGGCGCGTTCGATTTTTACTGCGCGTTCGCGCTTGATCACCATCGGATCGTTGACTGCCTTCCACGGATTGCCGGCGAGATAGCGGACGTCCACCCACCAGGCGAATGCCGTCCGCAGTACCCGCACGGTGTACCGCTGTGATTCAGGCAATAGCGAAGCCGAGCCATCCGCCGACGCGGCAAACGGTCGCCAGCGCGGCGACTGCCGCGGGAAGCGCTCGCCGACGAAACGCGGATCGGGGGCTTTTCAGGAAATCCTTGTAGGCCTCGGAGTCGTCGACGCGCAGATCGCTCAGCGCCTTGCCGCGCAGCACCACCGCCCCCAACAGAAATCGCTCGAGCTCCTTGGTGTAGGCGCGCACGGTTTTCGGCTGATCGCGGTAGCGGTTCAGGTACGCGCGCACCGCATCGAGGTCGTGGTTCGCCTGGATGTAGCAGAACGCCGTCGCGCGATTTTCCCCATGCGCGCCGGACAGCGCGTGCGGCACCGCGAGCCGCTCGAGCGGCGCCAGCGTCAGTCGACCTGCAGGCTCTCTGCCGCCGGCCGGGCCGCTTTCCGTCACCTTGGCAGCCGGCGCGACCTCGACCAGTTCGGGGGCGATCAATGGAATGCCGTCCTGCTCTTTGTAGTCGACGTCCACGTCGATCGTAGTTGCAGCGATGCCTGCTGCTTGCGTAATCAGCTTACGATCGCGCGCGCGGCCCGGGCCGATGCGCGGAATCGAGCGCCACCAGCTGCCGCCGCGCCGGTTGCAGAAGGCGACCAGTTCGCCGAGCGTGCCGATGCCCTCGCCTTTCAGGCGCCGCGCCACGCGTGGCCGCAGCCAGGCGCCGATCGGGTGATCGGCCCGCGGCGGCAGCGCGGCCAGGTGCGCCGCCTCGGTCACCATGCGGAAGGTCACCGCCGTGAGCAACGGCCGCCCGTGCTGCCTCATCGACGCGCGTAAGTGATCGGCGAGCGCCGTCGAGCCGTGCGCGAGCGCGAGCGCGACCAGCGCGTCGAGCATCGTGGTGAGATGCCGCTCCATCGCGCCGGGCGTGGCCGCGTGCGCGTCCTCGTCGGGGTCGTAGTAGGTGCGCGCGATCACCGCGGGTGGAATGCGCTGCACGTACGCGCGCAGCGCCGTGAAGTCCTTGCTGGTGTAGCCGCGCTCCAGCGTGAGCCGCTCTTGCGTCCGCTTCTCGGACGCACGCGTCTCGGCGGTGAGCTTTTCCGGGGGGCGGCTCGCCGCGGCGGTGAGCGTTTGCGGGGAGGCGGCCGCGCGTTCATGCATCGTCGCCCTCCTCGCCTGACCCATCGCCGGGCTCGTCTCCGCCGCTTCCACCATTCATGGACGGCGGCGCTGGCGTGCGCAGCCGCGGCAGGCCAAGCTGCGCGAGCGCCTCACTCGCCTGCGCCATGAACGCCTCGGGCCAGCTCGCGCAGAGGAACTCGAACGCGGTGCGGGCCTCGCGCAGCAGGTCCGCGAAACGCGCATTCTCGGCGGCGTACGCGGTGACGTCAAAGTCGGTGGTTGGGCGCGCGCCATACATCACCCGCTGCACCAATTTCACCGCGCCGTAGTCGGCGATGAAGTCGATCACCGGAATGAAACGCGGCAGCGAAGTGAGCGCGGCGCCGTAGGTTTCGGCGAGTGCAATGACCACCGCCAACTCCAGCCGCGACGGTTTCACGGGCAACAGCGGCACCGCATCGCCGTGCGCGGTCAGCCACGCCGCGGCGGCCCGGCGCTTGAGCGTAATGGCTTCATCCACCGCGAGTACCACCTGCGCGGTAGCCGCGGTCGGCGCCGTGCCCGGCCACCGGTCACTGGCTTGGGATGCGTCGCTCGACGCATCGTTTGACCCGTTCGGCGCATCGTCGCCGGGTTCGCGGTCATCTGGGGCAAAGCCTTGCGCCACGGTGCCCCCCTGTGTTGTAAATGTGAATTCTCGAATTCTACCCCTGAAACCTCATCCCGATAACAGACATTATCAGGTTTCCTAACGAATTTCGACGCGGTTTGGCGCCACGTAATCCGGCCTCAATGTCAATGCAGTTTTTGGGAGAATTGAGGAGTTAGACTTCGCCGTGGTCCTCGCGAAAAACTTTTCTTTCTTTTACATTAGCTGGCCGTCTTGCGCGTCGTCGAGCGCAAACTGGCTGACAAATCGAACGATCGCGGCGGTCGCATCAGGCCCACGGTGATCCGTGTAAGTGCCATCGGGATGACCGCCCGACCAAGCATGACCGAGACCGTGCACGACCCATCGTTCGGCACGCAACGATCCGTCTTGATTGCGCCAAACGTCCCGAGTGTAGGCGTGGCACCCCACTTCGGACTCGATCTGCGTCGTGGTACATACCCGCGTGTCAGCCGCGTGGCTTTCTAACAGCTGGCTCATCTCAATAATTTGCTCGCCGTTGAGCGGGTGGACGGTGTCGTCGGCATCACCATGGAAGACGAGCAACGGCACGGTGCGTGCGCGGGCTGCGTTCTCCTCTCGTTCTGGCAAGCAGATCTTGCCTCGGCCATCATTCATTGCACACAACGCGGAGAGATGCTCGTTGGCGACCCCGAAGGCCATCCCGGAATGGATAGCCGCAGCTGCGTACAGGTCCGGGTAAGTTACGGCCAGGTTGATGGCCATGGCACCGCCTGCGGACAGTCCAGCTACGTAGACCCGAGCATGATCGACGTTGAACCGGGCGACAACGTCATTCGTAAGCGCGGCAAGCGCCGCAGTTTCTCCTGAATGGCGCGCCCGGCCGTCGATGCGCCGGTCGGCGATGCCCCGCGCCCGAATTCTCGGCGGTCGTCGGGACCGTCTGCTGGGCGCAGATGTTCCCGCCGAGCCAAGGTCGATTCGGCACGTCGCAGGCAGGGATTGCTCACCGAGGGTCACCATGTATTCCGCACATAGTCCACTGAGTCGCGATTCACAGATTGACGGCACGCTATGATGCGTTCATTGGCAATGCACGGCATGAACAGGAGAACCGTATGGCCGGACCTCAGGAAAGCGTCAACATGGCGTTGTTCTGCGATTTCGAGAACGTCGCGATAGGTGTCCGCGATGCCAAGTACGAGAGGTTCGATATCAGACCCGTGCTCGAGCGGCTACTGCTGAAGGGAAGCATTGTCGTCAAGAAAGCCTATTGCGACTGGGACCGTTATAAGGGCTTCAAGGCGTCGATGCATGAAGCCAGTTTCGAACTAATTGAAATCCCGCATGTGCGCCAGTCCGGCAAGAATTCGGCCGATATCCGTCTCGTCGTCGATGCGCTCGACCTTTGCTACACCAAGTCACATGTAGATACTTTCGTCATCATCAGCGGAGACTCCGACTTTTCGCCGCTCGTTTCGAAGTTACGAGAAAACGCGAAAAAGGTGATCGGCGTCGGCGTTAAGCAGTCCACGTCCGACTTACTTGTCGCGAACTGCGACGAATTCATCTTCTACGACGATCTGGTTCGCGAGCAGCAACGCGCAAGCGCTAAGCAAGAAGCGCGTGAAGCGAAGCGTGTGTCAGAACAAGATCGTCAGCCAAAAGAGGAGATTGAGTCGCGTCGGTCGCACGCAATCGCCATCGCGGTCGAAACCTTCGAGGCGCTCTGCTCTGAACGCGGTGAAAGCGGCAAAATTTGGGCGTCTGTGCTGAAAAGTGCGATCAAGCGACGCAAGCCTGGCTTTAGCGAGACGCAGTACGGGTTCAGGGCGTTCGGTAACCTGCTCGAGGAGGCCCAACAGCGTGGCTTCTTGGTCGTGGGACGCGACGACAAATCCGGCGCCTTCGTTTCTCGTGCGTATGCCACAAGTGCGAAGGACACCGGCCAAGCGGCGGCACCGGTCATTCTCCGAGAACACGACAAAACCGATACAGGAAGGCCCGAGGAAACGCCAGAAGCGGCGCTGGCGAATGGACCGGAAACGGAGGTGTTCGTTCAAAGCAAGCAGCCTGAACCGCTGAACAAACCGAAGAAGGCAAAAGCGTCGGGGCAGCGCCGCGCCAAGAAGATCACAGCAATCAAATCACCCCTGGAGCAGCCCGACACACAGGACGATAACCAGGCAGTGCAGGGAGCGATAGCGGAGGAAAAACCGGCGAAGCCGTCGCGTAAATCGACTTCTCGCAGCCGCGCTTCACGCAAAGTCGTTGACAGCGCGACCGACCAGTGACACGTTCCGCCGGTGGATCACGCTTCTATGAGCAGACTCCTGTCAAGATCGCTTTCCCGAAATTTTCATAACCTGTGTGACCTGTGTTGGTCCTGAAGCCGCCATTGCGCTCGTGAGAAGAACCAGCATCCTCACCGCCTTCTATCCGCTGGCGTATCACCAGCCTTATCCTGCATGCGCGTTACGCCGGAATCATTCGTCCCGGGAACATGCCCCATCTGAAAGTATTCGGTTGCTTCAGCAACCCAGTGTGACCCCGGGCATGTTCTGAAGCGCACCGGGTTTTCCGGAGACCTCAACTCCTGAGAGAATGAGGAAATGGAAAGCATCGACAAAGCAAAACGCAAGACTGCGCCGAAGTATCCGACCGAGGTTCGCGAGCGCGCGGTTCGCATGGTGTTCGAGCACCGTTCGGAATACGCTACGCAGTGGGAAGCGATCCAGTCGATCGCCGCGAAGATGGGCTGTTCGCGCGAGACTCTTAGAAATTGGGTCCGTCAGGCTGAGAGTGATCGTGGTGTGCGAGCAGGCCCCTCGAAGCAAGAGCAAGATCGAATTCGCGAGCTTGAACGAGAGGTCCGGGAACTGCGCCAGGCGAACGAGATCCTGCGCAAGGCCTCGGCGTATTTCGCACAGGCGGAGCTCGACCGCCGACCGAAGTGATGATCGCTTTCATCGACGATCACCGATCGGTCTACGGGGTCGAGCCGATCTGCAGAGTATTGCCGATCGCCCCGTCGACTTACTACCTGTACGCCTCCCGCCGCGCCGATCCTCGTCGGCTACCAGCGCGGCAGCAGCGTGATGCTTTGTTGTGTCAGCATATCCGTCGCGTTTGGGAAGAGAACTTTCGAGTGTACGGTGCGCGTAAGATCTGGCGACAGTTGCTGCGCGAAGGTTTCAGAATTGCGCGTTGCACCGTTGAACGGTTGATGAGGCGGCTAGGTCTGCAGGGTGTACGGCGGGGTAAGTCGATGCGAACCACCGTCAGCGATAAAAACGCACCTTGTCCGCTTGATCATGTTCAGCGTCAGTTCAAGGCGTCAAAGCCCAACGCACTGTGGGTGTCCGACTTTACCCTTGTCGCGACCTGGCAAGGCTTCGCGTATGTTGCCTTCATCGTTGACGTGTTCGCGCGACGCATCGTGGGTTGGAGAGTGTCAAGTTCAGCGCGCACCGATTTCGTACTGGATGCGCTGGAGCAGGCCCTACATGAGCGCCGACCAGCCGAAGGTAACCGTTTGGTACATCATTCGGACCGCGGGTCGCAATACGTTTCTATTCGGTACACGGACCGGCTAGCTGAAGCAGGGATTGAACCGTCAGTTGGAAGCGTAGGCGATTCATACGATAACGCACTCGCCGAAACGATTAACGGCCTCTACAAGGCAGAAGTCATTCATCGCCGCGGCCCGTGGCGCAATGTGCAAGCCGTCGAACTGGCGACACTTAGTTGGGTGGACTGGTTCAATCACCGACGTCTGCTTGAACCTATCGGCAACATCCCACCGGCCGAGGCGGAAGCTCGTTACTATGAGCAACTCGCTGGAATGCCGATGGCTGCTTAACTCCAGCAAAACGGTCTCCGAGGTTCCCGGTGCGCTTCATTCACTTCAACCATGTTTGCTACGTCACTGCGTGGCCAAGCCTTGACTTCTTCGTGCCAAACTTTAGGGGCTTATGTGGACTTTAGCTGCGCGCCGTCAGGGATGACGCCGTCTTTCAGATAGCGCCACAGCGCGATGGCAAGACGTCGCGCAACCGCGACGATGGCGATGCGTCGCGCGCGTCGGTTCGGTCCCGTACCTTGCGTGCGGTGGTTAAACCATTTCGCCAATGAGCTGCCGGGCTGGTAGCGAAGCCAGGTCCACGCCATCTCGATCAGCAGCGCGCGCACCCGCCGGTTTCCCTGTTTGCTGATCCCTTGGTCGACCTGGCTTTCGCCACTGTCGTAGGGCTGTGGCACGAGCCCGATACACGCACCGACTTCGCGGCGGTTGTTGAACTCTCGCCAGAATAGCTCGAGGGCAAGGCGCGAAGCGCCTACTTCGCCAATCCCCTGCAGGCGCGCCAGAGCATCGCAACGCTGGCGCGCGGGTGCCGGTACGTTTGACTGTCGCATCTTCTCCAGCGCCGCAAGTTGTTGTTCGACGAGTGCGAGCCGTTCGCACCCGCGCATTAACCGTTCACGCAGCTCGTGCGGTAATGGCGCTCCGTCATGGCAGCGCACTTCGTCGCGTTCGAGCCGCTTAGCGAAGGTGCGGTTATCGAGTGCATCCCAGCAACCGAGCGTGACCAGGAGCTTACGCATCCGGTCGCGGTGTTGCAGCACTTCCTTCTGCAGCTGGCCGCGCTCGCGCATAAGCTGTCGCGATGCCTCATCCTGCGGTGACGGCACGTGCACGACGTGCATGCGGTCGCGCTCGCCGCGCAGCCATGCGCGCAGATTGATCACCAGCTTGTTTACATCGAGCCGGTCGGTCTTCGCGCGTCGCCTGTGGCGTTCGACTGGGGTGCTGGCCGGATCGATGACGTAGCACTCGATACCGTGCCCCTGCAGTGCGCGACAGATCCAGAACGCGTCCTGCCCGGCCTCGTAGTTGACGACCGTGCGTACGCCGGCCGGCAGCGACCACTTCTCCTTTTGCGCCTCGATCAGGTCCAGGACCGCCTGCAGACGTGCGGCGGCCTGTGGCTGTGTGAGGGTGTGCACGGCTGGCTTCTCGCGCCGGCCGTCGTGAAGCGCGACTTTCCATTTGGCCGCCGCCAGTTCCAGCGACACTGCCAGTACGAATACGTCACCATGACCCGTGTATGCCTGATCGGTACGCATGATGTTCTCCCGTGAGCAAACCTCGGCAAGCTGATTTTAGGCGTCAGCAAGGTGAGGCCCCCCGTTTCATAGGATCTGATATGCGCGGGTATGTACCGCAATATGGAGGTCTAACCACTGAGCCTGCCCTTACTGGTGCCGCAAGCCGGATGCAATCCGTTGCCCAAATCCGCCGCGGGTTACTCGTATCCCGGGCCACGCGGCCTTCCGATAACTCATCGTCCGTTTGTGTGAGCGGCGGTTCGTTTCCGTCTGTCCGGCGTCGCCGCGTAGCGGCCTCGCCGCAAGGGGCAAACAATCAGATAGTGGCAGCAGTGAATGCGCGCTGAGCGGTATGACGAGATATCGGTCGCATCGCAAAAAGCCGTAGAGCGACTGCAGACGCGAACCGAATCCCGTCGCGGCAGCGACACACGTATTCGCAGATTGAGCAAACCACCACGGAAGTACTGCGATTGCGCCGGCATCTAGGTGGCAGCACAACGGAACGCGTGGAGTCTCCTGATCAGCCATCGCAAACCGCAGATTACTGTCGCCCAGCGTCAACCACGGGATATGGCGGAAGACAGCGTTGCCTCGATTTCATCCGGTGCGTACGCGAACGCGTGTCTGCCGCCTTCGCGTGCGCTGCGCAAGTCACCTGTCGCGACAGCCACCGCCAATTTTGTCGCCCTAGGCTCTGCAACATGCTTCGCGAGTTGGCAACCTCGCCGTCGAAGTGCATATGTGACGTCGCAGGCGCTGCCGCCGTCGGCGAGTGGCTCCCGTTCACTTGGAATGCTCTGTAATGACATCAGGACGTCGCCACCACGGGCTCGTGATGTGTGAGATACGCGAGCACGAGCTCGGTACTCATCTGCCTCATGCGTGTTGCTTCCGTCGGATCATTCAAGTCGATTCCTAACGTCGCTTCCAAGGAGAACCGATTTGAAACCACGTAGTAGCCCAGTCCAGATAGAACCGTATAGAACTTAGCGGGGTCAACGTCTCGAAACACGCCTGCTCGGTTTCCACGTTCGAGAACGCTCGTGAGGGCCTCGAGCAGCGGCGAGACAATGCGCCGCAGGCCTGTCGTTTCCCTCGTGAGCTTTCCTTCCCGAAGGTTTTCATCGTTCAGAAGGCGCACCAAGTCGGGATGATCGCGATAGTAATCCCAGAGGAAATGCGCCACGCGGATTACGCCCTCCTCGGGGGAGGCACTGCTGAGATCGAGCGAGCGCTCGGCGGCGTTCAGGGATTCGTACACATAATCGAGCACCGCCAGGAACAGCCCGTCCTTGCTGCCAAAGTAGTAGTAGAGCATGCGCTCATTGGTTCCAGCAGCGCGGGCGATCCGATCAATACGGGCCCCATATAGCCCGCCCTCGGCGAACTCGTCCTGTGCGGCCGTTAGGATGCGATGCCGTGTGCCTTGCGGGTCGCGTCGACGTCTCTGTTCTTTCATGATCGATTCCATTGGAGTGCCCTCGCGATGCGTACGTCAAAGCGGTTGAATATTGAATGCCTGCTTGCCGTTTCGGGCCTTTCTTGACCGTGCCTCTTGGTTTCGACCGTTTTAAAACGTTGACCTACGATGTAAGCGCAATCAGCGAAGTGATCCATGCCGCCATCGTCGGGTGGGAATGAACCCACACCCTTTCGCTTCCTGGCCGCTTAACCATGCCGGTCCCCTTAGCTCAAGAGAGTTCGATAACCAAGCGACAATGTTCACCGAGCGGCTGTGACAACGGTTGATCGATGTCAAGCCCGTTGCCACGCGCGGGTAGTGTTGAGTTGCCGGCGGCATGGCGCCCTGCTCGGTGATGCGGTTGTACCGTCGTCGCGCGATATGCCTGCTATTGCGCTTTATGCCGCGCCGATACAGACAGATTCACTCTGGAGTGTCTTCGCTGTTGAAGACCTTCACTGGGGGCGGCGGCATGGGCTTGCCTTCGACGTAAGCAAGCGCTGAGCGAATGGCGAACTGCATCGCTGCAGTCTTATTCGCAAAGAGACCCAGATCCAGGAGCGAATCGGTTTCACCTTCCTGACTCTGAATAAGTGCACGCGCAACGAAGCCGTTGCCGACGCGGACCGCGGAAGGTTGGACAGCGGCGCCATGATGGTAGAAGATCATAGCCACCCCCGCGCGTTACGGCCTTTTCTATGGTCAGGAGACGGCGTTCCGTCCAACGTTACGCGATGTGGACGCGGCAACGCGAATTGACACACCCGAACTGCACATTGGAATAATCGCCTGACACTACTGAAGTCAGATGGACGTTTGCTAACATATCGGCACGGGGCTTCATTGGCAAACGACTGACGTGCGTCGTGAGTTAATAAGGCAAAGATGGTTTTCACTGAGCGTGATGTGGTTCCATCGGCCTTATTGCACGCGACTGTTAGCGTGTATTTTCTCTCAGCCATGCTGTCCTCCTCAGGAAGCATGTTCTAACCGTCCTCTTTTTTGGGGCCGGCCTGTTCTTGTTCTTACAGAAGATATAACGGCTTGATTTCACCGTCGCTTGCTATGGCTTGACCACTCGCGGTCAAGCCCTGAACGGAGGCGTCAATGGCGCTTTCCGTCAACCTGGGCGATTGCCCAGTTCACGGCGAACAGTGCCGCCGCCTCATCAGATGCGAATCGGCCGATGCCTTCGTAGAGCTGGCGATCTCCGTGTGGGTCGCAAATTAAAACGCTCGAAGTAAAGGCCCGATCCGTCTGAATAACGATCGGACGAATGATTGCGCCGTGGTAGTGCATTTCCATATGAAAAGCTCGTCTCTCAGGTTCTAGTGTTTGTCCAAGCTTTGCACAGGCTTAAAACAATGTGAAGGGTGAAAGTGCGATTAAAACTGTGTTGTAAATGCATAATCCGCAAAAATTACGGCAACGTCAATTCGACGGGGATGACGACACGAGAGGAATAAGCAAACGATAAGAATGTTTTGATAAGGTGCGCCGCCTTTCTTTGCAGCGGTCTAGTCTCAGGGCTGCCCCAGCCGCTGGGCACGGTCTCGAGCTTGGCCATCCCCTGTGCTCTCCGTCGCGGCGCCGTTCCCCTGACCGACCGGTCAGCTGAGAGTCGAGCGCTTTCGCCTAGCCGTCGTTCGAGCGCGATACTGACTGGCTGCGCGAGCTGAGGCGCGAGCTCGAATTACGCAATCGTCTTAGCAAACGTTTGCTTTAGGCATATACTTAAATTTCTCTCAGCATCCGCTGTTGTGACTGGAGGCGGGTGATCCCCAGCCGACGCCCTCCGCGTCGGCTCTTTTTCGCCTTTTGTTATCGCACCCCCAATTACATTGGATAGCGCTGGTTTTGGCGGCCCTTCGCTCATCGATTTAAGCGTCGGTCGCTAGGAAGAACGCTCTCTCCCCAAGCACCTCCGGGAAGCGCAGCGACCGGTCCACTACTCCTATCAGAACGAGCCACATCCGCTCTCGCGCGGTCAAGCCGAGTGGACCTGCCTATGCCGACAACCGCACCGGCCGCCAGCGATGCCGCTCCCTTTTGCTCGGCACGCCGACAGGGCCGCCGCAGCCGCCTCCTCAATGACCGTGCGCGCAGCCGTACCGTCCCTGCGTCACTTGCTGCGACGTTCTAATTCCAACGATGGCTTTCACTGGCGGGCGGACGCTCGCGCCGATCTCTCGTTCGGAGGTGCTCAACAACATGCGCTTCGCAGACGGTCGAGACAGCGCTCTTGAACACCGTCTGAATGCCCGTCGGCGACTGCAGCGCCAGAACGTATCGGTCGAACGTCACGAGCGGGCCCGTCAATTTGATGCCGTTGACCAAGAACACCCAGACGACTTTCTTTTCACGCGTCATGGCGTTCAGAAAATCCGCCTGGATGTCGCTCGCATTGATTGACATGGTGAGCCACCCGCTCTTTTATTTGTCAGAACGGCTCGTGGTTGCCGGCGCCGCTCCGGACACGAGCCCGCCCTGCCCCTATTCCGCATCTTGGTCATAGTAGCGCGCCGCGGCTTCAAGCATGCGCCGTCGCTCCGCCCGCACATAAATTGACGTGGTTTGCAGCGACGCATGACCAAGGATCGCCTGCACGACATCGGTTGGCATCTCACGCGCGACCGCGCGCGTGCCGAAGGTATGCCGAAACGCATGCGCCGACGTGTTCGCCAGCTGCACCAGGTCGTCGGCACTGAAGTCCGCCAGCGCCGCGCTCTCCTTAGCGAGCCGTTGCACCGCCATGCGCACGAGTCGCCCGAACGCATCGACGGTGTACGGCGCGTCGTCCGCCTGGGCATCATGCCGTTCGAGCGCCGTGCGCGTGGCCGGGATGCACTGCGGCGCAATCAGGGGCCCCTGCGCGTGCGGCGCGTCGAAGTCGCGGCCGCGGTCATGCCAATGGGCTCGGAGCGCCGCGACGGTCGCGCCACTGACGGGCACCGTGCGCTGCTTGCGGCGCTTGCCGATGACGGTCAGCGTCCAGACGGACGACGAGCCGCGCCCTGATTCGGCCGGATCGAAGGAGCGGGACGACGTTGGCGGCGACGTTGTCTGCGACGGTGATCGGGGCGAGGAATTACGCGATGCGCGCCCGTCCCCGGGCACCACGGCGAGACGCAAGTCTTCGCGACGCGCGAGCGCCGCCTCCGCGCGCCGCAATCCGGAATCGCCCATCAATAAAATAGCCGCCCGCGCGGCGCGCCACTGTCGCGCCTCCTCGTCCGACTCGGGGCCGATACCGTTGACCCCGTCGCAGTGGGCATCGAGCGCCTGACGCATCCGCGTCCATAAGCTCGCGGGCAGCGCCCGGTGGACTTGCACGGACAGCTCGCGCGTGACGGTTGCCGGTTCGTGCACCGCGCTCCACGGATTGCCGGCGAGATAGCGCACCTCGACCAGCCACGCAAACGCCGCGCGCAGCACGCGCACCGCATACGCCTGACTGTCGGCCGACAGGCCTTCGGGCGCGAACGGGCGCCACCGCCCGCTGGTGCGCGGGCGCTTGGGTCCCGTGAACGACGCCAGCGGCGCCTGCAAAAAATCCTTGTACGCCTCACAGTCCTCGACGGTGAGCGACGACAGCGCCTTCTTTCGAACCACCACGCTCCACAGGATCAGCCGCTCGAGTTCGCGCGTGTAGGCGCGCAACGTCGTCGGCCGGTCGCGATAACGATGCAGGTACGCGTGCACCGCCGCGAGATCGTGCTCGGCGCGAATGAACGCAAAGCTTGTCGCCCGGTTGAAGCCTTTGGCTCCTGACAATTCGGCCGGCACCGCCAGGTGCTCGAACGGCGCAAGGCGTGGTGCGCTTGGATCGCCGCCGACCACGATCACGCGATCGGCGCCCTTCCCTTCGTTCATGCTTGCCGGCACCAGGGATGCAGTATCGACGTCGGCGGCGACTTGTACGCCCAGCGTCGCTTCATGCCGCCGCAGCCACGCGACGATCGCCCGCGCGCGCAACGCGCCGATGCGCGGCACCGAGCGCCACCAGCTGCCGCCGCGCGCATTGCAATACCCGACTAGCGCGCCGAGCGTGCCAATGCCCTCCCCGTTCAGGCGCTGCGCGACCAGCGGCCGGAACCACAGGTGCACCGGGTGCGCGGCGAGCGGCACCGCCGCGGCGAGCGTCGACGCCTGCTCGACCATGCGCAAGGTCATCGCGGTGAGCTTCGCGCTGCCGTGCTGTTTGATCGACGCTTTCAGGTGGTCGGCGAGCACCGACGAGCCGTGCCGTAACGCGAGCTGCACCAGGTCATCGCGCATGGTGCGCAGATACCGCTCCATCGCACCGTCGCTCGCCGCGTGCGGCGCGTGCTCGGGATCGTAGTAGAGCCGCGCGATGGTGGCCGCCGGCAGGCGTTGCACGAACGCGCGCAGCGCGGTGAAGTCGGTGCGCGTGTAGGTGCGCGGCGGCGGCAGGGTCAGCTGTTGCGGTTGGTTGGCCATCGCAATGCCCGTGGTTATTCTTCAACGAGAGCCCAACGGCTCCCAAAAGATGGCTCGGTCGGTGAGTCTTTTCAGGGGACGACGGCGAGCTTAGCCGGGTGAGCCGTCTCGCCCGCTCACAAACAGCCGCTGATCCCACACCACCGGTTGCGGTGCCGACACCACCAGGCGCGCGGCATCCGGATGCGCCGGATTGACCACGGCATTGCATTCCGCCCTTGCCACCACCGACGGCACGATCAGGATCGCCGAGCGCGCCTCCTCGATCCACCGGTCGCCGAAGCGCCGCGCAACCTGCGCATCGGGCGCATCCCAGCCGGCCGGCAGATCGTCGGCCCCTACCCGCTCGATGCTCACGTCCTCGGGCGCTTCCGCTTCCACCCATACGTGATGCTTGGGCACTTTGCCGATCCGCGCGTGCACCAGCACCTCCAACATTGCCCCAGCAAAATTGAGCGCCCCATAAATCACTGGCCGGCCCGGACTGTTGAAGCGCCCCCCAACCAGCATCGCGCCGGTGCCGCTCCACACCGGATGACGCCGGTCTGCAATTCGATAGATCCGCATCAGGCCCGTCCCTCGCCCTCTGCCCCCGCTTGCTCCTCACCGCGCTCTATATAGAGCGTCATGCGGGCAGCCCATAAAACAGCTTCCACAGCAACTCTTCGACGCGCCGCGCGCCAAGCTCCGTCAGCGCGACCTCCACCGGTGTGCGTCCTTCGAGCAGCGGATGCGCGGTGTTCAGGAACTCGCGGGTGTCCGCCTCGTCGTCCCACACATAGCGCGCGGTCGCGACGATCCGGGCGAGCCGCTCGGTTTTTTCCGACTCATCGGGACTCAGCTTGTCGCGGCGGCGTTTGAAGGTCGCTTCCGGCACGATGCGCGCGAGCAGCGCGCGGCGTTCCTCCGCGCTGCGCGTCGCGTGCTCGACCCCTTCCTTCAATGCCGACTTCGGCAGCCCCTCGCGGACCTGCGCGTCGAGTTCGGCCACCGAGTGCGGGATGGACGGCAGCGCCATCACCGCGGCGATCTGTTCGGGCGAGACCAGCAGCACGGCAATCCCCTAAGAATCATTTGAACCATCATTATAGACCAAATGATACCGATTCCCTACTCCAGCAAAGCGTGAAGCACGCTACCCGTCATTCTAGCCATTAAATGGTTCACTGCTAATAACAATTAGCAGACAAGGACGGTTGCGCTACTCGGGGTTCTCCGCCTTCGATCCCTGATGTTCGGGTCGCTGCTCCGCTCTCCCGAAGGCCCCGACGACCTCACGATCGCCAGGGCCACCACCGTTACGCCGGCTTGATGTTCGATGCCTGCTTCCCCTTCGGCCCCATCTTCTCGTCGTACGTCACCTTCTGGCCTTCAGCGAGTGTTTTAAAACCTTCGGCGCGAACTTCCGAAAAGTGTGCGAACAGATCGTCGCCGCCACCGTCGGGCGTGATGAAGCCGAAACCCTTTGCATCGTTGAACCACTTGACTGTACCCGTTGCCATTTGTGTTTGACCCAAAAAAGTTGAAGACGGCGGGCCCGCCATCTCGCAAGCGCCGGAGCCTATGTTCACCTGCTGGCACACGGTCAGCAACCCTGAAGATCAAGGACATTGTCCCCTTCCGATAGATCAGTCAGTTTGTCCCGGAGTGGCCCCGATCCTGATAATCCCGCCTTTGGTCGTTATCAGGCTTGCGACTTCGACGTCGCTGGATTTTGCCGACGAGGTGCCGGCCTGATAACGGCTCTCGACAAAGCGCGCGATTGTGCGTCGCCGGAGGCGGTCAACGCCGCTGATCGACGGCTTGGCGTACTCTCGACGTGCTCTAACGTCCCGCCGCAGCGCTTGCGCGAGCCGCCTAGGCAAAGCGACGCCTAGCCGCTGAGCTGGCCTCTGAGCAAGGCATGCTGGCTTGGCGAATCGAGACATCGGCGCGGCACATGCGCTCATCCACGCGCAGGATGACCGCCTGACGTGCTCGCCTGCGACGGGCACACTATACGGCGCGAGGACACAGAGTTTCGGGGAGGCTCGGAGAAATGCTGGCGAAGCGGGGCGGATGCCCTTAAGCGACGTTTCTGCCAAGATAAGCTTGTTCAGCAGCCGCTAAGCCAAGCCTGCTTACTGCCGCGTCTCGATCAGGCATCGCGCGCACCGTCGGAATAATTTAATTCGGTCGCTTTTTTTATAGCGCGCTTCCTCCTCTTCCGCCTATTCGACTTTTAACCCGCGCAAGGCGTTCGCGATCCTAAGCTCCGCCGTCGCTGCGCCTGGAGCAACGGCAAAGACGCCTGCTGCGTGCTCAGGTAGCCTTGAACCCGAAAGACTTCTTTATATCGGAGAGCCTCGCCAGTGCGAAGTCAAGCCGAGAAGCGGCCTGCTCCATGACGGCAATCGCGTTTTCGATGGACACGGCTGCAGGCTTCGGAAAGAAATCGGTACCGCTGGCTTCTTCATCACCCGGCTCTGCTAGCAAGAAAGCTGTCGACGTCGGCGGTCGGACATGGCTTGCGTCTTCGGCGATCTATCCAGCAGACCGGTAGTTGCATGTAAAGGTATGCTCTCGGCAGGGAGCCGGGAAGTCGTTGAATGGTGGAATGTGCCCCGTTGGACTCTGCAGCGAGCGACGGCGACAAAGCAGTCAGCATCGAGCGGATTTGAGAGCAGCGCGATCTTTCTAGTGACCGCTTGCAGCGGAGGGGCGACGCAGATCAAAGAGTGGAGAAGCCCGCTCATTGATGGCACGTTACTTCATAGTGTCCGCAGTGGTAGTGGTCTGCGGACAGCACAAGTCTTACCGAACATAGTTCACCGAGGTGAACTCTCAGCCTGTAGTGATGCCAAGAAAGCGCGAAGCGATTCGAGCTGGTCCGGACCTAACGTCGTCTTATCAATATCGATGGTCGCCTTCTTTTCTGTCTCGTTCCAGGTTCCGAAAGAAAAGTTCACCCGGGTGAACTGCTGGGCGTTGCGATTGATAAGTGCCTCGTAGACCCCCTTCGGTGGAAGGGACTTGCCCGCGACTGCTTTCGCTGCACTTATAACCGCGGCGGAATCAACATCGATGACCTGCCTTAGTTTTTCGGCCCATTTCGGTTGGATATCGCTTGGCGATCGAAACGCATTCACAACAGCAGCAGGCAGTTCAGCAAGTGCACTGTAGCGGCTCATCAGACTTTTGGTTTTCCCCAGCACAGCTGCAACTTCAGACCAGTTTCGGTAGAGCTTAAGATCGATCCCTCGTTTGTAATGCATGGCGAGTTCATACGCCGACAGGTCTTTTCGCTGTTCGTTTTCCCTGCTCATCTCTTCAAAGAGATCCTTATCGGACATGTCGTCCTGGATCATTGCCAAGACCTGTAGCCCAAGCTCCAAGCACGCTCGATGTCGTCTGTGTCCAAACACTACTTCGTAGCTTTCCGGGCCGATTCGTCTTACCTTGATTGGCTGTACGTTTCCGCCAGCGCTCAAGATCTCCTGCTTAAATGCCTCGAAAGAAGTTCCTTCAAACGAGCGCTCGATTCGATTGGCAAACTTCGAAGCTTTGATTGAATTGGCTTCGAGCTTACGCGTGGGGAGCGCACCTTCATGAAGCGCCAGTCTCCTTTGCGCCTCGCTCAGGTCCCTTTCAACCTTTTCGAGTTCGCCTGTGAAATCCGTGACTTTGTTCATTGCGATTCGCGGCGTTCTACGTTCCGCGCGTGGCATGAGCGCCGGATCCAATGCCGCAGCGGCGAGTCGAGCCGCCTCCTCTTTCTTACTTGTCATCAGCTAACCCCTTCAATTAACCCAGACACGCCGGATTTGAGCCTCTACTTGATCGACGGCTGCGTCATAGGCAACCCGCGCCGTCTGATATGTCTTGGCACTACCCGTGTACTTGGTTATGTCATAGACCGTAGAAAACTTCGTCCCTGAGGAGCTCGATACAACTGTCTTCGGAATCTCGCCTGTCATCAGCTTGTCCCCGTACGCCACCTTTACCCATTCCCTCACCACGCTTTCGTTCACATTGCCCTGCCCCTCGGTCATGCAAAGCAGCACGTCGATAAATTTCCACGTTTTTTCGGCGCCTGCTTGCTCTGCAATCGAAGAAGCTAAACCCGAAAAAAGAGTCCAGAACTGGCTCGAACTGGCGAAGTCCATGCCGCGAGGTGGTATGGGCATGATGAGGCCGTCAGCAGCAAAGAAGGCGTTCAAGGACAAGTAGGAAAGCGTTGGAGAGGTGTCGATTAAAATGACGTCATATTCCGCTCGAAGATCGTGCAATCCTTTGTTCAGGACGTCATAGAACCGAAAATCGGGCTCACGCTTCGACTGTCGACTTGGGATGTGAAATTCAGCCGCGAAGGCCACCGGGCTACAACCGACCACGTCTAGTCCATCCCAGTAGGTCGGCTTAACTGCATACCGCAGCGACAGCTCATCTCCGGCGCACAGCGGCAAAATAGTGTCTTCCTCTTGAACTTGAGTATCTGGTAGGTAACCGCACAGGCTCGTAAGCGACCCCTGCGGGTCCAAGTCGATGCACAACACCCGGTACCCGAGAAGCGACAGCCCCTGTGCCATGCACATTGTCGTAGTCGTTTTACTTACACCGCCTTTGCTGTTGCCGGTCGTTACGACTACCGCCCGGTCATCCGGCCCTCGCGTATGCGACCGGCCGTAAGCGCGTGCCCAACGCCGCGCCTCGGCCAACGTGAAATCGCGACGGGATTTGTTTATTTCCTTGCCGGCGGGGAGGTCGCCCTTTGCCACCCGCCTCATTAGGGCGCTGCGATCGATGCGGCAAAGGGCGGCAAGCTGCGCGACAGAGAAAGTAGGGGGCTTTTTTATGTAGTCCGGCGAAAAGATGCTGTTCCGAACGCGCTCTACAACGTCCGCTACCCGATTGGCCTGATCCTCAATATCATCGATCGTGTATTCAGGGCGCAAAGGATCAATCATTATCCGTCCGATTAGAAATTGTTGTTATACTCGAAAAAAGTAATCGGCGATAGAATACCTGATCGACGCCTAGGAACAAAGCAAATGACAAAGAAAACGCCGGGCTTGATTTCCTCCGAATTTCTCGAATCCTCAGAGACAACCGAGAAGGTAGCGGCAAAGGAAACAGCACTTGAGATTGTCGCAAGACTAGAGAAATCCCTCGTCGGCAGGAAGAGCGGGAATCAACAGTCGCCCCGACCACCGACACGTGTCCAGATTCCGCTGTGGTCGGAAGATCATCGGCCCGTGCTGCACGATCTGGTTCGATCCGCGCTCTTCACCTGCGGGCAAAGGGATGCGCGTATGGATCTCAAGGCGAAACCGATCTATGCACTAGAACACATCAAGATCACTTACACCGGAGAGGAACTACGGCAACGCGACTATGACGTCTACCTGCAGATCCTCCATTTGTCTCGCGGCGCCACTGTCGATAATCGACAGGAGTGGGTCGAGTTCGAAGCCCGTTCTCTTATAAAAATGCTTGGCTGGACTCAAAACTCTCGCAGCCTCGTAGAACTGCGGGAAACCATACGTCGCCTAACGGCATGTGCGCTGGAAGTAACTCGCTCCCGCACGAAGAGCAGTGCTCCCGTCGTCTATGGTGGACCACTCCTGCTGAAGTACGCCGGTGCGCAAGAGGGTGGTTTTGACGAAGTGACCTTTTGGAAGGTTCAGATAAACAGCGAGGTCGCAGCACAGCTAAAACCTGGGGATTACACACGTATCGATTGGCAAATCAGGACCAAGCTTTCTCCTTTGGAGAAATGGCTGCATGCCTTCTACTCGACCAATCAACATCCGTACCCAATGAAGGTCGAGACGATACATAAGCTGTGTGGATCTCGCATGGCTGAAATCAAATTTTTCCGCCGCGCGATCAAAGCCGCACTGGACCGCTTGATTGAAGTGGGGTTCCTTTCGTCTTGGCAACTGGATGAAACGGATAAAGTGAGGGTGGCCCGTGGTCAAATGCTCACCGCCAACGCTGATCGGGTAACGAGCGACGGAGTCCGTTGACCTTAAGCCAACGCAGCTGCAGGTTGCCTTCAGTCAAAAGATCACTACCACTTCAATCAACGGTGACTATTTGACTCCAAACAGGCCATTCAGCCGCCCGAAACTAAGTCAAATAGTCACCAAAAGAGCGAACGACCAGCTTTTCACCGGCGGCTGCAAGGGTTTGCACGCGTCTGCTGCGTAAAAAATACAAAAACGTGCCAGTTTTCGCGGCACAAGTGACGAAGAGCCCGTTATCCACAGAGCAAACAGTCGAATGCTCACTCCTCTGAGTCAGATGGACACCGATACAAGTCAGATGCTAACCCCACCTAGTCGGATACACACCAAATCCAGTCAAATATTCACCGTTCCGTCCGCGTAAACATCTGACTACATTAACAAAGGCGGTGGCTCGGAGGGGTGCTAGAAGGTTCTAAGAAGGTTTTTAGCTCTTTCTTAGACAATCTCAGATAGGAAGACTGGTCGGATTCCTGCGAAAGGCAAGACACGTCCGTATTTGACGTCGGTGCGACTCGACACTTTCGGCACGTGGTCCGCACAGCGTTTGCCGCAACTGGGACCGACGCGCCATCGAGCTTGTGGCCGGTGGGAAGCTTTCATCGGCGCCGTTCTGCCATGGCTTGCTGGGGTCGCTCAGTGCCAGATCCATGCCGTTCTCTGCCGCCCACTTCAGGATAGCGCGCGAGACGAATTCCGGCCCGTTGTCCGAGCGAAGATAACGTGGCGCACCACGGAGGCTGATTGACTGTGACAGCACTTCGATCACCCGTGACCGCCATGCGGCTACGTGCTGGACCACTCCTCTGGTAAGTAACTAGAGGGATTGCACCTCAAGCCTCTCGCAGAACCGTACGTGAGACTCTCGCCTCATACGGCTCCCCGTCAGCCAACCGTTGCCCCAGCGACCCGCCAGTGAACGAACAACCGTGGGTAGACAGCTGCCATCTTGCGTAGCCAGTCAGCGCTACGTCGTTTGTGTCGCGACAGTGTCTTGTACTTCCGTCTGGCCCAGCGCTCGAGCTTCCGATCGACATATTGGAAGATCGCATACATCGCCGTTCGATAGAACGCCCTGGAGCGGCCCCACGTATCTGAGGACACGAGGACTCTCTTAAAATAAGGGATAGTCTTGTGTCTAACAGTAAGCCTAGTCATTACGTGGAATCCATCGAAATTCTGAGCGAGCCGGAGCGCCGTCGTCGGCGCACCGCGCAGGAAAAAATCGCCATCGTGCAGGAAACACTGGAGCCGGGAGCGTCCGTGTCGGGCGTGGCACGCCGGCACGGCGTCAACGCCAACCAGGTGTTTGGCTGGCGCAAGCAATACCAGGAAGGCAGTCTGGCGGCGGTGAAGGCAGGTGAATCTGTTGTGCCCGCATCTGAGCTCGCCGCCGCCATCAAGGAAATCAAGGAACTGCAACGACTACTCGGGAAAAAGACAATGGAAGTCGAAATCCTGAAAGAAGCCGTTGAATGGGGCCGCTCAAAAAACTTGATTGCGCGCTCGCCCTTGCTGCCAGGGGACGACCATTGAAAACGGTCTGCGAAGTTCTCGGCGTGGCGCGCTCTGGTGTAGCAGCGAAACAGGCTCGCTCGCCCGATTGGCAAGATGGTCGTAGCGCCAGACCGACCGACGACACGGAATTGGTCGAGGAAATTCAGGCCCATGTAGCGCACCTCCCAACTTACGGCTACCGACGCATCTGGGCGCTGCTGCGCCGTAGTCGAGAACAGACCAGCGCGCCGGGTATCAATCACAAGCGCGTGTATCGGCTTATGCGTGAGCATCAGTTGCTGCTGCAGCGCCCGGGCGTGCGGCGAGACAATCGGCGACATGACGGTCGCGTTGCCGTTGACCGTAGCGACACCCGCTGGTGCTCCGATGGCTTTGAGTTCCGGTGCGACGATGGCACGCCGCTGCGCGTCACGTTCGCGCTGGACTGTTGCGACCGGGAAGCGATTAGCTGGGCGGCGACGACCGGCGGCCATAGTGGCGATGTGGTGCGCGACGTGATGCTCGCTGCCGTCGAACAGCGCTTCGGCACCACGCAGGCTACGCAGACCATCGAATGGCTATCGGACAACGGCTCGGCCTACATCGACCACCGCACACGCAGCTTCGCTCGTGAACTGGGACTTGAGCCGCTAACCACGCCGGTCCGTTCGCCGTTGTCAAACGCATTCGAAATCTGAGCCACTTCGCGCATGAGCGCGCAAAGTAAATCTGAGCCAATCGTTACTTCTTCGATGCCGGAACGTAGCCGGCCTTGCGTTGTTGTTTCAGTCGGTAGCTGTCTCCTTTGATCTGGATGATGTGGGCGTGGTGGAGGATGCGGTCGAGCATTGCGGCGGTGAGCGTGGCGTTGCCGCCGAACGTCTCGTCCCACTGCGTGAACGGCAGATTGCTGGTCAGGATCATCGAACCTCGCTCGTAGCGCTTCGCGACGATCTGGAAGAAGTGACTGGCCTGATCACCCGAGAGCGGCAGGTAGCCGATTTCGTCGACGATGAGCAACCGTGGGCCGAGGATGTTGTGGCGAAGAACAGCGTCATAACGTTCTTGCCTGCGCGCGGCCTCGAGCTGCAACATCAGATCGGCCGCCGTGATGAACTTCGTCTTGATGCCGGCTTGCGTTGCTGCGTACCCGATGGCGATTGCCAGGTGGGTCTTGCCCACGCCAGATGGGCCGAGCAGCACGGCGTTCTCACCCCGCTCGATAAAGCGCAGCGTGGCGAGTTCGTCGATGGCCTTGCGCGGCGCTCCGACCGCAAAACTGTAGTCGTAGTCGTCGAGCGTCTTGATGGCCGGGAACCCTGCCATGCGCACCAGCGTTTGCCGTGACCGAACCTGTCTCGTCTCACGTTCGTGCGCCAGCGCGTTCTCGAGGAAGTCGAGGAAGCTCCATTCCTTGGTCTGAAGCGCACCGGGAACCTCGGAGACCGTTTTGCTGGAGTTAAGCAGCCATCGGCATTCCAGCGAGTTGCTCATAGTAACGAGCTTCCGCCTCGGCCGGTGGGATGTTGCCGATAGGTTCAAGCAGACGTCGGTGATTGAACCAGTCCACCCAACTAAGTGTCGCCAGTTCGACGGCTTGCACATTGCGCCACGGGCCGCGGCGATGAATGACTTCTGCCTTGTAGAGGCCGTTAATCGTTTCGGCGAGTGCGTTATCGTATGAATCGCCTACGCTTCCAACTGACGGTTCAATCCCTGCTTCAGCTAGCCGGTCCGTGTACCGAATAGAAACGTATTGCGACCCGCGGTCCGAATGATGTACCAAACGGTTACCTTCGGCTGGTCGGCGCTCATGTAGGGCCTGCTCCAGCGCATCCAGTACGAAATCGGTGCGCGCTGAACTTGACACTCTCCAACCCACGATGCGTCGCGCGAACACGTCAACGATGAAGGCAACATACGCGAAGCCTTGCCAGGTCGCGACAAGGGTAAAGTCGGACACCCACAGTGCGTTGGGCTTTGACGCCTTGAACTGACGCTGAACATGATCAAGCGGACAAGGTGCGTTTTTATCGCTGACGGTGGTTCGCATCGACTTACCCCGCCGTACACCCTGCAGACCTAGCCGCCTCATCAACCGTTCAACGGTGCAACGCGCAATTCTGAAACCTTCGCGCAGCAACTGTCGCCAGATCTTACGCGCACCGTACACTCGAAAGTTCTCTTCCCAAACGCGACGGATATGCTGACACAACAAAGCATCACGCTGCTGCCGCGCTGGTAGCCGACGAGGATCGGCGCGGCGGGAGGCGTACAGGTAGTAAGTCGACGGGGCGATCGGCAATACTCTGCAGATCGGCTCGACCCCGTAGACCGATCGGTGATCGTCGATGAAAGCGATCATCACTTCGGTCGGCGGTCGAGCTCCGCCTGTGCGAAATACGCCGAGGCCTTGCGCAGGATCTCGTTCGCCTGGCGCAGTTCCCGGACCTCTCGTTCAAGCTCGCGAATTCGATCTTGCTCTTGCTTCGAGGGGCCTGCTCGCACACCACGATCACTCTCAGCCTGACGGACCCAATTTCTAAGAGTCTCGCGCGAACAGCCCATCTTCGCGGCGATCGACTGGATCGCTTCCCACTGCGTAGCGTATTCCGAACGGTGCTCGAACACCATGCGAACCGCGCGCTCGCGAACCTCGGTCGGATACTTCGGCGCAGTCTTGCGTTTTGCTTTGTCGATGCTTTCCATTTCCTCATTCTCTCAGGAGTTGAGGTCTCCGGAAAACCCGGTGCGCTTCAGGCATCACGCTGAACCACGATGGTCTTGGCGTTGTCGTACAGGATCTCGCGCGGCACACCGCCCAACGCATCGAACAACGCGTGGTGACACGCGACCAGGGTCTCGGCCCTCTCATTCGTGGTGAAACGCGCCCAACGCCAGCGGCTGAACCCGAGCGTCGCCGTGAAGGCGTAGAGAGGCTGCGCGCCTCGGCGGAACACAACGAAGTCGCATTGCATCTGGCGCCCCGGATCGGTCTCGAACCGCACGACAGGGTCGGGCTTCGCCACCGTCTTGTGAAGCTTCATCAGCGCCTGAAGACTGCGCAACTGCCCGTCGTAGCCCAGCGCACGTAACTCTCGAAGCAGGGCAGGCGCTGCGATCGTCTCAGGCGCGGCGGCTCGCATGCGCTCAACGACATACGTCTCGAACGCATCAAGCTTGGTAGCCCGGGGGGCTCGCTGCTTATAGCGCGGCACCTCTTCTGCCGACAAATACCGCGTCACCGTGTTGCGTGAAATGCCCAGGCGACGCGCGATCTCGCGTTCGGATACGCCCTGAGCTTTGAGCACATGGATTTGCATCCACTGTTCCTTCTGGAGCATCGCCGGCCTCTGCGCGCAAAAGACCGACTGTACTGAAAGGTGGCTCAGCTTTACTTCGCGCGGAGTGGCTCATTATTACTTTGCGCCCAACACCGCAGAGCAATGGCACGGCCGAATCGTTCGTGAAGACCGTGAAGCACAACTACGTCGCGTATATGGACAAGCCCGACGCACCAACAGCGCTCTCGCGTCTGGCCATCGCGTTTGAGCACTACAATGAGCGCCAACCGAACCGAACGGAAGAACATGAACGACATCCCATTCAACAGTCTGGACGCATCGGCGAAGGCGGTTATCAACGGCGACCTGTCTGACTATCAGACGCTTGGCAAGGCAGGCCGCCTTTACGTTGCAATCGCGGCTAACCGAGCGGACCTTTTAGCAGATGAAGGTTGCTCAATTGTCGATGCTTTCAGTGAGCTGGGAACTGTGTGGGCTCAAGCGGTCGTTGACCGCTGGCGAAGCAGATAACGCGAAAATGGGGAAGGGAGTAATACTCGTGCGTGAGCATTTATGAGGCTCGTCACACCGCTCGATCGGCAAGACCTTATCGGCATCCCCGTCTGCGCTGGAGGGAAAGTTCTACATAGGCGCGCCGTACGAGTTCGAGGACCTGCTTAAGGAGCCTGCGGAGTATGGCGACGAAGATATCGAGTGGCGGAAGATAGAGATATTGCAGGCTGGTAGCGTGCATATACCTGGACGGTGCGAAGCTTTTCGGATTCGATCGGTTGTGCAACCAAAACAATGCACAGGATGGAAGCCGACGAGCAGCTGCCGAAAGAAAGACAAGCTCCGCTTAGCCGGTAGTTGATCTGGCCAACGAACCTGCAAGCTAGGCCGGCGGATCCCGTGGGAATGAGACTTCGCCCAATACGAACCATGTCGCGCACCCGGATATAAAACCAGGCGCGTCAGCGCTCCGACCGGCCGGACGCCGGAAGCAAACTGAGGCATATCGATGGCAAGAGGTAAAGACGCGGCGCTGGTGAAGCTGCAAGCAACGATCGAGGCGGAACACGCGAAATACAAGTCCGCCGTTTTGGCGGCGGTCGAAAGTACGCTGGCTGAATGCGGACTAACGCTCGCGGACCTTTTGGACGCGAACGACACGAGCAATCGCGCGTCGGGCGAACGCCGCAAAAAGCGCAAGGCACCGTTCAAGGGCGTACAACCGCGAAGTATCGCGACCCCAAGACTGGCGCGACGTGGAGCGGAATGGGCCGTGCGCCGGGCTGGATCGCAAATGCTCGCAACCGTGATCGCTTCATGATCGAGCAGCAGTAACAGAAGCCGCGCGAGATTCGCGGTCCATAACGAACAAAGGCTTGAGCTGTCGAGATTCGCTTAACTTTGAACATTGTTCGCTTAACCTTGAACTCTGGGCGGATCGAGCCTGTGGCGCCACAATCCGGATGAGAGACGCGCGACAAATGGAATGAACGCCCCCACCTACCGGATGCGAGAGGCTGAAGGAAGGGGACCCTCACGGGCCGACGGCATCAAAGTGCCCAAATGGAAGATCATTGAGATCTTCACAGGCGAACCGGAGGGTCCGAAATGAAGTATACGACGGTCGGGGTGGATATCGCGAAGAACGTCTTCCAACTGCATTGGGTCGATGCTAACTCAGGTGAGATCGTGAGCAAGCGACTGAAGCGTGCCGTATTCCTTGAGCATTTCGCGAATCGCGAGCCCTGTCTGATTGGCATGGAGGCTTGTGGAGGTGCCCAGCACTGGGCGCGACGATTAATCGAGATGGGCCATCAAGTCAAACTGATGCCGGCGAAGTTCGTCAAGGCTTTCGTGATGGGCAACAAGAATGACCCGGCGGATGCGCGTGCGATCTGGATGGCCACGCAGATGCCCGGCAAGGCCGTCGCAGTAAAGACAGAAGGGCAGCAGGCTGTACTGGCGCTGCACCGGTTGCGGCAACAGAAGATCAAGTTTCGAACGGCGCAGATGAACTGTCTGCGGGGGTTGCTGACCGAATACGGCGAGGTAATGGCCAAGAGCCGCGCCGCGCTCGACAAGGCGATTCCCGGCGTGCTCGCGAAGCTGGCCGAGCGTCTGCCGGCGATGCTGATTGAGTCGTTACGCGAACTCTGGAGCGACCTTGAGCGGCTTGACAAACAGATCGCTGACATTGAACGGCGTCTGCAGACGTGGATGAAAGACCCACGCCACCACATTCAGGTGATGCCGGGGTTGATTGACGCCGGCTAGCGTTGCCTGCGTTGGCGTGCCACCGACACAGGAGGATCAGCACGGCATCGACCTCACCGAATGAGCCGCTGTTCCTTTGAACTGAACGTCGAAAGCTACCGTCGCCGTACTGCCCTGCAGCGCAAGCAGCAGGGACCGGGACGCCCGGCCAGTAGAGCGACATCCCTTGCTGACATATGCGAAATCGTCCAGGATGACCAGGTCGAAGCGATCCAGCCGGTTGATGGCTGACTCCAGCGCGAGCTCGCGGCGCGCGACCTGCAACCGTTGCACAAGGTTTGCCAGTGCCAGCGGAGATCGTGCGGCTCATTTCGACGACCTCCGGTTGACCAAAGGGTGTCGGGCCTGCCGCTCCTTGCCCAGCAGCTCGTTTTCTGACCGTGCCTCGATTTCACCCATGGGCGACGCGAAGGCCTTCAGGTCCGGGCGCGAGTTTGCTGCCTAGCTCGGTCTCGTGCCCAAGCAGGTTGGCACCGGCGGAAGGTCGCAACGGTAGCTGTCGCTGTCAGCAAGCCAACGCCCGGAATCGCGGCGATTGCTTTGCATGCGTTATCGGTTTGGCGAGTCCCGGTCCGACCTGTCTTGTCATCACACTCGATTGCCAACGCAACCCACATCCGCGCCGAGTTTATGCGCTGCGCCACCTCGACAAGGCGGTAAACCGGTTGATTGTGGCCACGACGCCCACGGAGAAAGCCGAGGCGGGCTGGTGGGCGCGGCTATGGCGAGAGCGGCGGGCAAATCTTTCGACACGTTGCAATATAGGCGTCACGCTGGCAATGAGGGGCAGATAGTTGGCTAAGCAACGGGCACCTATCGACCGGTAGAACGAGGATGTTCGCCATTCCACATAACGCGAAGCGACGGGGCCAGCAGTGCGGCAGTGCAGCAAGGGCCTAAACATAATTAAGCCATCGAACGACCTCTGCTCGCACGATTGCCTGAGGTGCCGCCGGGGAGTTCGTTTTAGGGGCGGTTCACTAAGCCTGTCCGCCTTAACCTAGACGTGGACCCCGAGGTCCACAAGCAACTGAAGCTCCGCGCGATCTGATTAGCGGCAGATCGGCTAAATTGAATTTGTACGCGTAGCCCTTACTAATGGGCCTCTCATTCGGTGCGGCCCGGATAGTAGGTTTGTCCACCTATCAGTCAGTAGAAGGGCGCTTGCCTAGGCAACCAAACAAGATGCAGTTACTCGTGGTTGTTGGTGCAGAGCAGCAACGAGCGAATCGGAGATAAGGTGATCTTTATGTTGCGGGCAAGCGCCGCCAAGCACCTGGACCCTCGCGCCGAACCGACCGGCCGCAGGCGGATCGGCCGCGGCATTACTCAACGCTTTGATTGGGGAGTGTAGCGACCGACTCGATCGCTAAGCATCTGACCGTCTCAATCGCGATCTCCAACGGAGCTATTTCGGCACGAAACGCTGATACGTCGACGCTGTGTGTCGTCTCCGCCAGAGAAAGTTGCTCGTGCGCAAGAAGCAGCTTCTCCTCCAGGCGTCGAACCGCTGACCCAGCGCATTCTCGGCACCTGAGCGTTGCTCCGCCTCCAGCGACATCGCGGAAAAGGCGTGGCCTGTATGGCACCGATACCTGAGTGGATATCCCTCACCGATGCGCCAAATGACGCCGCCGCAGTCCGGGCAGGTCAAGCTCGTGCGATGTCCGAGTCGTTCCAGCTCGGCTGGCGATGAATGGCCGGTGGCGGCAATTTTGAGCTCAAGCGCGGCGCGCGCTCTCTCTTTCATGTCAACACCCTCCGACGAATGGTCTGTCAACGCTTTGACGATGGCCGGGCCTACGTCCTCGATCGGAGCGACCACGCCGGGTGGAACAGCTTTGAGAGCGGCTTTGGGCATGTCGGGAGCAACGCAGGTCGACGGATCTTGAATGATCGTATAGCCGCCGCAGGCATGGATGGCCTTCAATCCCGCTGCGCCGTCATCCAGTTTTCCGGTGAGCACAACGCCGATTGCGCGGTTACCATAATTGACCGCTGCCGAACGAAAGAGCGGGTCAGCGGCCGGCCGCGTGAAGTTTTCCTTCGGCGCGCTCGACAGGACAATGCTGCCCTCAGCAAGAAGCATGTGCCGATCAGGCGGTGCAATATAAACCGTCCCCGCGGTGATGACCGCACCGTGGGAGCCATGGACGACCGGTAAGCAGCTCTCTGCGGCGAGCAGCTTGGGTAGCTGGCTTGGCCACGTGCCAATATGCATGACGATGAACATACTCGCCGGGAAATCGGCAGGCAGTGTGGAGACGATCGCTTGCAGCGCTTGCAGCCCACCCAGCGACGCCGCCACTACCACGACCTGCCCTCCGTTGCGTCTTTGATCCATGTGTTCCCCTCCGTCGAGCAGACCAGCAAACGACGAGCCATTTGCATCAGCATGAAAAAATGCGCCCCGTTAGACCCATGTCGTTAGACCCGGGTCTTCCGGTTCTTGCTGCGCGCCGGTCTTTAGAAGAAACCAGTGCTTACTTCTGCTGCTCCATATCAGATTAAACTGGTCGATACTTAAGTCTAGGTTGTCTTCGTCAGATGGAAAAATCAGATCATGCTGCGGGCAACCAGACGGCAGCGCTTCGCAAAACTTCCGCCCTCGACTTTCCGATCGTCGGAATCGGTGCGTCGGCCGGCGGTGTTCAAGCGCTAATCCGATTTTTTGAACACATGCCGCGGGACCCGGGCATGGCGTTCGTGGTTGTCCTCCATCTTTCGCCTTCGCACGAAAGCCAGGCCGACAACGTTCTGCGGCGCGTCACCCGCATGCCGGTCCTGCAGGTGACCGAGGCCACGCCGGTCGAGAAAAACCACGTCTATCTGATATCTCCGGCGACCGCGCTGTCGCTGACCGATGGTTACCTGTCCGTGACGCCAGCCGAGCGCGGCCGGGGCGGACCTGTCGCGATCGATCTGTTTTTTCGCAGCCTGGCCGAAGCACACGGCGAACGTGCGATTAGCGTCGTTCTGTCAGGCACGGGCAGCGACGGCGCAGTCGGCATCGGCCGTGTCAAGGAATGCGGTGGCATTACGCTGGCCCAATCGCCGGAGGATGCCGAGTACGGGGAGATGCCGGCCAACGCTTTGGCAACCGGGCAGGTCGACATCGTGCTGCCGGTTGTCGACATCCCGCAGAAGCTGATCGAACTGGCCGGGAACGCCCGTTCGATAAGTCTTCCGACCGCCGACGTCGACCCGAGCGGGACGGCGGCAGAAGGGGCTGAAGACGGCATGGATGCGGCAGAGCACGCGCTGCAACGCATCCTGAAGGCGTTGCGTGTCCGTACTGGCCATGACTTCCAGCACTACAAGCGCGCGACGGTATTGAGGCGGATCGAGCGCCGATTGCAGGTCAACGGCCTGCCGGACGTGCTTGCCTATCAGCGCTTCGTTGAAACCCATCCGGACGAAACAGGCGCGCTGCTTCGCGACATGCTGATCGGCGTGACGAACTTCTTCCGTGACCGTGAGGCATTTGAGGCGGTCGAGCGTGAAGTCGTGCCAGCCATCATCGGCAGCAAGGCGGAGGGTGAGTCCGTTCGCGCATGGGTGGCCGGGTGCTCCACGGGTGAAGAAGCTTACTCGCTCGCCATGCTGTTCAACGAGGGCAAGACAAAGAGCACCGAATTACCGAAGCTGCAGGTCTTTGCAACGGACCTCGATCAGCAGGCGATAGAAGCCGCACGGGCTGGCAGCTACCCGGAGTCAATTCTGACCGACGTTCCGCCTGCGCGCCTGCGGCGTTTCTTCACGCTGGAGCGCGGCCGATACGTGATCAACAAGGCGCTGCGGGAAAGTGTTCTGTTCGCGCCTCACAACGTGCTGCGCGATCCGCCGTTCTCGCATCTCAATCTGGTGTCGTGCCGCAATCTGCTGATCTATCTCGACCGTAGCGTGCAGCGTCAGGTGCTCGAAACGTTTCATTTTGCGCTCGAGCCGGGTGGTTTCCTGTTTCTGGGGACCTCGGAGTCGGTCGACATCGCGGACGATCTGTTCAGCACGGTCGATAAGAAACACCGCATTTATCGGGCAAGAATATTACCCACGAAGGTCCCGTCGATCTCGTCGCCGGCTGTGACCGGCAATCAGGCCCCCGCGCCGCGCCCGCTCGCGCCGGCACCGATGCGCGACCCCGCAGGCCTGACTTTCGCGACTCTTCATCAGCAGGCGATCGAACGGTACGCACCGCCTAGTGTGTTAGTGGACAGGAACGCGGAGATCCTGCACATGTCCGACGACGTCGGGCGATTCCTACGCTATGTCGGTGGTGAGCCCTCGCACAATCTGCTCACACTCATCAACCCTGATTTGGGGCTTGAATTGCGCGCCGCGCTCTTTCAGGCACTGCAAAACGGCAGGAGCGTCGATGCCGAGCGTGTGCGGTTCTCGCACGGCGCCACTCATTCCTACGTGAACATGACGGTTCGTCCGTTCAACGATGCTACGGACTCGGCGGTGTTCTGCACGGTTTTCTTCGATGAGGTTGAGGAAACGACTCGCCCCGACCAGGCAGAGCAGAGCAACCCGGATCAAAATCCGCTCGTCGCACATCTTGAGGGCGAATTGCATCGCACCAAGGAACTCCTGCGACTGAGCATTGAGCAATCTAATGCTTCAAATGAGGAACTTAAGGCTTCAAACGAAGAACTTCAGGCGATTAACGAAGAGATGCGCTCAGCGACCGAGGAACTCGAAACGAGCAAGGAAGAACTGCAGTCGGTCAACGAGGAGCTCATCACCGTCAACAGCGCGCTTCAGGCGAAGGTCGAAGAAACGGCGAAGGCCAACGACGACTTGCAAAACCTGATCGCGTCGACGTGCATCGCCACGATTTTCGTCGACAGCGAGATGCGCATCAAACGATACACCGCACCCGCTGTCGGATTATTCAACCTGATCGAAACGGACATTGGCCGTTCGCTGTTCGACCTGACGCATCGCCTCATCTATCCGGAGCTGGCCGCCGACGCGCGTGCTACTTTCCAAAGCCTGCAGATTACGCAACGCGAAGTTAGCACGACGAGCGGTGAATGGTATCTGATCCGGCTGCTGCCTTACCGAACCGGCGAGGACCATATTGACGGCGCTGTGATGACGCTGATTGACATCACGGAGCGACGCCTCGCGCAGCAGGAGGTTCGTCTGGGAGAGGAACGGCTCAAGCTTGCCGCAGTCGCCACCGACGACTACGCGATCATCGTCCAGGATCTGGACGGCAGGATCGTGAGCTGGAACAGGGGTGCACAGCGCGTGTTTGGTTATGACGAACCGGAGGTGCTGGGCAAGCTCGTCGATCTGATCTTCACGCCGGAGGACCGCGCGCGACATGTCCCACGTCGGGAACGCGAGACCGCAAAGGCGATTGGTCGTGCCGAAGACGAACGATGGCATCAACGTAAAGATGGCAGGAGAATTTACTGCAGCGGGGTGATGACCAAAGTCACCAGCGAAGGCTTCAGCGGATTGGCCAAGATCGCTCGTGACATGACCGATAAGAAGAGCGTGGAGAGTCAACAGCAGATGCAACTTGAACTGGAGCGAGCGACGCGTGCGCAGGCCGAATCCATCAATCGCCAGAAGGATGAATTCTTCGCCGTACTGTCACACGAACTCAAGAATCCGCTGAATCTCATTCACGTGAAGGCCGAGCTGCTCAGTCGTGCTCCCGATGCACGGCATATTCCTCTGGTTTGGGACGCGGCCCAGGCCATTCAGCGCTCTGTCATCAGTCAAGCAAAGATTATCGACGATCTTCTCGATCTGTCCCGGGTACGCACGGGAAAGCTCGCCCTGAATTTCGCCGACGTGGACCTCGCCGCCGTCGTTCGCTCCGTAACGGAAGCGTGCGCTACCGATGCGGAAAATAGCGGCATCGCGCTGAGTACGTCCGGGACCGACACTGCACTTGTCGTTCAGGGTGACTCCGTGCGGGTCGAACAGATGCTATGGAATCTTCTTCGCAACGCGCTCAAATTCACACCTCGTGGGGGCAGTGTTAGGGTTGCTCTGTCCGAAGATAAACGCTTTGCCTGCATTGAAGTCAAAGACTCGGGCAAGGGCATTGCGCCGGAGTTCTTGCCCAAGGTCTTCGACATGTTCAGTCAGGCGGACGGGAGCGTCAAACGCGATAGCGGCGGACTCGGGATTGGCCTGTCGCTTACAAAGCAACTGGCGGAGATGCATGGCGGAAGGATTGAAGGGGAATCGGCCGGGGTCGGTCGGGGAGCTTGTTTCCGGTTATGGTTACCAAAGCATTCTCCTTTTGCCGTGCGCTCGAAGTCGCCGGGTGTTGCCGACGCCAGCATCCTTAAGGGACTCAGGGTTCTGCTGGTTGACGATTCGATCGAAGGCCTGGAGGCGTTTGGCGCGCTGCTCGAAATCGAAGGCGCCCAGGTCACCATTGAGTCCAGCGCGCAAAAGGCACTTGCCGTGGCCGAGGAACGTCAATTCGATCTGATTCTGTCGGACATCGCTATGCCTGGCATGAGCGGGTATGAACTGATCGAGGCACTGCGCAAGCGGCCGAATATGGCCAAAGCTCCCGCTATAGCGTTGACGGGGTTCGGACGTGATCAGGACGCTGCGCGGGCGTTGCGCGCCGGGTTCGATGCGCATCTCGGCAAACCGGTAACCTTGACTGCGTTACTGCAGGTTATCGGAGCGATCACGCAGCAGCCATAGCAAGTGGGCACGTCGGCAAAGTGGTGTTTGCAGTCGATCTCGCGGCCCGTTGAACTGGCGGGGCCCGCCGAATGACCCTTCTTTGCAGAAAAAGACACCCGGGGCCACCGGACGGGGAACGCCGCAACGGGTCGCCGCTCGCGACACGACAAATACCAGCTTGTCGGTATTCCGCGTCCGGTTTGGTCGCGCAACGTCGGTCGCCTTGCTTGCACCAAATACTCAAGTGCATAAATCAATTCTCACAGCGCATCGTCTGGAACACTAGACTGACGCGCGCTGTTTAATCGCGCTGTTATATTATTAATATAATTAAGACACGAAATATCAGTAATAATTTCGCTGTTTAAAACGATCGGTCGTTGAAAATTGAAAACTCATAGAAGATAATCTAGAAAGAAAGGGTAAACACCCAGACGTACCTATTGTGCACACCTTTTGTTTCGATAAAATGTCTCAAACGTTTAGATAAAGCCAGTGTTTGCAGTTCGACACGTTCCGCGTTAGCCGCCGCTAAGTGAGGATACGCATGACGGAAACGTTTATTGGATGCGCGGTGGCCGGGGCCGCGATGCTGATTTCGATCCCGTTAATCTTCCAGCATTACGTCCGCGAACACCGACGCGAAATCTTCCTTCAACACCTGCGCGATAACGCCTTGTCATCACGAGCCGGCGCAGCCGAAGAACACTTCGATAAGCGGAGTTCACATGAACGCGAATGCATTAGCCCGGAGCGAGCTTCTCCATATCGAAGTGGTTTTGGCACGATTAGAAACGTTTCCTAGTAGAAACGCTTTCTTCGCCACCTCATTCATTATTGACCCTGAATACTGGAAACGTCGCATCCTAGACGTTTGCGCCAAGAGGCTAGACGCAGATATCGGATTGCACGCGGACAAGTTACTTAAGCGCCTGTCGGCAATCACATGATTCGTTCGTTTTGGAGAAATAGATGGAAAACGGCGAGGTTACTTATAAGAGTTTCGTTCTCAGACCACTCGCAGCTTATGACGATGGCATGTATGTCGCCATGCTGATTCTTCGGAATGGCGACGGCATTCAAACGGCCAGCGGAGTATTAGGCAGTTTCGCCTGCGCGCTCGACGCACGGCGGTTTGCTTTGAAGCATGGGATGGACGAGATCGATCAGGGGGCGGTTCCGAAGACAGAATCGCAGCCGCGTCGGCAGTCGGCTTTTCGAACGTTGCAGGCATAGCCAGGATCGATGCGCCGGCCGGCTACCTCTCACAGTGTCTCACCCCAAAGTAGTCTTATCTCTTCAAGGATCATCATGGAAACCGGTACGGTCAAATGGTTCAACGATGCCAAAGGCTTCGGCTTCATCACACCCGACAATGGGGGCGATGACCTTTTTGCGCATTTTTCGGAGGTTCGTGCCGAGGGTTTCAAGTCGTTGGCTGAGAACCAAAAAGTAAGCTTCGAAACCAAGCGCGGTCCGAAAGGTCTGCAGGCGGCGAACATCAAGCCGCTGTAGTGCAAAACACTGCCTGCGTGAACCCGCTCAGAGAAGCACCCATCTTTTACGCCGGTCCCTTGTAGCCTGGGTTCGGCGGACCTCGAGTGCCAGTTGCTGCCTCGTGGGCGCGGCACGCGCGCACAACGGGGCGTTTGTGCCCAGTGAAAGTAACCGCGAACTTTGTGTTCACGAACCCGGCTATTGCCCCAATGAACCCTGAGCGCCTACAGTGTCCATATGGACACTCAGCCAACACCGCCCTTGGAAGTCATCAAGGAGCAAATAGCCCAACACGAAGCGCGGATCGCAACGCTTCAGATGTTGATTGAAAATAGGCCTCTATCCTTCGAGGACTTGCTAAGAGCCTCTGATGTGCTTGTGCTGCTGGGGCATGAGTTGGACCGATGGGAAGCTCTTCAGGAGCTTGTCCGGGGTCCTAGGCCGTAAGACGGTCCGCATCGTCGGGCCACCAACACGCGCCCACGCGCCGCAACGCGGTTGGTTGCCCCAATAGACTCGCGCAGCGTCTTCTATCCGGGTCGGATTAACGAAGGGCTTAACGGACTTCCTCGCTATCCGTGGAATGAGTATCAACCAGTTCACCACACTGGACGAGGCCGCGCACCATTCGGCCAAACTGAGACAACCGGGGTTTATTTCGAGCGGAATTCCGGCCCGGAAAAGCCGGTTTTGCTGCGGTGCAGCATGTCCGTTTACCACTCGAAGCAACCGATTCCGCCGCGCATAGGCCAGTTGGAGCGCCGCTTCAAAGGTCTGCGATATCTGCCGGGGCTAGCTCAAGGTCGTACCTTTAACCGGGATAGGTGCGGATACGGCCTTTTTGCCGCTCAGAAAGGGCCAGGCTAGGGGCGGGGCATCGTACGTGGTTTAGCCGCCGTTTCAGGATAGCCACGTCCCCGAGGGCTACGCTACCGCGTGTCGTCATGCCTCAGTACACCTCTACGTGGTCGGGATATACGCCGCTTTCCCGCACGGCCTCCTCCACGTCCTCGGGACTGTCGTATCCGTCGAAAGAGCCAATGTCCTTCTCACCGACAAGGAGACAGCCCGCCCATCGGCCCGAGGGCGCGCGGTAGATGCGCAGCGTAATGGAATCGTGTTTGTCTTGTTCCAATTTTTCTCCTAGAGCAAGCGCCCTTGCGGGGCTCGTTCGAACGTGAAACGGATAGCCTTAACCTTGCGACCTGCCTTGATCGGCTCCCAACCGATTTTCCAGCCGTCCTTTTCCTCCAGTTCCTTTTTTAGCCGGTTCGATGATCTTTGTCCGCAGTTTCGCAAAGTCCGCGCGTTGCTTCTCCGTGGCGTCCATTGCGGTAGCGAAGTCCTCAATGTCGTATTCCGCCCAACCCGTAGACTGAAAGCGGGAGAGTAGCTCTAGCATTCGCCACGAGTACGCCGACCGCAGGGCCGTAGCCTGTTGGAGTTGGTACGTGGTGAAGTTCTTTTTGAGGCCGAACAGGGCGGAGAGTATCTCCGGCCACCACGCTAGCTCTACCCATCCCTCGCCCTCGTGATAGGTGCAGCGACCCACCCATCGCATATCAACCCGCAGAGGCTTAAGCGGCTGCCCGCCCCGCTTGTGGGTAAGGGCGTTGGACATGGTTATCCAGCGTTCCCCGGTTGACGGGTTCAATTCTTCTGTCAATCTATTCTCCCTTTTCCGGGTCATTCGCCCTTAACTAGACGGCGGGGAGCATACTGGACCGTTTCTCCCCTCAGTGCAACCATGGGAGAATGTGGATAACTCGGGCTTGCGAAGCAGAGCAACCCGGAAAAAGGGAGACAAACCCGGAAAAGGGAGACAAACCCGGAAAGGGAGAATAGCGTCCCGCAAAACTTACCGGGCAACGGTTCCAGTCCCCATAAACAATATAAAAACTATCTAAAAGAGGCGCCTGTAGGCAACGGACGGGCCGCAAGTCTGCCGAACCCGGGAAAGGGAGAATAGACGTAGCCAGAACCGAGAGACCGTGCGGACAAAAAGAAAGCCCGCGCACCGGAGAGAGGCGGGCCAAGCAGGGAATGAATCACCAACGCGTCCACGCCATGAGGACGCCATAAGTACATTAGGCGGACGGAAGCGATAAACAAAGAAAATCCGCCGCGAGGGGAATCAACAGCGGGTTAAGTCCGCGTCCGAACGAGAGCGCAAGGACGGGAGGGGATGCCATGTGTCAACAATCCTCATACCTGCCGAGTAGCTGCTCTAGCTGCTTTTTCGTAAGCTTCCAAGGCTTCTTCCAAGATTTGGACCAGCATCTTGTGGGCAGCGACAATTGTCGTGGCCGGTCGTTGACGCTTGTTTTGGCCGGTGGTGAGGAGTCGTAGGCGGCGTAGCCGCAGGAGACGACGAGCCACCGGCAGCGCCAGGTCGACGGGGCTTTAGGATGGGATGATCGAAGCTTGAAGAAGAAGCGGTCAGCTCATGTCTGGAACCCGCATTACCGACCAACAGGTTCATCTCTATATGAACAAGCGCAAACAGCATTCTCAGGAAGTCGCGGCCGCCAAGACCGGTATCAGCGTGCGTACGGCACGCCGCATCGAGCGCGATGCCACGTTGCCCTCGCAGAGGCCGCGTCAATCATGGCGGACCCGCCCGGATCCCTTCGTTGACGTATGGGACAGCGAAGTCGTACCGCTGCTGCGCAGTGCGCCCAACCTGATGGGCATCACGGTCCTGCGCAAGCTGCAGGATGATCACCCGGATCGTTATCCCGATAGCATGCGGCGCACGCTGGAGCGACGTATCCGCCAGTGGCGGGCCCTTGAAGGGCCTACGCAGGAGGTGTTCTTCCCCCAGGAACATCAACCGGGCGTGCGCGGACTGTCAGACTTCACCGATATGAGCAAGCTGTGCGTGACGATCGGCGGCGCCCCATTCGGTCACCGGCTGTATCACTTCGTGCTGGCGTTCTCGCGCTGGGAGTACGCGAACGTTGTTGAGGGTGGCGAGAGTTTCGAGGCCCTCGCAGCGGGATTGCAGAACGCGCTATGGCAGGCCGGCGGTTGCCCGCGCGAACATCGTTCTGACAGCCTGTCGGCTGCCTTCAAGAATCTGACAGAGCAGGAGGACTTCACGAAGCGTTACGCAGCGCTACTTGACCATTACGGCATGGAGGGCACGCGCAACAATCGTGGCCTGGGTCACGAGAACGGCAGCGTGGAATCCTCGCATCGGTATCTGAAGGAAGCGGTCGACCAGGCCTTGATGCTTCGCGGCCATCGCGAGTTCGCTGACCGGGCTGCGTACGATGAATTCATCCGTGAGGTGGTGATGCGCCGAAACCGGCGCAACGCTGCGGCGTTTCGTATTGAGCGCGCACAGTTGCAGGATTTGCCTGAACGTCGCACCACGGACTTCGTCGAGGAAGAAGCGCTCGTGACCCGCTGCAGCACGTTCACTGTGCGGGGCATCCTGTACAGCGCGCCGTCGCGCCTGATCGGCCACCGGCTGAAGGTTCGGATCTATGGTGACCGGCTCGACTGTTACCTGTCCGGTGCGCCGGTGCACAGCACCGCGCGAGGTTCCCGTGCAGCGGACAACCGCCACGCGCTGGATTATCGTCACTTCATCGATTCTCTCAAGCGCAAGCCGCAGGCGTTCAGGGGGTTTGCGTTTCGCGACGCGCTGTTTCCCCGTGAGGCCTACCGCCGAACCTGGGAGAGGCTGGAGGCGCAACTGACGCAACGTCAGGCATGCAAGACGATCGTGGGGCTGCTCGAACTCGCAGGACACCATGGCGTTGAAGCGTTGCTGGCCGAGCGGCTGGACGTCTTGCTCGAAGCAGGCGAACTGCCCGATCTGAAGCAGTTGCGCGATGAATTCGCGCCACGTCAGGCCCTATGTCCCGAGGTGGTGGTCGAGATGCCGCCCGTCGCGGTCTATGACGAGCTGCTCGACAAGGTGGCAGCATGAACATCCCTGCCCATGACAACGGCCGTCTGGCCCTGATGCTGAACGAGTTACGCCTGCCGACGATCGGCAGGTTATGGCCCGAGTTCGTTGAGCGCTCTGACAAGGAAGGTTGGCCGGCTACGCGATTGCTCGGGGCGCTGCTCGAGCATGAGCTGGCCGAACGTGCCAAACGACGCATCGAGCGGCACCGGACCGAGTCGCATCTGGACCCGACCAAGACGCTGGCCACCTTCGACTTCGGCATGGTGCCAATGGTCTCGAAGGCGCATGTCACTGCGCTGGCTACCGGAGATTCGTGGCTGGAGAAAGGTGCCACGATTCTCCTGTTCGGGCCGCCCGGTGGCGGCAAAAGTCATTTAGGTTCGGCCATCGGACATGCTTTGATCGACGTCGGCTATCGCGTGCTGTTCACGCGCACCAGCGAGCTCGTACAGAAGCTCCAGGCCGCGCGCCAGAGTCTGCAACTTCCATCCGCGCTCACTAAGCTCGATCGGTTCGATCTCATCATCCTGGACGACCTGTGGTACGCGCGCAAGGACCAGGCCGAAACCAGTGTGCTGTTCGAACTGATCGCCGAGAGGTATGAGCGCAAAAGTCTTTTAATAACGGCCAATCAGCCGTTCTCTGGCTGGAATGACGTGTTCCCCGACCCCGGCATGACGGTCGCAGCCATCGACCGGCTCGTCCATCACTCGACGATCTTCGAATGTAGAAAGCTATCGCCGTCGAAAGGCCAGCGACAAACAGAGCGCGCGCCGGCGACAATTACCCGACGACAATTACGATGGAGGCGCGACAACTATGAATTAGCCAGCGACAACTACAACCCGTTGACCGGCCAAAATAATTGTCGCTGATCGGCCGTGCTGCTTGACGCTGTCTAATCTTGCCTTCACGCACGGCAATCGCGCGAATGCGCTCGTCAAATCCCCGAGTATCGAAGAGTTTCAAGACGCGATGGACGCAAGTCCGGCCTACCGCGCGAACTTCAAGGAGTTGCGCAAGCGCGTGATCGAGCCATCGGTCAAGGAGCTACTCGATAAGAACGGCCCCGTCGTGAAATGGGAGCCAGTAAAGGCCGGCAGGAAGGTGGTTAGACTGCGCTGCGAGTTCGAGCCCGATCCGCAAGGCGCTCTGTTTTGACAAAGTTGCGGGAAAAGCCAGGTTTGGCCGAAGAACACCGGTATAAACGGAGCTGCTGTCCGCAAACGGCCGCTTAACTGCCACTTTTCTGCCCCTATGGGTGGAGTGCGGACCGCCGTAATCGGTTGACGTCACAAAAGCGGCCGATATCTGACACTTATCGGGCACTTCCAGGTGCCCTCCAGAGCCCATACAGGGCCCACAAAGTCTCTTGCCATATTTCAATCTCGGATCAGAGCCGCCCAAGGGGCCAAGCAGGGTTCCTAGACGGCCCCAAGTGTTGTCATCCGCGCAGATTGCTGTTCGCCTGCTCAGTAGCAGCAAGGATCAATCGTTCCACTACCTCCCGGATCGTCTCACCCCGATTCCTGAGTCCTCGGAGGGCTTCAAACGCCTCAGATGAGATCCGCAGTCTCGGCAGCGCATCGGCAGGTTCAGAGAGCCCTTCAAGCCGCGTTCCGCCTACTAGTTCCGCCTTGACCTTCCACACACTGCCCTTCGGTAGCCGATGCACGGTGACGAATTCAGGCTTGCTGTTCATAGGTGGCCCTCAGATAGTTGTTCCAGACCCACCGGCCGCGGCCTTCGCCATGCCCGAGGTCACGAGAGCACATTGCGAGCGCTTCTTTCTCGCTATGACCTTCGCTCCGGTAGTGCTCGTAGTTATCGCGACAAAAAGCGCGGCGCAATGCGTGACCGGAGTCCTTACCGGTCAACCCCAAAGCCGCAAAGCGGTCTTGGACCTGCTTTTGAGCTGCTCGCGTACTCTTAGCGTTGACCAGATATGGCCGTGTCTTTGTCGTGACCTCCAGCGCTGACCTGACTGCAGCCAAGGCTCTCGCCCGATAGGGTTCCGGGATTACGGTGTCCCTGACGCGTCCGCCTTTTGTGCCGTGGCGGATCGTCACAAAGCTCTGTCCGCGTGCGAGCGCCGCCTCCCACTGTTTCAAGCTCTTATAACTTTCAATCATTTCTTCTCGCCGCAAGCCCAGGCAACGCTCGAGCTGGATCCAGGCGCGTGTGTCAATCGATGCATGTTCGAGGGCGTGCCCAAGCACGTTTGCATCGACTACGCGGCCAATGCCGATCCGCGTGCCGGTCGGCACGCCAAGCTGTTCATTGGTAACGGCATCCGCCCAGTCGCCGCGGCCTGCCCCCTGCAAAGCACGGCGAAGGTGACTGACCTCGTTCTGGATTGTGCGCGGCGTGATGCCGGCTTCGATCCGAGTGCCGACATAGTTGCGAAGCTGCTTCTCGGTGACCGTGGCGGGATCGACATCGCCATAGCGCCGCTGTTTGGCATGCGTCGCAAATGCTCTGAACGTCGTCAGCATTTTCTGCCGAGTCAACGTCGCAGCCCCCTTGTAAAGCGCTGCCATCATGAACTTCGCTTCAACAGAATGTTCTCGCGCCTGAGATCGCTTCGGCAGTGACGCGGGCTTGCTTGTGCTTTTCATCGTCATCTTGTTTGCGTTGTTCGTTTTCGTCTTGCGCCCGGTCGCTCCAGCGAGCCGGGTACTGCGTGCGTTTAGGTAGCTGTGGGCCGCCACCTGGAGGTGGGTTTTATGGCCAGGGTGCTGCTGCCGATGAGGTCGTTTGTCGTTCGCCGGTTGGCCGGTTCGACGCGCTGACGTGCGCTTAACTATCACGTCGCGAGACGGGCGTCTTATGTGGCGAGGGCGAGAGGGGTGCGCGAAAGCGCGTCACTGCTACGCGATGCGAAGCAGTGACGCGCAAAATCACGTGGTTGCCTTCGGCGGATGTAGCCTGATGATCAGCCCGCGGAAGGCGGTGAAGGCACCGCGTCGTGCTTACTGCGTTTGGCTGTCGGCACAGCAAACGGGAAGCGTGGACGCGATGCGCTAGATGGGCTGCTCGTTGGCCGCCGAAAGACGAGGGTAGGTTCGAGCACGGTGGCTCGGAGAAATATAATGCGCGGGCAAGGCGCGAGGTGAAAAGTGTCTACGCTTGGAATGGACGGACTACCAGAGCCCCGCCGAAGCGCCTCAAAAAAATCGCTCAGGGGGCTGTGCAGGGCGGACGCATCCGATGCACTTGCCGTAAGCGGTTTGCGGGCAAAGTGCCCGGCTTAAAGATGGGATCGACTCGGTTGAGCCTACGTCGATGCGTCGAGACGCGAACGTTAGCGCGACCTTATCACAGGGTGGTTTGCCCTGGCTATGACATGTCCCAATTTCTTTAAAGCTATCAAAAAAGGATGCCTTTAAAGAAACGGCCACTTTCAAAAAGACCCAATAAAGGAGAACCCTTTCCATTTCGCCGTTGCATGCATACCATGCCTATGGATGAACCGCGAGTAACAATTGCCCAAGAGGACGATATGGAAGAGCCCATTCTCGAAGAACAACTCCGTACGCTTGCCTATCAACTATGGGAACAAGCCGGTCGCCCTGATGGGCGGTCAGATGAGTTTTGGCAGCAAGCGCAACATGAGCTTGGCGTACAAACCAACGGGTTGGCAGATGAAGCCACTACGGACGCGAAGGGGCTTCCGTCGAATCTTCCGCTCCCTAAATGATTGGCTTTGGGCTTATTCAGTGGCCTTGGGCTCGCAGCCCGGACTTCCCTGCCGTCGGGGGCGCGAAAAGGATCTTGACTGCACGTGACGCGCATCATCGAGCTTTCAGGTGTCTCACTTGCGATGTGGTACTTAATACTTAAAAAAGCCCGCGCAAGCACGGCGGGCCAAGCTTTCCACGCGGTCGGCCGAGAAAGCAATCGCTCATGCGTGTCTTCTTTTTCGCCTTCTCTTTGCGTACTACCACGCCTAAGCTTTTTGTTGCGCCTGTCGCAAGGCGCGCTTTAGAGCATCTGTCTGCTTGGCCCGTTCCTAGTGTCGGGCCTTCTTTCCCTAACCGGGGAGCTATTCTCCGAAATGACTCACGCCATGGACGACAGCTATTGGGAGATCGTTGTAAGACCGCATACCGGCGCTGGCTGGCGCATAGAACTTCCCCGGCTCGATGGCCCCTTCGTGGTAGTCGTTAGCGATGCGATGTCAGCCCTACGCTTAGCGTCCACCTTGGGTAAGGGCCGGGACATTCGCTTCCTGCACGACCTTCCTGCAGTCTCAAACAGTGACCAATCCTTTGCTTCTGAGGGCAGGTAGGTGTTCTTTTTTACGGTCAATCGATAGGCTTATCCACTCAGTACCGGACATTCGGATGGAGCGGCATGGGGTGACGGCGATGGGTAGGAGGTGACACGTGCTTCGTCGAGTTGCGGAAATCCATCCGCCAACGATGCTTGATCGTCGGGGTACGGCAAGCTTGTCAGCACAGCCCCTCCGATTTTGCGGCGCCCCGCGTCGCGCGGCCGGCCCACGTCGAGGCGTATCAGCGGCGGCTTATTCCCTACACTGTCGGGCAAGGCGGGCTCGTATCGGGCGTAAGAGGAACTTGCTTGCCTCGCGTGCTATTGAGCGCATGCTTGACCGCTGCGCCGTGTGCGTGGATTCTGCTTTCCCTTACTTCCTCGCGTCGCCTCTCGCACGGCGCACTATGCCGGGTGCCTTATCAGGCGTCGCAGACTTGGTTCCGGAACCATCCGCCGGCGGTTTTTGCTAGACGGTCTTTCTGACAAAGGCTACGGCGTTAGGGAGGAACCCAGTCGCACTCGGGCACTCGGGGAGCCGATCGGGGCGCTCCGTTTCACTCTCCCCAACAACACGAGGCGGGCCGTTCGTCGTTCTTCGCACTTCAAATTTGGATCAAGATCGAACGCACCGTTGCCGGCTAGGCAGAGCGACTACGTCATCGCACAGAAGTCGCGAGCTGCGGCGTTGCAGCTCGCGGACGTCCAGCGCGCTCAACAGCGAGGCATTGACTACGCCGGCATCGATGTCAACGCCGCCAAGTGGCGTTACGTCTGCACATCGGCGTGAAACTGCCACTCCGGGGGAGATTTGCTTGCCATACACGCCATCTTATTTAGGCAAGATGGCTTGCATATGGCATCGGACAAAAATGCAGTTCAGTTATAGCGCCCTAATACCGGCCGCAAATCGCACCTTAGCCACATCGTAGACACGTGCGCCGTACCGCACCATTGTGATCCGTAGGAATGAGAAGACTGGCGACGTGTCGGGTGGCACGAAGGGGTCCGGTGCTGAGGATTGGACGACAAGCTAGGCATGTGGCGATCTCACCTTGCCTAGATCGAGCCGATCCGTTGCCATTGGAATGCGCGTCAAGCGACTGCTCAAGAGCCTGTAGCCATCCCATACGCGCTGACGGACCGTCTAATGAGAGAAGCGCCCATTAATAAAAAAATTGACAGGCGCAGTCGGGGCCTATATCCTGAGGATCGAAAGTTCAAGAAGCTCGATTGCTGATCACCATTTTCCGCCTCATCTGCGCGGTACTCGCTGTCCTCTCTTCTTCCTTGAAGTTTTTGTCGCTCCGCACCGGAGCTGTTATTTCTATTTCAGGGAATTCTCATGGATACCGGTACTGTTAAGTGGTTCAACGATAGCAAAGGCTTTGGCTTCATTACTCCTGACGCTGGCGGCGACGATCTGTTCGCACACTTCTCGGAAGTCCGAGGCGAAGGCTTCAAGACGCTCGCAGAAAACCAGAAGGTGAGCTACGAGACAAAGCGTGGCCCGAAGGGTATGCAAGCCGCGAACATCTCGCCGCAGTAATGTAATTCAAGGGCCGGTCTACCGGCCCTTTGTTTTTGTTAGCCGACTAGCATCCTCGCTGAGCCACGCGCTCCCGATCTGATCGCCGCATTCGACTGCGCATCATTTGTCTCCGACACGATCTGTCTCGCCTCAAATTTTTTTGACTTACTTTCGCTCGTACGACATTGATGCCGTGCGTTCGTTGTCGCGTATGCAAAACACTAACTATATTCACCAGTACAACGGTTATTCGATTTCGCCGTCCGCCCACCGGTTACCTGACGGCTGGTTTGCTGCAAATCTGCTACTCACCAGAGGTGACGCCGGCAGTGCTGAAGCGGTCTCCTACAAATTCGACGTGCTCGACTATTTCGATAGTGAAACACAGGCGGTGGGGCACGCTACAGCATGGGCGCGTGGCTGGGTCGACAGTCGCGGTTAAGTCGTGGCCGGAAGCGCACAAGCGGCCATGCGGGGTGCTCCCGCGGTGCGCTTGAAAAAATCTGTCTCATCGCGGTATGCGTACCATATTTGCTGCCCGACCGAGAGTTTCATAGCCCCGGGGTGCTGCTTCCGTCAGGTAGGTGCCGTCCGACCCAGTGCCCACGTCAACCCGATTGTCGCGAACGGCGTACTGAAGAACCGCGAAGATGTTCGGCTCACGCCTCGTTTCCTCAAAATGCCACTCAAAACGATCGCCACGTTCGATCGCTTGATCTGCGCAGCGGTATTCCCGTCATTCCATCACAAGGAGCAGAGATGGCGTTATTGATCGTGCAGGTTGCAGTTAGCGGGGAACTGGTGGAGGTGTTCGAAATGCCGGTCGATGATGTCGACGGACACCGGATGCTTGCTTGCGCTAATGAAGATGAGCGGGTGATTCGTCGCGCCGGCCAGACCCTCGAAGAGGGCGAGGTCTGGATCGATCTAATCGACAGGGACGGCGAGACGCTGTTCGATGAGGTGGCATGTTTTCACCGGGCAGACGCCCCCGACGCGCTGCAGCTTCATCTCGGCATGAACGCCGCCGTTGTTAAAGACTGTCTTTCAAAGTCAAATGTTGCTTCGCTGTATGCGAGGCATCGCGTAGCTGCTCAAGCATACTTCCGCAAGGTCGATCGCCTTGTCGACTGCTCCGCGGTGAGCTCCAGACAAAGCAATCGCCGGCGGGTGGGGGAGGCCAGCGTCATGGATCTCGTCATCGAACTGCGCAGGCGGCTGGACGGTGTCGACACCCTGCTCGCGCTGAGTGAATTGCCGACGCAGGTCCAGGCGGCGGCCGGCCACCTGAAAGACGCGGCGAAGTCCTACGCGACTGCGGTTCAGCATCTATAAGGGTTGCCGAGGCCGAAGTTGGGGATGTAATCAAGGTTGGGAATTTTCGTCAAATCTGGCGTTGTTACCCGAACCGTTGACCGTGAGTTGGCAGCGAGCGCGTAACCTGTGCCCCCTTTTGGCGCGACGCTTGCTTCGTGGCGGTAAGGCCCCCATCGCTGACGACAGATCGTCCACGCGGCATTACAACGCAGAGACCATGAAAAATTACACACAGACCACCGGGGCCATTTCAGGCGAGCAATCTTTCAGACTGCTCGTGGCAGGCGTGACGGATTACGCGATTCTCATGCTGGATACGGCCGGATTCATCAAAACTTGGAATGCCGGGGCACAACGCATCAAAGGTTATGCGGCCAGCGAAATCCTCGGTAAGCACTTTTCGGTGTTTTACCCAAAGAACGAACAGGTTGCCGGTCGGCCGGACGGCGTACTGCGGGCTGCGGTTGACGAAGGAAAATTCGAGGACGAAGGCTGGCGGGTGCGGAAGGACGGCAGCCAGTTCTGGGCAAGTGTGGTCATCGATCCGCTCCACGATGATTCCGGCGAGCTGATTGGCTTCGCCAAGATCACACGCGACATGACCGAGCGGAAGGTCGCCCAGGAAGCGTTGCGTCAAAGCGAGCAGCAATTCGGCCGGCTGGTCCAAGGCGTGACCGACTATGCGATTTACATGCTTTCGCCGGCCGGCGAAGTGACCAGTTGGAATTCTGGCGCCGAGCGCATCAAGGGTTACGCGCGCGACGAAATTCTCGGAAAGCATTTTTCCGTCTTTTATACGGAAGAAGACCGCGCCGGCGGGTTGCCTGCCCAGATGCTGTCGATCGCCGCCACAGAGGGCCGCGTCGAGCGGGAAAGCTGGCGAGTGCGCAAGGACGGCTCGCGCTTCTGGGCGCATGTGGTGATCGATGCTATCCACAATGACGTCGGCAAACTGGTCGGGTTTGCGAAGGTGACACGCGACGTGACCGAGCGCAGACAGGCTGCCGAGGCACTGGAACGCGCCAACGCCGCGCTGTTTCAGTCACAAAAGATGGAATCGCTGGGTCAGCTGACCGGCGGCGTCGCCCACGACTTCAACAATTTGCTGGCCGTGATGTCGAACGGTTTGGATGTGATGTCACTCAGGCTCCACGAGCACGCCGATATCAGAATGCTTGAAACGATGCAGCGCGCGGTCGCCCGCGGTGCGACACTGACCCAGCAACTGCTCTCATTCGCACGGCAGCAGCCCCTCAAGGCCGAAAAATGTCACCTGAATGGCGTGCTGCGCAGCTTCGAAGCAGTGCTTCGGCGGGCAGTCGATGCCGCGATCGAGTTCGAAGTAAAGCAGGAGCCCCGACCCCGGCCAGTTCTCCTGGATGCCGCGCGGTTTGAAGCCGCACTGCTTAACCTCGTCGTCAATGCGCGCGACGCCATGCCCGATGGCGGAAAGATCGTCATCGCCGTGAAAAATGTTGAACTCGCCGCAGGGACGGTGGGCGCGCTCATGCCCGGCCCGTACGTCAGAGTGTCCGTCTCTGACACCGGCTCAGGAATGCTCCCCGAGGTTGCGGCTCGCGCGTATGAACCGTTCTTTACCACCAAGGAGGTTGGTAAGGGCACCGGTCTCGGCTTGAGTCAAGTGTACGGCTTCATTACGCAGTCCGGCGGTGACGTGGTGATCGACAGTAAGCCCGGTAGGGGCACGGTCGTCAGCATGTACTTGCCGGTAGCAAGAGGGACAAGCGGCGATGAGGAGAGCTTTACGGGTCCCATGCTCGATACGGTGTTAGTCGTCGAGGATGAGCCGGACTTACTGGATGCGACGGCTGAGCTTTTCCGCAGCCTCGGTTATGAGGTCCTGACGGCCAGTAACGGGTCCCAGGCGATGGAGGCCCTGAGCCGTCGCGACGACATCCGCGTCCTGTTCACCGATGTGGTCATGCCGAAGGGCATCGACGGTATCCAGCTCGCGCGTTCGACGCGAGACCTTCATCCTGATATCAAGATCGTACTGGCATCGGGATATCCGCTCCCAGCCCTAAAGGCGCACCACGGCAATCTTAGCGATTTTGCTTTCATCCACAAACCGTACCGGCTGGCCGATCTCGTTCGTACACTAGGCAGAGCGGCGTAGCGCGTGCTCCACCCGACGACGGATGCAGAGCGCGTTCGCTTGGCTTTGAAGCGCACCGGGTTTTCCGGAGACCTCAACTCCTGAGAGAATGAGGAAATGGAAAGCATCGACAAAGCAAAACGCAAGACTGCGCCGAAGTATCCGACCGAGGTTCGCGAGCGCGCGGTTCGCATGGTGTTCGAGCACCGTTCGGAATACGCTACGCAGTGGGAAGCGATCCAGTCGATCGCCGCGAAGATGGGCTGTTCGCGCGAGACTCTTAGAAATTGGGTCCGTCAGGCTGAGAGTGATCGTGGTGTGCGAGCAGGCCCCTCGAAGCAAGAGCAAGATCGAATTCGCGAGCTTGAACGAGAGGTCCGGGAACTGCGCCAGGCGAACGAGATCCTGCGCAAGGCCTCGGCGTATTTCGCACAGGCGGAGCTCGACCGCCGACCGAAGTGATGATCGCTTTCATCGACGATCACCGATCGGTCTACGGGGTCGAGCCGATCTGCAGAGTATTGCCGATCGCCCCGTCGACTTACTACCTGTACGCCTCCCGCCGCGCCGATCCTCGTCGGCTACCAGCGCGGCAGCAGCGTGATGCTTTGTTGTGTCAGCATATCCGTCGCGTTTGGGAAGAGAACTTTCGAGTGTACGGTGCGCGTAAGATCTGGCGACAGTTGCTGCGCGAAGGTTTCAGAATTGCGCGTTGCACCGTTGAACGGTTGATGAGGCGGCTAGGTCTGCAGGGTGTACGGCGGGGTAAGTCGATGCGAACCACCGTCAGCGATAAAAACGCACCTTGTCCGCTTGATCATGTTCAGCGTCAGTTCAAGGCGTCAAAGCCCAACGCACTGTGGGTGTCCGACTTTACCCTTGTCGCGACCTGGCAAGGCTTCGCGTATGTTGCCTTCATCGTTGACGTGTTCGCGCGACGCATCGTGGGTTGGAGAGTGTCAAGTTCAGCGCGCACCGATTTCGTACTGGATGCGCTGGAGCAGGCCCTACATGAGCGCCGACCAGCCGAAGGTAACCGTTTGGTACATCATTCGGACCGCGGGTCGCAATACGTTTCTATTCGGTACACGGACCGGCTAGCTGAAGCAGGGATTGAACCGTCAGTTGGAAGCGTAGGCGATTCATACGATAACGCACTCGCCGAAACGATTAACGGCCTCTACAAGGCAGAAGTCATTCATCGCCGCGGCCCGTGGCGCAATGTGCAAGCCGTCGAACTGGCGACACTTAAAGGCCAGTTCAAAAAGAGCTCGGAAGGGCTGTTTACTTTTCTTCGAAACGGTTAACCTTGGATGCCTGAACAACGGATCAAGGAATGCCGGCACCTATCATCGATGACGAACTGTGGGCACTGATCGAACCACTACTTCCAGCGCCCAGACCGCGACGCAAGCGTTACCCCGGGCGCCTACCGGTCTCGGACCGTGCAGCATTGAATGGCATCCTGCTCGTTCTGAAGACAGGTATCCGTTGGAACCATCTACCGACGCGGCTAGGATTCGGCTCTGGCGCGACCTGCTGGCGTCGGTTGCACGACTGGCAGCAGGCCGGGGTGTGGGACAGATTGCATGGGCTGCTGCTCGACAAGCTGCGCGAGTCGGGCCAGCTCGACTTCTCACATGCGGCTGTCGATTCATCGTCCGTGCGAGCCGTTGGGGCGGGCCAAAAACTGGGCCAAACCCCACCGATCGTGCGCGACCAGGCTCCAAGCACCACATCCTCGTAGACGCCAACGGCGTTCCAGTCAGCGCGATTCTGACCGGTGCAAACCGCAACGATGTCACCCAACTGCTTCCGCTGGTCGACGCCATCCCGCCGATTCGTGGCACTCGCGGCCGACCGCTTCGCAAGCCCAAGGTCATCTACGCCGACCGTGGTTACGATTCTGACTCGCATCGCCGCCGGCTTCGCGAGCGCGGCATCCAACCGGTTATCGCCAGGCGTCGCACGGAACACGGCAGCGGCCTCGGCAAATTCCGTTGGGTCGTGGAACGGACTCATTCTTGGCTCCATGGTTTCCGTCGCCTCCGCACTCGCTTCGAACGCCGCGCTGACATTCACGAAGCTTTCTTAAAGCTAGCCTGCGCACTCGTCTGCTGGAACATCTTCAGCCGAACGGAGCGCGCTTTTTGAACTGGCCTTTTAGTTGGGTGGACTGGTTCAATCACCGACGTCTGCTTGAACCTATCGGCAACATCCCACCGGCCGAGGCGGAAGCCCGTTACTATGAGCAACTCGCTGGAGTGCCGATGGCTGCTTAACTCCAGCAAAACGGTCTCCGAGGTTCCCGGTGCGCTTCAGAACAGTGCGTCACGAAACGCGAGCCCCTTTGAATGCCTGCGGCTTGCGTTTCAGGGAGCCGATGAAGTGGCGGTAATCAAGCGCGTGACGGTTGTCGTGCGCACGGGAGCCCCGTGCGGTGCTGTGCACCAGCACGCCGGACAGGTAACAGTCGAGCCGGTCGCCGTAAGACGCGCACCTTCAGCCGGTGACCAATCAGGCGCGACGGCGCACTGTAAAGGATGCCGCGCACTGTGAACGTGCTGCAGCGGGTCACAGGAGCCTCCTCCTCGACGAAGTCGGTGGTACGGTACTCCGGCAGATCGTGAAGCTGCTGGCGCTCGATACGGAACGCGGCCGCGTTGCGCCGGTTTCGACGCATCACCTGCTCGCGGATGAATTCATCGTAGGCGGCACGATCAGCGAAGTCGCGATGGCCGCGAAGCATCAAGGCCTGATCGACCGCATCCTTCAGATACCGGTGCGAGGATTCGACACTCCCGTTCTCATGACCCTAGACAGCGTCAAGCAGCACGGCCGATCAGCGACAATTATTTTGGCCGGTCAACGGGTTGTAGTTGTCGCTGGCTAATTCATAGTTGTCGCGCCTCCATCGTAATTGTCGTCGGGTAATTGTCGCCGGCGCGCGCTCTGTTTGTCGCTGGCCTTTCGACGGCGATAGCTTTCTACATTCGAAGATCGTCGAGTGATGGACGAGCCGGTCGATGGCTGCGACCGTCATGCCGGGGTCGGGGAACACGTCATTCCAGCCAGAGAACGGCTGATTGGCCGTTATTAAAAGACTTTTGCGCTCATACCTCTCGGCGATCAGTTCGAACAGCACACTGGTTTCGGCCTGGTCCTTGCGCGCGTACCACAGGTCGTCCAGGATGATGAGATCGAACCGATCGAGCTTAGTGAGCGCGGATGGAAGTTGCAGACTCTGGCGCGCGGCCTGGAGCTTCTGTACGAGCTCGCTGGTGCGCGTGAACAGCACGCGATAGCCGACGTCGATCAAAGCATGTCCGATGGCCGAACCTAAATGACTTTTGCCGCCACCGGGCGGCCCGAACAGGAGAATCGTGGCACCTTTCTCCAGCCACGAATCTCCGGTAGCCAGCGCAGTGACATGCGCCTTCGAGACCATTGGCACCATGCCGAAGTCGAAGGTGGCCAGCGTCTTGGTCGGGTCCAGATGCGACTCGGTCCGGTGCCGCTCGATGCGTCGTTTGGCACGTTCGGCCAGCTCATGCTCGAGCAGCGCCCCGAGCAATCGCGTAGCCGGCCAACCTTCCTTGTCAGAGCGCTCAACGAACTCGGGCCATAACCTGCCGATCGTCGGCAGGCGTAACTCGTTCAGCATCAGGGCCAGACGGCCGTTGTCATGGGCAGGGATGTTCATGCTGCCACCTTGTCGAGCAGCTCGTCATAGACCGCGACGGGCGGCATCTCGACCACCACCTCGGGACATAGGGCCTGACGTGGCGCGAATTCATCGCGCAACTGCTTCAGATCGGGCAGTTCGCCTGCTTCGAGCAAGACGTCCAGCCGCTCGGCCAGCAACGCTTCAACGCCATGGTGTCCTGCGAGTTCGAGCAGCCCCACGATCGTCTTGCATGCCTGACGTTGCGTCAGTTGCGCCTCCAGCCTCTCCCAGGTTCGGCGGTAGGCCTCACGGGGAAACAGCGCGTCGCGAAACGCAAACCCCCTGAACGCCTGCGGCTTGCGCTTGAGAGAATCGATGAAGTGACGATAATCCAGCGCGTGGCGGTTGTCCGCTGCACGGGAACCTCGCGCGGTGCTGTGCACCGGCGCACCGGACAGGTAACAGTCGAGCCGGTCACCATAGATCCGAACCTTCAGCCGGTGGCCGATCAGGCGCGACGGCGCGCTGTACAGGATGCCCCGCACAGTGAACGTGCTGCAGCGGGTCACGAGCGCTTCTTCCTCGACGAAGTCCGTGGTGCGACGTTCAGGCAAATCCTGCAACTGTGCGCGCTCAATACGAAACGCCGCAGCGTTGCGCCGGTTTCGGCGCATCACCACCTCACGGATGAATTCATCGTACGCAGCCCGGTCAGCGAACTCGCGATGGCCGCGAAGCATCAAGGCCTGGTCGACCGCTTCCTTCAGATACCGATGCGAGGATTCCACGCTGCCGTTCTCGTGACCCAGGCCACGATTGTTGCGCGTGCCCTCCATGCCGTAATGGTCAAGTAGCGCTGCGTAACGCTTCGTGAAGTCCTCCTGCTCTGTCAGATTCTTGAAGGCAGCCGACAGGCTGTCAGAACGATGTTCGCGCGGGCAACCGCCGGCCTGCCATAGCGCGTTCTGCAATCCCGCTGCGAGGGCCTCGAAACTCTCGCCACCCTCAACAACGTTCGCGTACTCCCAGCGCGAGAACGCCAGCACGAAGTGATACAGCCGGTGACCGAATGGGGCGCCGCCGATCGTCACGCACAGCTTGCTCATATCGGTGAAGTCTGACAGTCCGCGCACGCCCGGTTGATGTTCCTGGGGGAAGAACACCTCCTGCGTAGGCCCTTCAAGGGCCCGCCACTGGCGGATACGTCGCTCCAGCGTGCGCCGCATGCTATCGGGATAACGATCCGGGTGATCATCCTGCAGCTTGCGCAGGACCGTGATGCCCATCAGGTTGGGCGCACTGCGCAGCAGCGGTACGACTTCGCTGTCCCATACGTCAACGAAGGGATCCGGGCGGGTCCGCCATGATTGACGCGGCCTCTGCGAGGGCAACGTGGCATCGCGCTCGATGCGGCGTGCCGTACGCACGCTGATACCGGTCTTGGCGGCCGCGACTTCCTGAGAATGCTGTTTGCGCTTGTTCATATAGAGATGAACCTGTTGGTCGGTAATGCGGGTTCCAGACATGAGCTGACCGCTTCTTCTTCAAGCTTCGATCATCCCATCCTAAAGCCCCGTCGACCTGGCGCTGCCGGTGGCTCGTCGTCTCCTGCGGCTACGCCGCCTACGACTCCTCACCACCGGCCAAAACAAGCGTCAACGACCGGCCACGACAATTGTCGCTGCCCATGACCCAAACCGCGATTGTTGCGCGTGCCCTGCATCTCGTAGTGATCGAGCAGCGCCTTATAACGGGTCGTGAAGTCCTCCTTCTCGCTCAGGTTCTTGAAGGCGGCAGAGAGGCTGTCGGTACGATGCTCGCGCGGGCAACCTCCCGCCTGCCACAGAGCGTTCTGCAAGCCGTTGGCGAGGGCTTCGAAGCTCTCGCCGCCCTCGACCACGCACGCATACTCCCAGCGCGAGAATGCCAGTACGAAGTGATACAGCCGGTGCTCGAACGGTGCGCCGCCGATCGTCACGCACAGCTTGCTCATATCGGTGAAGTCGGACAGCCCGCGCACGCCGGGTTGATGTTCCTGGGGGAAGAAGATCTCCTGGCTGGGACCTTCGATCGCCCGCCATTGAGAGATGCGTCGCTCCAGCGTGCGACGCATGCTCTCGGGATAGCTGCCCGGGTGATCATCCTGCAGCTTGCGCAGGATCGTGATGCCCATCAGATGTGGAGCGTTGCGCAGCAACGGCACGACCTCGCTGTCCCAGACATCGGCGAACGGATCGGGACGGGTGCGCCAGGAGCGTCGCGGCTTCTGGGATGGCAACGTCGCGTCACGCTCGATGCGGCGTGCGCTGCGCACGCTTATCCCTGCCTTGGCGGCCGCGACTTCCTGCGGATGGTGTTTGCGCTTGTTCATATAGAGGCGAACCTGTTGGTCGGTGATGCGGGTTCCAGACATGTGCTGACCGCTTCTTCTTTAAGAATCGATCAGCCATCCTATTGCCCCGCCGACGCGGCGCCGCCGGTCGTTCGTCGTCTCCGGCGGCTACGCCGCCTCCGACTCCTCACCACCGGCCAAAACAAACGTCAACGACCGGCCAACATAATTGTCGCCCCCCACAAGATACTCCGTTACGCGGGAGCCCCACTCGTCGGTGACGTTCATGATGTGCTCCCAGGCCATGACAGGGCAACCTCCCGCAGGCGCTCGATATCCACACGGGCGTAGACACGGGCCGTGTCTAAGCTCCGATGCCTCAGCAGATCGGCGATTTCCTTGATCGAAACGTTCGCCCTTTGCAGGCGAGTAGCGGTTGACCGCCGAAGCACATGCGTGTTGCAGAATTGGTCATCAAGATTGCAGCGTTCGAACGCCCGGTTCATCGCATTGCGAATCGCGGCGACAGTCAACGGAACGCCGAACGGAGCGCGGTGACGCACGAAAACATATCGGCTGTCCGTCAGCGGGCGCCCCTCGCGCAGGTACCTGGCTAAAGCAGCACCAGCCTGTTCTGGCAACGGCATACGTTGTACACGGTTACTCTTGGTGTGCGGCAACGTTACGACGCCGCGTCGCCAGTCTATGGAGTCGAGTGTCAGGTGTGTGGCCTCATCTCCACGCAGGCCAAGATCAAGAATGCAGCGAGCTATCGCGTAATCTCGCATACCGGATGCGGTGTTTACATTGAACGCTTGAAGGAAACGTTCGAGCTGAATCTCTGACAGTACCTTCGGCGGGTTTCGATGCGGCCAGTTGGCGATCAGCGGCAACGTCGAGACAGCAAGGCGCGTATCGTCACCGCGCAATGCTCGGTATCTCAGATAGCTACGCAAGCTCGTACATACGACTCCGAGCGAACTGGGTCTCCAATGGCGTCGGGCAAGGTCGACGAGAAAAGCCTCGATTGCCGGTATGGTCAGGGCTAAGGATTCAGCGGACTCATCCAGCGTACGGCTTGCAAAAAATGCCTCAAGATGACGGACGCGGTAGACGCACGTCGAACGCTTCAAGCCGCAAGTGTCGCGCAAGAAACCATCAAAGTTGTGCAATTCACGAGCTATGGGATCCGGCGCGATCGTGTGGACGGCCTCAGCGTAGAATGGCAGCGCCAGAAGATGATGCAGTGCTGCGCGCATCTCGGATACAACTGACCGGCAAGGTTCTGGACAACAGCAGACTGGCAGATGATCCCGTATAAAGTGCTCGACAAGAGCTTCGTCAAAATCCGAAGCGGATCGGCGCGTACGTCTCATCCAATAACTGAAGTGGGCGAGGCACCGCAAGTATGCTCCCACAGTACCTCTTGCGTAACGTAAGCGCTCCAGCTCGCATATGTACGAATCAATAAACTGGCTCAAGGGGCCATGTAGAAGCCAGTCTCGCCGGGCGAGACGATTCAGGCAGGCATCCGTAAACATGATGATCTCCGCACGGGGGTTCGCGGAACACCATCAGACCACGATTTATTATGCTGAGTTAGATCCCGCCGACGCTCGCCTCACACACGTTGGCGCTTCGGAGTGAAGCCAGGAGACGGATCGCACTGCGCATAATCCGTAAGTGCGCATAATTGCGTTTATGGCGACCTCGGCATAAACGCAAGAACTATCTGTTCGTCGGCTCCGACAGCGGGGGCGAGCGAGCCGCCGCGATGTATAGCTTAATCGGGTCGGCAAAGCTCAACGGGATCAACCCGCGTGCCTATCTGGAATACGTCCTGACCCATATCGCTGATCACAAGATCTCACGCATCGACGAATTGCTGCCTTGGAACGTGGCCGACAAACTGAAGCCGGCCACTCCGCCTACACCCTTAACCGGGTAGATCTGGACGGATTTGCGTGGATCGTGTCCACGATTGCCGATCATGGGCACGATCCACGTGATCTATACGAATTCCACCACGACAGCACCATCATGCCTCACGCGCGCGCGAATGAGGAACTGGCCCAGCCGAGTCGCTGATATGACTTTCCGTGTCAAGTGAAGCGAGGGGTTCTTTCAGCTTTCATTTCAATGGAATTTCCTGAGGGCGACGTAGCAGTAAGGCCGACGGTGAATCACGCTGATATCCGCGGGTTGGTTACCGCATTACAGAGGTCCGTCATATGAGCCTGCCACCTTCTTACGCCGCGAATCGGCCTGCTTTCTGCCGTCGCGAAGCGACGCCGTGGGTTGCTCTTGTACCGGGCTACGCCGCCTTCAGGAAACTCTCCAAAGTTTTGGAAATAGGTGTTAAGCCGCAGTCTCTTTATATTGATTGGGCACTACGACGCGGCAGTGCGAGCGACATTGCTAGACGACCAATATCCCAGATGAAGCCAGCGAGTTCTCGGGCGACAGCGACCACTGCAACGTTGACGTCCTTGCCTCGTGTCGCAAGTTTGCGATACTTCTTGCACAGTCGAAGCTGCGCGTCCCACGCACGATCGATGATTTCCTTTGGAATGCCTTCGTGTCGGGGCTGCATGATTTTGCTTACGCGGGCTGGGTGCCGATAGCTCCAAGCAGCTTCGACGAGTAGCTTTCTTGCATAGCTGTTTCCCGCTTTTGTAATGCCGCCTTGACGTCTCGTGCCGCCAGACGAGTGCTCCGATGGTGTTATACCGAGCCAGGCCATGAGCTGACGTGGATGTTCAAAGCGCGATAGGTCGCCGAGTTCGGAAACGATGCCCACCGCTGTAACGAACTGAATGCCGCGCATTGCCTGTAACGCCAACACCACCGGGTAAAAGCTCCATTCGATTACTGCTTCGCGCAAGGCTACTTCCAGTCTCTCACATTGCGCCACGCGGTCGTCGATAGAGCGTCGATGTTCTTCGAAAGCCAATTGCCGCCACGCAGATTCGAATGAGTATTTGCTCAACCAGCGTCGATGTGCTGGGCCCCAATCAGCGCGCTGCGTAGCGCACACCATGGGAAAGCAGGAAAGACTTCAGCCGCTGCCGTGCCTGCCGCAAGTCTTCACGAGCCGATGCCCAGGCTCGCGCGAGATCCCTGAACGCCTCGTCCTCAACGCTCGGCACGTAGACCGTCGAAAGGTCTCCAGCGCGCAGCGAGCGCGCCAGCTTGATTGCATCACGACGATCCGTCTTTACGCGCTCGCCGGGCTTTCGGGGGATGAGCGACGGCGCGCATACCGTGCAGTCAACTCCTTGCCTAATCAAACGTCGGTACAGCTCGTAACCGCAGGGGCCTGCCTCGTACGTAGCTCGAACATGCTGCCCTTTAGAGCGTAGGCGTTTGCTTAGCCTATCGATCGCAGTCGGCGTAGTTTCGATCTTGCCCAATACCTCGACATCACCGCCTTCAATCGCATATGCAACGGTAATCGATTCCTTATGCACATCGAGCCCGACATACACCGTGCTATCGTTGTCCATGCTGGCCTCCGCGGGACGTTGCCGGGGTGCGGCCCATGCCCACCCATGCGGCTCTGGCAGAGATGCTAACCCGCGTTAAACGCCCACGTCAGGCCAGCCTCCGCCTCAAGGAAAGTCATACTGACTTACCTTACGAACTCGGGCTCTATATCTGCAAGTGCATCGCGCAGGCGCATGACGGCACTGTGGGCGTGGCTTCGGATGAGAAAGGGACGGTGCTCACCGCCCGCATCCCCCGTTTTCCGCATCCTCAAATTGAGCCGGGCAGGAAGGGCCGTTGAACTCCGCAACTGGCTTTTTTTGACGCCGCAATACCGCAAGCGGCCGGTACATACTGGAACGGAAGCTCCGGCGCGTTTCCTCAAAGCGAAATCGGCGCCAATAGGAGCACTGTTCGATGAGAAGTAGGACGTGGTACAGGCCTAGGAATCAGACTCGGGGTTCCGCTCGTCTTCAGCCAGATCGTCGATCAATCGCTGGCCGGCTGTATATCCGCTCATGAGCGCTTCAGCCTCCGTAGCAAAGGGGCGCTCGCCGAGTCCCGAGAGCCGTACCGGCGATGTGATGGGCGAGCCTTGTTCGGTCGTAATTTGCACGACAGCGAAGAAGCCATCAGGCGCCCGCAGTTTAGCGTTGTCTGACGGAAGGAAGACTGGATCAGTCTCTACAACGATCGCGAATGCCTTGTATACGTAACTTCGTTTCGTCTCGCGCGCCCTCGGCAGTCCTTCCGTGTACAGGTCACTTTACGCTAAGACACGCTCTTAAATAATGGGCGAGTTTCCTGACTTCGCTGATTTGAGCTGTACTGCAAGCCGAACACGAGCCGCACTCACGAGTATGCGTTAACGGTTCGGCACCACGGAGGTCGGCTGGCACCCGAGTACGGAGCGCGTTCGATTTCTTATGTGAGGCGGTCTGACCGAGCTGCACGTCCTCGATCGGACACCGGTGCATTGCGACCGGACGCTGAAAGGCAGTGACATTGAGCCGGTAGAAAGTCAGTATTCTCATCTACCCTCGCTGCGAATTTGTGGATCGAAACATCCGTGAGGTGCCGATGCATCCCACGTCACTTCGATCTCGCCACGCGGCCTGGGTCTGACTCGACGACGATTATGCCACGTCGGCAAGTCTAGAAGCCCGTCGTCGCGCAGCCCCGTGCGATGACCGTTTTCGTCGGATACCTTATATACCGTACCCGCTAGCCATATTCACGCGCACAGGGGTGTTGCCGCCATAGCCAGCGTCGCTATAGTCTTAACTACGGGACGGACCCTAGACCTGAACGCACGCCCGCGTGCGACGCGCTCCATTCCAAAAAGCGATGCCGTGGGCATGCTGAATGCGCGATCATCCGTGCGCAATCCGCGCTGCCTGTCAGCAGGCGGTGGGGATTCGTCTCTGACGTTGCTTGCCCGATGGGCGGCACTAAGCGCGCCGCGACGGATGCTATAGCAGGCCCTATATTCGCTGCTGGCATAAGCACCTAGCCACCGAGACGCCAGACCGGCGACTTCCATGAAAGACGCAATCGAGTTGGATTTCAAAGGGTACTTGGTCACAGGACTTGCAGTGCCTGACGGGACATCGTTCGCCGCCATGGTGATCGTGCGCCTACCAAGCGGTGACCAAGTGGTCAGCGGCCTGTTGAATCGATTTCATGAACCGTACGAGGCCAAGCGTTCAGCTATTGAGCACGGGGTTAGTGAAATCGATCGCTTTTTAGCCGCGCGCCGTGGCCTAAACGCATCGATGGCGTAGCCCGGCCGGGGTAAGCGGACTTTAGGAAGGTATCCCCGCCTATCGGTCAAGGCGGGGGGCGGAAAGAGGATGCGAAAGACGCGGCCAGTGGGGCGGTTGATCGTGACCCCGGTGCCGTCGCACCATAATCGAATGGTATGAGAATGAGGGAGCCGCGTGAGGCTCGGGAGACAGCCATGAATCGCATCTTAGCTCTAACAAGCATTCTGCTCGTAATGACAAGCATGAGCGCGCAGGCGCAAAGCACGCAGAAGGCTGCGTCACCAACGCCTCAGCACGGCACCGCGACGAATCAAGCGGCCGACAGCGCTTCCAGCGGGGCAAGCACCTCAGGCGGCCCGACACTGATGCAGCAACGTCAGAAGGGCATGTCGCCGGAAGGCGCTTCGGGGGCGGACGCAACCGGAAAGGCAACCGGAAAGATGAAACAGTGAAAGGCTGGCTCCTCAAGTGTGCGGGTGGGACGGGCCATTGAGTGTCGACAAACGTCGGGCCCGGCCTTGTCCGGTGCGTCTTGGCATTAGGTGTCATACAGGACCTGAGGCGCGAGCTAGATAGATCGAGCATCCGCAAGTTGCCGCTCGCGTGGACCGGCGAGCTGTCTTTCCCGACCCTTTGCGACACTGTCGCCGCCATATCGGGCGGCGGTGCAGCCCATGCCGTGGTTCACGGGAGTTCGCGTCCAGCTTCGGCAGAGCGTTTCCGGTCCTTGGATTAAAAGCCGTTCGGTAAACGGCCGCGAATCGAAGTTCTTCGTCGGTTACTGCCCGCGACGGTCGCATCCGTCTGCCGTGATACGCGACCACCACCATCCAAGCATCACAGGCGCGCGGAATCCGAAGCGAAGTGACGGTCTTATTTCGCGTCCGCCGAACGCCCGCGGAGTAGTTCTCGCCGTCGTGACGGCGCCCAGAAGCCGGAACTTGACGACTTTATAGACGCAACGTTGACATTTTCAATGCGTTCTACGGCACTGGGCCGAAGCGCCGCGCGGGAAAGTAGTTCATTCGACGGTCTCGGCGCTTGCACAGCCGGCAAGAGCCCCTTTCTTGGTAGTGTGCTGAACGATGTGCAAAAACGCTGAGGCGTCAGGAGCGCAGAGGCGGGGGTGGCCGTGGTGTAAGTTGATGAATGTCCAGTTCGTCAACCTGCCCTCGGGAGGGCTTGCACCATGGCCACGACCAAGCGTAGTACTAACCGGCCGTCAGCGGAAGCGCTGGTTGCCGGCGACCGGGATCTGATGAAGGCGCTTATGAAGGATGCGCTTCAGGAAGTGCTCGAAGCGGAAATGACAGAGCTGCTGGGCGCTGCGCCCAATGAGCGCAGCGAGACGCGAAGCGGCTATCGTGCGGGCTACTACGGCCGCGCTCTGGTGACGCGCATCGGCAAACTGGAGTTGCGCGTGCCACGTGATCGGCATGGCGAATTCTCAACGGCGCTGTTCGAGCGCTATGCGCGCAGCGAGAAGGCATTGGTGGCGGCGTTGGCCGAGATGTACGTGCAGGGTGTGTCGACGCGCAAGGTCAAGGCGATTACCGAAGAGCTGTGCGGTCACAGTTTTTCGGCCTCGGCGATTTCGGCGATCAACAAAGGGCTGGATGCGACGCTGGCAAAGTTTGCACACCGGCCGCTGGAGGAAGCGTATCCGTATCTGATCGTCGACGCGCGCTATGAGAAGGTGCGTGAGTCGGGCGTGATCCGGTCGCAGGCGGTGCTGATCGCCATCGGCATCAACTGGGAAGGCCACCGGCAGGTGCTGGCTGTGGAGCTGGCCAACCGCGAAAGCCATTCGAGCTGGAAAGAGTTCCTTCTGGCGCTAAAGAAGCGCGGCCTGTCAGGCGTCGAGTTCGTCGCCTCGGACGACCACGCGGGGCTCAAGAAGGCGATCGGCGAGGTGCTGCCGGAAGCCGCCTGGCAGCGCTGCTACGTCCACTTCCTGCGCAACGCGCTGGACTATCTGCCGCGCAAGGCCGATGACGACTGCCTGCAGGAGTTGCGCTGGATGTACGATCGTCGCGACCTGCAGGAAGCGCAACGGGATCTGGCTGCGTGGATCAGCAAGTGGCAGGGAAAATATCCGAAGCTGGTGGACTGGGTCGAAGGCAACATCGCTGAGACGTTGACGTTTTACCGATTGCCGCGCGCGCATCACAAGCACCTGAAGTCCACCAACATGCTGGAGCGACTGAATGAGGAAATCCGGCGGCGCACGCGTATCGTGCGCATCTTTCCCAACGAAGCGTCGTGCCTTCGGCTGATCAGGGCCCTGTGTAGCGAAACGCATGAAACGTGGCTGGAAGACAGCCGTTATCTGAACATGGCCTTGCTGGCCGAGCAGAAGAAGGAGTTCTTGCGCGCGGCTGCATAGCGGGCGCGCGGGTTCGGCGCTGCGGGCTACGCCCTCCGCGCCGCACTCAGCGCAGATGGATCAACTGAAACCACCGGCATCCGGTTTCTGCACAACTTGACGCACACAACTCCTTTCTTTTTGATTAAGATGTGATTTCATTTGCTTTACCATGGCATTAGGCGCATTGTTAAGTGACACGAATTTATCTCTGGCCGCCCGATTATCGAGATTTGCATCGACACCGTTGCTGGCGGTCAGCATCTCAAGGAGCGCGCCATCATGACCATCGCCACTATCGAATACGGAGGGTACGAGCTTCGTGCTTCTCTCATCAGGAATTCCCACTGCATCGCGACCCATATGCCAAAGGTGCAAGAAAGTTCTCTTCCGTTGTGCGAATCGAGAGCGTCCAACCCAGCAACGTGAAGCCGCGGCGCTACGGAACGGTGTACGCTGAGACTGACCCTACGAGCGCAATCGACGCCATCAATTCGGCCATGCAATACGGCAAGGACATTATAGATGGCAAGGTTCAGGCAAGCGAACTCTGACGTACTACTTAATTCGATCTTTTCTTATTCCTGAATGGCGTCCCGAGAAGACGCAGACTACGCTTGGATGGCGACCGGGTACGGCTATCGCGACCGCAGCACGTTTCGCATGTTCCCCGGCCCCCTGTCGGGTGGCTCGGGAAACAAACGCGGGGCCAGCTTTACTTTTGGGTCAGGGAAGCGATAAATATGACACGGCTGAGGAGTTCACTATGACACATGCAATCTACGCAATCCTAACGGCGATGACGATGATATTTTCGGTTTCTTTCTACTGGTATCGGCGGAGCGTCCTGCCCGCATAGCACGTTCGATGGTTCCGAGACAATCGCCTGATCGACAGATTGCGCAGCAAACCCAGCCACTAGGCGTCGACATGATGAACACCGTTGCGCCCTATCGCCCCAATACGTGCGTCGTCGAGCGAGTTTCTACGGACCTTATGTAATTGCGATTACAACAGGCAGCATAGTTCTCTGAATCGGTATATTTTCCAGACGCTAGGCCCGCGCCTTATTGGCTCGCGGCCGTTTGCTTCGACGGATCCTTTCTCTGATCGCGTTCTCGGGACCTGTTCGTTCATCGGGGTCAAACGACAGCCTCCCATACGTGGACCTTGCGACCGCCGAGCTTCACGGACATCGGGGCCGTCCGCGGTTACGGTTGTTAAACGGCTACTCGGTCCACGCACGGTAATAGCACTTATAATGGCCCCGCAGCGCCGTCGAAAATTTCTTTCCCATGAACTGCGGTCTATCGACGGCGAAATTCGACATATTCGTTTCGCGATTAAGTGGGAACTCAGGGAAGAGCAGTCCGCGCCGGTCCTCGCTATCGCCTATTGGCGTCAGCGATTGCTGGACCTTCTTAGAGGACGAAGCCTCCTCGCGCATCAGCGCGAGGCGATCTTTGGCCTATTGAAGCGCATAGAAGAGTATGACGATATTTAGGCGTTGCGGCGTTTTAGGAATGCCCATGTACAACGGCGCGGTTGAACACTGTCCAAAAGTGAGGAGCAATGGCGAGAGCGATTCCGCATCTGTGTGCCTACGACTTGCTCCTCGTCGATGCCGACATTACACACATCCGATTAGCGATTGAACGGGAGTTCGATTCACGTTTTCCACAGCCAGTTCTACCGCGCCCTTATTGGCGCGAACGCTTGCTTGGCCTGGTCAACACGTTTAATCTCCTTCCCCAGCAATCCGTCGCCATTAAGGAACTGCTGCGCCGACTTGATCGTTACGACGATGTGAGGTACAGACGTTGACCACGGTTTCGGCCGCTGCCACCTCGTGCGCCAGTTCAATCGCCTACAGGCGATTATAAGAAAGAAGCGACGATTCGCCCCCGGCGACCAAAAGGAGACCAATAACAGCCAACTTCACGTGGACAACTTCTCAACAGAGCCGCCATAGAACCGTGCGGACCAAAATCCGTTAGGTGTACGCCCCGAAGCGGCCGCTGACTTCGCTCTGCTCGAGCGTCCGCAATCGCCGAGAAGCGCGCGTCACGCATCGGACAGGTTTCGGAGCGGACTAGCCGTTCGAATGACCGCTGCATGGCTCATGCAGCTCAGGCGAACGACGGATAGTGGCCGGCAAGCGCCTGCTCGCGGGCCAACAGCTATCAGACTTCGGTTTGCTCGCCATCTAGAGCGCGTCATCTACCTCGATACCAAGGACATACCAGCTCTATCTCGTATAGAGCGCGCCAGGTGCCTTATCCTGGACGTACAGCTTCCCGGAGTTTTGGGGCCGACTCTCTATGCACAACTCCGCGAACCGCGCCCTCCGGCCATCTTCATCACGTCGCACGACAACGGGGCCACGCGCTTGGCGGTAGCGAACGCTGGCGGTGTGCACTTTCTGGTCAAGCCCTTCGCCGGCACAGACTTGCTAAAACTAATAGCGATGTTGGGGGCGCAATGAGCGAAACAAACGTTGCCCCGCAGCCTTCCATGGATTGAATCCATACGCGGTTGGGCCGCAGGGTCGAGCGACTGATTGCCTACGCTCAGCGGCCCTTGCAGAAAGAAATGGGCACGCGCCCAAAAGGGCGCTTATGGCCGCCTGCTGCCCGACGCGTTCGGCATCGTGTGCCGCAACTTCCCTGACCACCGTTGGCGTTCGGGCGTCGAAGACCACATCTCACCGGCGAAGTGAATGATATGAACGCCCCCCGCCCATCGCTACGCACGGCATCACTGGAACATCGCCGGCCGGCGATCGCTCCGGGATAGAAAAAGGCGATCATATTGGCCTACCAGCCGGAGTAATCATCATGACGCATACGATCGTGGGTGTGGACATCGCAAAAAGCGTAATGCAGGTGCACTGGGTCGATCCCGAAACCGGCGAGATCGTTAATAGGCCTGTCAAACGGGCGGCGTTTCTCGAATACTTCGCTAATCGCCGCCCCTGTCTTGTCGGAATGGAGTCCTGCAGCGGATCTCAACACTGGGCTAGGCGCTTGATCGAGATGGGCCACCGGGTGAAGCTGATGCCAGCCAAATTTATCAAGGCATTCAACATCCGCAACAAAAACGACGCCGCCGATGCGCGCGCGATCTGGATGGCTACGCAGATGGACAGCAAGGAAGTTGCTGTGAAGACTGAGACTCAACAGGCAGTGCTCGCACTGCATCGCATGCGGCAGCAACTGGTGAAGTTTCGTACGATGCAGATAAATAGCCTGCGCGGGCTTCTAACCGAGTACGGCGAAGTGATGGGAGTCGGTCGGGCCGCGTTGGATAAAGCGGTAGGGGGAGTGCTGGAAAGGTTGTCAGGACGCTTGCCTTCGATATTGATCGACACCCTACGTGAGCAGTGGACAGGTCTGGACAATCTGGATCGTCAGATCTGCGAGATCGAGCGGCGATTGCATGAGTGGATGAAAGACGATCGGTCAGCCAAGGCAATTGCGGCGATTCCGGGCGTAGGCCTGTTGACTGCAACAGCGGCAGTGGCAACGATGGGTCACGCAAAAGCGTTCAAATCTGGCCGCGAGTTCGCAGCGTGGCTCGGCTTGGTGCCGGCACAGACCGGCTCCGGCGGCAAGATAGAGCTTCAGGGGATAAGCAAGCGAGGCGATACCTACCTCAGAACGCTACTTGTTCACGGCGCGCGTAGCATCATTTACCGCGTGAAAGAACCAGGTCCATGGGCAACACAAATGAAACAGCGGCGTCCGTTGAACGTGGTCATCGTCGCGATGGCAAACAAGCTCGCCCGAATAATATGGGCGATGATGGCACATCAGCGCCCCTACCGGAACGATTACGAAAGCATGAAACAGGGGTGAGTTCTCTGGTCTATCGGAAGGTTTGCTGGGCGGGATGGAACGTCAAAAGTTGCGGTGGCATTCGAGTGTGATGACAAAACGGGTAGGACCTGGGACTCACCAAACCTGAAAAGTTGTCTGAGCCTGACAAGCTCGCGAAGTGAATGAGGCGTGAGTCAGCGGATTTCATAGGGGCCCGCAGCGAGTAAGGCTGCAACAAGGCCGGATGTAGAGCTGCAGCCCATCCTGTTTTTCGAAGACTCGAAAGTCCGGCGCAAAGGGGGACGTTCATGTAGACAACTTTAATTCGCGTCCGGCAACCCATACCGAGTATGGCTCGCGCCGCTATCGGGGCGAACGAAGTCCCGCGTTGACAACTTTATAGTCGCAACGTTGACTTCTTTAATGCGTTCTACGGGGGCGGCTTTCGGGTACACCTGACCTGTCAACCAATTCGAACAAATACCCGGTTCAGAACAGCGCTCCTTGCGGGTTCCGAACGAACTCAAGCCGAAGCGTCCCGACTCTGCGCCCGTCTTTAACGGATTGCCAGTCGATCAACAGCCCATTTTTCTCTCGTAGCTCTGCCACAGCCGGCTCAATGATCCGCTGGCGGAGCGCCTTGAAATTGGCCCTGTGTGTAGGTTTAGCGTCCATTGCGGCCCAAAACTCCTCGATAGTCGGGGACCACTTACCTGGTCCTGCCTCGTTTCCACGTACAGCAACGGCCCTTCCTACACGGTAGCGTCTGATGTACTGCCGGGCGTACACGCGCCGGTAACAACTTCGATCCAGACCGTGACCGCAATCTGGGCCGTGGAAGCCGCATTGATCATCGGCATCGCATTTGTCGTGCTCACGGCTTATCAACGAGTAGCCGCGGCATTCGCAGAAGGCACGCGGACTGCCGCAAGCGGAGCATTGCTGGCATGCAATGAACACGGCCTCCGAATACGGATTCGGTGCCGTAATTGCTGCATTGCCAGGCTTCGTGGTCGTAAGCTGCTGGTGCATATCTTCCGGATTGGAGTAGGCTGTCGACGGGCTCAACCTGCGCTGCCGGCAGATCTGATCATCCAAAATCCAAAACTGAGCTGGTTTTTGTCGGGGCCGGCACTGCCTGTTCCTGGCACCCAAAACGTTGAATGGTGCGCTCACGATGTAACGTAATAAAACGATTTCACACGGCGGCGAGGGTGTACAGTGATCAGACCGTCTGCACTTCGTGGACCGGTCTTCAGAGGTAGTTATGCGAGTAGATGTTAAGAACGCAATTCCTCTCGCGGCAAACGAGACTGCCTACAATCAGGCTCGTCGGGCGCGGTTTCTTATTCTCCGAACCGAGGACATTAACCGGGCAGACCAGAGGCGCGTCAGTTATGCACTCATCGATTCGACCCTGGCCAAGTGGCGATATCCTGCTAACAAATTAAAAATCTGATTATGGCGCTCTTTTTTCCGAATCCTAGCCGCAGTTACGACGCCGCCAGGCGTTGCGTGTTCTTCTGGGGATATGACGGTTCCCGGGAAATTACGTTCCAGGTTGACCGCGGGACTCTCGAAGGCCTGCAACCCGCACTCGGATTCGACGAACGGTCCTTTTTGCTCGCGTTTGACGAAGTTCGCGAAAAGCTACTTGAAATCGCGAAGAGGCGATACGTCCGCGGTCCACAGAATCGATATTCGATTTGATGAAGGCTTGAATCGCCACCGATCTATCCCGCGGGAGCGCATGCACGCCCCGTCAAGGCCCCGTCAGGGCGCCGCTAACAGTCGCGAAATCCGGCTAAGGTTGTCTTTATGCACAGAGTGATCGCGTATCGCGGTTTCGAGATTGATGTCCAACTGACCTCAACTGCTGAAGACATGTTTGAGGTGACCTTTCAGATCAAAGGCGGTACTAACCTCGAAGTGCTCGGCGCGCGAGGAAGCCGCATACCGCTGCGCAACGGCCCGTTCACTGAACGGTGGGCCTATCTGGTGGGCGAAATCGCCGGGCAAGCCGCAATCGACGTCTTGCTCGGCCCAGCTTAGTGAGTGTTTTTTTCTTCGACCCCGCGCGCTTGCTGACTAAACGCAGAATCGCCAGGGCCCGTCGATAGCGTTGGCGTCGAAAATGACGCGGCTAACCAGTCCGGACCCTACATCAAACGGACAATATTCAAACACTAGGAAGGCAGTCATGAACGATCGATTGGTTGACGTAATGGACCGTAACGGTGCCGTGCTGCACACGTATCCGATTACGCTGAATGAGTCGAGCAACGTCGCGGACGACTCCGAATACCGCGCGAAGGCGCTAGAAGCAGCAGCGCATGGCCGGCTTGTCCCCGACGCTGAGCTTGGCACGCTGACGGCCAGGATGCATGCAGGTCGGGGCGGGCAGATGGCTCCCTACGGCGATAACCTTGAGACGAATTCGGAAACCAAGTCAGGGTTAGACCAAGCTGTTCGGGAGCGCGCATACCTGCTCTGGGAGAAAGACGGGTGCCCTGAAGGGCTCGCGGAAGAGTACTGGCACCGCGCGCTCGATCAGCATCTTCGGGAGCGGGCCTACGTCCTTTGGCAGCAGGAGGGAAGTCCGGAAGGGCGACAAGATGAATATTGGCGTCGGCTTGTCGATTTCCAAGCTCAGTGATTATCGCCCGCACGGCATATTCATGCCGTATGGAGCGACAATCGCATACGTAATGTAATCTGCAAGTCCATCGTAGGGGGCGCAGCTAACGGTCAATAGTCGATGTCAGAATGAAGACGAAGCTGCCAATTCCTTGTCGAACACTTGTAAACGGGTACGGATAGCTACCGTTTTAAAGGTTCGACAACAGCACGACATGACTCGAAAGGAGAGGAGGCGAACGCCAAAGAGGCCGAGCTTGCGTCCAGCCATGATTCACATCATCTCCTACCGAAACTTGTCGCTATAAGCCAATGTCTGCAGGGAATCACCGTCTTCTGACCGTAATGTGAGGAGGAGTCCGTGATCATCGACACTCGATGCCCGGACTAAGGCGCGCCTGATCATCTAACGCGCGGTGGCAGAACCCTGCCATGGCTACTGTGCATCGAGATCTTGTAGGTTCGCGCGGACGTTGAGTCAAGCGAATACGGATCGCAAAGGCGGCCGCCGAGCCGAGCTTCTGCCTCCCGCGATCGCGAACGGACGACGGAACTTCCACGCATGCGGGCGCGCGAATATCGCTTGGCGGTCTCGTGGGAGTCCGCACTAAGACGCCAAGGCGCCGCTTGGACCCTTCGCTTCCGCGTCTCGACTGCCAGTACCCTACAGGGAACGAGTCGCGAGGATTTCACAGGCAGTGACCGCCGGTCGCAGCTTCCTAACCTGGCCGTTACCGCTCCGAATGTTCGAAACGATCGAGTCGGCGCAGTAGCTCCTCGATCGCGCCGCACTGTTGCGGAAGAAGAGAAGAAGATCGAATGCGCTGACCAGTTCTAGCAAGCGCTCACGCCAGTAGAAAGGTCGTAAAACTGGCTGAGAGTACGGCGAACTGAACTCGCGTCCAATTGCGGATCGGATATGCGCAATGTCTGCGTCGATGACGCGCAGATTCTGCGCGCAAAAATGTGGGAATGCCGTAGCCATTGGGTCCATTGGTCCTCATTCAACGTCCGCGCCCGCTGACCATGCGGGCGCAGCGACGTGCGCACAGACTCACGTCGCGCTAGATATCGTCATACGGTTCTATACGCCTAATTAGTGCGAAGATGGCGTCGCGCTGGTGCGCAAGAAGACATCGTCCGCGCAGAAGGTCCAATAATCGTTGCCGCCAATAAGAAATGGCAAGGGCCGGTACTGAGTCGTCTACGGCAAGCTCCCACTCGATCGCGAAACGGATGTGAGCAATCTCGCCGTCTATCCACAGCAGGTCATGGGAATAATATCTTCGGCGACGCTTGGGAGCCATTATCGGTGAGCAAGTGACACGTGCATGCACCGAGTAACCTTCTGGACACCAATGAGCGCAGACAACAACAACCCCGCCGAAGCTAGGCGGTTCTGTAAGGAGTCGCCAGCTTCGATGGTTGCGAACAACCCTGCGAGGGCGACCGACTAAGTATGCGCCGGATTCGTGCGATGGTCGACCCAACCGAAGAGACTGCGGGACCCAGGACATTGCGACGCCCTGGGCAAGGTGAGGCATTCTGGCGCGAGATGGTCATGGCGTGGAAACGAAGCGAACTAGGCGCACGACGTTTCTAGCTCGGCGTATGTGAGCTCTGCCGGCTTTTCGGTGCAGCGCCGTAGCTCGCAACTCCTCCCTGTCCCCTTCGGCGAGTTGGCGGGCCATCTCCATTTTGATGCTGTCTAAGTGGTCTGCATTTCCTGCACTACACTCGTTGGTGTAGCACAAAGCCGGCGGGCGCACCGGGAGACCGCGTCATGAGCGAGCCGTTGGAAGAAGAACTCTTGCGCGCGTCACGCGTCACGCCTGCGAGGCGCTGGATTGCATGGCTTTTCGCCATCGCGTCTGTGTTCATCTGCGCCGTCGCCGTGCGCATGACGCAGATCGAAATGCAGACCTCGCAGCGGCAGGCGCATTACCTGTCGGAGTTGGGGAGCGAGATCGGCTTTTCCGTCGGCGACGGACCCAGCGCCAGCATTCCGCAGGCGTCCGCCGGACCCTATGATGCGCGGCTCGGCTATGCGCTGCTGCCGTCGTTTGAGGAGCGGCTCCTTGCGCGTGGGTTTGCCGTCACCGCGCAGGCGCGCGGCTCGGCAGCCATGCTGTCGATGGCCGATCAGGGCCTTTTCGTTCCCTATGAAGAGAAGGACCGCGCCGGGCTCACGCTGCTCGATTCGCGCGGCAACCCACTTTTCAGCGCTTCGAGCCCGGGTCTCGTTTACGACAGCTTCGAGTCCGTTCCGCCGGTCATCGTCCATGCGCTGCTCTTCATCGAGGATCGCAATCTGCTGGACGATAGCGTGCCCAACCGCAATCCGGCAATCGACTGGGGACGCTTCGGCCGCGCACTTTTTGACCAGGGCCTGCGCGTCATCGACAAGCATGCGCCGCAACCGGGCGGCAGCACGCTGGCGACCCAGATCGAGAAGTTCCGTCATTCCTCAGGCGGACGCACTGCGTCGGCGCCGGAGAAGCTTCGCCAGATCGCATCCGCGTCGGTGCGTGCGTACCTCGAGGGCCCGCAGACGATGCCCGTGCGCCGCCAGCTCGTCGTGCGCTATCTGAACTCGGTACCGCTTGCGGCGCGGCCCGGCATCGGCGAGATAAACGGTCTTCCCGATGGGATGGCCGCGTGGTACGGACGCGATTTCGACGAATACAACCGCATCCTGAACGCACCCGTTTCGGCCGAGATGCTCGATGCGCAGGCGCTCGCGTTCAAGCAGGCGCTATCGCTGATGATTGCGCAGCGCGCGCCGTCGCGCTTTCTGCGCCGGGGCAGCCCGGAACTCAAGCGCCGCACCGACAGCTATCTGCGCTTGCTCGGCGCGAACGGTATCATCGCGCCGGCGCTGCGCGATATGGCGCTTGCCGTGCCGCTCGAACTGAATCCGGCGCCGCATCGGCGGGCGGACGTGTCGTTCGTCACGCGGAAGGGCGTGACCGCACTGCGCTCGAACCTGCTCGGGATACTGGGCGTCCCTAGTCTCTACGATCTCGACCGTCTCGACCTCAGCGTCACCGCCACGCTCGACGCCCCGGTTCAGCGGGCCGTGAGCGAGCGGCTCGCGAGCGCGGCCACCCGCGATGGCGCGGCCGATGCCGGGTTATTCGGCTATCACATGCTGCGGCCCCACGACGATCCTTCGAAGATCTCGTACAGCTTCACGCTGATGGAGCGCAAAGGCGGCACGAACCTCGTGCGCGTGCAGACGGACAGCATCAACGAACCCTTCGACATCAGCCGCAGCGGGCGCCTTAACCTGGGCTCGACGGCCAAGATGCGCACGGTCATCACTTACCTGCAGATCGTCTCGGCGCTGCACGCGCGCTATGGCGCGATGAGCGCAGCGCAGTTGCGCGGTGTGACGCCCGACCGCCAGGATGTCCTGACGCGCTGGGCGCTCGACTATCTCGCGAAGACGCCGGACCGCTCGCTCCCCGCGATGCTCGATGCCGCCGTCGCGCGCAAGTACTCCGCGAGCGCCGGCGAGACCTTCTACACTGGTGGCGGCGCGCAGGCCTTCTCCAATTTCGAGGCGACGGACAACTCCCGCGTGCTCACCGTGGAGAGCGCGTTCGGGCATTCGGTGAATCTCGTGTTCGTGCGCCTGATGCGCGATATCGTCCATTACGAGATGGTGCAGGTGGCGGGGCCGTCGTCGGACTGGCTCGACGATCCGGCGGTGCGTCATGCGTACCTGACGCGTTTCGCCGACGCCGAGAGCCGCGTCTACATGAGCCGCTTCTACGGGAGATACCGGCTCAGGACGCCGGAAGAGGCGCTCGCGCTCTTGTTGCGCGACGTGCGCAAGTCGCCGCCGAAACTCGCGACGGTGTTGAGAAGCGTCGCGCCCGATGAGCCGCAGGCATGGTTCGATGCCCGCATGCGCGAAGCGCTGCGCGGCACGCCCTCCGCGTCGATCACGGACGAGGATCTGGCGAAGCTCTACGTCAAATACGCCGTCGACAAGTTCAATCTCAACGATCGTGGGTATATCGCAAGCGTGCATCCGCTCGAACTGTGGACGGTGAACTATCTGCGTTCGCACACGCTCGCGACGGTGAACGATGTGCAAGACGCGAGCCGCGATGCGCGCGTCACCGCTTATTCGTGGCTCTTCAAGACGCGCTATCACGCGACGCAGGACAGGCGCATCAAGCGCATGGTCGAGTTGCAGGCGTATGCCGAGATCACGAAGTCGTGGCGCGCGCTCGGCTATCCGTTCGCGTCGGTGACGCCTTCTTATGCGGCGGCGATAGGAGCGTCGGGCGACCGGCCGGAGGCGCTCGCCCAGCTGATCGGCATCGTGGAGTGCGGCGGCAAAGGGCTTGGCACGCAGCGCATCTTGACGCTCGAATTCGCGAAGGGCACGCCGTACGAGACGCGCTTCGCCCAGAAGAGCGCGCCGGCGAAACCTTTGCTCGCGCCCGAGATCGCGACCGTGGTTCAGCGGCTGCTGCGCGACGTCGTCGAGGGCGGCACCGCGAAGCGTCTTGCCGACGGACTGGCGTTGTCCGATGGCCGCGCGCTCGACGTGGCCGGCAAGACGGGCACCGGCGACCAGCGCTTCAACGTCTATGCCCGCGGCCGGCGTCTCATCGAATCGCGCAAGGTGAACAGGACGGCCACGTTCGTCTTCGTGATCGGCGAGCGCTTCTTCGGCACGCTCACGGCCTACGTCCGCGAGCCCTATGCCGCGCATTACGACTTCACGAGCGCGCTCGCCGTGCAGTTGCTGAAGTCGCTCGGGCCGGCACTGCGCCCTCTGCTGACTGACGGACAGGCAGTTGCAGCCGCAGGCGAAGCGAAGCCGGAGACCCGGTAGAAGTCGACGTCAGGATGCCAGCCGGAGATGCCGTTTCCCGGAATGGTGGTTGCTATTTGTCCGGTAGGCGGTGAGTTGCGCCTTGGCCCAATGCGATCGAGTGATGACCTGATGATGGCGATACTGCGTGCTCGCGTGATACACGCGCGGCATCGCGACAGGGGTTTCGTCGCCGTTCAGCCAGCGGTGAACCATGACCAGATCCATCGAGCGCGCCATGAGGAAGGCGCGCCGAGGCTCATGGTCTGGGCGTCTCAGTAGTCGCTACAACGGGATGGCCGGGGGCTGGGCCCAATCGATTCACTAGTTTGGCACCAACAACTTTACCGGGCTCGTGACTCCCCGCCAAACTTAACCAAAACGCATGCCATTTGGACCTGGTCGCGCCGTCGTGTCTCCCGTCGGCCGATCGGTTGCGTTGCTTGCCTGGCCTGGCACGGCAATAGCGATGGCTTGTGCCTGCCGTCGCGGAAGGCCAGCACAAGGTGAAGAGGGAGACAAGCATGCATGGGAATCTGGTCGCTACATTCAGGGCGCGGAGTCGGGCGAGGCGTCGAAGGAGCGCGGGCGAATTGCGAGTTGTGTCATCGCGGCGATGCGGTCGGGTGTCAGAGCGGTATCAACGCGCAATGCTCACGCATTGTCAGCTGTCCAGCGCAGTCTCGGCGATAACCGGTCATGGCCGCTGCGATTTTGAGGGTGATCACCCTATCGTGCGAGCGATGCTGAGCCTCTCGTCAGCTATGACGGTTATCGTTATCGGCGCGGACAAGCTCAGTACGGGTAACAGCGACGCTGAGCACGTCAGCGCTGACTAACGGATGCTTGCGCCGCGTATACCGAGACGCTACAACGCGTCAAGCGTCGAATCACCAGGACGGCTTGACGAGGACAGTGCCTCAAGGACACCGCCTTTCATTGCGGCGAGGGGCGCATCGATGCCGTTGTTTTTGCGCGCCTGCGAACGTCTGCGCTGCGTGGGACCAAGCATTGCGAGGGCAAAAAATGACTTACCTTTTCCCTGGCGACGCCCGGCTTACGACCGCGAGCTAAGGTTTATGCCAACTGTATATCGAGAACATCGTGGCACACGAGTCAGAGCCCGGCTACAGACCAATCACTTTCCAGGTTCCCGATTATCTGCGGGAAGCCCTTGTACAGACGGTCGAGAAGTTCATGGCGAATGCATATGGGACGACTGGAGCGGCGCAACGCGCTGCGGAGATACGCGCCCAAGATAGGGACGCGGGCTTGGACGCGCTTTGGTATTTGGTGACTGTGGCCGAGGGGGACTCGCCACAGGCTGGACTCGTCGCACAGTTCCTTGCAGGACTCTATAACGGCTTCGCATACCCGCTCGACCTGGCTGTCCTTCGCCACCTTGGACAGGATGTTTTCGAGCGCTGCCTTCAGACACTGCGGCTTCAGCGAATGGATGCGATGCAGGTGCAACGCTACTTTCCGAACGGCGAAGCACGCTGGCAAGCAATTATTCGGCGCCGTGGGATACGGCCGCGAGATGCCGCGCGTCTTCTTCCGGACGAAGACGTTGTCGCTCCATGTCAGTACCAGGCGAAGCTTGACACGTTCGGATATCGGAACGTAACGCTGTTCGTTAAGCTGTTTCCGGGAGGTGACAATGCAAGGTCAATCGGCCTCACGCTATCCGCGATCGACTGCGGTCGGCTCACGGTAGACTTGCTTGCAGTCCATCGAGCGGCATGGGCGCGAGGCAGGCCACGCGACGCGGAGGAGTACGAACCGCGGCCCGCCTGGCTCGATGTGCCATGAAGATGGGGAGGCTCTCCTTCATTGAACTTGGCCGCGCTTTGTTATGGGACAAGCTACCGCAACTGTCCGATTCTGGCGACTCCGCGGGCAAGGAGAACGCAATGCGTCAGCGGGTCGTACGTCTACTACAGTAACAACGATTCACGATGGCTAAGTGAACGCATAGCGACGGCCCGCCTCGGGGCTTTCACCCGCGCACTGCGCATCCGGAACGTTCTTCCGACAGTTATAACACGGCAGCGACAACGCCGTTCCTTCATGATGAGGCTGCTGCGACGGGCGTCCGGCGCCACGTTCGACGGGTCGCTCCGTGCGCTCGCGCGTACCCGGCCTCGCTACAGCTTTTGCGGGCCTCCCAAGGGTTATCGGGCTATGCTGGCGCACTTGAGAAGCGCCGTGACCGCTGAAAGCGACTCTCGGTTTTTGAGCTCAACTATGGGCATAGTCCGTTCCAACGGGTCAATGACGTGTACGCTGCTAATCACTGCCTCCGAAACGTGCATTCTCGAGAGTTAGCTCACTTCAACAACGGCGACATTCCCCTCGCCCGCCTTTGCTTGGAGAGATGGACCGCCTCCTCATGGGCGAGTCGGCGGATGTTGATCAGCAAGGCAGCCTTTTCCCGCGGCGACGCGGGCTTCAGCTCTCTCAACGTCGGCCGGATAAGTGATTTCGTCAGCGACGGGATCGAATCCGGCGCAGCGATACGTCGCGAGATCCTCCTGCACGTGTGCGCGCGTCGAGTCGACTCCGCCAGTTGTACAACCCGCGACAAAGCATAGAGTCGCAGCAGCGATGAGCGCTGCTTTGAGCGGGCGGATGAATTGGCTATCACGCATCAAGTCTCCAGTTAGTGAGGGCAACGTAGCTGCTTATCCGATGGCAATTGCCATACCTTGGGGTGGCTTGTGCCGGTTGCTGTCGACCGCCCCGCTCTTTTACCGCTTTGCCGCGCACAGATGCCGTACCGAGGGCGGATGCGAGCGCGTCAGCGTATGAAGTGGTCAGGCTGCGGGAAACACGACAGCGCCTCTCTTATTAAGCGCAGCATCGTTTGGCTGCATGATGGAACATTAAAGTTTTGGATATGCAAGCCGGCGATATAAGCGCGTCCAATCAGCTTGCCGCGAGACCAGCGATACTGGATGGCGCCCAGCGAAGTTGAATTGCGGTTCAAGTGCACCGGTGCTGTCGCTGAAACGGCACCGTGGAATGTGGCGCGTGGTCCGCCTCAAAGGTCGTCCCGATTTTGCGGGTAGCCGGAAGCCAAGTGCCGGGCTTCACCGCGTCGGTCACGGCGTAACCACATCTGGCTTATGGCAGGGAGTGTCGTGCGTCGATGGGCGTCCGCTTCATCTCGAAGGCGCTACTGACGACTTGGAAGTCGCAGACGCACGGGTTTTGCAGCACGAAGGTGTCCGTCGCTGGCACCCCGGGATCACGCTCACTCTGCTGACGACGTTACGCAGATTCGGACGCCGTAAGACGTTCCACAAAGACGCTTTTTCGCTCGAGCGTTGCTTTGCCGCCGTGCGCCCGTAACTCTCATTGCGCAGCCGCGTTCATCAGTTGCGGATCTGACCGGCTCCGCGCCGGTTTGATACAGCTGAGCGCCCGTGGGGAGCAGCGACTTCAAAAATGGGACTCATCTAACGCCTCGTAGTAGGCCTCGGCGCGGCTTCCATGACCTATCTTCTTCTAGCGGAATCCGTCATCGGTCAAGTTGTCCGACACATGCCGTCCCGGCTGAGGAAGGGGGGCAGCAATGGTCGAAAGGCTGGTGATCGGGGCTGCGAGCTCGGGCCCATACAAAAATGCCCGCTCTGGAGCGGCATGACCAAACAACAAGGATCGCGTCCGTTACAGGCCGCAAGTTCATCTTAGATCCGGTGTAGGCTTAAACAAGTGGACGTAAAGGGTAGCTGTGTCCGCGCTCGAGTCCTGCGTACATCGTGATAACGCTCTGCGCATCGATCGTTTCACTGCGGGGCGACGTTTTGGGCCTGGCGCCAATGTTCCACATAACGAAGCAGCGCACTGTCCAGTGTCGGCAAAATCGCGGCGCGGTCGCTCATCAGCACGCTATAACTCGGCCGCCGCGCCAGGTACCTCATTTGTGTTGCAGCGCGAGCACGGACGAGATCGGCGTCCATGTGGGCAATCGTTGCCGCCTGGATGGCGAGGTCCGCCCACGTCACAGCGCCGCGGTTGCTCATATGCACGATGCCGGCTTCCGCGTCAATCAGGAGGTCCAGGCAAGCGTGAACTAGGTCGGGCACATACGTGGGAGAAAAAGTTACGTCCCGCGCGGCCTCAAACGGCCTTTCTTGCGACAGCGCATCCAACGCCCGTAGGAGGAAATTGACTCCGTCCCACGGCCCGAACATGCTGCCTGTACGAAGCACGAGCGATTGCGGACAAGCGCGAAGCACCTGCGCCTCCAGGTCGGCCATGATGCTGCCGAAGCGGTTGATCGGCGAAACCTCATCGGTCTCAACGTAAGGATGCGCGCGCATTCCGTTGAAAACGAAGTCCGATGAGAACGTCATGTACTGCATGTCATGTCTCGTGCAAGCCTCTGCAAGCGACCTTGCTCGCGCGGTCATGCAACGGAGATTTTCTCCACCCGTACGCTCGGCTTCATCGACGTCGACCGGATCGCTTGCATCGATGATCGCCCAAGGAGAGTGGGATTCAATGAGTTGGTCGATTCCGCTCGCATTCATGCGATCGATCTCATCGCGCTTCGCCGTCCTGTATCGCAAGTCGCGTTGCGCGCAAATGTCCGCGAAAGCGCGACTTAGTGAGCCATTACCGACGATGAGTATTGGCGGCGCATACTCCGGCGAAATCGTGGTAAGGCTCGTCAGCGACGGCACGCCGGGGGATTCGTAGACGACCGGCTCGCACAAGAACCGACCTGGCCTGCGCCACCATCCGGTGCCGTGAAGGACCGGATGTTCGTGAGGGCGGCCGGCAGCGAGATCGCGCATGAGTGCAGCGAGAGCCGTTTCGCGGCGCTCTGCGCCGCGTAGATCGAATGGCCCCGATTCGTAGTAGCCGCGATCATCGGTCACAAGGCAATTCCAATCATATGAGCCGAGTAACGCCCATACGGTCACGGCTCGCATATCAATGCCTCGTTGGCGCGCATCGCTCGCAGCCCACCAGATCTCGTGGAGCCAGCGCATCTGGTCCTGACGGGTAGCGTCGATATGCGCTTCCGTGACTGCCAGCGGCAGGTTGTAACGTTCCCATGCTTCGTCCATTAGCGCCCGAATGCCGCTAGTAGGACGCTCGAGCGCGCGCGCGGTTTCGATGTCGGCGAGGCGGTGCCCATACCACTCGCAACGATAAGCCTCGGGATAATTCTCGACCCGGTCGTCGAGCCATCGCTCGCTCGTGATGTAGTAGTTAATGCCGATGATGTCGGGAGGGCACGGATTGTCGGCGAACCAGAGAACGTCCTCGGCAGCAATGCCTGCATGCATGATGTACTGCCATAACGCATGGCCGGGCTTGACCGCTCCGCAAAGCAGATCCCACGAAAGCCAGCGTCGTTCGTTATAGAACGCGACGAGCTTCGCCATGGCAGGGGTGCCTTGTGTCTTGCCGAGGTCGTCCGTCTGCACCAGCTTCGCTTGTGGATTGATCTTGCGAATCTCGCGCATCGAATACACAGTGGCTTTGCACTGATTGATCAACGCTTGCAGATATGTGCGGTCGTCCGTTGCATGGGGATGCCACACGCCGTAAAGCCCGCTGAAACGAGCAGTCGTATTCGGTTCGTTCACAGGCGTGTAGTACTGCAGCCAAGGATAGCGTTGCGCGACCGCATGCGCGTAATCGGCTAGCTGTGCGGCGAAACCGGGGTCCAGGAGTCCGCCCGGCAGAGGGCCGCTCCCGTGATGCACGAGCCCCGCGATCGGCTCCACGCCTAGCGCGCGCAACTCGGGCAACCGCGCGTCGAGCCAAGACCAGTCAGCGTTTTTCACGCCGTTGGGAGCGGTTCTCTCCCATAACACTGGGTAGCGCAAAGCCTGAATGCCCAAAGAGGCGAAGCGTTCGAGATCGCTTTCGCGCGTCGCATGCCCGTTTCGATCCAACTGGCTGAAGCTCCTGTCCCGCACACGATTCACGGTGCATTCGAGCCCGCCCCACAGCACCAGCCTCTCATCCATGTGTTTTTTCTCTCGTGATCTTGCAAGCGTTTGCGTCGTCCGTCCGACGGGTTCGTCTGAGCAGTTGCCATGCCTTTAACCTTGAGAAAAAAGGCGGCTTAATGCAGGTCGTGCGGGAATGAGGATTGCCAACGGCCTGACGGAACCTTCGGGCGCTTGCGATCGGCAGCAATGCGATGCATGCGCCGAAACGGTTCTCATTGGTTCGATCATTTGCTAGCCGCACGAGAGCGCGGGTGCGTACTCGGTCTTTCACTGGAACGCGACGCAAATCCCTGTCAGTCATTCACGGAGGCCTTCTTGCCACAGTCGCAAGCCAAACAACACGCCGAGGTCGCCGCGGTGTCGGGCTCCGGCGATCATGGGTTGCAGGCTGCCCGCCCGCCAATCGTGTCAGCGCGATCGGGCCTGCCACGCACGCTCCTCTGTCTATCGCACTTGCGCTGGGACTTCGTGTATCAGCGGCCTCAACACTTGCTTTCGCGAATCGCCAAGCATACGCAGGTGCTCTTCTTCGAGGAGCCAAGGCGCACGGATCAGTCCCACGCGTGGCTCGACGTGCGAACTACGGATGAAGGAATACGCGTCCTCGCACCTCGCTTGCCCGAAGGGCTAACGCAGGAACAGGACGAGCCCGCACTGCGTGCGCTGCTCGATGATTATCTCCTGCAGGCACAGGCGTGGGATCTCGGGCTCTGGTATTACTCGCCGATGATGCTCGCTTTTACGGACCATCTCGACGCTCGTCTTGTCGTGTACGACTGCATGGATGAGTTGTCTGCTTTCAAGAAAGCGCCGCCCCAGCTCGCGGAACGCGAAGCGCGCTTGATGCACAAGGCCGACGTCGTATTCACGGGCGGACAGAGCTTATACGAGTCGAAGCGGCGCTTTCACCATAACGTTCATGCTTTTCCAAGCAGCGTGGACGTACGGCACTTCGAGCAGGCTTGCAGACCTCAAGAGCAACCGTCGGATCAGGAGGCGATCCGCGGGCCCCGTCTGGGATTCTACGGCGTGCTCGATGAGCGTTTCGATGTGCCATTGATCGGCGCGCTGGCAGCCGCGAGGCCTGACTGGCAATTCGTCATGCTGGGGCCGGTCGTGAAGATCGCACCGGCGGATTTGCCGCAAGCGCCCAACATCCATTATCTGGGTCAGAAGTCTTACGACGACTTGCCACGCTACCTCGCGGGCTGGGACGTTGCGCTCATGCCGTTCGCCCTCAACGAGTCGACCCGCTACATCAGTCCCACGAAAACCCCGGAATACCTCGCTGCCGGGCGCCCCGTCGTATCGACGCCGATTGCCGACGTGGTTTCGCGCTATGGGCAAAGCGGAGTGGTGCGCATCGCTGAAAATGCGAGGCAATTCGAGCGGGCAATCGAAGATGCATTAGCCGATGGCGCGGACCGGTCTGCGTTCATTGCCCGCGCCAGGGCAGTGCTCGCGGGGATGTCATGGGATAACACGTGCGCCGCCATGCTCGCCGAGGTCCAGAAATGCGTGTTCTAAACGATGCGAACCAGCAATCGGGGGCCAGCCGGAATGGCAAGGCGGCTGCTAGCCGCGACCAAAGAGGGACTGCCGAAGGCTTCGACTACCTGATAGTCGGCGCGGGCTTCGCCGGAAGCGTGATGGCCGAGAGACTCGCTGCGCAATATGGGCAACGCGTCCTGATCGTCGATCGGCGGCCTCACATCGGCGGAAATGCCTATGACGAGCACAACAGTGACGGCGTGCTAATCCATCGCTATGGACCGCATATATTCCACACCAATGCACAGCGAGTCGTCGATTATCTGTCCCGCTTCACAGAGTGGCGTCCCTATAGGCATCGCGTCCTCGCATCGGTCGACGGCATGCTCGTGCCGATGCCGATCAATTTGACCACGCTCAATCTTCTCTACTCGCTGAATCTGTCGCCCGAACAGGCGGAGGCCTTTCTGGCGGCGCGTGCGGAGCCTGTTTCCGAAATCCGCACGTCGGAAGACGTGGTTGTCAATAAAGTCGGCCGCGAACTGTACGAGAAATTCTTTCGTTGTTACACGCGGAAGCAATGGGGCATCGACCCCTCCGATCTGGATCGTTCCGTCACCGCTCGCGTGCCCATTCGCACCACCACGGAGGACAGCTATTTCAACGACGTTTTCCAGTGCATGCCGCGAGAAGGTTACACACGCATGTTCGAGAAGATGCTCTCGCATCCGAACATAGAAGTCAAGCTGGGAACGGACTACAAGGAAGTCCGCAAGCGAGTGAATTTCGGCAAGCTCATCTATACCGGCCCGATCGACGAATATTTCGATCACTGTCTCGGCAAGCTGCCGTATCGCTCGCTGATATTTCGCCATGAAACGCTCGACCAGGAGTTTTTTCAGTCAGTCGCCGTCGTGAATTACCCATCGGAAAGTGTTCGCCATACTCGCATCACCGAATACAAACATCTGACGGGGCAGCAACACCGGAAGACCAGCATTACTTACGAATATCCGAATGACGAGGGCGATCCTTATTACCCGATTCCCCGCCCCGCGAACGCGGCACTCTTTAAGCGGTATCAGGCGCTTGCCGAGTTTCATCCGGAGGTTACGTTTGCCGGAAGGCTCGGGAGCTATCGCTACTACAACATGGACCAGGTTGTGGCTCAGGCGCTCAGTACGGTTGAGCGAATTGCCGAAAAGGAGGGCATGAATCAGGTGGCGTAGTCATCGACGATGTGCCGCAGATCGCGCCACATCCAAACCCACTTTCTCATTCAGATGAATCGCGGCGATGTCTTCGTTGGACGATTGCGAATCGGCATTCGGTAAGTATTGCCAGAAGTCGAATCTTTGTAGAAAAACTTGCCACTTTCCGTTGATCCGACTAAACTCCTTTCCGCGGTTTAGTTGTCGGGCAAACTGATCGCGCTTCGCAGTGATCGTCGGCATTTGCTACTGGCTTGGTTCGCCTGGCAGTTCGCCATCGCAGGGTCCGCGCACCCTGACTCACTCTTTCAGTCCACAGGCTTGTTCCAACGCAGCACGCATTGCGCTGGGCGTTCTATCTCTGCAAGAAGAAAATGTTGAAGCACGAGCGCGAAATGCTGCTGTTTGTGGCGTTTCAAGGCGCGATTGGCACGTTGGCCGCGTTTATCGGCTATTTCGTCGTCGGGGTCGACGACATTAATGCGATGTTCCGTTTCACCGCGTACATGTTGACCGACGCGAGCGGCGCTGCGCTTCTGGCCTACTTGATCGGGCCGAAAGTCGGACTGACAGGTCGCCGGCTGATGCGGCTCAGTTTTCTCATTCCGGGCGCGCTTCTGCTTAGCGGTAACGAGTCCGTCGCGGTTATGGCGGCTGTATTTGGCTTATTTCTCGGCCTCACCTGGAGCGCGAGATATTGGCTAGAAATGAGCGTGCTGACCGATTCGCAACGTGACAGCTATGCGTCGCGCTCAGGGGCGCTTGCGGTGGCTGGCGGCATCATCGCGACGTTGGTGGCGACGCTCTTCCTCTCCAAGACGGGGAACAGTAGCCAGGCGCTTTACAGGCTTTACGGTGGCGTGTGTTTCGTTGCCGCGTTTGTCTTAGGGCGCAACGTGACCGAAGCGCCGATGGTCGCCGCGAAGAATCCGTTTGCCGTGATCGCGCAGCCGGAATTCCGGAACTGTCTGCCGCTTTTTTTCCTCGAGTCCGGTTTGCTCGGAGTGGGCGGTGCAGTGGGTTCGGTCGGTGCGGCGATGTCGCTCGGCTCGGCTAGCGATCTCGGCTGGGTATCGAGCGTAGCGGGGCTCACCGGGGCGGCGGCGCTTTACGTTACCCGCAAGAGCCGCGGGGTCCATAACCGTTCCGGCTGGCTCGGCTGGTCGTGCTTGGCCATCGCTATCTCATTCGTGCTGCTCGGCGCAAGCGCGTGGCTCCCGGGGTTGTTCGTCGCTCATTCGATTCTTCGTTCGGCGGCGGGACCATTTCTCAACGCGAGCGAACACGTCCTCAACCAGCGCGCCCTCGATATTCGCGGCGAGCTCGTCGATCGTATCGTTGCCCGCGACGCGGTGATGTGGGTCATGCGCATGAGTTCGCTGCTTGGCTTCTGGTGGCTGTCGAGCACGATGTCGCCCCCTCACTTGCTCGCAGTCGGCTCGGCGATTCTCGCGCTCGGCGCCGCAGCGGAATATGCAATCGGACAGACGTGGTTTGCGGCTGATGCGCGCAACCCGCATATCGGACCGTCGAGTGTGCGGCAATCGGGCTGACGTCGCCCGCGGCGTCGGATCTGATCAAGCATCCATAGTGGCGAATGCGCTGCAGTCCGCGCGCCAATACGTGGAGTAGAAAGCGGCGGATGAATTCAGGCGCTTCAAGCCGCATCGCGCGCTGGGCGGGTTAGTGCCGGTAGTCTGCTGCAGGTTCTCGGCCCAGCTATGAAGATCGTGGATATGCTCGTTCGCAATCTGTCCGCCAATACTTAGCGCCTACCTGCAGCAGACAAGTGCCTTCGCCACACTTCGGCCGATCCCGGCTATCCAGTGGCGGATGTGCTACATCGCTAAGGCACTGAATTTCGTTAGAGCCATGCCGGGTCGCTCGGTCGCGCTCAGCGAATGAACGCGATCAAGCTATGCGGGACTCCTGCGCTCGGAGGCATGTCGAGCAGTGGGATGCCTGCGGCCATCAACGCATCGCCTATAACAGCTGCCGGAATCGTCACGGTCCCCGGTGCCAGTCACTTGCCCAGGCGCAATGGCACGATGACCAGCGCAAGGGCTATTTCATTCATGGTGCGATATGACAGTGCAATTTACTGCACCTGTTCGTCCGAACGGAGTCCTACCATGACACCCCTACGTCAGCGGATGGTAATCGGCATGAGTTTGATAGGCGATCGCCGTGATTTCTTCCGGAACCGTGAAGACGACGTGGAAGTACGGCACCGGCAATAATTCCGGCCTGAGGTCACCAGGACGGCGACGCCGACCTACCCCTCTAGCGTCAGAGGTTTCGTTTGACTGACGTTATCAGCCGTCTCCGATTTTGAACTCAGCTGCTGATCATGAAACCGCGACGGCTCAGAGCGCGAGTCGAACACGACAACCGATCCTTCATGACCAAAATAACGCACCCCGGAAAGTCCGCGAGTCAGGGCAGGTCGACACGCTGCATCGAGACATTGTCGACAAACCGGATCGTCCTAATGTACGCGGCGCACTCCAGCAAAGCGAGGATTTCTCCTTGACACACGATGGTCGTAACGCCTGCAGCCGACCGGTTGAACGACGCCGCGATTCCATGAACGCGAACTGCATCAACGACTGCATGCTTGTCAAACGTCGACTCCGACGCGTGGCGGACGATGAGATGGGCCCGAATCAAAGCATCTCCAAGAAACGGTGGATGCAGCTGTGACGGCTATGACGGTCATTCCGCAGTGGACGGCAGTTTCGGTCAGCAGTCACCGACCTGGCTTCACCCTGCCGTAAAAGCGTCACCGTACATTGGCTTGTATTCCTCGATTGCTGAACCGCATAACCGACCGGAATGCTTGTTGCGATGGGGCCATCGATGCCGATCGACGCCCATATACCATCCGGGGGTACCATGGCAGTCAAGACCTTGCGACCATCGACCCGGGCGCTCAGTCATTTAGTTTTCCTGTGTACGTTGCCTCGTAGCGCTAGCACAATGCCTGCCCGGATGCTTCGGGGCAGTTGGATGTTGGGGACTATACGTTAGTGATGTAGCGGCAGGAGGGTCCGATTTCTCCGATCACGCGTGTGAAGTGAGCAGCAGGCCCTCGTGCGGCACGGCGCTTGCGCCCTTGTGGGGTGGTACGGCAAACATACCCTCTCACTTTGGACACACCATGAAACTTCTGACTACTCGGGACGGCCTGCCGCGGCTGTCGTGGGGTGCAATCATCGCGGGCGTTATCTTGTCGACGATCGTGTATCTCATTATGAGCGTGCTTGGCACCGCCATCGGCGCATCGCTGCTCGCCCCGATGTCGAAACCCGATGTGTTGCGTGGGTTCGGCTTCGGTTCCGGCGTTTGGGTCATCCTCACCACGGTTGTAGCTGGGTTCGTAGGCTCTTACTACGCTGGGCGTTGCGCACCCGTGCTCGGGTGGTTGCATGGTCTGCTGTCGTGGTCCGTCATGACGCTTTTGATTGTCTACGGCATGACTTCGCTCGTCACTGGAGTCGTTAGTACGGCCGGCAGCGTCGCTGCGACGAGCGCGCAAGTCGGCGCGACCGCTGCGAACCAAACGGGCGGGCCTAATCAAGTGATCGATTCGGCGAAGCAACAGGTGCAAGCGGCCGTTGCATCGGCGGCGTCGGCGGCATCCGGCCCGGCGGCGGAACAGAATGCGCGAGAAGCGGCTGATACTGCTGCGCGCGGCGTTGCACGCGCAAGCTGGTTCTCATTCGCCGCGCTGGTCGTAGGCGCGATTATCGCGATCGTCTCGGGCGGGGCGGGCTTCCGTCATCAGCCCCCCTTCGAAGAAACCGGCGGTTCAGCGCTCGGTCGGGACGGCCTTGCCGATCGCAAGCGGGCAGTGCAAGGCGGCGGACGCCTGTAGAGCGGATGTCACCGCGTTAATGCGCTTGCGAAGCACCGGTGAATCCGGATGAAACAGACGCCAGCGTATCGCGCCGGTTAAGTCTCCGAGGAATTCTGACTGTCGCCCGTGCAGGTAGCTCGCGGTCGGCGTCATGACGACAGAGATAGGATCGGTGACCGGGCGCAAGCGGTGCATGAAGACTTTCACCCGTAGTCAGGATGCAACTTTGGTTTGCGGAAGAAGTTTGGGTGCGCACGGCGCAAACCAGCAAGATGTCGTGCATCAGGTTTCCTGCGAACTCTCACGAGTTAATCGTGAACGGTGAAGGCACGGCCAGCGAGTGGTTTGCGATACAACGCCGCTGATGCGGCGGTGGACGAAAACCATACTGCATTGGCTAACAACTTGCATGGACGGCTATCCCCTCAACGAATTGTTCAAGTGCCTGGCTTTCATCTCTACCGGACTCGCCGCTGTATGGCTGCTTCTCTATAGCTCTGGCCGCTGCCTGCGAAGGCTCCGAGTCAGGCAGGAATACGCCGCAGCGCTGGTGCTGATGCGAGCGCCGTCCGCGATGCGCGACGCGTTGTGTGCTTGCCGCACCCATATTGTTGAAGCTGGCGAAGCCCCCCCCCGGCCACGGGCGCCCACTCGACTCGTTGATTGCAGTCGAAGCCGCAGTCCGAGCCGCTGCGCCATCGGTCGTTCGCCAGTACAGGGCGCAAGGCGTCCTAACTTGGACGTTGCTGTACGAGATGGAGGCGCAGCTACTGGCGTATCTGGCGGCCACGGGTCAACATAGCGAGAGCATTCTTACGATAATCCGCGCTCCCGATAACTTGAAGCACCGCGGTGATGAACACCTCGCTTCCCTAGGGGGCCTTGACCTTATCCCCCTCGTCTTCCAAGCAATTGAAGAAGCGTGGTGCCGCGATGCTGACGACAACCGAAAGCAGCATGCGATGGACGGGTGCGAGTGGCGCCCTCTTTCTGTAGATGCAGCCGTACCGTCTGGACCGTCCGCTGTCTATACGACTGAAACGTAATGGCTCCGCGCTAGGGCTTACGGGTCGATCGACCGCTGGCTATCGTGATGGGGTTCAGTGCCCGCCATGTTGTTGGGCCGATTGAACGATGACCCGAGGTTTTTTGCGCAATACTTCGACCAGTCGCGCAAGCAGACTCATGTTGCGGCCAATTGCAAGCCGAATGGCTCTCGAGCGCGTAGGCCGGTACGTCTTCCTGTCGGTTCCAGGAGGAAATGACCTGAGCGATCCGTACTTCGGGACCGACTTTTTCAGCGAATCGGATCGTCCGCAACAATGGCGAGTGCGTCCTACGGCTTCGCTTCCAGCATCCCCTCCCGGGCGCTTCGGCGCCTTCCCGCAGATCAACATCGGCTCGACCGACGACTCTATCGGGATTGTCCGGTCATTGCCTGACGGTGCCCGACGCAACGTCTTCGTTTTTTTCGGTTGCAACGAAATGAGCCGGTATGAATTGATGAAGTCGGACGGTATAACGCTGCAGCTTTTGTTTCGTGTACGCAAGGCCCGAGGGCCTCGCTGCGAACTTACACGTGCTCGCCCAGCACCGACACGGTGACGTCAACCACGACGTCCGTGTGCAGCGCCACTTGAACCGGATGGTCGCCGACCATTTTCAGCGGGCCTTGCGGCAGGCGCACTTGCGCCTTTTTTACTTCAGCGAAGCCTTGCTTCTTCAGCGCCTGGGCGATGTCCGCGTTCGTGACCGAACCGAACAGGCGGCCGTCGACGCCAGCCTTCTGCGAAATCTGCACGGTAAAACCGTTCAGCTTTTCGCCTTGTGCTTGCGCAGCAGCCAGCTTTTCACCGGCGTTCTTTTCCAGTTCGGCGCGGCGGACTTCGAATTCGGCGATTGCGTCCTTCGTGAAATGCAATGGCGACATCGAGCGCCTTGCGAGGGGCTATGGCAGTTCGCAGCCGTTGCGGATAGAACGACGATCTCGTCGCGGGAGTAGAATCAAGCCCGACATCATCGGAGTTGCACAAATGAATAAACTTGCAACTCTCGGGCTGCATGGTGGGCTTCGAGGCTTCTCGCACTTTATCGATGCGATTCGTGCGCAAACGTCTGCAACCGCCGTCCAGCGGAAAAACGTCCCTTGCACCATTGCTGATAGGCCTGGCAGCGCGGAAGCAGGTTCAATCATACATTCGCTGACTCGCCGCTAGGGCTGCACTACTCGCCTAGCGGCCTCGGTTGGATGCGCACGGCGCCGAGTCGTATCGCTCGAGAAGTCGCCTTCTCAGCATCCAGTTTTCTCGCCTGCTGCTAAGAGCCGTCACCTCGCGGTTTTCGCAAGCGCAAAAGAATGACGATGCCTTGGCCTCCGATTGCAAGCATGCCGATGCTCACTAAAGTGACTTCCTCAGCGTCTATGATCGAACCCGTGTTTGCACGACTGTTGCATGGATAGGCCTGTCGGCTAAGATGGATGCTGACGGTCGCGAGGGTGGCTGTCTTTTCTCGTTAATTTTTAGGTAGAGCACATTATGGCAACGGGCACGGTTAAGTGGTTCAACGACGCAAAGGGGTTTGGGTTCATCACGCCGGACGAAGGCGGAGACGATCTTTTCGCGCATTTCTCGGAGGTCCGCGCCGAAGGCTTCAAATCCCTCGCCGAGGGACAGAAAGTGAGCTACGACGAAAAAATGGGCCCCAAGGGCAAGCAGGCGTCGAACATCAAGCCGGTGTAACGCTCGCTGCGCCACGGCGCATATACGACCGCCGAGGCGCGATCCGCTGCGCAGCGGGGCTCGGTTGTCGACGGATCGCGCTTAGGTGTCGGTCGCATTTCAAAAACAGCCGCTGACAATGGACCGCACACCCGACGCCGGCTGTCCTTACTAGACTCCTTATTCGCGCGATAACCTGGCAGGTTGCTGGTGGCCTGGTTGCATGCGCGCATCGCATGACCCGCTCAATCGCCCGACGCCTGCCGCGTTGTGCGTTGCTGCCCTAAGCTTCACCAGTCGAAGCGGTGCTTTTCTTCGGTTTCCTGATGGCGCCGATCGTCGTCGACGTTTAACTAGATGCCGGTCGTCGTCAGCGATGCAGGTGTTGAGAGAAGCCGTTGAAAAGGCTGAGAAGGTCGTTGCCAAAGCCATGTATTCCGTCGCTGTCCAACCCACTGAAACTGGCGTTGTGCGGGCTCGAGAAATTCCTGGTTCAACAAGGCGAGGCGCAATTGCACGACACTGTGTGTCCTCGCGCAGCTGGCTCCTACAGATTCGACGGCCAACAACTGCTGCATCTCGTGTTCGCGCCCTGCGCTCCGGTCGAACATCATCGCCTCCGATGCGAGGGTCGTAACCCCGCCGCGCTTCATCCCCACTTGACGCCCGCCTGTGCCGCCACGCGTCGAGCACGACGACTTGTCGCGCTCGAGCACCACGCACCCGTGCTCAAACGGAGGCGACCACCTCGGTCTGAACACCTCCAGCGACAGCTGGGGCAAGTCAATGGCAGACAGTTGGCTGCCCTCTTGGCTTTATTGCAAGCGCGCATCGGACGCCACGAATGCCAATCGCCGGATTACGCCCCTTGCAAGCGAGTCACACGTCTGTTACGTCTTGTTTGGGGTGTTTCCGGGACTCGCTCAGTTCGCGCTCCCATTTATCCAAATGGATGCGGTCGTCGCCATTTTGAGTATTAAGATAAACGACGAGCGCTCCGCCGAGAAGCAACAGGACCATCGTCATCCCTATCATCTGTGCACCTCTCTAATGCCCTCCCTCGCGCATTCGGTGTCCGAGATCACCGTTGGGCAACGCCCATTTTCATCGCGCCGCGTTTTCGCCGCTCTCGGAGCTTGCGTCCCGGACACTGACTGCAGTCGTTGCTTCCTTCGAAGCCCGAAAATTTTTCATACTTCGTTTAACTAACGTTTATGAGCGGATGTCCTGACCGGCTTCACTGGTTCGCCCTACTGCTATTTGACAAGCACGTCAATTCGAGCATCGCCGCAGTCAGCCGCTCCAATGTCGGCAGACAACGCTGACTATGGCTTTAGATAAGCAGGCCGTCCGGCGCGTTGTCAAGCGTGAACTGGCTGACAAACCGAACGATGGCCGCACTCGCATCGGGCCCACGGGGGTCCGTATAAGTGCCGTCGGCATGACCGCCCGACCAGGCATGACCGAGCCCATGCACGAGCCATCGCTCGGTAAGCAACGATCCGTTTTGATCACGCCAAACGTCCCGAGTGTAGGCGCGGCCGTTGGTTTCGCGCTCGACGCATGTTGTAGGACACGCGGGCGTGTCGGCCGCGTTGCGGCTCAACAAATGATTCATCTCAACGATCTGGTCGCTGTTGAGCGGGTGCACGGTATCGTCGGCATCTCCGTGAAAGACGATTAACGGCACGGTACGCCGCGGAGCCACTTGTGGATCTGGTTTTGGCAGGCAGACGGTGCCTCGGCCGTCATTCATCGCGCACCACGCTGAGACGTGCTCCTTCGCAACGCCGAATGCCATGCCTGAATGGACAGCCGCAGCTGCATACAGGTCCGGATGAGTGACGGCCAAGTTGGTCGCCATGGCGCCACCCGCGGACAGTCCGGCCACATAGACGCGAGCACGATCTGCGTTGAACCGGACGATGACGTCGCGCGTCAGGGCAGCGAGCGCCGCGGTTTCACCGGAGCTGCGCGCCTGATTTGACGGCAAGAACCAGTTCCAGCAACGCAGCAAATTGGCGCTTTCCCGTTGCTCCGGATACACGACGATAAATCCAGTCTCTTCGGCGAGCACGTTCATCCGCGTTCCGGCCGCGAAGTCATCAGGGTGCTGCTGGGCGCCGTGGAGCATGACCATCATCGGCAACGACCGACCATCATAGGAACTAGGAAGGTAAACTTTCGCGTGATGAACATCTCCGCCTTGCTCGCAGGTGTGACTCAACCATTGAGCGCCTCCCTTAGCCGGGGGCGGCACTTCCCCAGGCGATGTCTCAGTAAAGGTCTCGGCCATTGGCGTGGACAGGACCGAAGTCAAATAGTCACTACTCTGCGGGCCGTGGTCGCTTGCCGTTTGCAGCGCCAGCGCCGTACTGTCTGAAGCGGTGAGGAACTGTCCCGGTAAGCGAGCGCCGGGCATGAAAGACGACCAAAACGCGTCGTGAGCCAAGAAAAATGGGGCAAATAGATTCATCGACGTCTCTTGGCTGCTGGGTTCGGATGGGAAGCTGCGTGATGCGCAGGTTGGAAACTAAGCAGACGACGGGATGGAGGAACATGAGGCGGGCGGCTCATCGGCTTCCCCGCAGGCCCTATGTTCATCATTGCCGCTTCGACGCTTCCTTTTTCTCCTTTTTCGCGTCCTTCTTTTCCTTCGGCGTCTTCCCTCTACTTACTATCGGCGAGCCAGCCGACGCTGATGTCGATTTCGACTTGCCACAACTGGGCCGGCAACGGCCAGTTCCTGCCGTTCGCCCGCCGCATAGGCTGGCACTCCAGCGGCCGGCCCGCCCTCGAAATCCACCGTTCTTTCGTCAAAAACTCCTCAGTGATTGCCGCGCTTAAGGCGGCTCTCGCTTCGATATACGACTTCTCTGTTCCAAGCGAGCGGCGTAGATGCGATCGCAGAAGGCCACGCTTCCCTCGAGCCGTCGACGAAGGTCCGGGGCGGCCTGCTGTCCCTCGGCAAATTGTTCGCCCCTTTCGGGCGCCACGCTGGGTAAAGAGGTCGGACCGGTCAGCATTAGCGCTGCCATGAAGGGTTCAGTCGCTAAGGCCGCTTTCGTTTCGCGGCGCCCGCTGCGGAGATAACTGAATGCAACCAGTGCACCAGTGCAAGGGTCGACCCTAATTGTCTCGTGGCTAGGCGACCGCTATCTTCTAGATCATACGTATGCTTTAGAGGGGGGAGGAGATGCCGACGTTGCACCGCCAAGTGCTCAATCAGATGGGCGAACAGATTTGCGCGGGCAAGTTTGCGCCAGGCGATATCCTGCCGGCCGAAGACCAGCTCGCCGAACTCATGCAGGTCAGCCGCATTACCATTCGTGAGACGATGAAGTCGCTGTCCGCGAAAGGCATGCTGCAGGTGCGGCGCCGTCACGGCACTATCGTCTTGCCGCGCTCGCACTGGCAACTATTCGATCCCGACGTAATCACGTGGCGCGCGCGCTCCGGCGTGGTCGATAACGATCTCATCCGGGACCTCATGGAGCTCCGCACGATCATCGAGCCGAATGCCGCGAGGCTCGCGGCGAAGCGCGCGACGCCGGAGGACCGCATCGCGGTGCGTCGCGCATTCAGGGCGATGGAACGCGCCGTCGCGGGGCAGGGCGAGTATGTGCCGGCCGACCTCGCGTTTCACGGCGCGATTCTGACGGCGTGCCACAACCAGTTCGTTCAACAGATGCAGAACGCGCTTTCAGCGATCCTGCGCACTAGCTTTGAATTGAGTTCCGAAATCGAAGGCGGCCCGGCGCGCTCGCTGCCGATGCACGAAGCGCTATGCGTTGCGATTGAAAAGGCTGATGGCCAGGCCGCCGAGCAGGCCGTGCTTACGCTGATCGAGCGCGCGGAGAACGACTTCAACGATCGCGCGGCGCTTGCCCGGACCGTTAACGATACGCCTTCATAACACGTAACACCGTCAAGCAATCAGCGAGACGCAGCCTCCCGAACGAGGCTGCGCGGGCGCGCTCGCGCCCTCGATTCCAACGATGCACACAGGGAAACCGGAATGAACAAGTTGTTCGATCTCAGCGGCCGCACCGCGCTCGTCACGGGCTCGGCGCGCGGCATCGGCTATGCGCTCGTGGAAGGATTCGCGTTGGCTGGCGCGCGCGTCATCGTCAATGGCACGAAGGCCGAAACCGTCGATGCCGCCGTCGGCCGCCTGCAGGCGCAAGGCTTCGACGCACGCAGCAGGGCCTTCGATGTGACCGACGAAGCGTCCGTCGCAGCTGCGTTCTCCGCCTGGGATGCGGAGGGCGTCGAAGTGGACATCGTCGTGAATAACGCGGGCATCCAGTTCCGCAAACCGATGATCGAACTCGCGCTCGCCGACTGGCAACGCGTGATCGATACCAACCTGACGAGTGCGTTCATCGTCGCGAGGGAAGCGGCGCGGCGCATGATCGAGCGCAAGCGCGGCGGCAAGATCATCAACATCGGTTCGCTGACGAGCGAAGGCGCGCGTGCGACGGTCGCGCCCTACACCGCTGCGAAGGGCGGCATCAAGATGCTCACCCGCGCCATGAGCGCCGAGTGGGCGCCCTTCGATATCCAGGCGAACGCGATCGGCCCGGGCTACATCCTGACGGACATGAATCAGGCGCTCGTGGACAACGCGGATTTCGACAAGTGGGTCAAGGGCAGCAATCCGTCGCAGCGCTGGGGCAAGCCCGAAGAACTCGTCGGCACGGCGGTGTATCTCGCGTCGCCGGCATCGAGCTATGTGAACGGACAAATCATTTACGTCGATGGCGGCTGGCTCGCCGTACTTTGACATCGGAGACATCATGGACAACATCAGGACCGTCGCGCCGCAAAGATGGTGGCATCTCATGCCGATCATCTTCATCACGTACAGCCTCGCTTATCTGGATCGCGCCAACTACGGCTTCGCGGCGGCCGCGGGCATCGACAAGGATCTGGGCATCACCTCTGCGACGTCATCGCTGATCGGCTCGCTGTTCTTCCTCGGATACTGCCTGTTTCAAGTGCCCGGCGCGATCTACGCGCAGAAGAACAGCGTGAAGAAACTGATCTTCGCCAGCCTTATTTTGTGGGGCGTATGTGCTGCTGCGACCGGCATGGTCAGCAACATTCCGATGCTGATGGCGCTGCGTTTCATACTCGGCATCGTCGAGGCGGCGGTGATGCCGTCGATGCTCATGTACATCAGCCGATGGTTCACGCGCACCGAACGCTCGCGCGCGAACACGTTCCTCATTCTGGGCAATCCGGTCACGGTGTTATGGATGTCAATCGTGTCCGGTTATCTCGTGCGCAACTTCGGCTGGCGCGAGATGTTCGTGATCGAAGGCGTTCCCGCGATTCTCTGGGCGATCGTCTGGTGGTTCACGGTGAAGGATCGCCCGGCCGATGCCCCTTGGATGAGCGACAAGGAGAAGGCCGACTTCGATGCGATCCTCAAGTCCGAGCAGGCCCATATCGCGCCGGTGCGTGACTACAAGGCGGCGTTCCGTTCGTCAATCGTGCTCAAGTGCTGCGCGATTCACGCGCTATGGAGCATCGGCGTTTACGGCTTCATCATGTGGCTGCCGTCGATTTTGAAGTCGGCGTCGAAGAGCATCGATATTGTTGCCGTCGGCTGGCTTTCCGCGGTGCCGTACCTGGCGGCCATCGTGTTGATGCTGGTGGCATCGTACCTGTCCGACAAGACGCGTAACCGCAAGCTCTTCGTGTGGCCTTTATTATTGATCGGCATGATCGCGTTTGTCGGTTCTTATCTCGTGGGGACGTCGAATTTCTGGTTGTCGTTCACGCTGCTCGTGATCGCAGGCGCGACGATGTATGCCCCGTATGGACCTTTCTTCGCGCTGATCCCCGAACTGATCCCGAGCAATGTGCTTGGCGGCGCAATCGGGCTGATCAACGCCTGCGGCGCGCTCGGCGCGTTCCTCGGCGCGTGGCTCGTCGGTTATCTGAACGGCGCAACGGGCAGCCCCTCCGCATCGTATGTGTTCATGGCCGCGGCGCTGCTGGCATCGGTCGTCCTGATGATGCTTGTGCCCGCGCAGAGCACGCACTTCGCGACCCCAAAGGGGGGCACACGCATCAAGTCCGATTCCGTCGCATCGACTACCGTGAAATAAGACATGGCAACGCTCATCACCGATATCAGGGTCATTCTGACCGCACCGGAAGGCATCAACCTGACCGTCGTCAGGGTGGAAACGAATCAGCCGGGCCTGTATGGGCTTGGATGTGCGACCTTCGCCTATCGCCATCTGGCGGTTAAATGCCTGATCGAGGAATATCTGCGGCCGTTGCTCATCGGGCGCGACGCCGAGGCCATCGAAGAGCTCTGGCAGCTCATCCACCAGAACGCATACTGGCGCAATGGGCCGATCGAGAACAACGCGATCTCCGGTGTCGATATGGCGTTGTGGGACATCAAGGGTAAGCAGGCGAACATGCCGCTGTATCAGTTGTTCGGCGGCAAGGTGCGCGAAGGCGTGCCGATCTATCGTCACGCGGACGGCCGCGATCTCGCCGAACTTTGCGACAACATCCAGCGATACCGCGAGCAGGGAATCACACATATCCGTTGTCAAAGCGGCGGATACGGCGGCGGGACTTTCGGCCCCGCGCCATCGCATGCTCCGAACGGCGCAGCAGACGGCATTTACCTGGACAGCCGCAAGTACATCCGGGAAACGCTCAAGTTGTTCGATGGCATCCGGAGCAAGATCGGGTTCGATGTCGCGTTGTGCCACGACGTGCACGAGCGTCTCAAACCCGTCGAAGCGATTCGCTTTGCACGGGAGCTCGAGCCGTTCGACCTGTTTTTCCTCGAAGATGCCATCGCCCTCGAAGAAGGCGAGTGGATGCGGCAGTTGCGTGCGAAGACGACGACGCCGCTCGCGCAAGGCGAACTCTTCAACAACGCATATGAGTGGCGGTTCCTAATCACGGAGCGGTTGATTGATTTCATTCGCGTCCACTTGAGTCAGATCGGCGGAATCACGGCGGGGCGCAAGCTGCAGATTTTCGCGGAGCAGTTTGGCGTGCGTACGGCCTGGCACGGTCCGGGCGACATGTCGCCGCTGGCGCACGCCGCGAATATTCATATCGACCTCGCGTCGCGCAATTTCGGTGTGCAGGAGTGGTCGGGCACGGAGCCGCCGAACTTCGTGATCCAGGAACTGAAAGGGCCGCGCGAAGCGCTCCTCGATGTGTTTCCCGGTCTGCCGGAGTTTCGGCACGGTTTCGTCTATTCCAACGATAAGCCCGGGCTAGGCGTCGATCTCGACGAGGACGAGGCGGCGAAGTACCCGTGCCAGAAAAATGTCACTCTATGGACGCACACCCGCTTGGTGGACGGGGGGTTGCAGACACCCTGACGTCGCTGCAAAGTTTAGCTCTATCGGCCGTTGCACTTCGGTAAGAGACGCTTCGGTTACGACTGGTCGAACGGCTGAAAGGGGTCGATTTCGCCTGTTGGTCGGGAGGCGATGCACCGTTCGAGATGACCGTAGTATCAACGGCCGGTGTTGAGAGTTGAACAGCCGTCCCCCGCGCGGTCAGCGAACGTCGGCAATGGCCGACAACGTGCCAATCGAAACGCCGTTCGAATGGCCGCTCCAGTTTGCGACCCGCCATGGCCCTCGCACTGGGTCGAACGGCAGCTAAGGGTCGGGTGCGGCAATTCGCGCCACGGGTATCGCGAACGCCTACCGCAGCGGGGCAAACTTCGGCAGCCGGCCATGAACGGCCCCTCACACTCTATCGGCGAACGCCTGTAGACGAGTGGCCAACCGCCATTCGGTAAGGCAGCAACGACGATTCGCCCGACGAGCCTGCTCCGTTTTCAAGGGCAGCCTCAAATCTGAAGTGCAACACCCGTTTCGTATAAGGTGTTGCGATGCACGAAAGAACTCAGTATCAGCAGCTTCAACCTGAAGAGCGCCCGACCATTGCCAGCCTGCATTTGCAGGGTTCGAGTATCCGGGCCATGGCCCGGATACTCGGCCGCTCGCCAGCCACGGTAAGTCGTGAGCTGAGGCGAAATCATTCTCCTGCTGGCTACGCATCCGTTCCTGCAGAGGCGCTCAGCGCCGCGCGTCGGAGTGCGGGTCGTCGTCCCACAAAGCTCGGCCCGCAGAGTGTGTGCTGGCGCGTCGTTCTTACTCTGCTCGAGTGGAAATGGTCACCTCAGCAGATATCGGGCACACTCAAGCGCATGTATCCGACTGACCCGACCCAGCAGGTTTCGCACGAAACCATCTACACGGCCATCTACGCCCAGCCGCGCGGCGAACTGCGCCGTCAGCTCATCGCCTGCCTGCGCCACGGCCATAGCACGCGCATGCCGCGCACACGGGGTACAGACCGACGCGGAAAGATTCCCGACATGGTCAGTATTCATGTGCGGCCGCCCGAAATCGAAGACCGACTGCTGCCCGGACACTGGGAGGGTGACTTCATCAAGGGCGCCAACAATGCGTCTTCAGTCGGAGTGCTGGTGGAACGGACCAGCCGCCTGGTGCTGCTGGCGAAGATGGAAGATGCCACGGCTGCTTCCGCGCTGGCAGGCTTCTCTGCCAAACTCAATTCGATTGCCAAGCCATTGCGGCAGAGCTTCACCTACGACCAAGGCAAAGAACTGTCGCGGCATGCAGAGCTCACCGCCGCTACCGGCGTGAAGGTGTACTTCTGCGACCCGCACAGCCCATGGCAACGCGGCACTTGTGAAAACACCAACGGACTGCTGCGCCAGTATCTGCCCAAAGGCACCGACCTTTCGGTCTACAGTCAGGACGAACTTGACGCCATTGCCGACAGTCTGAACAGCAGGCCCCGCGCCACTCACGCCTTCCATTCGCCACTCGAGGTCTTTGCCGCCACACTCGCTTCCGCAGCTCAACCTCATGGCTCTAAACATTAAATTCGCTGTTGCGCTTCAACCTTGAAACCGCCAAGTGTTGTATACAGCGTCCCAAATTCGATGGCCATTGCGGCCGACTTCGCTTCTAGCGATCCCGTCACCGTGCTTCCAGTGTCATCTTCTCCAGCGTGCTCACTGCCTTACCGCGGTCGAACCCTTTGGATAACCTCAGCCAGCGCCTGCAGGTTGAATGGCTTGGCGAGACAGGCATCGCAGCCAGCATCCCGCGCACGCGTCTCTTCCTGCGCCACCGGTCGGCCGGTCACCGCGACGATCGGAACACCCGAGCAGTTCTGCAGTTGCCGCAGTTGTGCCACGACCTGATAGCCGTCAAGATCGGGCAGGTTCACATCCGTGATGATGAAGTCGAAGTCGGACGCTTTTGCTGCCTGCAACGCCTCAGCTGCGTTCACCGAAGTCGTAACACGTGCGTCGTACACCGAAAACAGATCCGCCATTGCCTGCAATGACTCTTCAGAATCCTCGATCAGCAGTACGCGGGCACCCGCGAAGACGGAAAGGTCCGCCGGCTTGTCGCCGGCCTGCCGATGCGCGAACGAAGCTTCGGCCGGAAGCGAAACGACGAAGCGGGCTCCCCGCCCTTCGCCTTCGGAAAACGCCTCGACCGTTCCGCCGTGCAGACGGGCAAGCTGGCGCACCAGGGATAAGCCAATGCCAAGTCCCATGGCTCGCGCACGAGACGGCACATTGGGAGCCTGCTGGAAAATCTCAAAGATTGACTCAAGCAGGCCGGGCGCGATGCCGACTCCCGTGTCGGCCACCTCCAGGCACACCTTATCCGCTTCCTGCTGCAGCCGGACAGTGACTGTCCCGCCCGGCGGCGTAAACTTCATCGCATTGCTGAGCAGATTCCAGATGATCTGTTCAATGCGAACTGAATCGGCCGCAATAAACACCGGCCTCGCCGGCACGTGCAGCTGCAGGTCGATCCTGTTTGCCACGAAATCGTCGCGTATGGCCTCCGCGATCGACCGGACGATGCTTGCCACATCGGTTGGTTCAAAACGCAGGGAAAGTTTTCCTGTCTGGATCCGCGAAAAGTCAAGCAGATCATCGATGATCTTTGCCTGCGTCAGGACCGACTTCTGGATCGCGTCGGCGACTTCCCGAACCCGCCCAATGTGTCGCGCTTCGGGAATACGGGCGAGGATCTCCGCTTTCATATGGATGAGATTGAGCGGATTTTTTAGTTCGTGAGACAGCACCGCGATGAACTCATCTTTCAGACGGCTCAGTTTCTGAATTTCGGTGTAGTCGGCGCGCTGCCGCGCCAGCGCAAGATCTTTCCTTCCCTGTACCAGTTTGCGTTGGGTCGCGTCGTGGACGATCTTGGTAAAGCCCGAAAACCCGGGCACATCGATGCGGCTCAGGAAGCCGCTGCAAAAGACGTGTTCGCCGCTCTTCGTCGCATACCACCGCTCGTCTTCGGCACGGCCTTTACTGCGGGCTTTGCCGCGCTCTCGCGCCGGCACACCATCACTACGGTCGTCACCCGTAAAGATCGCGTCGAGGGAACCACCCAGCATCTCTTCGGCCTTGTAGCCGAAAATATGACTCGCGCCCGCGTTCCAGCTGACGACCACCCCCGCATCGTCGAGAACAATAATGGCAAAGTCATGGGTTTCCCTGGCAGCGAGCTGGAGCTTTTCTTCGCTTACGCGCGCCTCGGCCTGAGCGGCCTTCTGGCCGGTGATGTCGATCAGCGCGAGCACCGCACCATCGATGCGATCATCGTCGGTGCGATAGGGAAGCACCCGGGCGAGAAAGGTTCGACCGTCCCTGCTCTGTACTTCCTTTTCGATCTTCGTGAGCGACTCAAACGCGGTGCGCAGATCGTCGATCATCTCCGGATAATCGAGCTTGTGCGTCAGATGCTGAAGCGGTCGCCCGGTGTCGCTCGGCAGAATATTGAAAAGGGCTTCGGCTGGAGAGGTGTACCGCTTTATGTGGAGCGTACGATCGACGAACACCGTTGCAACGCCAACCAGAGCAATCAGGTTTTTAAGGTCATCGCTCACGCGTGCGGCCTCGTTGACCTTTGACACGAGTTCGGAGTTGACCGTGACCAGTTCTTCATTGAGCGACTGCAATTCCTCGCGACTCGCTTCCAGTTCCTCGGTTGCCGAGCGCAGTTCTTCGTTCATGGCCTGGAGCTCTTCATTAGACGCTCTAAGCTCTTCGGCCGATTTCTGTGCGTGTTCCAATGAACTGCGCACGCGCCCCTCGCTTCCGGCCAGGGCCTGCCTGAGCGAGTCCAGCGTCTGGTCAGCGGGCTCGCCGCTCATTGCTGAACTGGCCACTGGCAGAGGCGTCAGCAGATCGCATGTCAGGGAAATCAGACGCTCGTCCCGTGCGGGGTCGTGGTAGGGCCTGAAAGACAGGTCCACCGCGATCTCGCCCGATGCGGTCGAAAAGGGCAGCGCCTCCTCGTCCTGGCGCCGTCCGGCCTCGATGCAGTGCTGGAGGGCCTGCCGGAGACGAGGATGGGCGTCTTCGCGGACGATCGCAAAGATATTGACTGCACGCGCCTGTCGCACATCCTCGGATAGTCGGATGGCATTCGCCGAACGATGGACAATCGTGCCGTCCTTTCGCACGACAATCAGCGGCGGCCCAAACAGGTCGAACGACCGTGCCTGGTCAGGTACCTCCACATCAGCCGCTTTGCTGCCCGTCGGTGAAGTGAAGAAGGTTTGACCTCCCCCATCAAAGGGGTATTGCTGAATGTTGGCGTAGGTCGGCAAAGCACTGGTTGAGGCGTTCGGCACCACGCGATAGATCTTCCTGGACTTGTCCACCGGTGAAAAAAGCTCGTGGGCGAAGTCAGCCGATTCGGCCGTGCCGAGGAAGAGCAGACCCTGGGGACGCAGTGAAAAGTGGAACGCTTCGAGCACTCGCTTCTGGGCGCGGCGGTCGAGGTAGATCAGCAGGTTGCGGCAGGAAATGAGGTCGATGCGCGAGAATGGTGGGTCGCGCAGCAGATTATGGGCAGCGAAGATAACGGTGTCGCGCAGCGATTTGACCAGTCGATAGCGGTTTCCCTCCCTGGTGAAATACTGGGCCAGACGGGCAGGCGACAGGTCGTTCGTGATGGCCGAAGGATAGCTGGCTGCCCGCGCGATGGCGATCGCGCGTTCATCTATATCGCTGGCGTAGACCGTTATCCTTGGCCGACGCGGCAATCGACGGACCGCTTCGTCCAGAAGTATTGCGATCGAGAAAGCCTCTTCCCCGGTTGCACAGGCCGGCACCCACGCACGCACCTCGTCGCGTTCTGCAAGACTTTGGGCAAGCTCCGCCGGCAATGCTTTTTCGAGCGCATCAAACGCCTCGGGATCGCGAAAGAAGTTCGTAACCCCAATCAGCATGTCCGCCAGCAGTCTCGGCGTTTCGTCGACATTCTCAGTCAGAAAATTCCTGTATGCGGTCACCGAAGTGAGCGCGTTGACCTGCATGCGGCGCTCGATGCGACGCATAACCGTGCCGCGCTTGTAACTGGAAAAATCGTGACGGGTGCGCGCACGCAGCGTGTCCAGCACGTCATCCATCCCGTTCGCATCAGGAATCAGTGACTCGGTGCCGCCCGCATCTTCATCCGGCCCGGATGCCGCTGGCAAGGCAATCCTGGGCGCATTTCTCACCAGTTCCAGCAGCCTGGGGATAATGTCCGTCACCGGCAACACGAGGTCCACGTGCCCGGTTGCAATCGCGTTGCGCGGCATTTCGCCGTACTGCGCTTCTTCCGGACGTTGAGCGACGGTGATACCACCCTGTTCCCGGACGCTGGCGATGCCCACAGAGCCGTCTGCCCCTGAACCCGACAGGACGATGGCGACAGCGCGGGCGCCATGAGCGTCGGCCAGACTGCGAAAAAACACGTCGATGCTCGTGGGCGGTAGCCGCGGCGGTTCAGGGTCGCTCAGGCATAAGTGTCCATCGACCATCGAGAGGAACTTTCCAGGCGGAATGACATAGACGTTGTCTTTTTCAAGCGGCACCGGGGTGCTGACCTGCCGCACGCGCAGGGCGGTAACGTTTTGAATGACCTCGTGTGCGTGGCTCGCATGATCCGGCGACAGGTGCAGTACCACTACGAATGCGACGCCCGGCGAGGCTGGCGCAGTCTCAAAAAGCCGCAAAAGCGCTTCAACGCCGCCTGCGGACGCGCCAATTCCGACCACGACAAAGTCCGGTCCTGCGGGCTTGCGCTGCTCATTCCGAGGCATACTCGTAGCCATATTCCCCTTCCGACCGACTGACGCGCATGTGCGGCTAATGGCAAACGCTCAGGCCGGTCAACTCATGCTTCTGAAAAACCAGCGCGCCAGGACAGGGCAGCGCGATGGCCCGCTTACAAGGGCGCAATCCTTGCAATGATATCGAGTAAAGGGCCGGCTCCTGAACCTTTCTGACAGAATGCGTCGAAGCCGACTGCCACCCCACGAGGCTGTACTGCCTGTTCGTCCATTGAGGTGAACGCTATCAGCACGGCTTCGCCGGTACCGTCGGCCGCACGCAGCAGCGCGGCTAACTGGTAGCCGTCGGGCGACGGCATATTGATGTCGAGTACCGCGATGTCCGGCGTCCAGAATGCGATGCACCGGAAGGCCGAGTCGCCATCCACTGCAAAGCGGGCCTCGTGTCCTGCGAGCGACAGTGCAAGCGAAACGGCTTCAGCTCCACCCGCGTAATCGTCGACGACCAGGACCCGTAGCGGACGGTGCAGGGACGCCTTCCTGTTGGTCCAGACTCCGCTTTTCATGTTTGCCCCAGATATGCGCTGGGTGAATCGAACGCAAGCACCATTCCTGGGCTCGGCGCTTGCTTCCCGCATAGCACCGAACGAATCGTGGCCCACCGAGTTCAGAGCTGAAAGGGCCAGGACGTTCCCTGTGCCGAAACGATCGGGAGGCAGTTCGTGCAGATTGATCAGCATAACGACAACCGTGTTGTCGCTGTCGGTACGTCGTTGGGCGGTCTGGCCGCACTTCGCACGCTGCTGTCTTCACTGCCGACCGATTTCAGCGTCCCGATGCTGGTTGTCATGCACATTGGCGCGCATCGCAGCATTCTGCCCGAGCTGCTTGCGTCCACGTGTCCTTTGCCGGTTGCCCACGCGCGGGACAACGTCCCGCTGGAACCATCGAAAATCTACGTCGCCCCGTCCGACAGACATCTGCTTGTTCATGACGGCCGGACACGGCTCACCGTCGGCCCAAAAGAAAATTTCACCCGTCCCGCAATCGATCCGCTGTTCCGCTCGGTGGCGGTGGAGTACGGCCCTCGCGCCGTCGCAGTGGTGCTGACTGGCGACCTTGACGACGGGGCGGCGGGCGCTGCCGCGGTTCACGCCTGCGGCGGTAGTGTAATCGTGCAGGCGCCGGAAGACAGCGTTGCACCGTCAATGCCTGCATCTGCGCTTCGCGCCGTCCCGACCGCTACGGTGGCGTGCCTTGACAGGCTCGCGCAGGCCATCGTCGATGCGGTTCACCAGCCTGACAGAGAGGTGCCTATGAGAGTCGACAAGCGGACAATCGAAATCGAGACGCAGATCGCTCTCACAGGAATCGCGTCGCCTGCCGATCTGGATCAACTGGGCAGGCGCAGCACGCTCACCTGTCCTGACTGCGGAGGAGTCGTGTGGCAAGTAGGCGATGCGGCGCCCCTGCGGTACCGCTGCCATACTGGCCACGCTTTCTCCGAAGCTTCACTGGACGCCGCGCAAATGGCGGAACTGGAAGATGCGCTATGGTCGTCGGTGCGACGCGCAGAAGAACGCGCCGCGCTGGCCGCGAGTCGGGCTCGTGCAGCCGAAACGCTCGGCGATGTCGCGCTCGCGCGATCGGAGCACCTGTTATCTGAAAAGCTCCATACGCTCGAACGGTCGCTCCGGGAATTCATCATGGCGAACCCGAGCGCGGACGATAACCGGTCATGAGTCAAAAGGAGGACAGACCGGCGGCACGGTGCGGAGAAGCCTGTGGCTGCCTTGCCGCCGGCTCCAGGGGCGTGAGATGCGCAAATACGCAGCATCGCGGTGCGTTAGAACTGCCCAGATTGAACTCGCAGGGCGGTGCCTCGAACGTGAGACGACACTTGCGTCACCAAAGCCCGCGCTCGACATAAAACCTGCTGGCACCGTCGCACACGCACGCCTCTGTGGCCGCTTTTGAGCACAGTAGCGACATTTGCCGAAACTGCACGAAGGACCGCAACGGGTCGATTTCACCCATTGGGAAACGAGGGAACTGTTGCTGGGTGACGTCGCGAGATGGAAGTCCGGTGGTGGAGGGCGATGACCGTCCGCCGTCACGGCACTGGGCCGCCGGCTAGCGATGTTTTAGGACCAAAGCAAGTCGGCACGGCAGGTTCCCACCTAGACGTTTGTCGAACAGACGCAACTAATCGTCTTCGCTGACACCCCCCCAGAACGACCGCCGTCAATGCGTTGCGAGCAGAGGGCGCGTGTTTTCGCGCGTTCACAGCGGCATCTTGGCAGCGAGTGTTCAAAGCTATGTGAACCTAGATGCCTACGAACTCCTGGATCAATTCGCGATGATCGGCGAAGGCTCGCGGCTGTCGAGTGGCAGCACGGATATAGTAACGACCGTTTCCCCCGTGCTCAGACTATCCGGCTGGCTCGCCCGGTTAGGCGCTGAACGACGCAGGTCGTCAGGACAACTAACGAAAACCGCTAAACTCCTTTATGTCAAGCGAACAGCAAGGCCGGCGACGAAATGTTGGAAGCTGAGTAGCGCTAGGGACTATTATTTGTCTTCGCCGGCTGAAGCGGTGCGCTAACGCTCTCGCGTCAACCGCAATAGGGAATTGCGCCCACCACCGGCGTTGTTCCGGATAGTAGTCCTACGTGTGCCATTGCGGTCAGCTAGGTGAGACCGATCTGAATTGCGCGTTCTTCGAATAGCCGGTGCTTGCGTCGCTCGGCCGATTCACCACCCGGCCAACGGGCAAGACCCTTAAAGGCCAGTTCAAAAAGAGCTCGGAAGGGCTGTTTACTTTTCTTCGAAACGGTTAACCTTGGATGCCTGAACAACGGATCAAGGAATGCCGGCACCTATCATCGATGACGAACTGTGGGCACTGATCGAACCACTACTTCCAGCGCCCCAGACCGCGACGCAAGCGTTACCCCGGGCGCCTACCGGTCTCGGACCGTGCAGCATTGAATGGCATCCTGCTCGTTCTGAAGACAGGTATCCGTTGGAACCATCTACCGACGCGGCTAGGCTTCGGCTCTGGCGCGACCTGCTGGGGTCGGTTGCACGACTGGCAGCAGGCCGGGGTGTGGGACAGATTGCATGGGCTGCTGCTCGACAAGCTGCGCGAGTCGGGCCAGCTCGACTTCTCACATGCGGCTGTCGATTCATCGTCCGTGCGAGCCGTTGGGGCGGGCCAAAAACTGGGCCAAACCCCACCGATCGTGCGCGACCAGGCTCCAAGCACCACATCCTCGTAGACGCCAACGGCGTTCCAGTCAGCGCGATTCTGACCGGTGCAAACCGCAACGATGTCACCCAACTGCTTCCGCTGGTCGACGCCATCCCGCCGATTCGTGGCACTCGCGGCCGACCGCTTCGCAAGCCCAAGGTCATCTACGCCGACCGTGGTTACGATTCTGACTCGCATCGCCGCCGGCTTCGCGAGCGCGGCATCCAACCGGTTATCGCCAGGCGTCGCACGGAACACGGCAGCGGCCTCGGCAAATTCCGTTGGGTCGTGGAACGGACTCATTCTTGGCTCCATGGTTTCCGTCGCCTCCGCACTCGCTTCGAACGCCGCGCTGACATTCACGAAGCTTTCTTAAAGCTAGCCTGCGCACTCGTCTGCTGGAATATCTTCAGCCGAACGGAGCGCGCTTTTTGAACTGGCCTTTTACGGATGCTCTCCACGCTTACCGTGCGACCCTCGCGTGCAAGCAACCAGTCCAGCGACGCGAGCAGTTCGAGACCAAACGGGGATTCGAATCCATCAATCAGCGACGCGGTTTCTTCTAGCGCGCTAAGGTAAGCGTCGGCGAGTTGAATAAGTCGAACGCATGGACGTTGGCAAACATCGAACTATGGATATTTGGCCCCCACGTCAGATACCAGTCCTCCGAAAAAGGGAGCATGCCTTTAGGCGGTGATCCGCCCGTCACTTCGCGATAAAGACGAATCAGGCGGTCGCGCGAGAGCTTTGGAAACTCATATTCGAGCACCTGCATGCGGCGCCGAGCTTGATCAGTATGACCGCGCGCAGCAGCTGGGCGGCATCGTCAGCAAGGCCTCCCGAAGGCGTGGTCGTGGTCGTGGTCAGGCCGCCAAACGAATGTCGTTCGAGACGGCCACCGCGACGGCAGCTTCGTTGCTGCGACCGGCGAGGCCAGCCAGCATCGCGTCCGCGCTCAGCGGGAAGAAGCACAGCAGTTGCGACGCCTTGCACCCCTTGAATTCGAAAATGGCGCTGGCGCGGAACAACATGCCGGAACGGCTCGTTGAATTGAGTCCTGCCTGAAGGCGCCAAGCCGGCCCTCGAATAGCTGAGATGCGGCCGCGGATGATCGATACGTAGCCTGCGGCGAGCAAATTGTTCGCTCCGGTCGATCAGCTTAGCGGCGCCGTCCGCAAATAGAGGAGCGGATTAACACCTTTCTTGGCGCCGCCCGGCGCGTCTCTGGTGACTTTTTCTCCGCGCCCGCTGAGATGTTTTCGTTTGATGCCACCGGTGCCAGCGGTTTATATTTTTGTTTGAGCCGGCGCACTCGCCGCCTGTTCTCCCGCCCACACGGCCGCGCCGTCCATCTGACGAACACCACGATCACAACAATGACGAACGAGACACCCGTTGCAATCATCACCGGTGCAGCCAGCGGCATCGGTCAGTCCACTGCGCAACTATTGGCGAGCCGCGGCTATCGCGTTGCCATTGCCGATCTGCGCGGGCCGGCCGCGCTCGACACCGCTGAAGCAATCCGCGCGAGCGGCTTCGAAGCGATACCCCTGACGGTCGACGTCGCTGATGAAACCAGTGTGAAAGCTATGGTCGAAGCGGTCGTCGCGAAGTGGGGACGGCTGGACGTGCTGGTCAACAGCGCGGGAATCGAAAGCGCGAAGCCGTTTCTCGACATCACACCGGAAGAGTTTCGCCGCGTGGTCGAGGTCAACACGACGGGCACGTGGCTGTGCTGCCAGCAAGCGATTCGTCAGATGCTGACGCAGAAAAGCGGCTCGATCGTCAATCTCAGCTCGATCGCGGGGATCAAGGGCGGTGGACTTCTCGGCACCGCCGCGTATGCGACGTCGAAGGGCGCCCTCCTCGCGATGACGAAATCGCTCGCGCGCGAATTCGCGAAGTCTGGCATTCGCGTGAACGCGGTCGCGCCGTCCTTCACGCTGACCGATTTCGTGCGCCGCCAACTGGCGACCAAGCCAGAACGGTTCATCGATTCGATCTACGCCGCCACGCCGATGGGCCGTGGCGCGCAGCCGGTCGAAATCGCGGAAGTGGTGGCGTTCCTGGCGTCGCCGCAGGCATCGTTCGTGACGGGCGGCGTCTATAACGCCGACGGCGGCGGGGCGATGTGAAACTCAAGGCTAGACCGCCTTCGCCGCCTCATGCTGCCGCGCCTTCGGTGCCCAGCAGTTCATCCTTGAGCCAGCCGACGAGCGCCACTGACTGCGGCCGGGCTTCCAAATGCGGCGCGACCCACAGCACGAGCTTGCGCGGCCCCTTTACGAAGCCAAACGGCGCGACCAGCGTGCCGGAATCCAGTTCGTCGCGCACCAGGATGCGCGGCACCGCCGCTACGCCGAGACCGCATTTCGCGGCCTGGATCTGCAAATAGAAATGCTCGAAGGATTCGGCGACGGCCGGACGATGCGCGGGCGACAGGCGGCTCGCTTCATACCAGTTGTCCCATGCAGCGGGGCGTGTGGCGGTGGCGAGCAACCGTGCGCGTTCGAGATCTTCCGCAGTGGTGATGCGCGTCGTGCGCATGTATTCGGGCGAGCAGACCACGCCAATCCATTCGTCGACGAGCGGCTTCGGCTCGACATCCTTCGGCGGCTTGATGGTGGACAGCCGGATCGCCACGCTGATGTGGTCGCGCGCGAAGTCAACTTCTCCATAGCCGGTGTGAAAACCTACCTCGAGTTGCGGTTCTTTTCGATGCAGCCTGGACAGGCGCGGCAGAAGCCAGTACATCATGATCGACGCCGAGCACGACAGCGTGAGCGGCCCGGGCCGCACTTGATCGATGCTCGCCTGAATTAGGTTGAATGCGCGGGACAGGCCTTCGGCGAGCCGTGCGCCTTCCGGTGTCGGCTCGGTGGCGTGAGCGTTGCGCAACAGCAGCAGAACGCCCAGATTGTCTTCGAGCGAGCGGATATGACGGCTGATCGCGCCGTGCGTGACCGACAGTTCAGACGCCGCTTCGCCGAAGCTGCGTAGCCGCGCGGTGGCTTCGAACGCGCGCAGCGCATTAAGTGAAGGACGGGGCACGCGTCAATTTCCTCGCAGACGGAGCGCTCGCGCCAGCTTGGGTGCGCCGGCGCGGCAGGATGGCCAGGCCGGGATCTCAGGCCAGAACGCGCGCTACGGCTAATGTGAGTTTTTCGCATCGCGCGCGGAAATCATATCGGTTGAAGCTTTGGAGCGTCAATCTTATAGTCGCTCGGAAACGCGCATGCAGAAGCGTTCCTCGCCTTCTCGTGCGCGCCAGACAGTAGAGATACCGGAGACAAACGGCGCACTCCATTCCGTTCGCGCCAGCCGCAAGGTAAAACCATCAACATGTCCAAAAGCCCTCGCCCCCGCGCGGAATTCACAGTACGTTACTTCGTGGAAAGCTCGGTGCCGCTGGCGAAAGCCGCGGAAGTCATCGCCGGTGAACAGTCGAGCGGCACCTTTCTCGCGCTGCCCGGCGAAACCGATGAACTGAAGGAGCGCGCCCGTGCCCGCGTGGTGCGGGTCGATTCGCTGCCGCCGGTACTGGAGCCTTCCCTGCGCAGCGCGTTCGTCGAGCGCCGCGAACCTGCGCCGCTCTACTATCGCGGTGAACTCGAAATCGCTTTTCCGGTCGAGAATGTGGGCGCGAACTTGCCCCAGTTGCTCTCGACCATCGCGGGCAATCTGTTCGAGCTGGGCGAAATCACCGGCCTCAGGCTGCTCGACATCGACCTGCCCGACGACTATGCGGCGCGCTTTCCCGGCCCCGCGTTCGGCATCGAGGGCACGCGGCGCGTGACCGGCGTGCACGGTCGTCCGCTGATCGGCACGATCGTGAAGCCGAGTATCGGCCTGTTGCCGGAGCAGACCGCGCAGATCGTCGACGATCTCTGCGGCGCCGACATCGATTTCATTAAGGACGACGAACTGCTCGGCGACCCGTCCTACGCGAGCTTCGACGCGCGTCTCGCGGCCGTAATTCCGGTGCTGCATCGCCACGCCGACCGCATGGGACGCATGCCGATGTACGCGATCAACATCTCGGGCACCATCGACGAGATGCTGCGCCGTCACGATCAGGTGCTCGCCGCCGGCGGCACCTGCATCATGGTGTGCGTGAACTGGGTCGGCTTCGCGGGCGTCGAGCATGTGCGCCGTCATTCGCAACTGCCGCTGCACGGCCACCGCAACGGCTGGGGCGCGTTCACGCGCTGCCCGCAGCTCGGCTTTTCGTTCGCCGCGTATCAGAAGTTGTGGCGGCTCGCGGGCGTCGATCATCTGCATGTGAATGGCGTGCGAGGCAAGTTCTGGGAGCCGGATGCATCGGTGATCGATTCGGCGCGTTCATGCCTCGCGCCGTTTGCGGGCGTGCAGCCGCTCATGCCGGTGTTCTCGTCGGGGCAATGGGCGTCGCAGGCGCCAGATCTTTTCAACGCGCTCGGCTCGATCGATCTGATGCACCTCGCGGGCGGCGGCATCATCGGGCATCCGCAGGGCATTCCGGCGGGCGTCGCGAGCATGCGCGAAGGCTGGGAAGCGGCGACGGAAGGCATCGACCTCGATACCTACGCACAGACGCATCCCGCGCTCGGCGCCGCGCTGGCCCACTTCAAGGCGATCTGACCGGGGATGAGCAAGACCAATCATCCGACGTTGCGGCTCGCCTTCTATGGCGACGATTTCACCGGCTCCACCGACGCGCTCGAAGTACTGGCGTTTGCGGGACTGCGCTGCGCGCTGTTCCTGGACCCGCCGACGCGCGAGGAGCTCGCCACGCTCGGCGGCTTCGACGCAATCGGCGTGGCGGGCGACAGCCGCGCGATGACGCCCGCCGAAATGGACCAGGCGCTGACGCCCGTGTTTGCGGCGCTACGTGCGCTCGACGCGCCCGTCATTCACTACAAGGTTTGCTCTACGTTCGACAGCGCGCCGCACATCGGCAGCATCGGACGCGTGATGGAGATCGCGCGCAAAGGCTTCGGCGCGCAGGCCATTCCGATCGTCGCGGGCACGCCCGCGCTGAAACGCTATTGCACGTTCGGCAACCTGTTCGCGCGCTCCGGCACGGACGGAAAGATCTATCGCATTGATCGGCATCCGATCATGAGCGCGCATCCGGTCACGCCGATGGACGAAGGCAATCTCCTGTGCCACTTCGCGCGGCAGACGGCCATGCCTCTGGCGGGCTTCTTCCTGCCGAATTTCGACGATGGCCGCGAGGCGCTCGATCGCGCGTGGCAGGCGGCGCTCGACGCCGCGCCCGCCGCCCTGCTGCTGGATACCGCGACGCGCGCGCATCTGACCGAAGTCGGGCGGCTGCTCGACGGTTATGCGAAGGCTCACGGTCCGGTGTTCGCGGTCGGCTCGTCCGGGCTCGAATACGCGATGACGCAATGGTGGGCCGAGCAAGGCGCGCTGCCCGCGATCACGCGTTCGTTCGACCGCATCCAGCCGGCCGCGCCGATTCTCGCGATGTCGGGCAGCGCATCACCGTTGTCAGCGGCGCAAATCGATGCGGCGATCGCGGCGGGTTTCGCGGACATTGCAATCGACGCCCGCGCGCTGATCGACGGCGGCGAGGGCGCACGCGCATTCGACGACATCGTGAATCGCGCGCTCGACGCCTTGCGCGACGGCCGCAGTGTCGTCATGCATACGGCGCGCGGGCCGCGCGATCCGCGCATCGGCGAAATGCTCGACGCACTCGTGGCGCAAGGCATGACCCGCGACGATGCGCGTCATCGCGGCGGCCGCACGCTTGGGCAGCGGCTCGGCGCGATCGCGGATGCCGTCCTGAAGGCGGAGCCGCTGCGCCGTCTGATCCTGTCGGGCGGCGATACGTCAAGCCAGGTCACGAAGGTGCTCGGGCCGGATGCGCTCGAAATCGACACGCGCCTGACGCCGGGCGCGCCGCTGTGTCGCGTGATCTCCGAAAAGCCGCATCTGCGTGAACTCCAGGTTGCATTGAAGGGCGGGCAGATGGGCGATGCGGGCTTCTTTGTCATTGCGCGGGACGGGAATGTCACGTGATGCGCGCTGATTGACGCACAGTTCGAGGGCGGCGATGCCGGGAGACATCGCCGCTTTTTTGTGCCCGTCGGTCGTGATTTTGTTGCCGCTGGTGGGCAGCCGTGCGCATTTGTTCGAAGATGAATCCGTCTCGCGGCCCCGTCGATCTCGGCCTGCGCGGCTGGCGGTGCAAGGTCCGACACGCGCTCGCGGGAGCCCCTTGCAAGCAAAAAAAACGGCGATGCCTCAAGCATCGCCGTTCCAGGTCTACCGCTTTCCTTGAACGCGGACCGTCGAACCTCAACCTCAGGACTTCAGGAATCCGATGGAAATCCACGGCACCGCCGCAATCACGATGATTCCGACGAACAACGCGATCATATAGCCGATGATCGGCCGGATGCCTTCGTCCGGATGGATCTTGCTGACCGCGCACGCGCCGTAATAGCCGACTCCGAACGGTGGCGAGAACAGGCCGAGACCCATCGACAGAATCACAACCATCGCGTACTGCACTTCGTGGATGCCCACGTCGCGCGCGATCGGAAACAAGAGCGGCCCGAACAGCACGATAGCCGGAATACCTTCCAGCACGCTGCCGAGCAGCACGAACATCACCACCGACACGGCCATGAAGCTCACCGCGCCGCCCGGCAGATGTTCCATGAACGACGCCAGGCTATGCGAGAAGCCCGACTGCGTGAGCGCCCAAGCCATTGCCGTCGCCGTGCCGATGATGATCAGAATCGCGCCCGACAGTGCCGCCGTCTCGACCAGCATCGGCGAAATCCGCTTCCAGTCGAACATGCGATAGATCAACAGGCCCGCGATCAGCGAATAGACGATGCCGACCGTCGACACTTCCGTCGCCGTCGCTACGCCCTCGACCACCGCGAAGCGGATCACAACCGGCAACGCCAGCGCTGGAATCGAAATCACCAGCAGCTTTGCGATTTCCGAACCAGGCGCACGTTTGGCCGACACCGGGTCGGTGCCCCGCGCGCGCCACCACACCAGTACGCACAGCGCGAGCGCGAGCACGAGACCCGGCAGCAGACCGCCCGTGAAGAGCGCCGAGATCGACACGCCGGTCACCGAACCGATCGTGATCAGCACGATGGAAGGCGGCACGGTTTCCGTCTGCGCGCCCGTCGCCGATAGCAGCGCGACGAGTTCCCCCGGCTTCTCGCCGCGCTTCTTCATCTCGGGAAACAGGATCGGCGCGACGGCGGCCATGTCGGCGGCCTTCGAGCCGGAAATGCCCGAGATCAGATACATCGCGCCGACCAGCACGTACGACAGACCGCCGCGTACGTGGCCGAGCAGCGACGCGAGGAAGTTGATCATCGCGCGCGCCATGCCGGTCATTTCGATCAGCAGACCGAGGAAGATGAACATCGGCACGGCGAGCAGGAGAAGCTGCGACATGCCTTCGTCCATCCGGCTCACGACGATTTCCAGCGGCATTGACGTGGACAGCGACAGATACGAGAACACCGCCAGCCCGAACGAGAACGCGATCGGCATGCCGGACAGCACGGTGAATCCAACGACGCCGACGAAGAAGATCAGCAGGTTGACGTTGCCGAGCGATTGCAGTACCGGACCGGCCGTGTGCAGGCCCGCGACGACTGCGGCGACCACCACGATGCCGATGATCGCCTGCTTCCAGCCGAGCGCCAGCAGCTTGACGACCGACATCAGCAGCATGATCGACACGCCGTAGACGATCGCCGCGACGCGCAGCGCATCGTTGATTTCCAGCGCCGGCGTGACGATCCCCCATTGCTGGTTGAAGTACGCATAAGCCGGCGCCGCGATCAGCCCTAGGAACAGCAGGCTCGCGACCAGCGAGACGGTGTCCCAGATCGCCCCCCACTCCTTGCCCGCACGATTGACGATCGCCGTCATCCGCATGTGCGTGCCGCGATGCAGCGCCGTCGCGGCGCCCGTCATCGCGAGCCATAGGAACAGAATGCTCGCGAGTTCGTCTCCCCACACCAGCGGGCGGTGAAACGCATAGCGGGCCACGACACCGCTGAAGAGCAGCACGATCTCCGCCAGCACGAGCAGGGCCGCGGGAACGGACACGATCAGCCCGAGCACGCGGTCGGCGAGCGCAAGGCCCGACGGCATGGAAGAAGCGCTCGGCACGGCGTTGCCATCGTGTGGCCCTTGCGCGAAGTCCTCGGCGATGTGTGTTCTCATGCTAATTTACCGGTGACCTTCTCCAGCAGCGCCCATTCCTCGTCACCGAAGAACTGCTTCTGTTCGGCGTAGAAGCCTCCTTTCTGCAGTACTTCGCGGAAGCTGTTCATGTCGGGCGCGTTGAACTGCAGGCCCTTGCTTTCCAGCGCCTGCTGCAGCGACGAATTGAGCTTCGCCACGTCCTGGCGTTGTAACATCGCGTGGGCGTTGAGGTGCTTCGAGGTGATGTCACGAATGTTCGCCGGCAGCTTTTCCCACGCCGCGCGATTACCGAGAAACCAGAAGCCGTCCCACATGTGGCTGGTCATCGAGCAGTACTTCTGCACTTCGTAGAGCTTGGCCGCGTCGACCACCGCGAGCGCGTTTTCCTGACCTTCGACGACCTTGGTCTGCAGCGACGAATAGACTTCATTGAAGCTGATCGAAGCCGGCGCGGCCGAGAGCGCACGGAACAGCGCGATCCACAGGCGACCTGGCGGGACGCGGACCTTCATGCCCTGGAGGTCGCCCGGCGTCTTAATCGGCCTAGAACTGGTCGTGATCTGGCGAAAGCCGTTGTCCCACACCTTGTCCTGCACCACGAGACCGCCCTTGGTGATGAGGCCTCGCAGATGCGCGCCCAATTCACCGTCGAGCGCGCTGAACACTTGGTTGTAGTCCTTGAACGCGAAACCCACGCCGGTGATCGCCGTCTTCGGAACGAGCGACGAGAGCGCATTCGCGCCCGACAGCGTGAAGAACTCCAGCGCACCGGCGCGCAGTTGCGCGAACATGTCGGGGTCGCCGCCAAGCTGGTTGTTCGCGAACACGCGAATTTCCATGCGGCCATCGGTCTCCTTCTTGATGGCATCGGCGGCTTGCTGGATGCGCACGTTAAGGGGATGCGACGCCGGCAGGTCGGTGCCGACCTTATAGCTGAATTCCGCCGCCTGCGCGCGTCGGATCCACGGCGCGCCCATCATGCCCGAGGCGGCGACTGCCACCGTCCCCGCGCCCGTGACGAGGAAGCTTCGACGATCGATTTTCATGCTTTGTCTCCTGATGTTTGATCTGCCATGCATCGTTCCGGCGAAGGGTGCGCCGAGAAAGGGCTGTATTTTTCAAGGCCGCCGGAGCGAGCCGGCGGACGTGCAACGTTACTGCCGGGGAAACTGGCGTGCTCCTCAGTCGATCGTGATGACCGGCTTAATTTCCTCGAAGTTCTTCATGCGCTGCATCGCGATGTTGACCTGATCGAGTGTGTAGCGGCCCGTGATCATCTCGTGGAACGGGAAGTCGTGTTGATGCTTCTCGAGGAACTGAAGCGCGAGCGAGTAGCTGCGCGCATCGCCCGAGAACGAGCCGAATACCTGCAGGTTCTTCTTGACGATCATCGAAGGCGCCATCGTGGTTGTGGCTTCGCCCAGTTGGCCGACCACGAGATACCGGCCGCCCTTGCGCGCGAGCGCGAGACCTTCCGCGAACGCCGCCGGCACGCCGGTGAATTCCATCACGATGTCCGCGCCCCGGCCTTCGGTCTGCGCAAGCACCGCGTCCAGACGCTCCTGCGCGGTCGTGCCCTCGACCGGAATGCAGACGTCCCCGCCGAAACGCTCGGCCATCTTTAGACGCGCCGACGGCGAGCCGATCACGATGATCTTCTTCGCCCCGCGCACGCGCGCGTTTGCGGTCGCGAGCAGGCCGAGCGGACCCGCGCCCTGAATCACCACGGTTTCGGTCGGGTCGATGTCGCCGATTTGCGAGAACGCGTTCATCACCGAGCGCAGCGCGCAACTGGAGAGGCTCGCCAGTTCGTTCGGCAGCGAATTTGGCACGCGCAGACGGCCTGCCTGCGGCAGGATGTAGCCGTATTGCGAGAAACCGCCGAGCAGATACGGCGCTTCCTCGATGTTCTCATACATGTACGCACGGCGGTTCGTGCAGAGCGTGGGCTTGCGCGCAGTCGTGCAGAAGAAGCAGCCGCCACACGACGTGTGCGTGTACACGACGCGGTCCCCCACCTTGAGCGGCGTGCCGACGGAGTCGGTCGTGACGCCCGCGCCCGCGCGCACCACGCGACCGACCATCTCGTGACCGATGATCACCGGCAGATTCACTTTCAGCGACAGCGAGCCTTGCCACAGATGAATGTCCGTGCCGCAGATCGACGACATCTCGAGCTTGACAAGCGCGGCGGAAGGCTCGACCTCGTGCGGAATCGGCACTTCCTCGATGTTGAGCGGCGCCTTGAATTCGCGCAGCACGGCTGCGCGGGAAAACTCGGGAACGGCGGTCATGCGATGTTGTCTCCTGAAGCTTGTTATAGATAGCGCGAGGCCCGCGTGCGACGCGGGCCTTGTTGTTTTAGCCGTGCTTCAACACGACGGTCTTCGCGATGGTGTATTCCTTGAGCGCCTCGAGACCCTTCTCGCGGCCGTGACCGCTACGCTTCACCCCACCAAACGGCAGTTCGATGCCGCCGCCCGCGCCGTAGTTATTGATGAACACTTGGCCAACGCGCAGCTTCTTGGCGACGCGCATCTGACGCGCGCCGTTCTCCGTCCACAGACCTGCGACGAGGCCGTATGCGGTGCCGTTGGCGATCGCAATGGCTTCGCCTTCGTCTTCGAACGGGATGGCGGCGAGCACCGGCCCGAACACTTCGTCCTGCGCCAGTTCGTGCTCGACCGGCACCGGTCCGAACAGCGTCGGCGTGACGAAGTAACCGGTCGCCACCGCGCTCTTATCGAGCGTGCCCTGCGCGATCACGTTGATGCCGTCGCTGGTCGCACGCTCGATGAAACCCTTCACCTTGACCTGCTGTGTGCTGTTGATGACAGGGCCGCACTGCAGGTCCGCCGAAGGTGCGCCCACGCGCACCTCGGTCATCTTCTCCCGGAGCACGGCGACGAAGCGGTCATAGATCGAGCGCTGGATCAGCACGCGGCTGCCCGCCGAGCACGTCTGTCCCGCGTTCTGCGTGGTGACGCTGACGATGGTCTTCGCAGCCGCTTCGAAATCGGCGTCCTCGAACACGATCTGCGGCGACTTGCCGCCAAGTTCCAGCACGCACGGCACATGATTCTTCGCGGCCGCCGTCTGGATCAGCGTGCCGACTTCGGGCGAGCCGGTGAACGACAGAAAATCGACATCCGTGTGCTGCGACAGTGCCGCGCCCGCTTCCTCGCCCAGACCGGTGACGAGGTTGATGACGCCGGCCGGCAAGCCCGCTTCATGCGCGAGCGCGGTGAGGCGCGCGCAGCTCATGCTGGCGTCCTCCGCGGGCTTCAGCACGACGGTGTTGCCGGTCGCAAGCGCCGGACCGATGGTGCGGCCGAACATCGACGCCGGGTAGTTCCAGGGGATGATGAGGCCACATACGCCGCGCGCTTCGCGCTGCACAGTCACCTGATAGCCGTCGAGGAACGGCAGCACGTCGCCGAGCACCTTGTCGGCAGCGCCGGCATAGAACTCGAAATAGCGCGCGGTAGCCTTGATGTCCGTGCGTGCTTGCGAGATCGGCTTGCCGGTGTCGCGTGCTTCGAGTTGCGAGAGCTCCTCGGTGTTGTCGAGGATCAGCGCGGACAGCTTGCTCATGATGCGGCCGCGCTCGAAGCCAGCCATGGTGGTCCACTGACCGCTCAGCGCGGCGCGCGCGGCGGCGACCGCACGGTCGATTTCGGCCTTGCCGCCCCGCGAGATCGCGGCGAACACTTCGCCGTCGATCGGCGAGCGCACTTCCAGCGATGCCCGCGATTCCGCGCCGCTCCACTCGCCGGCGATGAAAATGGTTCTAGCCTCCGTAGGCATGTCTGTCTCCTGTCCGATGTAGCGGTTATTGTCAATCCTGCTTAGGTGAAAAAAGTATATGGACATCACCAGTGCCGCTACAAATACGAATTGGCAATATTGGGTATAATCCGAGCCTATAACCCGCGGTCCTGCTCAGGGCTGCATAAAGAAGAGACGAAACGCATGGACATTCGCCAGATGCGGTATTTCGTGGCCTGCGTCGATGCGGGCAGCCTGTCGAAAGCGGCGCTCGCGCTGTCCATCTCGCAGCCTTCGCTGTCGCAACAGATAGCGGAAATGGAAGGCGATTTGGGCGTGCCGCTCCTCGTGCGCAGTTACTCCGGCGTCGCGCCGACCGAAGCGGGCACCACCTTCTATCGGCACGCGCAATCCATCATCAAGCAGTTCGCTCAGATGCGCGGGGACGTCAAACGCGGCGAGCACGCGCTCTCCGGCCAGGTCGCGGTCGGCCTGCCGACGAGCGTTTCCTCTGTACTCGCGGTGCCCTTGTTCGAACGCATGCGCGGGCGTTATCCCGGCATCCAGTTGCAGATTTTCGAGAGCATGAGCGGCTATCTCAACGAACTGCTCGCCAACGGACGGCTCGACATCGCCGTGCTGTTCCGCGAAACCGAAACGCGTGGCGTCACGGTCATTCCGCTCTTCAACGAACGTCTCGCCGTGCACGGCGCAGCGTGGGTCGGCAATCCGCACGGCAAGACCCTGCCCTTGGAGATGCTTTCCGACGTGCCGATGGTGCTGCCCGGCAGGTCGCACGGCCTGCGCCTGCTGGTCGAGCGCGCGTTCGAAAGCGCGGGATTGAGCCTCAACGTCGTCGCGGACATCGACTCGCTGCCGACCATGCTCGAACTCGCGCGCCGCGGCGAAGCGGCCACGATCCTCTCCGGCTTTCTCGGCGGCCACAAGTCGAAGGACACGCCGGCGCGCTACATCGTCGGCCCGACGCTGGAACGCTCGGTCGCGCTGTGCCGCCTCAACGCCGTGCCACAGACCGCCGCGTCGCGCGCGGTGCAGGATTGTATGCGTGCACTCGTCGTCGAGATGGCGCCGAGGCTCGGCTCGTCGCCGGCATAATGCCGCGTTAATCGCGTGAGCGGAGGCTTTGACGTAGGCACTATTAGTCGTGCCTATATCCCATAGTTCCAAACAGTATTTCCTCCTGAGCCGCGGTCGGCGCTACGATTTTCGCGAGGCGGCTCCACATGCCGTCATCGCGATCCGCACAATCAGGAGACACAGCATGTCGCTTCCGCTTTCGGGCGTCACCGTCGTATCGCTCGAACAGGCCATCGCCGCGCCGCTTGCGTCCCGCCATCTGGCCGACTGGGGCGCGCGCATCATCAAGATCGAACGTCCCGGCAATGGCGATTTCTGCCGCGACTACGACACCGTTATGAACGGGATGTCTAGCCAGTTCGTCTGGACCAACCGTTCGAAAGAAAGCGTCGCGCTCGACATCAAAAGCCCCGAAGGCGCGGAAGCGCTCTTCGCGCTGCTCGAAACCGCGGACGTATTCCTGCAGAACCTCGCGCCCGGCGCCGCCGCCAGGCTCGGCCTCGATGCCAAGGCACTCGTGGAGCGCTTCCCGCGCCTGATCGCCGTGGACATCTCCGGCTACGGCAGCGGCGGCCCGTACAGCAAGAAGAAGGCTTACGACCTGCTCGTGCAGTGCGAATCCGGTTTTCTCGACATCAACGGCAGCGAGGCGGAGCCAGCCAAATGCGGCCTCGCGATCGCCGACATCGCCACCGGCATGTATGCGCTCAACGGCATCCTCATGGCGCTGTACAGCCGCGAGCGCACAGGCCGCGGCACCGCGTTCGAGGTCTCGCTCTTCGATTCGATGGCCGAATGGATGAGCTACCCCGCCTACTACGTGGGCGGCAGCGGCAAACCGCTCAAGCGCAACGGGATGCGCCACGCGACCATCGCACCGTACGGGCCGTTTCGCGCCGGCGACGGCCGCAGGATTTTCTTCGGCATTCAGAACGAGCGCGAGTGGGTGTCGTTCTGCAATGTCGTGCTCGGTGACGCGAGTATCGCCGTCGATCCGCGCTTCAACTGCAATCCGCAGCGGCTCGTCCATCGCGACGCGCTCGAAACGCTCATTGAAGCGCGCTTTGCCGACTGGAGCAGCGACGAAGTGCTCACGCGCCTCGACAGCGCCGCGATCGCCAACGCGCGCATGAATTCGGTCGAAGAGTTTGTCGATCATCCGCAAGTCCTTGCTCGCAAGCGCACGCGTGAAGTCGATTCGCCGACCGGTCCACTGACCATGTTTCTGCCGGCCATCACCATTGCGGGCGTCGAGCCGGTCATGAAGCGGATCCCCGCCGTCGGCGAGCACACGCAACGCGTGCTCGAAGAAGTGACCCTGAGAAAGCGGAGCGTTGCATGAGCCAGGCCGAAGACTATCGCCTGACGCGCACCGTGCTCGCGGCGCCCGCGAATCGGCGCCGCCACGTCGAATCGGCGGCGCGCTCCACCGCGGACGCAGTGTTCCTCGATCTCGAGGACGCCGTGCCCGAATCCGAAAAAGCCGACGCGCTGCAAGGCGCGGTTAGCGCGCTGCAAGAGCTGGACTGGGGCAATAAGACCGTCCTGGTGCGCCTGAATGCTCATGGCAGCCGCACCGTCGAGGACGAGATCCGCACGCTCAGCCCACTCGTGCGGCTCGATTCGCTGATCGTTCCGAAGGCCGAACGGGCCACCCATATCGAAGACATCACGCGCATGATCGTAGCGGCCGAAGGCAACGCGCGGCGCGCGCCCCTCACGCTGGACCTGCTGATCGAAACCGCGCTTGGCCTCGTCATGGTCGACAGCCTCGCGCAGAGCAGCACGCGCATCGCGGCGCTGCATCTGGGCGTTGGTGATTTCGCCGGCTCGATCGGCGCACGCAGCGCGGAAATCGGCGGCTCGCCGAACGGCTATCGGCAGACCGTGGCCCGCACCGAAGGCTGTTACGTCGAAACGCCGCTCGATCTGTTCGCCTATCCGATGATGCGCGTGCTGGTCGCGGCGCGTGCCTTCGGTCTTCGCGCGATCGACGGACCATGCGGCGCATATCGCGATGCGACGCTCACGCGCGCGTGGGCGGAGAAGGCGGCGGCTCTCGGTTTCGACGGTAAGCAAGTGATTCACCCTTCGCAGATCGAAGCAACACGCGATGCATTCACGCCCTCGGCCGAAGACCTCGCTTTCGCGACCCGCGTCGTCGATGCGATGCGGCAGGCGGAAAGCGAAGGGCGCGGCGCCGTGGCCGTCGATGGAAAGATGATCGACTACGCAAATTTGCGCATGGCCCAGCGCATCCTGATGCTTGGCGCGGCAGACCGTCACTGAGCAGCACGCCGTTCGGAATCTCCGGGTTCCGGACGGCGTTTTCATGGCGTCGCTGCGTTTGTGATGCCTGCGCGTCAGACTGCGCCCGCGCCCCACGACAGGAAACCGCCATCGACCGGCAGCACTACGCCGTTGGTGTAGGCGGCTTCGTCGGAGGCGAGATAGCAGATCGCGGCGGCGATTTCCGAGGTCGTGCCGTAGCGCTTCATCGGAATGGCGCGCGAGTATTCCTCGCGGAACTGGTCGCTGTGCAAGGTTCTAGTCATCGGCGTATCGACGGGACCCGGCGCGACCGCGTTGGCGGTTATGCCGTAATCGCACAGTTCGACGGCCATCTGATGAGTCAGCGCGATCACCGCGCCTTTGGACGTGCCATATGCCGTTCTGCCGCGGCCGACTGCGCGCATGCCCGCCACCGACGCGATATTGACGATGCGTCCCCAGCGCCGCTCTACCATCATGCGCGCGGCATGTTGCGCGCATAGCAGCGTGCCGGTGACGTTGACGTTCATCGTGGTGAGAAACGTATCGAGCGGATAGTCGATGAACGGCACGAGCTTGGCGATGCCCGCTCCGTTGACGAGCACGTCGCAACGGCCGTGTTCCTTGGCGATCGACGCGAACGCGGCCGCGATCGAGTCCGGCTTGCCCACGTCCATCTGTATGGCGGACGCCGACAGTTCCTGCGCGGACAGGCGCGCGGCCGTGTCGTCGGCGTTTTCCTTGTTGAGGTCGGCAAGCACGACGTGATAACCGCGTTTGCCCAGTTGCTCCGCCGTTTCTGCGCCAATGCCCATTGCGCCGCCTGTCACGACTGCGACCCGGCCGGCCGCGCCGCCTTCGATCGTCTTCTCCACGCTGTCTCCAGATTGTTTTAGGTGAGAACCGCGTTCGCCGCGAGTGCGGCGCCTATGTGCTGCCGCCTATGATTCACTCTGCGCGATCCCATTATCGGAGACGCGTTAGGGAGGCTCAATGGATATTAATGCAGGGTATTGTGAGTAAAGATCACCGCTGGAAGGTGCGATAGGCGCGCGGCGATATGCCGTTGCATGCCCGCCAAGTATCCGCGCCCCCCACGCTCAACTAGCTCGCGGGGGAGTCGTGGTCTCCAGCGTGTAGAACTGAAAGCAGAATCGTTGCTGCGCGCGCCAAGAGGGGCTCGACTTATCCGGCTGGAGACGCCGATCAGCGCGGCTTTTCGGGCGCGATTCGTCCTGCCGCCGTGGTCGAAGGATTCGAATGCGATGCGCGGCAAAGCGCGCGCGCGTTCGCGCAAATCGGGAATGCATAGCGCATTGGCGAGCGTGAGCGTCATGCCTGGCAGACCTTGCCTGTCAGGGCAAGCCGCGCAGCGAGCGTCGAAAGTGCGTCGTACGCTTCACGCGATACCGCATCCCAATCGCCGATTGCCTGCGAGTGCGCGTCGACCACCGCCCGATGCCACGCGCAGCCGGACTGGTCAACGCATCCGTCGGCCCGAGCGCGACGACGTTGGCGGCCGCATTGCGCGTGAGCGTGTGCAACATGTCTTCGATAAGTAACTGCGGAATGCCCGCCGCTTGCCACATCTCGACTGACATCGGAGCCGCCTCCGTTCATCAAGGCTTAAGTCATGCATTGTCTCGACCAGGTGGGTGACCATCCGACTAATCAGCCGGTTCAGTCCGTCGGCCGTGTAGCCCGCCTCCTTTACCTGTTGCCCATCACCGCCCTCCCCTCGCGGTGTCGCCGGCGTGACGCGTCGGTCCATGGAATGATGACCGGCGCCAGCAGCGGCCCGCTCTGCTCGTCGTCCGTCGCGCCGTCGAAATCTTGAGCCCGATCAGCACAGTGCGCGCGCAGCGCGTCAATCGTCGCGGTGCTCACGGGCACCGTGCGCTCCCGCTGCCCCTTGCCGACGACGGTGAGTTCCCACACCGGCCGCTCGAGCGTTCCATACGTTGAAGGACGTAAATGTTCACGCCGAGCACTTGCTGGCTTCCTCGCGCCGCAGGCCGGAATCGCCCATCAACAGAATCGCCGGGCGTACGGCGCGCCACTGAACGTCGCTCTTAGCCTCGCGCCCCTGCACGGCGCCCGCTTCGGCCGAGCGCGCATCGAGCGCGCCGCGCAGCTTGCGCCAGAGATCGGCCGGCAACGCGCGCTCGATCTTCATCGCACTCGCGCGCTTGATCACGACCGGATCGTTGACCGCCGTCCACGGGTTGCCCGCCAGATAGCGCACGTCGACGGCGAACGCGGCACGCAGCACCCGTACCGCGTAACGCTGGGACTCGCTAGAAAGCTTCCCCGCAAACGGCCGCCACCGCGGTGAGTGCCGCGCAAAGCGTTCGCCAATGCAACGCGGATCGGGGCTTTTCAGGAAGTCCTTGTACGTTTCGCAGTCGTCGACCCGCAGGTCACTGAGCGCCTTACCGCGCAGCACCACCGCCCACAGCAGGAAGCGCTCGAGTTCCTTGGTGTACGCCCGCAGCATTTTCGGCTGATCGCGATAGCGGTTCAGATAGGCGCGCACCGCATTGAGATCGTGGTTCGCCTGGATATAGCAGAAGGCCGTCGAGCGGTTTTCGCCATGGGCGCCTGACAGACCATGCGGCACCGCAAGGCGCTCGAGCGGCGCGAGCGTGGGTCGGGCCGCGGCGCCGCTTTGGCCGCTGCCGTTCAGGCCGTTTCCCGTCACCTTCGCAGCCGGCACAACCTCGATCAGTTCCGCCGCGACCAGCGGCACGCCCGCCTCTGGTCAGTCGAGTCGACGTCGGCGTCCACGCGCAGCTTCAGGTGGGTTTCGTGGCGTCGCAGCCAGCTGACCACCACCCTTGCCCGGCCCGGGACCGATGCGCGGGATCGAGCGCCACCAGCTGCCGCCACGCCGGTTGCAGAACGCCACCAGTTCGCCAAGGTCGCCACTCCCCTCGCCTTTCAGCCGCCGCGCCACGCGGGGACGCAACCACGCGCTGATCGGGTGATCGGGATGCGGCGGCAACGCCGCGAGCTGCGCGGCGTCGGTCACCATCCGGAACGTCACCGCCGTGAGCTTCGCGTGGCCGTGCTGACGGATCGACGCACGCGGGTGCTCGGCCAGCGCGGTGGAACCGTGCGCCAGCGCGAGCGCCACCAGCGTGTCGAGCATCGCCCTGAGGTGGCGCTCCATCGCGCCGGGGGTGGCCGCGAGCGGATCGGCGTCGGGATCGTAGTAAGTGCGGGCGATCACGCCGGGGGCGATGCGCTGCACGTAGGCGCGCAGCGCCGCGAAATCCTTGGTGGTGTAGCGCCGCTCGAGGGTGAGCTTTTCCGGGGCGGGCGTCTGCCGGGCACGCTCGGTCGCGGAAAGCGCGCGCTCAGCGATCGTCGCGCTCCCCGTCATCGGATTCCATGCGCGGATCGGGTGGCCGTGGCCGGAAGCCCTGCAACTCGGCGTGCGCCTCGCCCATGAACACGTCGGGCCAGGTGCCGCACAGAACCTCGAACGGGATGCGGGCGGCCAGCAGCCGCGCGGCCAGCCGCACGTCGTCGGGGCGTTCGCCCCATAGCGAGCGCTGCACGAGGCGCACGGCGCCCTGCTCCACGATGCAGTCGAGCACCGGGATGAAGTCAGCGTGATCCAGCAGCGCCGGGCCATAGGTCTGGGCGAGCGAGGTAAAGACAGCCAGCTCGATCTTAGTGGGCTTGACGGGCAGTGGCACCGTGCGTCCTTCAACCAAGTGACCTAGGGCGTGCGCACGGCGAAAGCGGACGATGGTGTGATCGAGCGCGAGCACAACCCGGGCGACCTCGGCGTCGGAGAACGGACCACAATCGCTATCAGCCGCAAACTCTTGTGCCACCGGGCTTTACCCTCTCAGGTGAACGGAAAATGGCCAATCTTACCCCGCAAACGCCATCCCGATAATAGGCCTTATCAGACATCCTAATTACATTGACAGGGGCTGCGGTCACTATCTACCGATCGACCGCAGCTGGGTTTTCCTGGATAACGCAACAACGTCATTTCTTGCGCCGGGATTAGAATTGCACCCCATGCGTCGCCCCAGGCGTCTTCGAGCACTCGCCTACCGATGTTTCGTGCACCGTCACAAACCCTAGCTACTTCAGGCGCTTAGCAAGTTACCGAGGGCGTTCCTCACAGACCATTCAACTGAATCTGTGGATAACTTTGCAACGCGCAAGGAGCAAGCGGAGCGCGCGTCTGGACCCTTTCGAGACGTTCAGAAGCCCGTGCCTCCCTGTCAGCTCCGGCGAAAACAGGAGACGCTCGGCGCAGCCCCATCGGCCCCCGACTCCCTCATGGAATTGTCGGCGACGGCGTCTCAATTGGGCAAGCGACTCTCGCGCAATGGACGGACTCATTCACGCGCCGTCGGCTTCAACCTGATGCACAAGGACTGAGGCACGCGGCTCTACTAGCAGTACGTCTGTCAGCACGATGCAAAGGTCGTTGAGCACCATTGTGTCCGGGGCAAGTACTCTAAGAAGACGTATTCCTGGGGCTGAAGGCGGTCGACGTGTCACCCTCGCAACGTTTTCGTCTCCTCCATAAACGCTTAGTACTGACAATCCGCTGCATAAATCGACGGCGTCACGGAAGTTACAGCGGCGAGTCGGTCGACACTGTCACGCTCTCCAAGCAGCACCGCGCTCGTCTTACAGCGCCGCGAGCATGTCCTTCACTCGTCATAAATTCTGTCGGCAGGTCGTGAACAATATCTTGCGCCGCACGGAACTCTAGCTATTGCCGGGTTGCTTTCCACTGGACATTTGGCATGCTTTGAAGCGGGCCACCTTCGTTGCAGCGCCATCGTTGACGGCCGGAAGCTGACGCGTCAGGGCTTCCCAGGGCTCTGTCAACTTGTCGACACTGAGTCGGAAAGACGGCAAGAAAAAGCGTCCCTCAGAAGGCGCAGGACGGATTTCGGGTGACCCCGGTGAACTCGCGCCAGGCAACAAATCGCCCTTCGAGTTGTTTCCGATAGAGTGAAGCGCGCAGCAGATGCCGCTTGAGCGCGAAGTGTTGCCTGATCGGCCCGAAGCACGAGAGAAATTTCTGTGTGCGTTTCGGGTTGCGAAAGCCGCGCATACGCCGTTCGCGTTCGCGGGTCGGTTGGTGGCTGTTCTCTGCGCGGTTGTTCAGTCGGGCGGCCGCTTTGACGAACACGTGCTTCACGTTCGCAAGTTCGGGGATCTCCGCCTTTGCCGCCGGATAGCTGCGCAACTGATCAGTGACGATCTTGCGCGGTACCGGGCTCGAGCGCAGCACACGCTTGAAGAAGCGTTTGGCCGCGGCTTTGTCGCGCCGCTTTTGTAGCAAGATGTCGAGTTCCGCGCCGTGCTGGTCGACCGCGCGCCACAGCAGGTGCGGTTCGCCACGCAGCGTGACGAACATCTCGTCGAGGTGCCAGGTGCTACCCGGCTTGCGTCGCGCGGCTTTCACCCGGTGAGCGAAGCCGTTGCCAAACTTATCGCACCAGCATCGGATTGTCTCGTATGTCACGGTCACACCGCGCTCGAAGAGCAGTTCCTCGATGTCGCGCAAGCTCAACTGAAAGCGGAAATACCAACGGACAGCGCAACTGATGACCTCGGCCGGGAAACGGTGACCGTGATAGAGCGATTTCGATTTCTTCATCGCATCATCTTACGTGACCGACCCAACAACCTGACAACGCCGCGACTACTGAACCGGCTCTATGACGTGCCACCGCCATCATCAATCGAGGTGCTTCGCAGGCAGCCCGCCTTCGCGGCCGCTGGCTCAACTCGTCGATTAATCGTGGCCGACGACAATGACTGGCAAATCGACGCTGCTCCGCACTACTTACAAACTGACTGGCCGCATTTTGGAATAGGCTTTCGTGAGTATGAGCACACTGTCGATCGCGTCCGACGCCAACTCTTCGGTAACGTGCTCTGCCCTGCTCATGCCTCCACCCTCTCGGCGCGGCCAGGTCATCAATGCGTCGTCTCGTCACGAGACCTTGGCAGCGATAGCGTTGCAGCGCTCGGCTGGTTGATGAGTTGGTATGGGCACACACGCGCATGTGTGCCGAAGGATCGCTTATTCACGCCGGCGCTGGGTCTGGCTGGATGGCTTGCGCACTTGCCTCACCGGCCCGCCGACGTACCGCAGTGCGCCTGGCGCGACCAATTGAATTGCTGGCTTTACGAAGACCTTATGAGGTCAGCCTGGATATGGTCGCGCATTGCCAGCTTCATGCGTGATCGCGGCAACTATTTGCTCGTCGGGTGGCTCGCGCGTCCTTGCGAGCTGGCGACGCGTCGGCGGAACGACAACACGCCTCCGCCTGCGAAATCGGCAATCCCGACGTCGTGACTGACCGCAACCTGCACGAGTGTCGCGACTTTACTTCAACTTCAGCCAAATATTGTTCTTGAAGCATTTTTTTATCCGCATCAGTGCTTTCGTCACGAGTGTCCCAACTTTAGTGGCGAAGTCGTCCCGACTTTAGTTCGTTTGACAGCAGCCGATGGGCTTTTACTCGCCCTCTCAGCTGGTGCAAGACGCGCGACGTCATGGCGTCGAGATGGCGCCGATCGACGTGACCATCAGCGGATGGGACTCTGTGCTGGAAAAGCGCTCCGGTCGACACAAGCCTGTCGTGCGGCTTGGGCTGTCGTTGCTCAAGGGCATGCGCGAGGGCTCGGCGGAGCGGATCGAAACGGCACGCGCGGTGAAGCCGTTCGCAAGCGTGAGCGACTTGGCGCGCCGCGCGCAACTCGATCGCCGCGACCTGCAGGTGCTCGCAGCAGCGAACGCGCTCCGGTCACTGGCAGGCAACCGTCGTGAAGCATTGTGGCAGTCTGCGGCTGCGGTGCCCGACCGGGACATTCTGGCCGATACACGGATCGACGATGAGACGCCGACGTTCGGTGCACCGTCGGAAGCGCAGGATATCGTGAGCGACTACAACACTGCGGGACTGACACTCGGGCGCCATCCGCTCTCGCTCCTGCGGCCGGCGCTGCTTGAACAACGGCTCATGCCCGCTTCGACCTTACGGACCTATCGAAACGGCCGTCTGGCGCGAGGCTGTGGGCTGGTGACCGTACCGCAACGACCCGGCACCGCAAAAGGCGTCATGTTTGTGACGCTTGAAGATGAGACGGGCAACGTCAAGGTCATCGTATGGCCGTCGCTGCTCGAGAAGCAACGCCGTGAAGCGTTGGGCGCGGCATTGCTCGCGGTGTACGGCACCTGGCAATGCGAAGGCGAGGTTCGTCACTTGGTAGCGCAGCGACTCGTCGATATGTCGCACCTGCTCGGTGGTTTGACGACGGTCAGCAAGAACTTTTGCTAACGCGGAATGATGCCGGCTTCTACGACCCGTTGAATCTGCGACCTACATGAGCCGTTCGACGTAACACCACAACAACGGCAGCTTTCTAAGGCGCTGCGGCCGTTGAGGTTTCCTGTACCGCGACGACTCCGATGTGGAATTGCGCTTTGCGTTTTGGGCTTTGCGATTGCCGACTGTCAACGCGGGGGCGCAACCGCCTATCTCAATTAGAAGGCACCTCCCGCGTGAAATTTCTGCACATGCTTAATTTGCAGCTATAGTTGCCGTTATCCAGAGACGAACAAGGTCCGGCGCGCAGCAATGTCTCGACAGCACACCCATTACGACAATTTGAAGGTATCGCGCAATGCGCCGCCAGAGGTCATACGGGCGGCGTATAAAGCACTGAGTCAGCGATACCACCCGGACAAAAACAGCAGTCCAGACGCCACTCGGATCATGAAGATCCTCAACGAGGCGTATGAGGTCCTGGGCGATCCGGAGCGACGACAGCTTTACGACGCCTCGTTGAAGGTAGATGCGGAGCCCACTGCTCACACCGCAGAAGAAGCGACGACCAGCAAAGCCTCCGACGAAGCACCGCCACGAGCCGAACCGCAAACGAAGCGGGCGACGGAGAGCGAGCAGCCAACCGCTGCTGCGGGACAGCCGATGCAGCAAACTACGACGAAGAAGCGCTCCGGATGGTTCTGGATCATCGGCATCATGGTTGCCGCCCTCATTCGCTTGATTGCGACTTCGTCGGATAACGCCAGCAACATCGACTCGGCGGTTCCCGCCTCAGCCTCGGACATGACGTCCAACGCTCAAAACGTTGCGCCACCAGCAATGCCGGCAGCGCCCGTCTTGGAGCAGCCGAAGGTAATCACCAGCTTCAACTGCGGCAAGGCGCGCACTGCATCCGAGAAGCTGATTTGCAGTGATGCGGAGCTTGCCTCGCTTGATCTTGATTTGGCGACAGTCTTCGCTCAAGCGAAAGCAATGGCATCGGATAAGCGCGCTTTCGGTGAGGCCGCGCGACGTAATTGGAATTGGCGCAACACGAATTGCTTCGACAAGCCCTGCCTCGTCACCTGGTACAACGATCAACGAGAGCGGCTAGTTGCAACCCTCAATCAACCCGCACAAGCCGACGCCGCTTCCGAGCCTCCCATCATCAGCGCTGCTGTACCTGCGCCAAATCAAAACGGGGTAATCGGTTCTACACAGTCAGTTTCGACGTCTCCCTATCCGGTTACCTCCAGCTTCTATGCGGAGCGCCTACGCCGCAGAGTACGACCAAACATCGTATGGGCGGGCGACACCAGCGGTCTAGAAACCGTGATAGCCGTACGTGCAGGCAGGACCGGTACCCTTCTATCCGCCACAATCTCGCGCTCAAGTGGCAATCCACAATGGGATGCCGCTGCGCTTCGTGCAGTCGAGAGGTCGGATCCGTTCCCATTGGACGTGAACGGCGAAGCTCCAGCGTCTTTCACCATCACACTGAGCCCAAGCGGAGATGGAGCGGCCCCTGTTCCGCCGGGACGCGAACAAGCCATCGCGTGGAGCCACGCGATGAAACTACAGCATCCTGACGCAGATGGCGCTTACGAGTCGGCTCAGCAAAACCTCGCCCGGATACAAACGGCGTGTCCTGACGCAATATTGCTTAGGCAGACGCCACGCCGACCAAGTGAGTTCCGACCGGTTGTAATGTTTCTTAGCCAGCACTGCCGGTTCATCGCAAGCTACTGGCCGGAAAGCAACGAGGAACAGAGCTCGTTCGATCCTGTGATGATCGAGAATTGGCGTGGCTACTGTTCGTCGGGCGGTACATCACAGACGTTCTGCAGCAAAGGGAATGGAGCGTGATAAAACTCAAGGACGCGGCTCCCCACGGGTCAGGAGCCACCCTTTTCCGTGCGACGAACGCCGGACAAGCTCGTGCATCTGAATCAAGCATGGGATTGAAGCAGATGGCAGCGCACATAGCACTCTAGAAAACAACGAAGTCTGGATGATGGCGGTGTATTAAGTAACTGCTGGGGGCTGCCGTTATAAGCGACGTACACCCTCTTACAACTACCATGGAGAACGCAGTGGGATACGTCGCAGCAAACTTGGTCGCCGGTGAACAAGTCATCTATGAAGGGAAGTTAAGCCTTTGGAAGTTCCTACCAAGGATCACAATTGGCGTGATCTTAGTCCCCGTCTTTCTTCTTGGCTTGCTGGTACTGCTGGATGTTCTGATTACATACAAGACGACTGAGTTAGCAATCACGAACCGTCGGGTGATTGCAAAATTCGGTTTCATCCGGCGACACGCAATAGAGATCGACGTTCGCCGAGTAGAAAGCATTCAGGTAAATCAAGGCATACTTGGGCGCATCTTCGATTTTGGCTCGATCATGCTATCAGGGGCAGGCAATCCTCTTGCCCCGATTCCTGGCGTTTCTGCTCCCATGACGTTCCGTAAGCAGTTCCTCGAACATCAGGCGCTGCTTGCTTGATCACATGATCGATGGCAGGCGGGCTTCAATGTGCAACGACAGGCGCGAGTAACTTCAAACTGTCGTTGTGCGCGCCGACGCTTTCGGACGGGCGGTGATGGTTGCTGCGGCCGTCGTCGCCATCACCATATGCTATACACGTATCTACGAACCGATTAGATAACGATAAGCCACGACGCCACGTTCCTGCCTATGTGCCGGTCGCGTTCGCAGCCGGCTCCGACGCCGGCGCCATGTGTTGACGGAAAGTTAAATGCCTTGTGATGCAACGATCGACACGACGGCGTTATGTCAACTGGTCGTCGTCCGGATACCGTCAGCCCTCCCGAACTAAGCGACGTCCAGTGACTCAACGTCCAGCGCAAGCGCGACGACCTCATCGCTAACATAGAAGCCCGCCGTTTGCTTGGAGGACTTACCGCTGTCTGCCGAAATTTCTGCTGAGGGCCGACTCACCGAGCGCGTCGCCCGCCTCAACGATGTACTGCCGGCAGCTCGCGTTATAGCCCGAAGAACTCGGCCAATCATCGACGATGTGTCAGCTAGCAAATTCGACAGTGTCGAGAAGTACTCGTAGACGGCGATATCAAAACGTTTTTGAACTAGGTCGAACTGCTGAAGCTGATCGAAGAAGTATCCGCTTTTCGGATGCTTCCAGGTCTCCTTCCCCCCTGTAAATCCGTGCACGAAAAGGATGATGTTTTCACGTTTATTATTCGTAATAAGTTCGATCATTTCTGTGCCTGAAAGCCGCTGCGTTCCCTGTCGTTCTGGCCGTGCTCGGGGATTAGTGCTCGTTCAAGTGAAACGAAGAATCCATTCGCTGATGAAGAATTCGAATCACGTCGACGACTTGCTGGTCTTCCTTGAAGAAGAGTACATGCGATCCGACCAAGACTTTCCGATAATTCGGTCGCACGTGCTCCGCAGAGTGGCTCAACTGTGTGCCATCCGCGAGCCCTATGATCGTGTCCTGGATCATCCGAATGTATCGCTCTGCCTGACGTTCGCCCCAATTTTCGATCGAATAGTCCCAGATCTCGTCGAGATCGACCTCCGCCGCTGGCGATAATACAAACGACTTCACGTGGCCAACTTGCGTTTTCGAGTGAGAAACGCATCGAAATCGAACGGTCTCGATTCCCCGGAACGTTCGCCTTTCTCCAACTCGGCGCGCAAGACGTCCAGCCTCGCTTCGTGCTCCTCGAGCAGACGCAGGCCCGCTCGAACCACGTCGCTGGCGGTGTTGTAGCGGCCCCCGCGGACGCGATCCTCAACGAAATCAGCGAAGTGATCGCCCAACGACACCGATGTGTTTTTGCCCATAGTCTTAACTCCACCAAGCGCTTAGTGTACCAATTTTTGGTAGTTTGCATCTAGTGTTTTTGTCGACGCCGCTCATCCCGCACCAGAGAGGTTGCAGATCGTGACCGGAGCGTCCGCACGAAGACGGTGACGACGGACGCCAACCTCAGAAAAAGAGATCTCTGACGGCCTTCTCCCTTTAGCACCTTATAACGGACCAGTTCGAAGCGCCTTCTGGCATCCCAATTTTGTTGAAATTTTGATTCGGTGTGCGCTCGTATATCTGATCCAAACAATTCATTGGCAGGTATCGTACAGCGCGTTGCCGGTCGATTCATTCACTTGTCAAAGACGCACGCGGCGCATGATCGAAGCGCAGAGTTCGACGCAACGGATGTATTCCCATTCTCGGACAACGCGTGGGAGACGCTTATCGTCCGGTTGTCTCTGTTGCACGACGCGCGTAGTACTCAGCAACCTGTTCTAGAACGCGCCGCTTCTCCGCCTGAACGTAGATCGTCGTCGTTTGGAGAGAAGCATGTCCCAGCACCTTCTGCACTACATCGACTGGCACGTCGTCCGCGACTGACTGCGTCCCGAATGTGTGTCGAAATGGATGCGCGTTGGCCTGCCCAAGTCGCATCCGGTCACCGAGATCGATTGAATCCATCGTCTTGACCAGCTCGTTTAGCATTCGGCCGATCAGCCGGTTCAGGCCGTCGGCCGTGTAGCCCGCCTCACTTATGCGAGATGCATCACCCCCCTGCTCGGTTCGATGCCGTCGCCGCGAAGCGTCGGTCCACGGAATGATCACCGGCGCGACCAAGGGCCCGCTCCGCGCGCTACCCTCGTCGCCCACGTCGAATACCTTCCCTCGATCCGCCCAATGCGCGCAACGCCTCGAGCGTCGCCGCACTCACCGGCACTGTGCGCTCACGCTGCCCCTTGCCGACGACGGTCAATTCCCACACCGGCCGATCGAGGGTTCCGTAGAACGATGGATTCAGATTTTCACGGCGCGCGATCGCGGCCTCTTCGCGACGGAGCCCGGAATCCCCCATCAGCAGGATCGCCGCGCGGACCGCGCGCCATTGCATGGCATCCGCTTCCGTCGATCGCGCATCGAGTTCAGCACGCAGTTTGCGC
>NZ_CP084278.1:0-65095 GCF_022879615.1 Caballeronia grimmiae
ACCTGCCAGGTTTGGCGCTGCGAGACGACGCTGCCCACGTGATCGTTCCAGGTGCGGCGCGCGGCCAGGTAGGGGTTCTCGGCCTCGCCCGCACGGCGGCCGCCGGCGAGCGGTTCCTTCGAGCGGCGCGGATCGCGCGGCTCGGCGGAGTTGGCGGGCTTCTTGAAGATCAAGCCCTTGAGGGTGTCGGCGATGCTCATGCGGCCTCCAGGTAGTCGTTGAGATTCAGCCCACGGCCGGCCAGCCACTCATGCACCCATTCGTGGCCGAACTTGGCTTCGAGGCTCTTGATGGTGGCGACCGATTCCTTGTCGGACGCACCGACGAAGGCCAGGGCCATCGGCCCCAGGGCAAGGTCATAGAGACGGCGGCCGTTCTCCGAGACGTAGTAGTACTGACGCTTCGGAATGGCAGTCGCCAGGATTTCGATCTGACGCGCGTTGAGGCCCATACGGCGATAGAGCGCCGATGTGTCCTCATCCCTGGCGTAGACGTTAGGCAGGAAAATCTTGGTCGCGGTCGATTCCACGATCACGTCCAAGATGCCCGAGTTGGCCGCGTCGGAGAGGCTTTGCGTCGCCATCAGCACAAGGCAGTTGGCCTTGCGCAGCACCTTGAGCCATTCCCTGATCTTGGCGCGGAACGCGGGGTGGCCCAGCATCAACCAGGCTTCGTCCAGGATGATGACGGAGGGCTGGCCTTTCAGTGCGCGCTCGATGCGGCGGAACAGGTAGAGCAGCACCGGCAGCGCGAACTTCTCGCCCAGGTTCATCAGCTCTTCGATCTCGAACACCGTGAAGTCGGACAGCGACAGGCCGTCCTCTTCGGCGTCGAGCAGGTGGCCCATCGAGCCGTCCACCGTGTACTGCTTGATGGCCTCGCGGATCGCCTCGTCCTGAATCGTCACCGAGAACTCGGAGAGCGTGCGCGCGCCGCTGGCGTGCATGCTCATGATCGCGTTGCCGATCTCGTTGCGCTGCGCCGGCGTGGTGTTGACGCCGTTCAACGCCAGGATGGTGTCGATCCACTCCATCGCCCAGGCCCTATCCCCCTTCGTTTCGAGGAACTGGAGCGGGCAGAACGCCAGGCGGTCATCGTCGGCGGCCACCGTGAAATGCAGGCCGCTCTTGCCCTTCGTGGCCGCGCGGATGCCGGCCGCGAGTGGGTACATCGACATGCCCTTGTCGAAGGCGTAGATCGACATGCCGGCGTAGCGACGGAGCTGCGCGGCGATGATGCCCAGGTGCGTCGATTTGCCTGCGCCGGTCGGGCCGAACATGAAGGTGTGGCCCAGGTCGCGCACGTGCAGGTTCAGGCGGAACGGCGTAGCGCCCACCGTCACGCAGTGCATGAGCGCCGGCGACAGCGGCGGGTACATCGGGCACGGAGCCGTGGCGCTGCCCGTCCAGATCGAGCTTGTCGGCAGCAGGTCGGCCAGGTTCATCGTGTTGATGAGCGGCCGGCGCACGTTCTCGACGCCGTGGCCGGGCAAGCTGCCCAGGTACGCATCGAGCGTGTTGATCGTCTCGATACGGGCCGCGAAGGCCAGGCGGTTGACGGCCTTCTCGACCAGGAGCGCGGAGGCCGCCAGGCGCTCCCGATCCTCGTCCATCAGCACGACTACGCTGGTGTAGTAGCCGGCCGCCACCAAGCCGCTGTTGACCTCGGCGATGGCCGCCTCGGCGTCGCCGACCATCGCGGCCGCGTCCTGGTTGATCGAGCCGGTATTCGTGTTGAACACCTGATCGAAGAAGCCGCGAATCTTCTGCTTCCACTTCTTGCGGAACTTGTCCAGGTGCTTCAAGGACTCGTGCTGATCCATGAAGATGAAGCGGCTCGACCAGCGGTATTCGCTGGGCAGCTCGGCCAGGGCCGAGAGCACCCCAGGCGTTGACTCCAAGGGGAAGCCTTCGATGGCGACCACCTGGATGAACTTGCGCCCGATCTTGGGCACGACGCCGCCCCACAGCTCTTGCCCGCCGATTACCGCATCGAGGTACATCGGATTGCTGGGCAGCATGACCGGGTGATGGAGGCCCGTCACGCAGAACTGCAACCAGCTCAGGAAGTCATCGTGCGTGACTTCCCTGCCCTCTTCCGACACGACTTTTTGGCCGCGCAGGCGCGTCATCTTGACCGCCGAGGACAGGCGCGATTCCAGGCTGGTGATCTCGCGCTTGAACTGCGCAATCAGGCCCGTAGTGCGCGCCGTATGGTCGGGAGCCACCGCATCGTCATCGAACATGAGTTCGACAAACTTGCGCTGGGCCAGCACTGGCGGGAACCACGTGACGGTCAGGACAAAGTAGCCCTCGAACATCGCGCCCAGGCCCTCGAACAAGCGCCGGCGTTCCTCGTCAATGGCGAAGGAAACGGAGTCGGGGAACGATGACACGCCCCGCTCCGAGTAGTTCGGCGCAGGCCGACGCACAGCATCGACATGCACCATCCAGCCGTTCCCCAGGCCCGCCAGGGCCTGGTTGATGCGGAACGACACCATTTCCCGCTGTTCCTCGGTGCTGCTGGCGTTGTCATCACCCTTGTACAGCCAGGCGGCCATAAAGGAGCCGTTCTTGCCCACGATCACGCCGTCATCGACCACGGCGGCGTAATTGAGCAGATCGGCCAGGCCGGCATCCTTGGCGCGATGCTTCTTGAGCTTCAGCTCGGCATCGACAGCCCGGATGCGGGCAAAGAGGATGAGCAACAGAACCGCACCGAGCACAGCAATGGCAATTGCGATTGCTTCGATCATTTGTATTGCTTCCCTTGACTCGGCGTGTTGTCACGGAAGGGCGTGCTGCGAGCCGGGTAGTACGGCTTGTACCGGCGGTGCCGCAGGTACACGTGTCGCAGCTTCGGATCGGCCTTCGCCATGAGGCGCAGCGCGAAGAGCGCGCCGAACCACAAGGCGATGCCGAACACCGTTGCCCTCACTTCTTGGGCGCTGAAAATCAGCGCGCCGGCCAGCAGGCCCGAGAACATCACCAGCTCACGATCCCCGCCCATGAACAGGTTTTCTCGGTTGCCGGCCCTACGGATGGGGATCGCGCGCAGAGCCATGACTTACCCCGCGATGTGGCCGCGCTCGGCCCAGCGCATGACGGCTTCGCCGGGGAAGCCGGCCACGTCCAGCGCGGCGACCTTGACCTGGTGCAGCGCGCCATCGGTCAGGGCGGCGATTTCCGCGCCACGGCCGAAGAACGTGCTCATCATGTTCTGCGCGCCGACCAGCAGGGCCATGACCAGGACGATGAAGATCAACGTGCGGAAGAAGCCGTTGAGTTCGCCGCCGAAGATCAGGATGCCGCCGGCGACCACGATGCCGATGATCGACAGCGCGAAGGCCACCGGGCCGGTGACGGAGTTGCGGAGGTTGGTCAGCCAGCTCTCATACGGCAGAGAGCCGCCGGTGCCCTCGGAGGCGAATGCGTGCTGGGGGGCCAGCAGGAAGAACGCCAGGAGGGCGAAGAGGCCCATGTAGAACAGGGCGTTGCGGTTGAGGCGGAATGCCGGGAAGGTTGCTTGCATTGGTCGTAACTCCTAGTCAGAGGGTTTTGGTGATGTACTGGCCGTTGGCGAACCCGGAAACCTCCAAGATTTCCTGGATGCGCCGCGAGCCTTCGACGCGGGCGATATGAACAACCACGTGAACCGCCTCGCCGATAAGCGGTTCAATGGGTTTCGGGGAATCGGGGTGCATGCTGATGAGCATGGCGAGCCGATCCAATCCAGCTTTGGCGTTGTTTGCGTGCAGGGTTGCAGCACCTCCTTCGTGCCCGGTGTTCCAGGCCATCAACAGATCAAGGGCTTCGGGGCCGCGCACCTCGCCGACCAGGATTCGGTCGGGGCGCATGCGGAGGGTGGTTTTCAGCAGCGCCGTCATGTTCACGTCGATGCTGGTGTGGTACTGGACGTAGTTCTCGGCGGCGCACTGGATTTCGCCGGTGTCCTCGATGATGAAAACCCGCTCGGTCGGGTCTTGAATCACCATCTCGTTGATGATCGCGTTCACCAGCGTGGTCTTGCCCGAGCCGGTGCCGCCGATCACAAGGATGTTCCGGTGCGCGCGCACCGCTGCAATCAATGCCTCGCGCTGCGGCGCGGTCATGATTCCGCGTTCGACGTACTGATCGAGCGTGAAGATGGCGACGGCCTTCTTCCGAATGGCGAAGGTGGGTGCGGGCACAACCGGCGGGAGCTGGCCGGCGAAGCGACTGCCATCAAGGGGCAGCTCGCCTTCCAGGATCGGCTTGGAGCGCGTGACTTCCTTGCCGTGGTAGCCCGCGATGGTTTCGATGATGGCTTGCGCCTGCGCGACGCGCAGCGTGCCGATGCACTTCATCGGCTCGCCCAGGCGTTCGAGCCAGAGCTTGCCGTCCGCGTTGAGCATGATTTCAACGGTCTTGGGATCGTTGAGGGCGGCCAGCAGCTCCGGCCCCATGTCGCGTTCGAGCTTCTTCTTCGCCCGTTCCTTGATGCTGTTGTGTTCTGGTTTCTGGTCGGTCATTCCGTATGCCCTGTATGCCGTTGCGTTTCGCGCATTCTACACAGGTTCATACGATATACCGAACTAATTTCGACCGCAACACCGAAGCGCACAAGGGTGACTTCGGCCGCGACGTTGCATCGCGGATTGCAGGGGCGAAAGAGGCGACAACGCGGCGCATGCTCCGTGCGCCCTCGCGCCGAACCCGTGGCGTTTGCGTTATGGGTTGTCCGGGGGTTGAGCCACCCCGGCGGGCTTTAGCGGCTAAAACTTGGCTGGCTCTTGTGGCTCAGTTCCGCGCCGCTTCCCTTCCCTTCTCACATCCTGGCGTCAACTCCCTCTAAGTTTCTTCCTTGTCGCTTCGCCCCACTTCTTGACGATGAACGCCTGGTGTTCTGGCAGCACGGCCGCCACGCGCTCGAAGCCTGGCGGCAGGCTTCGGGGTGCCTTGCCGCCGGCCAGGGTGTCAAGGGCTTCTTTGTCCAGGTCGGTCGATTCAAGCAGGAGCGGCAGGGGAGTTTCAAGGGCCTGCGCAATGTCCTCCATCACCTTTAGGGAGGGGTTGGCTTTGCCAGTAGTGAGATCGGACAGGAAGGAGATCGAAACCCCCGACCTGTCCGATAGCTCCTTTTTCGTCATGTGCCGCTCATCGAGCAGCCGGAGCACGTTCGTGAAGAAGATGTAGTTGTACAAGGCCCGTATGCCTTCTCGGTGCGGGCGGCAGAAAATTTTAGCCGCTAAAGTTCTTGACCACGGACGCAGGTTTAGCTAAACTGACGACTCCATTAGCGAAAGGAGCATGACGAATGAGCCACAACCTGTTCCAGTTTATCGGTAATCTTACCCGCGATACCGACGTTCGCCATAGCGAAAACAGCGCCCGCGCCGTTTTCGACCTGGCTGTCAATCGCGTGTGGCGCAACGCAGCCGGTGCGAAGCAGGAGCAGACGGACTTCTTCCGCATCAAGTCGTTCGGCGGCCTGGCCGAGAACGCGGGCAAGTACCTGGGCAAAGGCTCCAAGGTGTTCGTCCAGGGCCGCATCGAGCCGACGAAGTACGAGAAGGACGGCAAGACCGAATACGGCTTCGATTTCATCGCCGAGGAAATCGAATACCTGGACACCAAAGCGCCAGGCGGCGGCCAGTAAGGCCAGGCCCGGCCACGGCCGGGCAGTATGCTAGGAGGGAGATTAGATGCAGAACGAGTTCAACGAGCAGGAATACAGGCGCAAGCTCATCGAGGGCGGGCTTAGCGAAGCCGACGCCACCGACCTTGCCGCCCGTACCGCCGCCGCTCGCAGGGACTCGGGCAGCGCCGGCGGGGCCTTCCGCCCCGCCGGTTCCCTCTTCGAGCTGCCGGCCACGGCCGGCGACAACGAGGCGGCTTTGCCGCCGAAGCTACCGACGCCGGCAAGTGCCGCCGTCGAGCGATCCGAGCGCATGGCGCAGGAATCGGCCGAGCTTGCGCGCACGATGGGCCTGCCGCCCGAACCGCGCACCGCCGTGAACAAGATGGCCGAGCAGATCGGCGCGCTGGCCCAGGACAAACGGAGTAGTGCGATGGCGACCAAGAAGCGAACGGCCGGCGGTGAGCTGGCCGAGAAGGTCAGCGAGGCCAAGCAGACGGCCTTGCTCAAGCACACGAAGCAGCAGATCAAGGACATGCAGCTCTCGCTGTTCGACCTGGCTCCCTGGCCGGATCACATGCGGGCACTGCCCAACGACTTCGGGCGGTCGGCGATCTTCACCGTCCGCAACAAGAAGGTGCCGCGCGCCGCGCTGCAAGGCCAGTCGATCTACCACGTCAACAAAGACGTGGAGATCACCTACACCGGGATCGAGCTGCGCGCCGACGACGACGAGCTGGTATTCGCCCAGGTGCTGGAGTACGCGAAGCGCACCGCGCTCGGAGAGCCGGTTTCCTTCACGTTCTACGAGCTTTGCCAGGACTTGGACTGGTCAATCAACGGTCGGTACTACACAAGGGCCGAGGAATGCCTGACGCGGCTCCAGGCGTCGGCCATGCAGTTCTCATCCCAACGCATCGGCCGGCTCGAATCGGTGTCGCTGATCCGGCGCTTCCGCGTCCTGGATCGCGGCAAGCGCACGTCGCGCTGCCAGGTCGAGATCGACGCCGAAATCGTGGTGCTGTTCGCCGGCGACCACTACACGAAATTCGTGTGGGAGAAGTACCGCAAGCTGTCGCCCACCGCGCGGCGCATGTTCGACTACTTCGCCACCCACAAGGAGCCGTACCCGCTCAAGCTGGAGACGTTCCGGCTGATGTGCGGCTCGGATTCCACCCGGCCGAAGAAGTGGCGCGAGCAGGTAGGCGAAGCGTGCGACGAGCTGCGCGAAAACGGCCTGGTCGAAAGTGCGTGGGTGAACGACGACCTGGTGCATTGCAAGCGGTGATCGCCCCCCTGCCCTCCCCTGGAGCCGCCCGAGATCGAGGCGGCTTTTTTTCTCGAGCATCGCCACTTCCGGCGAGGCAGGGGTCGTCTCAGAAAACGGAAAATAAAGCACGCTAAGGCATAGCCGAACCTGCCAAGCTTGCTCCACCCTGTAGTGACGCGATCAGCGGGCAGGAAACGTTCCCCCTTCGCGCATGGCAGGCGCACACCAACTCAGACAGCACGGCCTCCATGCGCGCCAGGTCAGCCATTTTCTCGCGCACGTCCTTGAGCTTGTGCTCGGCCAGACTGCTGGCTTCCTCGCAATGGGTGCCATCCTCCAGCCGCAGCAGCTCGGCGATCTCATCCAGGCTGAAGCCCAGCCGCTGGGCTGATTTCACGAAGCGCACCCGCGTTACATCCGCCTCGCCATAGCGGCGGATGCTGCCATAGGGCTTGTCAGGCTCCAGCAACAAGCCCTTGCGCTGATAGAAACGGATGGTCTCCACATTGACCCCGGCCGCCTTGGCGAAAACGCCAATGGTCAGGTTCTCCAAATTGTTTTCCATATCGCTTGACTCCGTACATGAGTACGGAAGTAAGGTTACGCTATCCAATTTCAATTCGAAAGGACAAGCGCATGTCTGAACCAAAAACCGGGCGCGGCGCGCTCTTCACTGGAGGGCTTGCCGCCATCCTCGCCTCGGCTTGCTGCCTCGGGCCGTTGGTTCTGATCGCCTTGGGGTTCAGCGGCGCTTGGATCGGCAACTTGGCGGTGTTGGAACCCTATCGCCCCATCTTTATCGGCGTGGCGCTGGTGGCGTTGTTCTTCGCCTGGCGGCGCATCTACCGGCAGGCAGCGGCCTGCAAACCGGGTGAGGTCTGCGCGATTCCCCAAGTGCGAGCTACTTACAAGCTCATTTTCTGGATCGTGGCCGCGCTGGTTCTGGTCGCGCTCGGATTTCCCTACGTCATGCCATTTTTCTACTGATCGGAGTTCACCATGAAGAAACTGTTTGCCTCCCTCGCCCTCGCCGCCGTTGTTGCCCCCGTCTGGGCCGCCACCCAGACCGTCACGCTGTCCGTACCGGGCATGACCTGCTCCGCCTGCCCGATCACTGTCAAGAAGGCGATTTCCAAGGTCGAAGGCGTCAGCAAAGTTGACGTGACTTTCGAGACACGCCAAGCGGTCGTCACCTTCGACGATGCCAAGACCAGCGTGCAGAAGCTGACCAAGGCAACCGCAGACGCGGGCTATCCGTCCAGCGTCAAGCAGTGAGTCACTGAAAACGGCACCGCAGCACAACGGACGTCATTGTCTGGCGCCACAAACGATAAAGGATCTGTTGCATGACCCATCTAAAAATCACCGGCATGACTTGCGACTCGTGCGCGGCGCACGTCAAGGAAGCGCTGGAAAAAGTGCCAGGCGTGCAGTCGGCGCTGGTGTCCTATCCGAAGGGCACAGCGCAACTCGCCATCGTGCCGGGCACATCGCCGGACGCGCTGACTGCCGCCGTGGCCGGACTGGGCTACAAGGCAACGCTAGCCGATGCGCCACTGGCGGACAACCGCGTCGGACTGCTCGACAAGGTGCGGGGATGGATGGCCGCCGCCGAAAAGCACAGTGGCAACGAGCCCCCGGTGCAGGTAGCGGTCATTGGCAGCGGTGGAGCCGCGATGGCGGCGGCGCTGAAAGCCGTCGAGCAAGGCGCGCAGGTCACGCTGATCGAGCGCGGCACCATCGGCGGCACCTGCGTCAATGTCGGCTGTGTGCCGTCCAAGATCATGATCCGCGCCGCCCACATCGCCCATCTGCGCCGGGAAAGCCCGTTCGATGGCGGTATTGCGGCAACTGTGCCTACGATTGACCGCAGTAAGCTGCTGGCCCAGCAGCAGGCCCGCGTCGACGAACTGCGGCACGCCAAGTACGAAGGCATCCTGGGCGGTAATCCGGCCATCACCGTTGTGCACGGTGAGGCGCGCTTCAAGGACGACCAGAGCCTTACCGTCCGTTTGAACGAGGGTGGCGAGCGCGTCGTGATGTTCGACCGCTGCCTGGTCGCCACGGGTGCCAGCCCGGCGGTCCCGCCGATTCCGGGCTTGAAAGAGTCACCCTACTGGACTTCCACCGAGGCCCTGGCGAGCGACACCATTCCCGAACGCCTTGCCGTAATCGGCTCGTCGGTGGTGGCGCTGGAGCTGGCGCAAGCCTTTGCCCGGCTGGGCAGCAAGGTCACGGTCCTGGCGCGCAATACCTTGTTCTTCCGTGAAGACCCGGCCATCGGCGAGGCGGTGACAGCCGCTTTCCGTGCCGAGGGCATCGAGGTGCTGGAGCACACGCAAGCCAGCCAGGTCGCCCATATGGACGGTGAATTCGTGCTGACCACCACGCACGGTGAATTGCGCGCCGACAAACTGCTGGTTGCCACCGGTCGGACACCGAACACGCGCAGCCTCGCGCTGGACGCAGCGGGGGTCACTGTCAATGCGCAAGGTGCCATCGCCATCGACCAAGGCATGCGCACGAGCAACCCGAACATCTACGCGGCCGGCGACTGCACCGACCAGCCGCAGTTCGTCTATGTGGCGGCAGCGGCCGGCACCCGTGCCGCGATCAACATGACCGGCGGCGATGCGGCGCTCGACCTGACCGCAATGCCGGCCGTGGTGTTCACCGATCCGCAAGTGGCGACCGTGGGCTACAGCGAGGCGGAAGCCCACCACGACGGGATCGAGACCGACAGCCGCACCTTGACCTTGGACAACGTGCCGCGTGCGCTCGCCAACTTCGACACACGCGGCTTCATCAAGTTGGTTATCGAGGAAGGCAGCCATCGGCTGATCGGCGTACAGGCGGTCGCGCCGGAAGCGGGTGAACTGATCCAGACGGCGGCTCTGGCCATTCGCAACCGCATGACGGTGCAGGAACTGGCCGACCAGTTGTTCCCCTACCTGACGATGGTCGAGGGGTTGAAGCTCGCGGCGCAGACCTTCAACAAGGATGTGAAGCAGCTTTCCTGCTGCGCCGGGTGAGAAAAAGGAGGTGTTCAATGAACGCCTACACGGTGTCCCGGCTGGCTCTTGATGCCGGGGTGAGCGTGCATATCGTGCGCGACTACCTGCTGCGCGGATTGCTGCGCCCGGTGGCGTGCACACCAGGCGGCTACGGCTTGTTCGATGACGCCGCCTTGCAACGGCTGTGCTTCGTGCGGGCGGCCTTCGAGGCGGGCATCGGCCTCGACGCGCTGGCGCGGCTGTGCCGGGCGCTGGATGCGGCGGACGGCGACGAAGCGGCCGCGCAGCTTGCCCTGCTGCGTCAGTTCGTCGAGCGTCGGCGCGAAGCGTTGGCCGATCTGGAAGTGCAGTTGGCCACCCTGCCGACCGAGCCGGCACAGCACGCGGAGAGTCTGCCATGAACAACCCCGAGCGCTTGCCGTCCGAGACGCACAAACCGATCACCGGCTACCTGTGGGGCGGACTGGCTGTGCTGACTTGCCCCTGCCACCTGCCCATCCTCGCTGTCGTGCTGGCCGGCACAACCGCCGGTGCTTTCCTCGGCGAGCATTGGGTCATCGCGGCGCTCGGTTTGACCGGCCTGTTCCTTCTGTCCCTGTCGCGGGCGTTGCGGGCATTCAGGGAAAGAGAATGAGCGCTTTCCGGCCGGATGGATGGACGACGCCGGAACTGGCCCAAGCGGTCGAGCGCGGGCAGCTTGAACTGCACTACCAGCCCGTCGTCGATCTGCGCAGTGGTGGGATTGTCGGCGCGGAAGCCCTGTTGCGCTGGCGTCATCCGACGCTCGGGCTGCTGCCGCCCGGCCAGTTCCTGCCTGTGGTCGAATCGTCCGGCCTGATGCCGGAAATCGGTGCCTGGGTGCTGGGCGCAGCCTGCCGCCAGATGCGCGAGTGGCGGAAGCTGGCGTGGCAACCGTTCCGGCTGGCCGTCAATGTTTCGGCGAGCCAAGTGAGACCGGGTTTCGACGGGTGGGTAAAGGACATGCTGGCTGATGCCGAGTTGCCCGCCGAGTCTCTTGAAATCGAGCTGACCGAATCGGTCGCATTCGGTAATCCGGCGATCTTCCCCGCCCTGGAAGCCTTGCGACAGATCGGTGTGCGCTTCGCCGCCGATGACTTCGGCACCGGCTATTCCTGCCTGCAACACCTGAAGTGCTGCCCGATTAGGGGTCTCCTCGTTTTCAGTGCAATAAGTGACGGTACGCAAAGCTAGCACTGGCGCGGGGGTGGTCTGGGTAGACCGTTGATTTCATTGACTTTCCTGTTCGCTTTGTAAACGGGTATGGTGGCCTCCCACTTTTGAGGTTCACGATGCAGGGTTGGCACACAACGTTTTTGGGGATGCGTGGGCTCCCCCGCGATATCAGCGACTTCGAGATGAAGGCATTTTTCACCTTCGATGGTGCCGAGCGCGACGCAATCAATGCACGCCGAGGTGATTCCCACAAGCTTGGTCTGGCGCTCCATATTGGTTTCCTGCGCATGAGTGGGCGTTTGCTCGGTGCCTTTCGGGTAATTCCAGTAGCCTTGTGGCGCCACCTTGGCAACGAGCTTGGCATTGCAGCACCAGAAGTCGCCTCGCTGAGAGCCATGTATGAACGCGGGCGCACGCTATTCGATCACCAACAAGTAGCCTGCACGGTCCTTGGATTCCAGTGGATGAGCGAGCACCAGCGCCGCTCACTGGTACGTGAACTGCGCGACGAAGTGGCGCGCTGCGCCGACCGCGATCAGCTACTCGTGCGGGCGCGTCAATGGCTGTACAAGAACAAGCTGGTGATCGTGCACGAGCGGGCAATTCGGACACTGATTGCGGCGGCACTTGCCCAGCTTGAAGTTGAAACAGGCACCGCCATCGCCGCCAGCGTTGATCCAGCAACACTTGATCGCTGGCGAGCCTCAGTTTCAGAGCTGCGCCCAGATGGACAAACCCAGCAGAGTTGGCTATGGGCTGCACCGGCGAAACACTCAACCCGCCAAATCAGCGAGGTACTGGAGCGCATCGACCTGCTTTACACGCTGGACGTTCATAAGCACCTGGCAGACATCCCCGATCTCATCTTGCGCCGCTACGCGCGCCGACTTGTCTCCAGGCCGCCCTCAGCCGGAGCCAAGATCAAAGAGCCAGCGCGCACCGTGGAGGTCGCATGCTTTCTTCGGTATTGCCTGTTCACCACCACAGACCAGTTGATCCTTATGGTGCAGCGCCGGATCGCCGATCTGTGGCGTCAGGCTGCCGCCGATGTCCCCGCTACCGTCAATTGGGCCGCAATGTACAAAACGCTGCTCGGCGAACTTGTTGCCTTGAGCGCGCAAGGTGCGGTGCCAGATGCTGAGTTGCGTGCCCGTCTTGAAGCCTTGATCACCGAAACCCAGAAACGCAAACCACCGAGCAGGGCCTCCCTGGTCCGCGAGGGATTGATTGATGGAATTCGCCCCGTGCGGTCGTTGCTCGTCGCCATTGCAAAGCTGCCCTGGCAGGCCACCGGCGAGCATCCTGCCATCGAGTACCTTGCCAAGCTGCAAGCTTTATATCTCAAAGGATCCAGAAAGCTGCCAGTTGAAGTGGTGGCACCAAGTCTGGGAATGATCTGGCAGGTTTCGATCTCCAGCCCAGACCGGGAACGGGCGTTTCAGGCGTTGGAGGTGGCCACCCTGTTTGCCCTGCGCCGCGCGGTGCGCAATGGCTCGGTCTGGATTGAGCACAGCCTGAGCTTTCGGGGTCGTGCGCGCTTGTTCTTCACGGACGAGCGTTGGCAGGCAGAGTCCAAGAAACACTATGCCCGTCTATCGTTACCCAGCAAGGCTGCCACTTTCTTGAAGCCTTTGCTGGCCAGAGTAACTGCCGGTGTCGATGCGGTGGCCGCTGCAGCCCGCAGTGGCGTACTGCGCGTGGATGATGAACTCCATTTGTCGCCATTGCCCGCAGAGGACGAAGACCCAGAAGTGACCAAGCTGCGCGCGGCTTTGGATCACCGCATCGGTGAGGTTCAATTGCCGGAAGTGATTCTGGCCGTTGACGCCCAGGTGCGCTTTAGCTGGATCATGCTCGGACGTGAGCCGCGCTCTACCGACGAGCTGCTGATGGTCTATGCCGGCATCATGGCCCACGGCACCAGTCTGACTGCGGTCGAATGCGCGCGCATGATTCCGCAATTGTCTGCCACCAGCATTCGCCAGGCCATGCGCTGGGCGCGGGACGAACGGCGTCTGAGCCAGGCCTGCCAGGCTGTGCTGGAATTCATGCAGCGACACCCGATTGCCGCCACCTGGGGGCGGTCCGATTTGGCATCTTCTGACATGATGAGCATGGAGACCACCAAACGGGTGTGGCAAGCCCGGCTTGATCCTCGGCGCAACACACCTTCCATTGGAATCTACTCCCATGTAAAAGACCGGTGGGGCATCTTCCATGCGCAGCCCTTTGTGCTCAATGAGCGCCAGGCGGGCGTGGCCATTGAAGGTGTCATCCGCCAAGAAAAGCTGGAGACCAGCCAGCTTGCTGTGGATACCCATGGCTACACCGACTTTGCCATGTCACATGCCCGTTTGCTTGGTTTTGATCTTTGCCCGCGGTTGAAGGAACTCAAACAGCGCCACCTCTTTGTGCCACGCGGCACCAAAGTGCCCGCAGAAATCGCTGCGGTGTGCGAAGCCAATGTCGACGTCGCTTTGATCGAAAAGCATTGGGATAGTCTGGTGCACCTGGCAGCCTCGGTCATGAGCGGACATGCCAGTGCGGTGGCAGCTCTTGCGCGGTTCGGTTCTGCCGCCCAGGGCGATCCAATCTATGAGGCTGGCGTGCAATTGGGGCGGTTGCTGCGTACGGCGTTTTTGGCTGACTACTTTGTCAAGGACGCTTTCAGGAACGAGTTGCGCCGGGTGCTCAATCGGGGCGAGGCTGTTAACGCCCTCAAGCGCGCCATTTATACCGGCCGGATCAGCCCGGCGCAGGCCAAACGTGTCGATGAAATGCAGGCTGTGGCCGATGCGTTGAGCCTGATGGCCAACATCGTGATGGCGTGGAATACCTCACAGATGCAGGCGGTCCTGGATCGCTGGTCGAACCGCCGCCAGGTCATTCCACCGGAACTGATCGGGAAGATTGCGCCCACCAGGCTGGAGAGCATCAACTTGCGGGGTGTGTTTCGCTTCCCGGTTGACCGCTATGCTGACCAAATCCTGCCTTCGCGGCCAAATGCATCGATAACTGGCACCAATGGATGAAACCGACCACGGTTTGACGCCACGAATCGCAGATTTGAAAGTGAACAGGAAAGTCAATGAAATCAACGATCTACCAACACCACCTCCGCGCCAGTGCTAGCTTTTCGTACCGTCACTTATTGCACTGAAAACGAGGAGACCCCAACGTGGACATCCAGATGCGCACCAATGTGCCGCACATCTTCGCCATCGGCGACATCGTGGGCCAGCCCATGCTGGCGCACAAGGCGGTGCACGAGGCGCATGTGGCGGCGGAAGTGATCGCCGGCGAATTGCAGGGCAACAAGGAACTGGCCAGCGCCGCCTTCAACGCCCGCGTGATCCCCAGCGTGGCCTACACCGACCCCGAAGTGGCCTGGGTGGGCCTGACCGAAGACCAGGCCAAGCAGCAGGGCATCAAGGTCAAGAAGGGCCTGTTCCCCTGGGCGGCCTCGGGCCGCGCCATTGCCAACGGCCGCGACGAAGGCGTCACCAAGCTGCTGTTCGACGACAGCCCCGAAGCAGGATCAGGAGACGGCCATGCTGGCCGGGGCCACGGCAAGATCCTGGGCGGCGGCATGGTCGGCACGCATGCGGGCGACATGATCGGCGAGATCGCCCTGGCCATCGAGATGGGTGCGGACGCTGTCGACATCGGCAAGACCATCCACCCGCATCCGACGCTGGGCGAGAGCATCGGCATGGCGGCGGAAGTGGCGCATGGCAGCTGCACGGATGTGCCGCCTGCGCGCAAGTAAGTCCGCAGCCAAGCTACCCTGACAAGGCCCGAACTGGCGACGGTTCGGGCCTTGTGCTTTGCGTACCCAAACAATCGCCGCAGAATACTGTGCATTTGTACAGTATTCATGTCAGCCACTTCCAAGCCCAAGCTCTACAACCCACGCCACCCCGAACGCACGCTGCTCTACCAAATGGTAGCCGAGCACTACGAGACCTGGCTAGAGTTGGCCAGCGCGGGTCAGTTCGACGGCCAGGGCGACCACCACACCCCCAAGCCCTTCGTGCGCAAAGCGTTTGCCAAGTATCTTGAGTGCGGCATCTTTGCCCATGGCTTTGCCCGCGCTCGCTGCGGCGACTGTGGGCACGACTACTTTGTAGCCTTCTCCTGCAAAGGCCGGGGAGTCTGCCCCTCGTGCACCACGCGGCGGATGGTGGAGACGGCGGCACACCTGAGCGACCACGTTTTCCCCCGCCTGCCGGTGCGCCAGTGGGTGCTCTCCGTGCCCAAGAGGTTGCGGTACTTCATGCAACGCGACGGAGCGGTGCTGAGCATGGTGCTGCGCATCTTTCTGCGGGTGATCGCACAAACTCTGCAGACCCACAGCCCCGGTGCGGCCCATATGGACAAGGCAGGCCTGCACATCGGTGCCATCGCCTTCATTCACCGATTCGGCTCCAGCCTCAATGAACACGTCCACTTCCACGTTTGTGTGGTGGACGGGGTGTTTGAGGAAGTGGAGGGCGAGGGCGATGCTGATGCGACCCCTCGAATCTCATCGCCGGGTGTCATCTTTCACGCGGCCACCGGCATCGATGCGGCTACCGTGGCCCCAGTGCAGACCACACTGCAAAAACGCATCCTGCGCGCCTTCGTTGCTCGGGGCCTGCTGGAGAACTGTGACGCCAAAGACATGCTGGGCTACAAACACAGCGGCTTCTCGGTGGACGCCGGTGTCTGCATCGAAGCCCACGACCGCGCTGCGCTGGAGCGGCTGCTGCGCTATTGCGCGCGTCCACCGTTTTCCATGGAGCGCCTACGCAAAGAGGGAAGCAAACTGGTGTACCGCTGTGCCAAACAGCGCAGCGAGCCCACCAGTGACAAGCGTGGTGCCAAGGCAGATGAGCTGCACCTCACACCGCTGGAACTGATCGACCGCATCGCCGCGCTGGTGCCACCGCCACGCACCCACCGGCACCGCTACTTTGGTGTGCTGGCACCAAACTCGCCGCTGAGAGCGGCGGTAACGGCGCTGGCTCAGCCTGCTGCGTCGCAACCAGCCACGGTGGAGACTGCACAACCTGGCGCGGGCGTACCTGGGGTGGCGGCGCCGGGCAACGCGGCCACACCCACACCCGAACCTGAAGCACGCCCGAAGCGAGCGGCGCATTACTTGTGGGCGGTGCTGATTGCCCGCATCTACGAGGCATTTCCGCTGCTGTGCCCCATGTGCGGTGGGCAGATGCGCATCATTGCCTTCATCACCCACAGCGCCGAAATCCGCCACATCCTGAACCACATCGGGGTGGAGTCTGCCCCCCCGCACATCACCCCGGCACGCGGGCCACCGCTGTGGGAGGGCTGCGACGCGCCGGTGGATGATGGTGCGCAAGGCGAGCCGGATTGGGATCTGGCAGCTCAACCCGACGAGGTAGACCAGCGCGTCAATTGGTGACCCAGTGAAGCGGCGGTATCCATCGCTGCGGGGAAGCAGCTGCGCGCGCGCCAGGCCCAAATGCATACTGCCTCCCAAGCTCTTGCCATTGAGCGGCAAGCGAGCGCTCAACCTTCCTTGGCCGAACGTGTTTCGAGGCCCAAAACTCGTGCCATACTTGGCCTCATGCGGTTGAATTTCCTATCCGTACGAGGAGGGCGAGGACGATCACGACGACCATGAGGACGGATCGGCAACGCCCGCCGACGAGCACGATCACGGCGACACCGATCCGCATATCTGGGGCAACGTCCAGAACGCGATCATCGCCATCGGCACGATCCGTGACGCGCTGATCGCCGCCGATCCGGACAACACCGATGCCTACACCGCGAATGCCGAGGCCTACCTCGGCGAGCTCGAGACCCTCGACGCATGGGTGAAGTCCGAGGTCGCGAAGATCCCGGAGGAGGATCGCAAGCTCGTCACCTCGCACGATGCTCTCGGCTACTACACCGATGCCTACGGCTTCACGATCGTCGGCACGGTCCTCGGCCTGACGACCGAGGAGGCAGAACCATCCGCGCAGCAGGTCGCGGAGCTCGTCCAGCAGATCCAGGATTCCGGCGTCAAGGCGATCTTCGCCGAAACGATCGAGAATCCGGCCGTGATCGAGGCCATTGCTGCCGAGGCCGGCGTGGTTGTCGGCCCGGAACTCTACACCGACGCACTCGGCGAGGCGGGTTCCGATGGCGACACCTACATCAAGATGATCACGTTCAACACGAACGCCATCGTGAGCGCCATTCTCGGCGAGTAACGCCGCGCTCCCTCCCGCTATCCCCTCGCGAAACGGCCCGGATCGACGACGATCCGGGCCGTTTCGCATCCCGATCGATTTCGCGTAGGATTAGGAAAGCGAACCACGCACGCTCGTCACCATGCCCTATTCCCTGGAGAGCAGCACCTCATGGCATCCTCGACCGCCACCGCCCCCGATCGCATCGAGATGATCCCGGTCACGCAACCGGTGATCGGCACTGCCCGCGTCCCCGGCTCGAAGAGCATCACGAACCGCGCGCTCCCGATCGCCGGTCTCGCGAACGGGCACTCGTCGCTGACCGGCGCGCTCTTCAGCGATGACACGCATTACATGGCGGAGGGGCTCGCCGCGCTCGGCATCGACGTCGAGGCGTTCCCGGAGGATGATCGCTTCGAGGTCGATGGGGGCGACGGCCAGTTCCCGGCCACGGAGGCGGATCTGTTCATCGGCAACTCCGGTACGACGGCACGCTTCCTGACCGCGATCCTCGCGATCGGCCACGGCACCTACCGGCTCGATGGCGTGCCGCGCATGCGTCAGCGCCCGATCGGTCCGCTGCTGAGCGCGCTCCGTCAGCTCGACGTCGACGCGACGAGTGAGGCCGGCACCGACGCGCCGCCGATCATCGTGCGCGCGAACGGCCTTGCCGGGGGACGCGCCGTGGTGCCGGGCGATCTGAGCAGCCAGTTCTTCACGGGACTGCTCCTCGCCGCACCGTACGCGCGTGATGGCGTCACGATCGAGGTCGAGGGCGAGCTCGTCTCGAAGCCGTACATCACGATCACGGCCGACGTGATGCGCGCGTTCGGGGTCGAGACCGAGATCGACGATGTCGACTGGAAGACGTTCCGCGTCGCGCCGGGGCAGCGCTACGCGGCGCGCGACTATCACATCGAGCCGGATGCCTCGAACGCGTCGTACTTCTTCGCAGCGGCGGCGGTGACGGGCGGCGAGGTGCGGGTGAACGGCCTCGGCACGCGTTCGACGCAGGGCGATCTCCAGTTCGTGCGCGTGCTCGAGCAGATGGGCGCGACGGTCACGATGACGGAGACCTCCACGACGGTCCGCGGTCCTCAGGATGGCGTGCTGCACGGCGGCGACTTCGACTTCAATGTGATCTCGGACACGGCGCAGACGCTCGCCGCGATCGCGCCGTACGCGGACGCCCCGATCACGATTCGCGGAGTCGCGCACAATCGCGTCAAGGAGACCGATCGCATCGCGGATGTCGCGACGGAGCTGCGTCGTCTCGGGCAGGTGGTCGACGAGTTCCAGGACGGTCTGACGATCCATCCGCAGCCGGTGACGCCGGCGGAGGTGCATACCTACGACGATCACCGCATGGCGATGAGCTTCGCGCTGACGGGCCTCCGCGCGCCGGGCGTGACGATCCTCGATCCGGGGTGCACGGCGAAGACCTTCCCGGATTACTTCGACCGCCTCGGCGAGCTGGTGAAATAACCCCATCACTGCCCATCACGTCAGATACGAGCCGGGGAGGAGACGATCGTCTCCTCCCCGGCTCGCGTTTCGACGCTTCCCTCGAACTATTGACTCTCCCCCGGGAACCAGATACAGTTTCTTGCAGACAGGCGAAGCCTGTCACGACCTCATCCAGAGGGGCAGAGGGACCGGCCCAATGAAGCCCCAGCAACCCCCCGATCCATATCGGGAAGGTGCTAAGTCCGGCAGGGAATCCTGGGAGATGAGGGAGCGCCACACCGTCAGGGGTGGTCTGCCTCCCGTCGTCCCCACGATGAGGAGGCTTTTTCGTGAGAATCACCCTCGCCACATCCGTCGATCGGCTCCGCTCCGGGATCAGGCATCTCGCCGAGCCATGGCTGGAACGACTCTTCTTCACCTCCCCCGCCTGGTATCCCTGTCACCTCTGACCTTGACTTCATCTTCTTCATCTACGCGCAGCGACTCGACGCGTTCGCCGCGCCCCAGTCGACCGATCCCGGCATCACGACCGAGTCGTCCGATGCCGCTCAGCACGAAGGACCCCTGTCATGAGTCAGACTCCATCGACCCAGCCGCTCCGCCGTCTTGTCGACCGCTTCCGCGCCGGTGATCTCTCCCGCCGCGACTTCGTCCAGCGCGCGACCGCGCTTGGCGTCGGACTCGCTGCGGCCAACGTGATCGCCAGCGAGGTCGCCGCCCAAAGCGCAACGCCGAGCGACGCGGCGTCGCCCGTCGCCTCGCCGGTTGCCGGATTCCCGGATGACGGCACCGAGGGGCAAACCCGCGGCGCCGGCGGCGAGCTGCGCATCATCCAGTCGCAGGCGCCGTCGGTGCTGAGCACGCATCGCTCCACCGGCAGCAAGGATGTCTACGCCGCCAGCCTTGTCCTCGAGCCGCTGCTCACCTACTTCGCCGATGGCTCGCTCGGCCCACAGCTCCTCGCCAGCGTCCCGTCCGTCGAGGATGGCACGCTCTCCGAAGACCTCACGCAAGTCACGCTGACGCTCAAGGAAGGGCTCCTCTGGAACGACGGCGAGCCCGTCACGTCGAACGACATCGTCTTCACGTGGAAGTGGGTCACCACCGCCGAGAACTCCTCCTCGAACATCGAGCTCTGGGGGCTGATCGAGACCATTGAGACGACCGACGATCTCACCGCCGTCGTCACGTTCTCGTCACCGCAGGTCGCCTTGAGTGCGGCATCTTTGCCCATGGCTTTGCCCGCGCTCGCTGCGGCGACTGTGGGCACGACTACTTTGTAGCCTTCTCCTGCAAAGGCCGGGGAGTCTGCCCCTCGTGCACCACGCGGCGGATGGTGGAGACGGCGGCACACCTGAGCGACCACGTTTTCCCCCGCCTGCCGGTGCGCCAGTGGGTGCTCTCCGTGCCCAAGAGGTTGCGGTACTTCATGCAACGCGACGGAGCGGTGCTGAGCATGGTGCTGCGCATCTTTCTGCGGGTGATCGCACAAACTCTGCAGACCCACAGCCCCGGTGCGGCCCATATGGACAAGGCAGGCCTGCACATCGGTGCCATCGCCTTCATTCACCGATTCGGCTCCAGCCTCAATGAACACGTCCACTTCCACGTTTGTGTGGTGGACGGGGTGTTTGAGGAAGTGGAGGGCGAGGGCGATGCTGATGCGACCCCTCGAATCTCATCGCCGGGTGTCATCTTTCACGCGGCCACCGGCATCGATGCGGCTACCGTGGCCCCAGTGCAGACCACACTGCAAAAACGCATCCTGCGCGCCTTCGTTGCTCGGGGCCTGCTGGAGAACTGTGACGCCAAAGACATGCTGGGCTACAAACACAGCGGCTTCTCGGTGGACGCCGGTGTCTGCATCGAAGCCCACGACCGCGCTGCGCTGGAGCGGCTGCTGCGCTATTGCGCGCGTCCACCGTTTTCCATGGAGCGCCTACGCAAAGAGGGAAGCAAACTGGTGTACCGCTGTGCCAAACAGCGCAGCGAGCCCACCAGTGACAAGCGTGGTGCCAAGGCAGATGAGCTGCACCTCACACCGCTGGAACTGATCGACCGCATCGCCGCGCTGGTGCCACCGCCACGCACCCACCGGCACCGCTACTTTGGTGTGCTGGCACCAAACTCGCCGCTGAGAGCGGCGGTAACGGCGCTGGCTCAGCCTGCTGCGTCGCAACCAGCCACGGTGGAGACTGCACAACCTGGCGCGGGCGTACCTGGGGTGGCGGCGCCGGGCAACGCGGCCACACCCACACCCGAACCTGAAGCACGCCCGAAGCGAGCGGCGCATTACTTGTGGGCGGTGCTGATTGCCCGCATCTACGAGGCATTTCCGCTGCTGTGCCCCATGTGCGGTGGGCAGATGCGCATCATTGCCTTCATCACCCACAGCGCCGAAATCCGCCACATCCTGAACCACATCGGGGTGGAGTCTGCCCCCCCGCACATCACCCCGGCACGCGGGCCACCGCTGTGGGAGGGCTGCGACGCGCCGGTGGATGATGGTGCGCAAGGCGAGCCGGATTGGGATCTGGCAGCTCAACCCGACGAGGTAGACCAGCGCGTCAATTGGTGACCCAGTGAAGCGGCGGTATCCATCGCTGCGGGGAAGCAGCTGCGCGCGCGCCAGGCCCAAATGCATACTGCCTCCCAAGCTCTTGCCATTGAGCGGCAAGCGAGCGCTCAACCTTCCTTGGCCGAACGTGTTTCGAGGCCCAAAACTCGTGCCATACTTGGCCTCATGCGGTTGAATTTCCTATCCGTCGTGGACAATGCAGCCGAGCAGACCATGCCCGCAATACAACACCGCCTGCTTCCGTTGCCCTGCGAACCAGTGCATGCGCCGCCGGACATTCGGCCCTGGATGGCGCCCTGCTTGGTCCGCACCCCGTCCGCCTCCATCCCAGGGGCCGTGCCATGACGGTGCTGAGCCTGTCGATGGTGGTGCTGGCGGCACTGATCCACGCCACCTGGAACCTGCTGGCCAAGCGTGCCGCCCATGCGGGCACGGCCTTCGTCGGCGCCAGCACCGTGGTGGCCTGCGTCGCCTACCTGCCCTGGGTGGTGTGGCAGCTCATGCATGGCGGCATGCCCATCAACGCGCCGGTCGTGGCCTGCATCGTGGCCAGCGGCCTGCTGCACCTGGTCTACAGCATGTGCCTGCAGAAGGGCTACCGCGTGGCCGATCTGTCGGTCGTGTATCCGGTGGCCCGCGGAACCGGACCGCTGCTGTCCTCGGTCGGCGCCTTCGTGCTGCTGGGCGAGGTGCCCTCGCTGCACGGCCTGCTGGGCCTGGCCGCCATCGTGCTGGGCATCGGGCTGATCTGCACCGACGGCCACCTGGCCATGTTCCGCAAGCCCGGCGCCCTGGCCGGCGTGCGCTGGGGCGGCGCCACGGGGGCCCTCATCGCCGGCTACACCGTGGTCGACGCCTGGGGCGTGAAGGTGCTGGGCGTCGGACCGGTGGTGCTGGACTGGTTCTCCAACCTGGTGCGGCTGTGCGTGCTCGCGCCCTGGATGCTGCGCAACCGCGCAGCCACGGTGGCGGCCATGCGCGGGCACTGGTGGCTGGCCGTGGCCGTGGGCCTGCTCTCGCCGCTGTCCTACATCCTGGTGCTGGCTGCGCTGGAGATGGGCGCGCCGGTCAGCGTGGTCGCGCCCACGCGCGAGATGTCGATGATGGTCGGCGCGCTGTTCGGCATGCTGGTGCTGCGCGAGCGGGTGGGCCCGGGCCGCGCCGCGGGCTGCGTGCTGGTGGTGCTGGGCGTGGTGCTGCTCAGCGGGGCCGTGTGAGAAGCTGTGCACCGGGCCCTCGCGGCCACGCGAGAGGCGGGATCGGCCGGTGCAGGCCCGAAGGCACGCGCGCCGACCAATCCCACACCAGCACCTGGGCGCGACAATCCCCGCCGTGCCGACCAGCCGCGCCGACGGCCGCGCGATGGCGCAACGCATCCTGCGCCGCGGCCCTGCTGCTGGCCTACCTTCATCGGAGCAAGCCCCTATGACTTCCTTCATCGTCGTGCTGAACTGCGGCTCGTCGAGCATCAAGTTCGCGCTGTTCGACGCCACCGGCACGGACCGCCACCCCGCCTGGAACGGCAAGGTCCAGGGCATCGGCGGCCCGGCGCCCGACTTCGGTGCCACCACGGTGCCGGTGCGGCCGGTCGACCTGGGCAGCGAGCAGCCCTACACGCGGGCGCTGCAGACCATCCGCGAGGAGATCGTGCGCTGGCTCGACGGCCGCTCCGTGGCGGCGGTGGCACACCGCGTGGTGCACGGCGGCGCCCGCTACCTGGCGCCGCAGCGCGTGGACGCCCAGGTGCTGGCCGAACTCAAGGCCCTGGTGCCGCTGGCGCCGCTGCACCAGCCCTTCGCGCTGGAGGCGATGGAGATCCTGCTGCGCGAGCAGCCCGGGCTGCCGCAGGTGGCCTGCTTCGACACGGCCTTCCACCGCAGCCTGCCGCTGGTCGAGCAGGTCCTGCCCCTGCCCTACGCGGCCTTCGAGCGCGGCCTGCGCCGCTACGGCTTCCACGGCCTGTCGTACGAGTACATGGCCGTGGCGCTGCAGGAACGCCACGGCGCGCTGGCACGCGGCCGCACCGTGGTCGCCCACCTGGGCAGCGGCGCCAGCCTGTGCGCCATGCAGGCGCTGCAGAGCGTGGCCACCACCATGGGCTTCTCGGCGCTGGACGGCCTCATGATGGGCACGCGCACGGGCGCGCTGGACCCCGGGGCCGTGCTCTACCTCATGGAGATCGAGAAGCTTTCGCTGCAGCAGGTGGGCCGTGTGCTGTACCACGAGTCGGGCCTGCTGGGCGTCTCGGGCATCTCGTCCGACCCGCGCGTGCTGCTGGAGCGCGAGGCCGACGCGCCGCGCGCCGCGCTAGCGCTGGCGCTGTACGTGCGCCGCATCGTGCGCGAGGTGGGCGCGCTGGCAGCGGTGCTGGGCGGGCTGGACCTGCTGGTCTTCACGGCCGGCGTGGGCGAGCACAGCGTGGTGCTGCGCCAGCGCATCTGCGCGGCGCTCGACTGGCTGGGCGTGGCGCTGGACGAGGATGCCAATGCCCGCAACGCCAGCGTCATCTCGGCCGCCGCCAGCCGCGTGCGTGTGGGCGTGGAGCCGACCAACGAAGAGTGGGTGGCGGCGCGCCATGCGCAGGAGGTGCTGGCCCTGGGATGAGAACCATCGGGATGTCCATGCCGCTGCGCCGTTGCTGCATCGCCTTGTTCGCCGCAGTGCTGGCGCTGCTGGCCGGCTGCGCGCAACTGCCTTCGCTGGAGGGTCGCAGCGCGAGCCGGCTCGACCCGGACACCGCGGCCACGCGGCTGGGCCGCGCCGTGCGCCAGGCCGCTGCGCTGCAGTCGCCCGGGCACTCGGGCACTCGGGCATGTTCCTGCTCGACCAGGGCCGCGACGCCTTCGCCACGCGCGTCTTGCTGGCCGAAGCGGCCGAACGCACGCTGGACGTGCAGTACTACATCTGGCGCGACGACATGTCGGGCCGGCTGCTGTTCGAGGCGCTGCGCCGCGCAGCCGACCGCGGCGTGCGCGTGCGCCTGTTGCTCGACGACCTGGGCAGCGCGGGCCTGGACGCCACCTTGGCCGACCTCGACGCCCACCCGCGCATCGAGGTGCGGCTGTTCAACCCCTTCGTCCAGCGGCGCTTCAAGCCGCTGGGCTTCGTGACCGACTTCGGGCGCGCCAACCGGCGCATGCACAACAAGTCGTTCACGGCCGACAACCAGGCCACCGTGGTCGGCGGCCGCAACGTGGGCGACGAATACTTCGGCGCCGAGGTCGACACGCTGTTCGTGGACCTGGACGTGCTGGCCATCGGGCCCGTGGTGCAGGCCGTCTCCGAGGATTTCGACCGCTACTGGGCGAGCGGCTCGTCCTATCCGCTGGCCTTGCTGCTGGACGCGGCCGACGCCACGCCGCCGCCGCCCAAGGACCTGCAGAACCTGCCCGACCGCACGCGCCAGTACCTGGACGCCGTGGCGCGCTCGTCCTTCGTGGCCGAGCTGCTGGCAGGGCGGCTGCCGCTGCACTGGGCGCCGGTCGAATTCGTCAGCGACGATCCGGCCAAGGGACTCGGACAGGCGGACGATGCCGACCTGATGTTCGCGCGCACGGCCCGGCTGGTCGACACGCCTGCGCACAGCCTGAAGCTGGTATCGCCCTACTTCGTGCCCACGGCGCGCGGCACGGCGCTGTTCGAGAAGCTGGCGGCCCGCGGCGTGGACGTGGCCATCCTCACCAATGCGCTGGAGGCCACGGACGTGGCCGTGGTGCACGCCGGCTACATGCCTTGGCGCGTGCCGCTGCTGCGCGCCGGTGTGCAGCTGTACGAGATGCGGCGCGAAGCCGACACGCAGGCGCCGGACGCCAAGCTGCGCCTGGGCAGCAGTTCGGCAGAGAGCCTGCACGCCAAGACCTTCGTGGTCGACCAGCGCCAGTTGTTCGTGGGATCGTTCAACTTCGATCCGCGCTCGGCCCGGCTCAACACCGAACTGGGCTTCGTCATCGACAGCCCGGCGCTGGCCGCGCAGCTGGACACCCAGCTGCGCGAGAAGGCCAGCGCGCGCGGCTACCAGCTGCAGTTGAGCCCGCATGGCCGACTGCAATGGCGCGACGGCCGCAGCGAGCCGCCGCAGCTGCTGGAACGCGAACCCGGCGCGCCGCTGTGGCTGCGGCTGGGCCTGCGCCTGCTGTCCTGGTTGCCGATCGACTGGCTGCTGTAACCCTAGATTCGGCAGTTGGATGCGCCCGATGGCGCCGTGATCGGCGTGCCAGGCAAGGCGCGACGACGCGGCGCACTTCTGTGCGCAAGGAGGAGCAACGCGGCATGGCGCGGCGAGCGCGGTGCCGGCGGGTGCATAGCGTCCTCACCTCGAAGGTGAGAGCCATCGAAGACGCTCGCTTCAGTGTCCATGCGGTGTTTCTGAAGGTGGCGAGCGGTCAACTGCCGAATCTAGGGCAACTCAATCCAGCCGGATCGGTGGCCGCACGCGCGCCTGGATGCGGTCGGCCAGCCACAACAGGCCGCCGCGCCAGAAGCCGTGCAGCCGTGCCTGGTGGCTGCGGTACAGCATGGCATGGCTCAGCTGCGCCAGGCGCCCGCGGATGATGCCGCCGTCGAAGAAGCCGAACTGGCCCAGCGATCCGAACGCATCGTAGTCGGCCAGCGACACCAGCGCGCCGAAGTCGCGAAAGCGGAACGGCGGTACCGTGGCCCCGGCCGCCAGCACCTGCGGCAGGTGGCGCACCAGGTGCTGGGCCTGCTGGTGGGCCACCTGGGCCGTGGGCGGCAAGGGCCGCTCGCTGCCGGGCAGCGTCAGGCTGGCGCAGTCGCCGACGGCGTAGATGGAAGCGTCGCGCGTGGTCTGCAGCGAAGGATGCACCAGCAGCTGGTGGTTGCGGTTGGTCTCCAGGCCGTCCAGGTCGGCCAGCACCGCCGGCGCCTTCACGCCGGCGGCCCAGACCTTGAGCGAGGCCCGCAGCAGGCTGCCGTCGGCCAGCTCGAAGCCCTCGGCCAGCGCCGCTTTGACCTGCGTGTCCGTGCGCACGCGCACCCCGAGCGCGCGCAGACGCCGCAGCGCGGCCTCGGAGATGTCCTGCGGGAACGAGGCCAGCAGCCGCGGCCCGGCCTCCACCAGTGTGATCGTGAGCCGCTCGCCGAGACCCGTGGCGCCATAGGCCTCGGCGGTCTCGGTCAGCTGCACGAGTTCGGCCGCCAGCTCCACGCCCGTGGCGCCACCGCCGACGATGGCGATGGACAGCGGCTGCCCCATGGCCACGCACTGCAGCATGCGCAGCCGCACTTCGCGGCTGAAGGCATCGGCCTGCAGCCGCGAATCGATGGCATGGCAGTGCTCCGCCACGCCCGGCGTGCCGAAGTCGTTGGCCTGGCTGCCCAGGGCCAGCACCAGAACGTCGTAGGGCAGCCTGCGCGCAGGCACGAGCAGGCGGCCGTCCTCGGCATGCAGCGGCGCGACCTGGACCAGGCGCTGCGGCCGGTCCAGGCCACTCAGCGCACCGGGCTGGTAGACGAAGCCCGCGTCGCGCGCCTGGGCCACGAAGGTGGTCTGCTGCTGGGCGATGTCGCGCGTGCCGGCCGCGATGGTGTGCAACATCGGCTTCCAGACATGGGCGGCATCGCGGTCCAGCAGCGTGACCGTGGGCGCGCCCGGCCGGGCACGCCAGCGCCGGCCCAGCGACGTGGCGATCTCCAGGCCGGCGATGCCGCCGCCCACGACCAGAACGCGGGCGCCGGGTGTGTCGGGTGTGCCGAATGCGGTCGTGTTCATCGGACCATTACAGCACCGGCCACGGCGCCAGGGCCTGCAGGCGCGCACGCCGCAGGGGATTGCTGCGGCGCCGTCCTACGCCGCTACGGCGTGCGCCGCACCCGCTTGCGCCACGGCCTCGCGCAACAACCACGCCTGCAAAGCCTCGCGCTCCATCGGCTGCGCGATGTGGTAGCCCTGGCCCTCGTGGCAACCCATGTCCACCAGGGCCTGCAGCGTGTCCGCATCCTCGATGCCCTCGGCCAGCACCTGCAGGCCCAGCCGGCGGCCCAGCTGGGCCACCGTCTCGGCGATGCGGGCGCTGCGGGCCTGGCGCAGCTGGCGCACGAAGCCACGGTCGATCTTGATGCGGTCCAGCGGCAGCCGCTCCAGGTAGCTCAGCGAGGAGTAGCCGGTGCCGAAGTCGTCGACCGCGATGCTGATGCCCTCGGCACGCAGCGCCGTCAGCGTGGACTCCAGCAGCTGCGTGGGCAGCACGGCGGCCGACTCGGTGATCTCCAGCTCCAGGTGCCGGCCCTGCAGGCCGTGCTCGGCCAGCGCGCCGCGCACGGTCGCGAGGAAGGCCGGGTCGCGCAGCTGGGCCACGGCCACGTTGACCGCCATGCGCCGCGGCGCGCAGCCCTGGTCCAGCATGGCGCGCATGGTGGCGCAGGCCGTGGCCAGCACCCACTGGCCCAGCGGCACGATCAGGCCGGAGTGTTCGGCCACCGGGATGAAACGGTCCGGCGGCACCAGCCGTCCGTCGGCGGTGCGCCAGCGCAGCAGCGCTTCCAGGCCCACGAGCGCCTGCGTGCGCAGGTCGCGCTGCGGCTGGTAGACCAGGTACAGGCGTGCCTGGTCGATGGCCGCGCGCAGCTCGGACAGCAGCAGCGCGCGCTCGCGCGCCTCGGCCCCCATCTGCTCGGCGTAGCGCAGCTCCTGGCCACGGTGCTCGCGCTTGGCGCGCTGCAGCGCGATGGTCGCGTCCTTGAACAGGTCCACACCGGTCTGGCCCGCGTCGGCCAGCAGCACGTAGCCGCAGGTCAGCGAGACCTTGTGCGGCACGCCGTCCAGCAGCAGCGGCTGGCGCACACAGGCCAGCAGGCGCTGGGGCAGCACCTGCGCGCGGCTGCCCAGCACGCCGAAGGTGTCCGACCCCACGCGCGCCAGCAGCACGCCCGGCGGCAGGGCCTGGGCCAGTTGCTGCGCCACCGCGCGCAGCAGCCGGTCGCCGAAGCGGTGGCCCATCACGTCGTTGGTGGCGCTGAAGTCGTCGATGTCCAGCAGGGCCAGGATGTGGTCGCGCGCGCCGCGGCGCGCGCATGCGTCCACCTGCTCGGTGAAGTGCGCGCGGTTGGGCAGGGACACCAGCGCGTCGTGGTAGGCGGACTGGTGCAGGCGCTCGAGCAGGCTGCGGTTGTGCCGCAGCGTGCGCAGGTGGGCGCAGAACACCTCCAGCAGGCGCGGCTCCGGCGCCTCGCGCAGCGCGGGCGCGTGCACGTAGACCGCCATGGCCTGGCCGGCGTGCTGCCCCATGGGCAGGGCCAGACCGCCCGACGCACCACCGTGGGCGGGCAGGCCTTGCACCAGCGCGCGGTGCAGCAGCAAGGCGGCGTTGGAGGTCTGCAGGCGGCGCCGACGCGCGGCGAAGTCGCCGGTCGCGGCCAGAACACGGCAGCCGCTGGCGGCGCCCGTCTCGCGCACGCAGACCAGGCCCTGCGGCGCCACGCCCAGCAGGCCGGCCAGCTGGGTGATCACGGCCGCCGCGAAGCCGCGCAGGTCGGTCTGCTCCATCAGCGCCGCGCCCGATTGCACGATGCGCGCCAGGCTGCGCCGGTTCGCATCGATGCGGCAGTGCTGCACGTAGGCACGCACCGCGCCGGCCAGCACCGCGCGCAGACGCTGCGGCGACAGCTCCGCCTTGCGGCGGTGGTCGCCGATGTCGTGGCGGGCCAGCATCGGCAGCGCGAGCGAGCGGGCCTCGGTGCGCAGCACGATGCGCATGTTCACGCGGCCGGCCTGCTGTCGCGCGAAGCCGGCCAGGCCGCCGGACGCGGCGCCGCCCAGCAAGGCGTCCAGCAGCAGCACCGCGAGATCGTCCTCCTGCAGCAACAGGTGGCGGGCCCGTGCCGCATCCTGTGCATGCAGCACGACCACGGGCCGCCCGAACAGTACCAGTCCCTGCACGGCAGCACGGGCCGCTGCATGCACCTGCAGGTCGTGGTCGGCCACCAGCACGCGCCAGGCCGGCGACTGCTCCGTGCCGCGGTCGGCGCCCGCCCGCTCAGCCTGGCTGCACATGCAGGTCGTTGCCGGCATGTGCCACGCGGTTGCGTCCTCCGCGCTTGGCGGCGTACAGGGCTTCGTCGGCCAGCATCTTTGCCCGCGGTTGAAGGAACTCAAACAGCGCCACCTCTTTGTGCCACGCGGCACCAAAGTGCCCGCAGAAATCGCTGCGGTGTGCGAAGCCAATGTCGACGTCGCTTTGATCGAAAAGCATTGGGATAGTCTGGTGCACCTGGCAGCCTCGGTCATGAGCGGACATGCCAGTGCGGTGGCAGCTCTTGCGCGGTTCGGTTCTGCCGCCCAGGGCGATCCAATCTATGAGGCTGGCGTGCAATTGGGGCGGTTGCTGCGTACGGCGTTTTTGGCTGACTACTTTGTCAAGGACGCTTTCAGGAACGAGTTGCGCCGGGTGCTCAATCGGGGCGAGGCTGTTAACGCCCTCAAGCGCGCCATTTATACCGGCCGGATCAGCCCGGCGCAGGCCAAACGTGTCGATGAAATGCAGGCTGTGGCCGATGCGTTGAGCCTGATGGCCAACATCGTGATGGCGTGGAATACCTCACAGATGCAGGCGGTCCTGGATCGCTGGTCGAACCGCCGCCAGGTCATTCCACCGGAACTGATCGGGAAGATTGCGCCCACCAGGCTGGAGAGCATCAACTTGCGGGGTGTGTTTCGCTTCCCGGTTGACCGCTATGCTGACCAAATCCTGCCTTCGCGGCCAAATGCATCGATAACTGGCACCAATGGATGAAACCGACCACGGTTTGACGCCACGAATCGCAGATTTGAAAGTGAACAGGAAAGTCAATGAAATCAACGATCTACCAACACCACCTCCGCGCCAGTGCTAGCTTTTCGTACCGTCACTTATTGCACTGAAAACGAGGAGACCCCTCACCGGGCCGGTGGCCCTCGCCGCTGGGCTTTGCGGCCCTGACGGGCCTTCCTGGCCCGTTTCCGGGGCCTTCCCTGCCCTGCCCCACCGGCGCGGCCGTTGTGGACAGTTTCGGGACAAGTCGGCCGAGGCCGGCCGGCGCAGCCCTGACGTTGACACTTGAGGGGCAGCGGGGCCGGCGCGATGTTGACACTTGGGGGGCAGCGGCCGATTTCGGCCTGGTCGAGCCGTCCAGGCGGCCGCCGAGGCGGCCTAAGTGCCTGATCGGCATGGAGTTATCCACCGAAGTTGTGGATAACCCTGTTAGGAACCCTGCCCCGGTATTGACACTTGAGGGGCGGCCCTACTGACACTTGAGGGGCGCGGTTCTTGACACTTGAGGGGCAGCGTATTGACACATGGGGGGCTTATCCATTGACACTTGAGGGGCGGCCTCTTCGCGCTTTTCCTTGGCGTGACAACGGTTTACGCGCGTTTTTCGGTCATGCTAACCAGGTTTTTAACCGTCTTTATAACCTTTTTATATAACCAGGTAGTTTTAACCAGAGGCTGGCGAAAAAAACGGCAACACGGCCCAAGCTACCGCGCAGCATGACCGGCCGCCGAAGGGGGGAAACCCCCCTTCTCGATCCCACCCGGCCGCAAGCGGCCTCCCATCCCCCCAGGGGCTACGCCCCTCGGCCGCCTTGCGGCCTCACCCCACAATGGAGCGCCTTCGGCGCTACGGCTTAGGAGAGCCAGGCGCAAGCGCCTGGCGGAAGGCAGTAAGTTCGAGAGCTTGCGAGGGGGCAAAGCCCCCTCACACTCCCCAACCAGGTCGCCGCGGTTCGACCGGCCGCGCGATCCTCAAGCATCGCAGCAGCTCCACCGCCGCAGGTTTTACGCCAAGGAAGGGGGTCGGCCAGCTCGGCCGGTGGCGCGGAAAGCGCCCCTCAAGTGTCAATGAAACGTGAGACGCGGGGCCAGGCCCGCGCCGATCACAAGCCGAGTTCGGAGTGAGAGCCGAGGCGCACCAGGCGCAGCGTGTCGGCGTCGGGCTTCTGGTAGATCAGCACCAGGTCGGGCTTGACGTGGCAATCCCGGTGATCCTTCCAGTCCCCGGTCAGCGCGTGGTCGCGGTGCCGAGGTTCCAGCGGCTGGTCGTCGGCGAGCGCGACCAGGACGGGCACCAGGTCGGCGTCGAGCGTGGCCCGGTGCTGCCCTTTCGCCTCGCGCTTGTAGTCGCGCTTGAACTGGCCGGTGCGCTCAATCTGCCGCATGCAGATCGGCCATCAGATCGTTGACGGTGGCGAAGCGCGGCAGCTTGCCCTTGCGGGCTTCCTTCATCGCCTCGATGGTGGTGGCGTTCGGAATCAGCGGCTCGAAGGGCAGCGCCTTGTCCTGGGCCACCTTCGTGAGCAGCAGCCGCACCGCGTCGGACACGGTAAGGCCCATCGCGGCCAGGACGGCCGCCGCTTCTTCCTTGATCGCGCCGTCGATGCGCGTTTGTACGAGCTGGTTTGCAGCCATGATTGGTTCTCCGGTTGGGTTCGTGAATTACATTGTAATGCACGCCAAGGGAAAGGGCAAGGTTTAGCGGCTAAAACGTTTAGCTAAAGTGCTTGACGATTAGGACATTTTGCCCTAATATAGCACTTGAAGGCCGGGCATTTCGCCCAGGTCAACTACCGGAGAAAGTCCGATGAACACCCAAGAGCAACCCGTTACCGCTTCCCTGGTCGCCGAGGCCCAGCGCCTCGACTTCCTGCCCGCCTACTTCGGCCCGCGTCTGATGATGCGCGGCGAGGCCCTGGTGTATGCCTGGCTTCGCCGGCTCTGCGAACGCTACAGCGGCGCGTATTGGCACTACTACACCTTGTCGGACGGCGGTTTTTACATGGCCCCCGACCTGGCCGACCGCCTGGAGATCGAGGTGGACGGCAACGGCTTCCGAGGCGAGTTGTCGGCCGACGCCGCCGGCATTGTCGCAACCCTGTTCGCGCTGGGTCAGCTCGCGGCCGAGGCCGCCGACACGGACGCCGGCGATGCCCTGATCGACCGCTATCACTTCCTGCGCGGCTTCGCAGCCAGCCACGCCGAGGCGGCCGCGATCTACCGGGCTATTGACTGATGAGGGGCGGCCCCGGCTTCGGCCGGGGCTTCCAGGAGGCGACCATGACCAGGAACAACGCTCCCCAGGCACCGACGAACAGCTACGCGACGGACGGCAAGTGCCACAACGCCGAGCCGGGCACCTACGGCCACGAATGCGGCAAGCCGGCCGCATGGATCGGCACGAACCACAAGGGGTTCAGCTCGGGATTCTGCGACGACTGCAAGCGCCACGGCTACGAAGCCCGCGACGTGATCGCGTGGCGGCGTGCTGACACTTGAGGGGCCGGCCGATGGCGAAGAAACGCAAGACGCCGGCCCAGCCGGGCCAGGACTGGAACGCGCCGGCGGCCGAGCTGCTGGCCGAGCTGCCCACCGACCGCGACGAGCTGCTGGCCGCCGCCGTGGCGGCCGTGGTGGAGATCGACGCGGCGATCATGCGCGGTGACGGTGCGGCCGCCGAGGCGGCCAGCGACCGATACGAGGCCGTCATCTGGAAGATGAACGGCGGAACGCACGTGGGCAGCATGGCCGACCACGACGCGCCCGGCCAGGTCATCGAGCGCCATTGCGCGGCGGTGCCTGGCGACGTGCCCTTGTGGGGCCAGCGCGGCCAGTTCCTGGTCGCGGATGGCGACATGCGCGCCCTGGTGGAGTACGAGGCCGGCTACGGCGGGCCGCTGGGTGCCCACTTCCAGTTCCACGTCATCGACCTGGACAGGCCGTTTATCTCCGAAACGGGCTACCGCTCGCACTTCGACACGGCGCAGGGCTGCATGACGGTGGACGAGGTTGCGCGCGGCATCCTGGCTGCGCAGCGAGCCGAGAAGAAGCGCCCGGTGATGGTCGAGGCCAGCTACCGCGACCGCCTGGCCGATGCTCCCCTGCCCGCTTGGCTGGCCGGCTTGGAGCCGCCGGCGCGGCGCGCACCGGCGACCGTCCTGGTGCCGCCGGGGTTCGTCCTGGTCGATGTGGTGCTGCCCTCGCATCGGGCCTTCATCGCCAGGCGCTGGGCGGCCGAGGCCGCGACCAGGATCAAGGCGGCCAGGGCCGCCGGGTTGGACGCCAAGGGAAAAATCACCGGCGCAGGCCCGGAGCGAGATCCCGCATCGCCAGAAACGACGATGACCTGCAGCATCGTCAAAGCCGACGATGCCGAGCCGGGCGAGGGCGGGCCTGTATCGCCGGAAACAACGATGCCGCGAGCGAGCGCGGCAACCTGCAGCATCGCCAGGAATGGCGATGGAGGCCCGGCCGACCTGGTGGAGTTCAAGCCCGGCCAGCGGTGCGAGATCGTGAGCGTCCATCACCCGGTTTTCGACCGCTACATCGGCAAGCGCATCATCATCGTGAAGGTGCATCCCGACACCCGCCAGGTGTGGGCGCACGACGACAGGCCGGTAACGTACAAGACCAATCGCGCAGGCCGGCGCGTGGTCGATTCAGACCCGAGCTGCATCCAGTCGATCTACGGCTTCGACCAGTTGCGGCTTATCACTTGACCAGGAGAACGAACGAATGACGAACGACGCCAATATCCGGCTGGAGTGCTTGAAGCCGGCCGAACGCTGGGCGCAACCGACCGGCGAGGAAGTCCGAGAGGTGCTGCGCCTGGCCGGGTTCAGCGGCAGCAAGGCCGCGAAGGCGCTGGGGCTGGGCGCGAAGGGCGACCGCACGATCCGCCGCTGGATCGGCGAGGACACCCCGATTCCCTATGCGGCATGGGCGATCCTGTGCGACCAGGCCGGGCTGGGCGTGATCTGGAAAGAGGATTGACGCCAAGGGAAAGGTTTTAGCGGCTAAAGTTTAGCCTTCGGATTCCGGTAAAGCGAAAAAAGTTTAGCTAAAGTGCTTGACAGGTTAGGGCATTTTGCCCTAATATAGCACTTGAAGGCCGGGCACATTGCCCAGGTCAACTACCGGAGAAAGTCCGATGAGCGACAACAAGATTATGCCCTGGATTGACGAGCTGGAGGGCGCGGCAGCGACCGACTTCCCGGCCCGCCGTGACGAGATCGCGGCCATGATGGCCGAGGCGGCCGAGCTGGTGTGCAAAGCCGAGGAACTGCGCGGCAAGGCGTACTTCGCCGGATGCTCCCTGGAGGGGCAGGCCAAGGGCCATTGGTCGATGGAAGCCGTCGAGCAGGCCAAGCGCCGGGCCGGCTGGTAAGAGCACATGGCCCGGTCGGCAACGGCCGGGCCTATCGAGGACGCCAAGAAGGAGTATTGCGTGAGCCGAGGCAAGATCAAGGGCGGCCCCAGGTGGAGGAACGCCCCGGAGTGATCCGGGGCGCTTGGCCTGGTGCTGGCACACCGTAACCATGCTTCCGAGTGGGAGCACCCAGCATTCAACACGTAAGCGCGTGGAGGGTCAAGCTATGTCCAACATCATCAAGTTCCCCAAGGAGATCGAGCAGCCCGCCGCGCCCGCGCCGGTGGAGCCTGCCGCCGCGTCTGCTGCCCCCAACAAGGCCCCCGGTGCTGGCCTGCTGGCCGGCCTGGTCAAGTTCGTATGGGTGGCGACCGTGCTGGTCTGGCCGATCCTCAAGTGGGTGCTGTCGATTGCCACCTTCTTCCAGTTCGTGCGGATGCTCTACCACTGGAACACGCCTGGCGTGTATGCCGGTTGGTCGTTCCTGGCGTACTTCGCGGTGCTGACCGCGATCACCTACTTCGTTTCGATCTACAAGCCGAAGGGGCTTTGACATGAAAAAACAGACCCTACCCTACCCGCCGGGATTCGTGGAGCCGAACACCGGCCGGGTGGCCGTCCTGGTGCGCGAGTACGCGGCCAGCGACTTGAACGGCGATGCGCCGGCCTATTGGTACAGCGCGCAATCCGAGGAATGGGGCCTTGACCCCTGGCGACTGGTGGAAGGCGTCGATCCGCACACCGCCGGCGGTCAGTTCGACGTGTGCTTTGCCAACGGTTCGAGCCGCACGGTCGGCCCGCTGATGACGTTCTTCATGAGTGCCGCTGACGCGGCCAGGTTGAACGCCAAGAAAGAAGATCACGCGCCCATTTTTAGCCGCTAAAACGCTTGACGCGGGCGGCGAGTTTAGCTAAACTTCTGCACATGGTCGGCGGCTGGCACCGCCTTTTGTTCAACAACCGGGTGTGGAGTTTATATGGGTGTTCTCCATGAAGAAACGGCTAACCGAAGCCCAATTCCAGGCGGCGATCAAGGGCCTGGAGATCGGGCAACAGACCATCGACATAGCGCGCGGCGTGCTGGTCGATGGAAGGCCCCAGGCCGAGTTTGTGGCCTCGCTGGGGCTGACCAAGGGGGCGGTATCGCAAGCGGTCAGCCGCGTGTGGGCAGTGGCGGGGGAAGTGCTCCCGCAGGGCTTCGAGCGGGTGACGGCGGTACTGCCGGAGCATCAAGCGTTCATCGTCAAGCGTTGGGAAGCCGACGCCAAGGGAAAGAGGAAACAGGAACCCAACTCATGAAAACACTGGTCACGGCAATTCAGAAAGGCGGTCAAGGCAAGACGTTCGCAACCTGCCACCTGGCGTTCGACTTCCAGGAGCGCGGCCTTCGGGTTGCAGTGATCGACCTGGACACCCAGGGCAATGCGAGCTGGACGCTGGCCGGCCACGACTCGGGCTATCCCGCCAGTCGCATGTTCACCGCCGGCGGCGACGAGCTGCGCGCCTGGTTCGCTGACCGGGAGGATGACGGCCTGGCGCTGATCGCGGCAGACGCCAACCTGGCGAACCTGGACAAGATGGAGCTTTCCCAGGCGGCCGCCGCGCTGCGGGCCAGTGTGGCCGCGCTGGGCGAGTTCTTCGACGTGTGCCTGATCGACACGGCCCCCTCCCTTGGCGTCGCCATGACGGCGGCCGTGCTGACGGCCGACTACATGCTGTCGCCCATCGAAATGGAGGCGTACAGCTTGCAGGGCATGAAGAAGATGGTCGCGGTCATCAGCAACCTGCGCAAGCAGAACCCCAAGCTGCGCTTCCTCGGCATGGTGCCGAACAAGGTGGACGCGCGGAAGCCGCGCCACGTCAACAACCTGGCGACGTTGCAGCAGGCATACCCGCAGCTCATCTTGCCGTTCAGCATCGGCGCGCGTGACAGCATCGCCGAGGCGCTGGGCGAGCAGATGCCGGTGTGGAAGATCAAGAAGACCGCCGCGCGGAAGGCCACCCAGGAGGTGCGTGCGCTGGCGGATTACGTGTTCACGAAGATGGAGATCGCGCAATGAGCGCCAAGACCAACGCCAAGAAGAAGGAGCAGGACAAGCCGCAATCGTCCGGGCTGGGCCTGGACGGGCTGGGCGACCTGGCCGGCCTGCTGAACGAGCAGCCGGCGGCCAACGCCGGCGGCGCAGGCCCGCAGGAGCTGCCGCTTGACCTGATCGACGAAGACCCGCACCAGCCGCGCACGGCCGACAACCCCGGCTTCTCGCCGGAGAGCATCGCGGAGATCGGCGAGACGATCAAAGCGCGCGGCGTGAAGTCGCCCATCAGCGTGCGCGAGAACCCGGACGCACCGGGGCGCTACCTCATCAACCACGGCGCGCGGCGCTATCGCGGCTCGAAGTGGGCGCACAAGACCACGATCCCGGCCTTCATCGACAACGACTACAACGAGGCCGACCAGGTTATCGAGAACCTGCAACGCAACGAGCTGACGGCGCGTGAGATCGCCGACTTCATCGGCCGCGAGCTGGCGAAGGGCAAGAAGAAGGGCGAGATCGCCAAGGAGATCGGCAAGTCGCCGGCCTTCGTCACGCAGCACGTCACGCTGCTGGACTTGCCCGAACCCATTGCCGAGGCGTTCAATAGCGGCCGGGGCAAGGACGTGACTGTCATCAACGAGCTGGTGACGGCCTACAAGAAGAACCCCGACGAGGTGGCCGCCTGGCTGGCCGACGACAGCCAGGAGCTGACGCGCGGCTCGGTGAAGCTGCTGCGCGAGTTCCTGGAGGACAAGCGCAGTCACGAGGACGGCGACCGTGATCCCAACACCGTCGATGCGCTGACCGGCAAGACCGACGCCGAGGCCGGCGACGGCGAGCAGGGGCCGCAGGATGATGACGCCAAGGGGAAGAAGGAGCCGAAGGAGGCCGACCCCGACAAGCTCAAGAAGGCCATCATCCAGGTCAAGCACGACGACCGGCCGGCACGGCTGATCCTCAACCGCCGGCCCCCGGCCGAGGGCTGGGCCTGGCTCAAATACGAGGATGACGGCCAGGAGTTCGAGGCCGACCTTGGCACCGTGCAGCTTGTCGCGCTGCTGGAGGGCTGACACGCCCAGCGCCGGGCATCGCCGACCACCGACCCCCACCCATCGCCCCGCCATCGAGCGGGGCTTTTTTTGCCCGCGTTTTAGCCGCTAAAAAAAGTTCAGCTAAACCGCTTGCGTAGTGTTGTATGTTGTAGTATGCTTCACGCTACAACATACAACCGGCCAAAGGAGGCCCGACATGGCGATCTCGAAGGAGCAGATATTTGCGGTGGCCGACGAACTGGACGCGGCCGGCCAGAACCCCACGCTGGCGAACGTGCGCAAGCAGCTCGGCAGCGGCAGCTTCACCACCATCAGCGAGGCGATGAACGAGTGGCGCGCACGCAAGGCCAGCCAGGCCGCCCCGATCCGCGAGCCGGCACCGCAGGCGATCACTGACAAGCTGGCCGAGCTGGGCGGCGACTTGTGGGCCGTGGCGCTGGAAATGGCGAACAACCGCCTGGCCGCCGAGCGCGAGGCGCTGGAGGCCGTGCGCCAGGAGACGGAAGCAGCGCGCCAGGAAGCCGCAGAGCTGGCCGACCAGCTCACCGGCGAGCTGGACGAGGCCAAGGCCCGCATCGCGGCCCTGGAGGCCGTCGAGGCGGCCGCCAAGGGCGAGGCCGACGAGCTGCGCGGCAAGCTCGCGGCGACCAGCGAGCGCGCGGCCACGGCCGAGGCCAGGGCCGGCGAGCTGCGCACGGAGCTGGATCACGCCCATCAGGAAGCCCGCCAGGCGCGCGCAGAGCGCGACAAGGCCCAGGAGAGGGCCACGGCCAGCGCCGACCAGGTGGAGGCCCTGCGGGCCGACCTCGCGGCCGCGAACAGCCGTACCGCCGAGATCGAGCGCCGCGCCGGCGAGCTGCGTGCCGACCTGGAGCGGGCGAACCAGGCGACCGACCAGGCGCGCGCCGCTCAGGCCGAGCAGCGGAAGGCCACCGAGGCGGCCGCCGCCGAGCGCGACCAGGTGCGCGCGGAGCTGGTGAAGGTGCAGGCCAAGGCCGAGGCGGCCGAGCAGGCCCACCAGGAGCAGCGCAAGGCGATGGCGGCCGAGGCACACCGCCAGGCCGAGCGGCTGACCGCCGCCCAGGGCGAGCGCGACCAGGCGAAGCGCGACGCTGCCCAGGCCCGCGAGGAAGCGGCCGGGCTTCGCGGCCGGCTGGAGGCCCTGGAAACCGTCATGGCGCAAGGCCGGGCGGCCGATCCGACCAGCGGCGGACGCAAAAAGACCTGATAAATCGGTTGGTTTTCCTTAAAATTACCCTGGAACCCTGACAAAACGCACAACCCGGCCGCTGGGAAGAGCCGGCCTCGCTTTGCCGAGGTCGGCTTTTTTGTTGGAGCGCGGCTTGCATGGGGCCACCATCACCCTTTTGAGAACTACGGCAACCATAGGAGTGCCCGATGAAAGAACGCCTCTTGGTCATGAACGGTCAACGCATCGTTCAGGCCGAAAAGGACGGCGCTTGGACGAATCAGAAAGTAGACAAGGCGGGCGCGTTGAAGCCCGGCATCTACAACCTGTACACGGCCCAAGCGGCCGACAAGAAGCAGACCCACGCCGGCGTGATCGTTCATGCCGACGCCACCAACGTGTACCAGCAGATCGGCAAGAACTTTGTCATGCACGCTCGGTCAGATTTCGATAAAGTACCTGAAATTGGGAGCGCAAAGAGCATCAGCTACAACGCCCAGGGCAAGGCGGCAGTCGCCGCAGAGGCCCCGAAACTGACGCGGGGGCGCTCCATGTAGCTTTAGCGGCTAAAAAGGAGGCACGCCCTTGAAACGACTCACCATCCCCGGCAGCGGCACCGAGAGCCGCGCCACCAAGCCGGCCCGCGTCAGCGCGCCGGCCACCCTCGGCGGTGCCGCCTTCGGCGCTTCGCGCGAGGACACCGGAGCCGACTTGCTGGAGGCCGCCCAGGCGGCCGAGATCGAGCAGCAGGCCACCCTAGAGGCGGCCCCGGTCGAGCAGTCCTACCCCGAAACCCTGGCGCTCTACGTGCAGGCCAAGCACGACCAGGTGGAGCACATCGAGGACAGGCTAGAAAACCTGATCGACCGGCAGCAGGCCCGTTTGCAGCAGACCCAGGCGTCCGCGCCTGGCCGGCTTTCCTTGCCCGGCTCTAAGCGAGCCTGGCAGAACCAGCAGGCGCAGCAGCAGGCCCGCTTGCAGACGCTTCACGCGCGCCTGGAGGCCGTCCGCGAGATCAAGGAAGGCATGGGCCTGCACTCGCCGAAGATCGAAGAGCTGGCGACGCGCAAGATGCGCGCCGAGAACCCCGAGCTGGCTTCCGATTGGGATGCCATGCGCGAGGCCGCCCGCCGGCATGAGCTGCTGATGCGCAAGCAGGAGCAGGAGCGCAAGCAATCCCAGGCCCAGGAGCGGCCAGGGAGATCGCAGTCCTTGGGCCTGTCAGCCAGGCCCGCATAAAAACGAAGCCCGGCGGTCGCCGGGCTTTTTTCTCGAGCATCGCCATTTCTGGCGAGGGAGGCCCGCCGAGGGCCTGGTGGAATCATCCTGCAGCATCGTCACAAGCGACGATGCCGGGAGCTGGCCAGCATCGCCGAACCTGGCGATGCCGCCGGCGCGGTCGACCATCGCCAGTTCTGACGATGAGATCCCGCATCGCCATCTACAGCGAGGCCCACAGGGCCAGGCCGGCGGCCACGACCGCCATGCCGGCCGCGACCATGTTCATCATGGCGACGCGCCGCGCCTCGCGGATCGGCGCGACGAGCTGCGCCGTCACCGCCTCAACCTCACGCCGCACGGCCTCGGCGGCCGCCTTCGCGCCCTCCTGCATTCCCCGCGTCATGGCGTCCTTGCTGGCCGCCAACGCCGCGTTGAGCGTCCTTTCCGCCTTTCCCTTGGCGTCATCACCCCATCGGTGGGCGATGGACTCCAGTTCCGACTTGAAGGCGTCCAAGATTTCCTGCTGGGCCGATGCGCTGTCCTGCATCAGCTTCATGTTGATGGTCTGGAGGATCAAGATCGGATCGTCGCGGCCCACGGCGATGCCGTGCTTGGCCGCGATCTCCCGTATCAGCTCCTCGATCTTGTCGTCGGCCGCCATCAGAGCACCGCCGCGTTTTCGAGCTGGGCGAAGAGCTGGGTTTTCACGATCTTGAGCCGCTGCCGCGTCATGATCGTGAGCGCCGAATCGGCCAGGGCCTCATCGAAGGTGCGCCGATCCTGGAGCATTTCGGCGAAGTCGCGGCCGTAGGTTTCCTCTTTCAGCGCCGGAATCTGGATGATGGCGGACACACGGCCCTTGTTGGTCGTGTACGCCTTCAACTGCTCGAACCCCTTGCCCTCGTGCTCGATTGGCCCCCAATACGGGTTCAGCCAGACCACGAACAGGCATTCGGCCGGGAACTGGCTGGCGAGCTGGGCGAAGCCGCTCACCGTGTCCACCAGGGCCTGGCCGCCGGTGACGACCGTATGCACCACGAGTTCGTGGCCCATGTCCTGGAGCAGCGCCGGCACCTGGTTGCTGATGAGGTAGTGCGACAGCGGCACGAACGAGCTGGCCCCGTTGTCGATGATGACGTCGCCCTCGGCCGACGCGATCATCTCGACCAGGGCGTCGAAATTCCGGGTGTTGATCTCGTCGCCGTCCATGATGTTGAGCCGGCGCACGTTGAGGGCTTTGTAGCCCTCGAACGTCGCGTTCACCGGATCGGTGTCGATGCAAAGCGGCTTCTGTCCCTTGCCGGCTTTGTACTGCGCGATGGTGGCCGCGATCATCGACTTGCCGACGCCGCCCTTGCCTTGCAGAACCATGTGAATTTTCGCCATTACAGTAAATCCTCTTTCTTTGGAGTCGCATCAAACGTGAAGCCGCCGATCTTGGGCGGCTCACTCTTGGATTCCGAGGCCGGCGGGGCGGCCTTCGGCTCGGGCTTCGCGCCCTTGGGCTGGCTGTCCGGGGGAGTGGCGGGAGGCGGCGGGGAAGCTACCGGCGCGGCCTTGATGTACCGCTTCACGTGCTGGGTGAAGGTTTCGTACCGACAGCGCAGCCGGCCGGTTTCCTTCATGTGCTCCCAGATCGTTTTCATCGCATAGCCCGCATCGAGCGCCGCTTGAACGTCGCTCTTGACGGCCAGGAACGCGACCACGTGCTTGTCCTGGCGCGGCTTCTTGGCTTCCCGTCCCTTCACCCATTCAGCCAGCTCTTCGGGGTAGGTCTTTGGCATCGTGTTCGTCCATCTAATCCTCTCATCGCAAATGTAACGCTACTAAGCGGCGCTACGGAAACGCAAAAAGTCCGCTATCGGCGTGCATTGGCACGCTTCGATAGCGGCATTATGGGCCATTGTGGCGGTTTTCGCTATATCCGTTGCTGCTTTTGCGGCCTGATAGCGCGATAGTTGCGGATAAATCGTAATGGCTGGTGTAGACTTTCCTTGGTGTTATTAACGCCGTAAGGCGGGCAGGATGTGTGAAGTTAGCTAACCGGCGAGCCGGTTATCTATCTTCACTGTCCCTTATTCGCGCCGGGGGCGCTCAACGGGTCATCCTGCTCTGCGAGGCAGCCGGCTACCGCCGGCATGAGAGACGAGGCGAGGCATGGAGAACGACGAAAAGGAACACGGCCGCCGGCGGCGGCAGCACCTGCGGGTGCCGGTGTTCCCCGAAGAGAAAGACGAGATCGAGGCGAACGCCAAGAGGGCGGGCGTCAGCGTGGCGCGCTATCTGCGCGACGTGGGCCAGGGCTACCAGATCAAGGGCGTCATGGACTACCAGCACGTGCGCGAGCTGGTGCGCGTCAACGGCGACCTTGGCCGCCTTGGCGGCCTGCTCAAGCTCTGGCTGACCGATGACGTGCGAACGCTCCAGTTCGGCGAGGCGACCATCCTGGCCCTGCTGGGCCGGATCGAGGCCACCCAGGACGAAATGAGCCGGATCATGAAGGCCGTGGTTCAGCCGAGGGCCGAGCCTTGACTTCTTTAGCGGCTAAAAAGCCGGAGGGGCGGCCATGATCGCCAAGCACGTGCCGATGCGCTCGCTTGGCAAGAGCGACTTCGCGGGCCTGGCGAACTACATCACCGACGCCCAAAGCAAAGACCACCGGCTGGGCCACGTGCAGGCGACGAACTGCGAAGCCGGTTCCATCCAGGACGCCATCACGGAGGTGCTGGCGACCCAGCACACGAACACCCGCGCGAAGGGCGACAAGACCTACCACCTGATCGTCAGCTTCCGGGCCGGCGAGCAGCCCAGCGCCGACACCTTGCGCGCGATTGAGGAACGCATCTGCGTCGGGCTGGGTTATGGCGAGCATCAGCGAATCAGTGCCGTCCACAACGACACCGACAACCTGCACATCCACATCGCCATCAACAAGATTCACCCGACGCGGCACACGATGCACGAGCCGTACTACCCGCACCGGGCGCTGGCGGAACTCTGCACGGCCCTGGAGCGCGACTACGGCCTGGAGCGCGACAACCACGAGCCGCGCAAGCGCGGCGCGGAGGGCCGGGCCGCCGACATGGAGCGGCATGCCGGCGTTGAAAGCCTGGTCGGCTGGATCAAGCGCGAGTGCCTGGACGAGATCAAGGGCGCGCAGTCCTGGCAGGAACTGCACCAGGTCATGCGGGACAACGGAATGGAGCTGCGCGTCCGCGCCAATGGCCTCGTGTTCGAGGCCGGCGACGGAACGATGGTGAAGGCGAGCACAGTAGCCCGCGACCTTTCCAAGCCGAGCCTGGAGGCGCGGCTTGGCCCGTTCGAGGCTTCGCCCGAACGGCAGGCGCAAACCACCGCGAAGCGGCAGTACCGCAAAGACCCCATCCGCCTTCGCGTCAACACCGTGGAGCTGTACGCGAAGTACAAGGCCGAGCAGCAGAGCTTGACCACGGCGCGCGCCCAGGCCCTGGAGCGCGCCCGGCATCGCAAGGATCGGCTGATCGAGGCGGCCAAGAGGTCGAACCGCCTGCGCCGCGCCACGATTAAGGTGGTCGGCGAGGGCCGCGCGAACAAGAAGCTGCTGTACGCCCAGGCGAGCAAGGCCCTGCGCAGCGAACTCCAGGCGATCAACAAGCAGTTCCAGCAGGAGCGCACGGCCCTCTACGCCGAGCACAGCCGGCGCACGTGGGCCGACTGGCTCAAGAAGGAGGCGCAGCACGGCGGCGCCGACGCCCTGGCCGCCCTGCGCGCCCGCGAGGCGGCCCAGGGCCTCAAGGGCAACACCATCCGGGGCGAGGGCCAGGCGAAGCCCGGCCACGCGCCGGCGGTGGACAACATCACGAAGAAGGGGACGATCATCTTCCGCGCCGGCATGAGCGCCGTGCGCGATGACGGTGACCGCCTGCAAGTCTCCCGCGAGGCCACGCGCGAAGGGCTGCAAGAAGCCCTGCGCCTGGCGATGCAACGCTACGGCAACCGCATCACCGTCAACGGCACGGTGGAGTTCAAGGCGCAGATGATCCGCGCCGCCGTCGATTCCCAGCTACCCATCACCTTCACCGATCCGGCTCTTGAGAGCCGGCGGCAGGCGCTTTTGAACAAGGAGAACACCCATGAGCGAACCGAAAGACCAGAGCATCGAGGACGAACTGGACGCGGCGCTGGCGGCCCTGGACAGCGGCCCGCTGCCGACCAGCACGCTACCGGAGCCGCAGCCGTCGCCCGAGCAGGCGACGGCCGGCCAGCCGCCGGCCGAGGCGACCGCGCCGACGCCGGCCTTCACGCCGCCACCGTCCACCGGAAGCCCGACGTTGGACGCCTTGGAAGAAAACCGCCGCCCCAAAGCCAGCACCGTTTGCGAGCACTGTCCGAACTCGGTGTGGTTCGCATCGCCGGCGGAAGTGAAGTGCTATTGCCGCGTGATGTTCCTCGTCACGTGGAGCAGCAAGGAACCCAACCAGATCACGCACTGCGACGGGGAATTTCTCGGCCAGGAACAGGAGTAGGCCAGACGCCGCCGGGCGTCGCCGCCGCCGACAAGTACATCGCCGAACGCGAGGCAAAGCGCCTAAAAGGTTTCGATATACCGAAGCATTCCCGATATACTGCCGGTGATGGTGCGCTCACGTTCCAGGGCACCAGGACTATCGAGGGCCAGGCGCTGGCCCTCTTGAAACGAGGTGATGAGGTCATGGTTATGCCCATCGACCAGGCCACGGCCCGGCGCTTGACGCGCATCGCGGTCGGCGATGCCGTCTCGATCACCGCGAAAGGCTCCATCAAAACGTCGAAAGGAAGGAGTAGATGAAGATCAAGATGAACAACGCGGTAGGGCCGCAAGTCCGAACCGCCAAACCGAAGCCGAGCAAGCTGCTGCCGGTGCTGGGCGCGGCCTCGATGGTCGGCGGCCTCCAGGCCGCGACGCAGTTCTTCGCCCACACGTTCGCCTATCACGCGACCCTCGGCCCCAACGTGGGCCACGTGTACGCGCCCTGGTCGATCCTGCACTGGACGTACAAGTGGTACAGCCAGTACCCGGACGAGATCATGAAGGCCGGCAGCATGGGGATGCTGGTTTCGACCGTGGGCCTGCTGGGCGTGGCCGTGGCGAAGGTCGTCACGTCCAACAGCTCGAAGGCGAACGAGTACCTGCACGGCTCGGCCCGCTGGGCCGAGAAGAAGGACATTCAGGCGGCCGGCCTGCTGCCACGCGAGCGCAACGTCCTGGAGATCGTCACCGGCAAGGCCGCACCCACGGCTACCGGCGTGTACGTGGGCGGCTGGCAGGACAAGGACGGCAATTTCTTCTACCTGCGGCACAGCGGCCCCGAGCACGTGCTGACCTACGCGCCCACGCGCTCGGGCAAGGGCGTCGGCCTGGTGGTGCCCACGCTGCTGTCGTGGGGCGCGAGCAGCGTCATCACCGACTTGAAGGGCGAGTTGTGGGCCTTGACCGCCGGCTGGCGGCAGAAGCACGCCAAGAACAAGGTGCTGCGCTTCGAGCCGGCCAGCACCTCGGGCGGCGTCTGCTGGAATCCGCTGGACGAAATCCGCCTCGGCACCGAATACGAGGTGGGTGACGTGCAGAACCTTGCCACGCTGATCGTTGACCCGGACGGCAAGGGCCTGGACTCGCACTGGCAGAAGACCGCCTTCGCGCTCCTGGTCGGCGTGATCCTGCACGCGCTGTACAAGGCCAAGGACGATGGCGGCACCGCCACGCTGCCGTCCGTCGATGCGATGCTGGCCGACCCGAACCGGGACATTGGCGAGCTTTGGATGGAAATGGCGACCTACGGGCACGTAGACGGCCAGAACCATCACGCCATCGGCTCGGCGGCCCGCGACATGATGGATCGGCCCGAGGAAGAAGCCGGATCGGTGCTGTCCACGGCCAAGTCGTACCTGGCCCTGTACCGCGACCCCGTGGTGGCCCGCAACGTCAGCCGGTCGGACTTCCGCATCAAGCAGTTGATGCACGAGGACGACCCGGTAAGCCTCTACATTGTCACCCAGCCCAACGATAAGGCCCGCCTGCGGCCGCTGGTGCGCGTCATGGTGAACATGATCGTGCGCCTGCTGGCCGACAAGATGGACTTCGAGGGCGGCCGGCCGGTGGCGCACTACAAGCACCGGCTCTTGATGATGCTGGACGAGTTCCCGAGCCTCGGGAAGCTGGAGATCATGCAAGAGTCGCTGGCCTTCGTGGCCGGCTACGGCATCAAGTGCTACCTCATCTGCCAGGACATTAACCAGCTCAAGAGCCGCGAGACGGGCTACGGCCACGACGAAAGCATCACGTCGAACTGCCACGTGCAGAACGCCTACCCGCCCAACCGCGTCGAGACGGCCGAACACCTGTCCCGCCTCACCGGGCAGACCACCGTGGTGAAGGAGCAGATCACGACCAGCGGCCGCCGCACGGCGGCGATGCTGGGCCAGGTGTCGCGCACTTACCAGGAAGTGCAGCGGCCCTTGCTGACGCCCGACGAATGCCTGCGCATGCCGGGGCCAAAGAAGAACGCCCAGGGCGAGATCGAAGAAGCCGGCGACATGGTGATCTACGTCGCGGGCTACCCGGCGATCTACGGCAAGCAACCCCTGTACTTCAAAGACCCAGTGTTCTCGGCACGCGCCGCGATCCCTGCGCCCAAGGTCAGCGACCGCCTGCGCGCCGTCGCACAGGCCGAGACGGAAGGGGAGGGCATCACGATATGAGCCGCATCCTGAAACGCATCGCGGCAGGCGTCGTCATCGCGGGCGTGGCCGCCCTGCTGCTGGCCGCCGGCGGCTATGCCGCCGGTGCCCGCGTGAACACCACCAAGAGCATTCCGGTCGGCCTGTACTGGACGAGCAGCGCGCCGGTGGAGAAGGGGGCCTACGTCCTCTTCTGCCCGCCGCAGCTCGGCGTGTTCGATGACGCCAAGGAGAGGGGCTACATCGGGGCCGGCTTCTGCCAGGGCGGCTACGGCTACATGATGAAGCGCGTTTTAGCCGCTAAAGACGATGCCGTCGCCGTCGCCGATGACGGCGTGCGCGTCAACGGCGAGCTGCTGCCCCTCAGCGCGCCGATCAAGGCCGACAAGGCCGGTCGGCCGCTGCCGCGCTATCAGTCCAACAGCTACACGCTCGGCAATTCCGAGGTGCTGCTTATGTCGGACGTGAGCGCCACATCCTTCGACGGCCGCTACTTCGGCCCGATCAATCGTTCGCAAATCAAGACCGTGATCCGTCCGGTCATCACCTGGTAGGGAGACACACCATGCGCCTTTTCATCGCAGAAAAGCCGTCCGTCGCCAAGGCCATCGCCGGCGAGCTGGGCGCGACCGGCAAGGGCGACGGCTTCATCGAGTGCGGCACCGACAAAGTGACCTGGTGCTTCGGGCACATGCTCGAACAGGCCGACCCCGACGAGTACACGCCCGATGACGTGCCGCGCGGCCAGTCCGGCAAGAAGGTCTGGCGCGTCGATGAGCTGCCCATCATCCCCGAGAGCTGGATTCTCAAGCCCAAGGACGACGCGAAGAAGCAGCTCGCCGTGATCGGCAAGCTGCTCAAGGAGGCCAAGGAGATCGTCAACGCCGGCGACCCCGACCGCGAAGGCCAGTTGCTGGTTGACGAAGTGCTGGAGCACTTCCGCAACAGCAAGCCGGTGCGCCGCTTTTGGGTGAGCGCGCAGGACTCCGTTTCCGTCAAGCGCGGCCTGGCCGCGTTGAAGGAGAACACCACCTATGCAGGCTGGGCCGACGCTGCACGCGGGCGGCAGCGCGCCGACTGGCTGATCGGCATGAACCTCAGCCGCGCGTACACGCTGCGCGCGCAGCGCGGCGGCTCGCGCGCCCTGCTGACCGTGGGCCGCGTGCAGACGCCGACGCTGGCCCTCGTGGTCGCCCGCGACCGCGAGATCGAGGCATTCAAGGCCGTGCCGTACCACACCATCCGGGCGGTGGTGCAGCACGCCGGCGGCAGCTTCGCCGCCGCATGGAAGGCGAAGGAGGATCAAGCCGGTCTGGACAGCGAAGGCCGCCTTGTCGATACCGCCGTCGCCGACGCCCTGGTGGCCGCCGTCAAGGGCCAGCCGGGCACCATCGCCGCGTACAAACAGGAGGCCAAGAAGCAGAACCAGCCGCTGGCCTTCGCCCTGTCCGACATTACGGCACTGGCCTCGGCCAAGTTCGGCTACAGCGCCGAGGACGTGCTGAACACCTGCCAGGCGCTCTACGAGACGCACAAGCTGACCTCGTACCCGCGCACCGACTGCGCCTACCTGCCGGAGTCGCAGCACGCCGACGCGCCGCGCGTGCTGGAGGCGATCAAGCACGTCAACCCCGAACTGGCCGGCCTGGTCGATGGTGCCGATCCGCGTATCAAGTCCAAGACGTGGGACGACTCGAAGATCACCGCGCACCACGGCATCGTGCCGACCATGCAGAAGGGCAGCAAGGCCGCCCTCAGCGAGCGCGAGCGCAACATCTACGACCTGATCGTGCGCGCCTACCTGGCGCAGTTCTACCCGCTGCACGAGTACATGCAGACCACCGTGGGCGTCGAGATCGCGGGCGAGAACTTCGCCGCGAGCGGCAAGGTAGTCACGCGCAACGGCTGGCGTGACGTGTACAGCCAGGCCGACGAGGAAGGCGAGAAGGACGAGGACGACGACAGCGGCACGCAGGCCCTGCCGTCGATGGCCCAGGGCGACGCCGTGACCTGCACGGACGCCACCCGCAAGGACGCCAAGACGAAGCCGCCAGCGCGCTTTACCGAGGGCACGCTGATCCGCGCGATGGAGAACATCCACAAGTTCGTCAGCGATGCCGAGCACAAGAAGATGCTGCGCGAGGGCGACGGCATCGGCACGTCGGCCACCCGTGCGTCGATCATTTCCGAGTTGAAGCGGCGCGAGTTCCTGGCCGTCAAAGGCAAGCAGATCATCAGCACGACCCTCGGCCGCAGCGTCATCGACGCGCTGCCCGAGGTTGTGAAAAGCCCGGTGCTGACCGCGCTCTACGAGCGGATGCTGAAAGGCGTCGAGCAGGGCACGGCCGCCCTGGACGCCTTCATCACGAAGCAAGAGACGTTCATCCGCGACCAGGTGGCGAAGGCCAACAGCGGAGCCGTGACCATCGCCGGCGGCAAGGAAGCCGCGCCGGTGTCATCCCTTCACAAGTGCATGGCCTGCGGCAGCGGCTTGTCGCGCCGGCCGAGCAAGAAGAAGGGGCAATTCTGGTGGGGTTGCAGCAACTTCCCCACATGCAAGCAGACCTACCCCGACCTCAAGGGTCGGCCCGACTACAGCAAGGGCCGCAACGGCCCGGCATCCGAATGACCACAGCGAAGGAGATCGACCATGAACGAGCAAACCACCACCAACACCGCCGCCCACGACGAGCCGCTGGCCGTCCTGCCGCCGGTTGACGACGACGCCGCCGGCCGCGAGGCCGTGCGCGAGAAGATGGCCGACGCGCTGACGCCCGGCTTCCAGGTCGAGTTCGACCCCGACGAAGCCGAGCGCGTGGGCGCGTTCGTGGAGGACGCGCTGTCCGAGCAGGACGCCGCCGCGAGCGGCGACGACCTGGTGGAAGTCGATGGCGCGCTGGAGCCGGCATTCCTGGACGACGAAGGCCCGAGCGCCGACATCCCGCCGTTCATCACCACCACGAACGCCCGCGAGCTGTACGACCTGCGGCCCGGCGAGACGGTTGCCCAGGCCGCCGCGCGCAAGGCGTCGGAGGGCTGACCCATGCCGATCACGAAAGCCGAGGCGCAAGGGGTGACGCGGGCTTTCGTCCGCGACTACCCCGGCGCGCTGGAGCTGGCCTACAAGTTCCGCGAGGACGCGGCCGAGCTGTACGGGCCGCGAGCGGCCGAGGTGCCGGCCGACATGAAGGGCGGCTACGTGCCCAAGGAGACGCTGCACGCCGGCCGCGCCTACCGTGGCCGCGTGGACGTGCCCTTGCAGAACGTCGAGAGCGCCGGCGACCTACTGATGACGCTGCGGCACGAGGTGCTAGGCCACTACGGGGCCAACACCTTCGCGCCGGGCGAGAAGCGCGCCTTGCTGGACGGCCTGGCGGCCGCCCGCAACGAACCCACCCTCAAGCCGCTATGGGATGACGTGAACCGGCGCTATGCCGGCCAGTCCCTGGACGTGCGCGCCGAGGAAGTGTTTGCCCTGCACTGCGAGGGCATCGAGCCGAGCCAGCACCAGGTCGCCGACCAGGTGCAGCAGCGCGGCCAACAGTCATTCACGGAAACCTGCATCGCCCGCGTGCGGCCCATGCAGGCCGACGACCTGCACAACATCGTGTGCATGGTCGCCCAGGGCCTGCGCGACCGTTCCCGGACACAGCAGAACTTCCCTCAGTTCAACGAGCTATTCCGAAGGGACGAGAACATGGAGCCGAAGAAGCCGTTTCACGAAGTCGTGGCCGAAAAGCTGATCGAGCAGCTCAAGGCCGGCACCGCACCGTGGCAAAAGCCGTGGGAGCCGGGCGAACCCAACGCCTACCTGCCGATGAACCCGACCACCGGCAAGCGGTACAAAGGGATCAACGCCATCCACCTGATGGCCCAGGGCCGCAGCGATGCGCGCTGGATGACCTACAAGCAGGCCGCCGCCGTGGGCGCGCAGGTTCGCAAGGGCGAGAAAGGCACGCCGGTTCAATACTGGAAGTTCAGCGAAGAGCAAGACAAGCTGGACGACAGCGGCCGGCCCGTCCTCGATGCGAAGGGCCAGCCGGTCAAGGAAACCGTCATGCTGGAGCGGCCGCGCGTGTTCTTTGCGACCGTGTTCAACGGCGAGCAGATCGACGGCCTGCCGCCGCTCCAGCCGAAGAAGGAACAGACTTGGAACGCCGTCGAGCGCGCCGAGCACATCCTGAAAGCCTCGGGCGCGACGATCACCCACGCCGCCGGTGATCGGGCGTTCTACCGCCCTTCGACCGACAGCATCACCCTGCCGGAGCGCGGCCAGTTCCCCAGCTCCGACCGCTACTACGCGACCGCGCTGCACGAGCTGGGCCACTGGACGGGCCACGCTTCGCGCCTTGACCGCGACCTGGCGCACCCGTTCGGGAGCGAGGGGTACGCCAAGGAAGAGCTGCGCGCCGAAATCGCTTCCATGATCGTCGGCGACGAGCTGGGCATCGGCCACGATCCGGGCCAGCACGCCGCCTATGTGGGTTCGTGGATCAAGGCGCTGCAAGACGAGCCGCTGGAGGTGTTCCGCGCGGCCGCCGATGCCGAGAAGATTCACGACTACGTGCTGGCCTTCGAGCAGAAGCAGGTTCAGGAGCAAGACCAGCAGCAGAGCCAGGCCCAGGACGAAGCCGTGGCCCAGGCCCTGGCCGTGGACATTGCCGAAGTCCTGGACAACCCGGACGTGTCTTTCAGCCACTACCAGGCATTCCAGGGCGACACCCTGGAAGACGCCTTGCGCAGCCGTGGCCTCGAAACCGTGGGCAGCATCACCGGCACCGATCCCGAGCAGTTCTACGCGGTCGCGCATGACCGGCTGTCGCCGGTGTTCGGCATCGACCCGAGCCACACCGACACCGACAACGCCTACCTGGAGCGCAAGGGCTTGGCGCAAGAGTTCGCCAACATGGCCGAACAGCTCCACCTCGCGCAGCAGCTCCAGCAGCACGGCGAACAGATCGTGTCGAGCATCGACGCCGAAGCCAGGTGGAGCGACGGCCAGCGCATCTTTGCGTTCCACGACCAGGACGGTGAACCCCACCAGGTTCGCAGCCTGGACGAGCTGAACAACTACGCGCCCGACCAGTTGATGGCCCTGCCGGCGCTGACCCAGCAGCAAGCGGCCGTCGCAGACCAGGAGGCGAACATGACCCCACCGACCAACGACCAGGCGGCCGCCCTGCTGGCCGCCCATCCTGCCGACGCGGTGCAGGGCATCGAGCAGGCCGCCGCCGCGCGCCGGCAGCTCGCCGCCGGCGAGATCGACGGCCAGGCGTTCGCCGACGCGACCCGTCAACACCTTGGCGTTGAGCTGCCGCCCGACTGGAGCGGAGAGCTGCGCATCGTCGGCGTGGCCGAGCAGGACGGCCAGACCGTCGATGCCGCCCAGGCCGGCATCGAGCCGCAGGCGTTCCAGGTCTACGCGCGCAAGGCCGATGCGCAGTTCGGCGAGGACGCCTTTGCCTTCGTCGCCGGCACCCGCACCGAGGGCCAGGCCGAGGCTCTGACCGAGCGCCTGCACCTGGTCGATGCGCTGGGCACCGACAACCAGCACGAGCGCGCCGCCAAGCTGGCCCGCGTGCAGGAAGAGCGTGTACGGCGCGACCCCAACGCGACCGAAGAGGACATTTCAGCCGCTAAAGAGGCACGCAAGACCGCCGAGGCGTCGGCCATGCTCAACGACAGCGACGCGCAGCGCCGCGCGGCCGAGCTGGAGCGCCAGGAACGCGAGCGGCAGCAGGCGCAGCCGCAGGCCGAGAAGCCCGAACGGCAGTACATCAACGTGCCGTACAAGGAGAAGGACGAGGCCAAGAGCCTCGGGGCGCGTTGGGATCGGCAGCAACAGTCCTGGTACGTGCCGCCGGGCACCGATGCCGCTCCCTTCGCCAAATGGGCGCAGGGAGCCGCTACAGCGGCCGTAGAGCCGCGTTCGGCCCAGCCGGCACCCGAAGCCCAGGGCGAGGCGCAGAAGCCCGCGCAGCAGGCCCAGCAGGCCCGCCAGTACCTGGCCGTGCCCTACGAGCAGCGCAACGCGGCCAAGGCCGCCGGCGCGCTTTGGGACAAGGCCGCGAAGTCCTGGTATGTCGGCCCGCGCGCCGACGCGGCGAAGCTCGAACGCTGGAAGCCCGAGAACGTGCAGGCCCAGCAAGGGCCAGCGATGACGCCAAGGGAAGAGTTCGCCGAGGCCATGCGCAGCGCCGGCCTGTTCACCGGCAGCAACGCCCAGGGCGATCACCCGATCATGGATGGCAAGCGGCACCGCGTGCCGGTCGAGGGCGGCAAGAAGGGCGCGCTCGATGGCTTCTACGTGGGCCACCTGGACGGGCACCCGGCCGGGCGGATCATCAACAACAAGACCGGCACGGACATTACCTGGAAGAGCAAGGGCTACGCCTTGAGCGACCAGGAGAAGGCCAAGCTCCAGGCCGAGGCGGCCGAGAAGCTGGCACAGCGAGCCGTCGAGCAGGACAAGGCCCAGGAGGCCACCGCGCAGCGCGTCGGTCGGCAGATGGCCGACCTCGTGCCCATCGAGCAGCCGACGCCCTACCTGCAAGCCAAAGGCATCCAGGCGCAGGCCGGCGTGATGACCGACCGCGAAGGCCAGAAGACCTACATCCCGGCCTTCGACGCAGAGGGCAAGCAATGGACGATGCAATACATCCAGGAGGACGGCACTAAGCGGTTCGCCAAGGACTCGAAGAAGGAAGGATGCTTCCACCCGGTCGGCGGCATGGACGCCCTGGCGGCCGCGCCGGCGCTGGTGATCTCGGAGGGCTACGCCACGGCGGCCCAGGTGGCCGAGGCCGTGGGCCACGCCACGGTCGCCGCCTTCGACAGCGGCAACCTTGAGGCCGTGGCGAAGGCGCTGCACGCCAAGTTCCCGGACAAGCCGATCATCATCGCCGGCGACGACGACCGGCACCTGGTCATGACCCACGGCAACAACCCCGGCCGGGAGAAGGCCGAGGCGGCCGCCCAGGCCGTGGGCGGCAAGGCGATCTTCCCGATCTTCGCGCCGGCCGAGAACACCTACCCGCGCGACTTGCCCGCCATCACGCCCGACAGCTTCAAGACCCACCTGCGCGCCGAGCAGCGCCTTGCCGACGCCGCCGCCGGCAAGGTCGAGCTGGCCGGCGACGAGGCGGCCAAGCTCAAGGCGTCGATGTTGAGCGGCGCGCAGATCGCGGCGCTGTCCACGATGAAGCAGCACACCGACTTCAACGACTTGGCGCACAAGAGCGAGCTGGGCATCGAGGGCGTGAAGCGGCAGATCGGCGCGGCCATCAGCCAGGTGCAGCGCGACGAGCAGCAGCACCAGGAGCAGAAGCACGTCGAGAAAAAGCAACAGCAGATCGAGCAGCGCCCACGGCGGGCCGCTCGCATCGGATAAGTCGAAAAATCCGGCTAAAGTGGCCGAGCTGCACATCAGGCCGCGCGGTTTTCCTCCCTGATCGCCGGCGCGGTTTCTTCCTCCCTGAACCGCATGCAGACTTGCCGCCTCGGACACCCCGAGGCGGTTTTTTTTCGCCTCGCTCGAGCATCGCCGCATCCGACGATGCCGAGACGACCAGGCCGCGCACGTCGAGCTGCAGCATCGCCATTGCCGACGATGGCACCAGGTCGCCGGCGGTGGCCACCGACCTCGAGCTCGCATCGCCACATCCGACGATGCGCGCCGGCGTCGACCATCGCCAGGTCTGACGATGGCGGCCGCCCTGCCCTGGATCTCGCATCGCCATTTCTGGCGATGAGATCCACGGAGCGGCCATTTAGACCCGCCAATAACGACCCGGCCAAGATAAATCGCATGACGGCCTTTTTGGCCGGGGGTAGCATGACCGGACACTTTGCGTATACCCAAAATGACCGGAGGAACCCATGACCAGCCGCAACGGCTACTTCCCAGGCAAGACCAAGGCGAAGCGCAGCGCGATCATCACGCCGCGCACCGCCCAGGAAACACAGATTGCGGCCATGCCGCGCCAGTCACGCGCAGCGCGCCAGGCGCTCGCCAAGACGCCACCGCTGCGCGTCGGCGGCGATGGCCTGGTCGAAGGTGCCGACCGCATCATGCGGACGCCGACCGAGCACCAGGCCGCCGGCGTCGCTTTCAAGGTCGCGCGCATCTACTTGCGCGTCAGCACCGACGAGCAGGACTTGACCAGGCAGGCCGCCATCGTGGAGAGCACCAGGGCCGCCGGCTTCTACGTCGCCGGCATCTACCGCGAGAAGGCTTCGGGCGCTCGCGCCGATCGCGCCGAGCTGCTGCGCATGATCGGCGACCTGCAACCCGGTGAAGTCGTCGTTGCGGAGAAGATCGACCGCATCAGCCGCCTGCCGCTGCCCGAGGCCGAACGCCTCGTGGCCTCGATCCGCGCCCAGGGCGCGCGCCTGGCTGTCCCTGGCGTGGTCGATCTATCCGACCTGGCCGCCGAGGCGAAGGGCGTGGCAAAGGTGGTGCTGGAGTCGATCCAGGACATGCTTTTGAAGCTGGCGTTGCAGATGGCCCGCGACGACTACGAGGATCGCCGCGAGCGGCAGCGGCAGGGCGTCGAGCTGGCGAAGGACGCCGGCCGCTACACCGGCCGCAAGGCCAACACAAAGGTGCATGAACGCATCGTGGCGCTGCGCAGCGCAGGCCACAGCATTCCAGAGACGGCCAGGCTGGCCGGGTGCAGTGAAAGCCAGGTCAAGCGCGTATGGGCGCTGCACAACCAGGCGCAGGCGTGACCTACTCGGCCGCCTCCAGCTCGCGCAGGCATTCCATGATCGCCGCCCGCTCCAGCGGATCGAGCTTGGCGAGCTTCGCTTGCCAGCGGGCTTTCTTCCGCTTGATGCGCTCGCGCTCGCGGAAGTTGCTGCCGAGGTAGCGCAGATCGTGCAGCTCGGCCGGCTCGGGGTAGTTCATCCACAGCCGTTCGATAGCGATGCCGCCGCGCGTCATCGCGTTGAAGTCGATGGTTCTCCATGACGCCAAGGGAGAGCTGTCATAGATCGTTGAGCTGTAGCCCGACACCATCACCGCGCACGGCAAGCCGGCCAGCACGTCGAGCAGCCGCACGTGGTCGGCGTCGTCGTATTCGTGGCGGTATAGCTTGCCGCCGCGCCGGCTGTCCATCACGTAGGGCGGATCGGCGTAGACGAACTCGGAGCCGGTGAACTGGTGGGACTCCAGCCAGGCCACGGCGTCGCCGTGGTGCAGCTCCAGGCCGGGCACGTCGAGCTGCTGCCAGACCTCGATCACCTCGGGATCAACGTCGATGCCGACGCTGCGGGCAGCGGGCCGCTTGCGCTCCAGGATGTTGCCGCCGCCCAGGTGCGTTTCGATGTACGTGTCGTGAGGCGGGATGTTGTTGATGATCGTCTGGTAGACGCCGGCACCGCCCTTGCCGCCGGGGTATCTCATGGCCTTCTTCCTGGAGTAAATCGGGACTTGGCCAGCATCGTCAGAAATGGCGATGCTGTCAAGGGAAGCCGGCCGGGCCTGCATCGTCAGAGCCGACGATGCGAAGCTGCTGGAGCGACCTGCAGCACCGCCAGGAATGGCGATGCCGGATCGCTCAGTAGGTGGGGATGTAGACCACCTCAATGTCCACGCGCTGGTTCTCGCGCCGGCCCTCGGCCGTCGAGTTGTCTGCCACGAAATCGGCGGCCGATGCGAAGTTCACCATGATCTTGAGCGGCGAGACGCCGCGCGCCACCAAGTACGACCTGGCCGAGAGCGCACGGCGTAGTGCAAGGGCCTCATCGGCCGCGCTGGGCCGTAGTGTGCTGGTGCGCCCGCTGATGTAGATGATCGCCGCATTCCTAGCGTCGGCCAGCAGCTCCAGGGCCTCTGGCGTCGGCTGGAATGTCGCGCTGCTGTCGGGGAAGGACACCGATACGCCGGACTTGATCGGCGTGCCGAAGTTGCCGGCGTCGCCGGCGGCCAGTGCGCTTTGCGCGCTGACCAGGAACGCCAGAGAGAGGGCCAGAAGAACGGGTTTTCGCATGGGGCAGGACTCCAATCAGAAGAACAGGTAGCCGGCCTTGCTCATGGGGATGCGGATCAACCAGAGCGAGGCCAGGTGCAGCGGGTAATAGGCGTAGAAGGCCCAGCGCAGGCGCGGCACGCGCACATCCACCCGCGAGGCCAGGAAGAGCACCGGCAGGGCTGCCAAGGCCCACAGGTTGCGATTGACGAACCACAGGGCCGCGCAGGCCAGCACCGCGACCGCCGCGGCGGCCCAGCTCGGCCGGCGCGTGTACGACCACACCGCCAGGCCGAAAGCCACGGCCGGCCACCAATATTCGACCGAGCTGCCGCCGACCAGGAACACCACGCCGGCGGCCGCCAGGTGCAGCTTGCCGCCACGTTCGACCAGGTAAGCCGTGGCCGTGACGACCAGCAGCGTGAACATCACGTTGAGCGGCCACCAACCGGCGTACAGGCCGCCGAGGGCCACGAAGGGCACGGAGGCCAGCGCGCCGAACATCGCCAGGCGCGACATGGTGCGGCCGTACACGCCGCGTTCGAGCGTGCCCGGCCGGGCCAGGTTGTAGGCCAGGACGAACACGAAAAGGGGGAGCGCCACGCGGCCGGCCTCGAACAGCACCGGCAGCGTCGCGTTGAACAGGTACTTGTTGACGTGATCGCCGGTCATGAGAACCAGTGCGAGCCACTTCAACGCTTCGACGGTTCCATCAGGAATCCGCAGGGCCTTCATCAGCGCCGGCCCCCGCGAATCGCGTAGGCGCGCAGCACCAGGAAGATGATGTAGAGCGCTGGCAGTGAGAGCACGAAGGCGATGGGCTTGCCGATCCACGCCGGCAGCGCCCACAGCAGAAGGCCCAAGGCGAAGATCGGGCCGAGGCCCAGCAGAAGCAAATCGAGCTGGTTCTTGGCCTGCCCTTCCGCCCACTTGCAATAGGCTTGAAGCAACCGGCCGACGCCCAGCGTGTACCGCATCATGAAGGCGTGGAATTTGTCCATGTTTAGCCGCTAAATCGGAAGAGCCGGCCTACTCGGCCGACCCCTCGCGTGAAGTGTTGAAAGACACCGTGCGGGGCACGTAGCCGGCCACCGACACGCTGCGAGCTGCTGCGGCCGCTGGGGCGGCCTGCTGGGGTGCTGGTGCCGGCCTGGCCGCCGGCGTCGCCCGCTGGGCCACCGTCGCGGGCTGGCTGGGCGTCGAGGGCGTGGCCCCGGCCTTCGTCACGTCAAGCGTGACGAACCGAGCTTCGAGCCAATCGGCCCACTTCGACGCCTTGCGCATCAAGTCGGCCCGGTACACCGCGTTGTACTGCGGCGTGCGCGAGTGGTAGTTCGCCGCCTTCGTCCAGAGGTCGCCCTTGTCGTTGCGGATGTGCATCCGCAGCCGCCAGGCGGCCAGGTCGAACGAGTAGCAGCCGGCAGCCGCCACATCGTTCGCCGTGATGCCGTATCGGGCCAGGTCGCCCAGGTACGCGGTGTTGAACTGCATCGGGCCAACGTCATGCGTGCCATTCGAGTTGCGCACCCACTGGCCCGGCTTGCCGCCCTCTTTCTCGGCGACGGCCAACACGATGTTGACCGGCACCTCGTACTTGACGGCGGCCGAGATCGAGCAGACGACGCGCTCCTGGAGCTGCGGCGGCAGATCGGCGAAGAACGGCATGCCCTCCCCTCCCTCAGTTCAGCCAGGACTGACGGCGGCGCTCTTCGTCCTCGCGCCGGATGCGTTCGTTGTACTCGGCCAAGGCGCGGTCATAGTCGCGCGCTTCGACCCAATACCCGCCCCGCTCTGGCGTCCCGACATAGCGCGGCAGCGTGCCGCTGCTGGCGAAGTCGGTGTAGGCGTGGCCGGTGTAGGCCCCGCAGTAGTCAGGCAACTGGTTGCTGATGTACGTGCGCCCATCGTCGTAGCCGCCCGTCCACATCACCAACGTCGAGTTCAGCGACTGCGCGTCGCACCGGCCAGCGCCGCGCGAGATCGCCGACACGAGCGACTGCATTTCCGGCGTCTGGCTCGCCACCGGGCAAAGCTGGAGGAAGTTCAGGCGGGCGCGGATCGTGTCCGACAGCTTGCGCTTCGTGATGTTGAAGTACCGCGACAGCGACGGCGTGCATTCGCTCGGGCGCGTGCCCGACGACAGGCACAGGATCGCCTCGCAGGCCAGGCGCGTGTCGCCGGTCAGCACGTCTTGCGCGCTGGCCGTGCCGGCGGTCGATCCGAGGGCTGCCACGAGGGCGGCCAGGGCAAACAGTTTCTTCTTCATGGTTGGACTCTCCTTGGTTACGCAGTTGTGCCGTCGCGGCCTTGCTCGCGGTTGGCGAACGCAGCTACTTCGGACTCGGGATCGGCATCGGCAGGGCCGCCTGCCAGGCTGTTGTCGCCGAAGCTCGGCGCGGGCTGCTGGTCGGGCACGTCGATGTTCTCGGCCGTGCCGCTTCCTTGCGCCTTGATCGCGGCGGCGATCTTTCCGCCAGTGGTGTCGGCGATCCGCTCGGCTGCGGCTTCGCGCAGGCTCGCGGCTTTGGCCTTGGCAACATCGGCGGTTCCCTTCGCCAAGTTCGCGCCGGCGTCGGCGGCGATGCGGCCGGCCGTGCCGAGGGCCGATGCGGCCGATGCGAGCAAGCCGGGGCCGGTGCTGCCCGGTGCGGCCTGCTGCCCTTGCCCTGCCCCGCCGGCGGGCTTGGGTTCGTTCTTGGCGGCCTTGTCGGCACTGCTGCCGGTGCTGGCCGTCGAGCTGCTGCCCTGGCCGCCGGCGTCGGCTTTGCCGCCGCCCTTATCGCCGCCCTTCGAGCTGCCCGAGCTGCTGCCGGTCGAGGGGCTGCCGCCACCCGACGAAGAGCCACCGCCGGAGCTGCCGCTAAAGCCCGCAGCCTGAGCGAAGGGCGTGCTGCCGGTGCCGGCGTCGCCGCCGCCGCCCGCACCGCCGCCCGAGCTGCCGCCGCCCGAGAAGGCCGACATAACGTCCGTGCCTGCCGACACGTTCTCATTGGCCTTCGAGAAGGCGGCCATGACGGCAGAGGCACCACCGGCGGCCGAGGCTGCGCCGGCGGCCAGAGCGGCGCCGCCGGTCGCGGCCGCTGCTGCTGCCATGCCTGCGGCACCCAACGCAGCACCTGCACCGAACTGGCCGATGCCGGCACCGCCCACGCTCGCGCCGGTGATGATCCCGGCGATGAGCGGCGGAATCTTGTTGACCAACGCCAAGAGGATGATGACGACGATCAGCATCACGCCCATTTCCTTGAGGCTGATGCCGGCGCTCATGCGCGAGTAGTAGTCATCGAGGAAGGTCTTGCCGATGCCCACCAGGAGCACCATTGCGAAGAGCTGCGCGGCCACGCCCAGGACGACCTTGTAGTAGTTGATCGCCATGTCGGAAGTCCAGCGCGAACCACCGAAGCCGAGGAAGAACACGCCGCCGTAGGCGAGCACCCAGCCCGACGCGAGCAGCAGAAGCATATTCACACCGACCAGGGCCAGGATGACCAGGATCGCCACGGCCATGAGGATGCCGGCCATGCTGTCCACCGGCGACCACACCGAGGACTGATCCATCACCTTGTCGAAGATCGCAAAGCCCACGTCCACGATGCCCGAGGGCGACAGAGCATTGCCCAGGCCCGTCGCGTTGCCGGCGAGCTGCCGCAACGACGCATAGATGGACGAGGCGAAGTTAGGGCCGTTGGTTAGCGCCCACCAGAAGAAGCCGGTAAAGATCGTGAAGCGGACGAACTCCGCGAAGAACTCGCCAATGTCGGCCTTGCGCAAGGCCATCATGCCGAACGTCCAGACCATCGAGATCACAACCAGCGTCCAGAAGAGCCAGGTTGCGGCCGTGGTGATGACACCGGCCCAGCCGCTCGCGGCGGCCTGGTAGCGATCCAGCACGCTATCGAACACGCCGGCGTTGTCGATGGCCGCGTGGGCATCGACCGCGAAGAACGCCAGCCAGACGAACAGCGGCAGGGCGAGGGTTTTTAGATTGGCTGGCATTCTCATCGTCAGCACCTCACCATTCGCGTTTCGGGCTGGGCTTGAAATCCCCACCACGACGCAAGCACAGCGACGAAAAAGCCTGCTGGACGCCCTTGTCCTCGATCTTGGCGATGTTCTCGGGCTTGCAGTTCTCGTCGTTCACTTCCGGCATGGGGGCCGTGGCCGGCTTGTTGTCGCAGCCGGCGACCAAGGCCGCCACGAGGGCGGCCGAGGCCAAGGACAGAGCCTTGATTGCTTTCATGAATCCCCCTTACCAGGTGCGCGCCGGGCTGGCCCGGTAGCTGCCCTGGCGCAGTTGTGCGGCCGCTGCCGCCTGCTGGGCTTCCTTGTCGGCGTCGGCCTGCATCTTGGTTGCCATCGCGTTCTGCTGCGCGATCAGCAGGCCACGAATCTGCAAGAGCTGGTTGGCCTGCTGGCTGGCGAGCTGGTTGGCGTAGCCGATGGCCTGCATTTGGCCCTGCGCGCCCTGCGCTGCCGATTGAAGACGCTGCAACGTCGCTGCATCGGCCGTGAGATTCGTTTGCTGCCTATCGAGGCCCTTGAACAAGGCATCGTTGGCCTTCTTCTGCGACTCGCTCGCGAGCTGGGCCACATTCCGAAGTGCTGCGCGTTCCGCGTCGGAGCACCCTGCCGCCGTAAAGCACGGCGAGTTCTTGTAGTAGTTCACGTCCTGGAACTTGCCGATGTAGCTGTCCAGGCTGCCGAGTTGGGTCTTGTAGTAATCCAGCGTGTTGACCGCGTTCATCAACCCGTTGATGGTCGATTGCGCCTGATCCCAGATATACGCGGCCGGGGCCATCGTGTTCTGGAGTTGGTTTTGATACTGCTGGAGCTGGGTGCTGTACTGCTCAATTTGCTTGAGCGTCTGGGCCACCGATTCGATGGCCGTCATGATGTTCTGCGACAGGTTGGTGCCGTCGATGACGGGGATGCCAGCCTGCACAGGTGTGACCGCCAGCGTGCTCGAAACAGCAATGACGAGGGCCAATTTAGCGGCTAAAAACTTCGGCTTCATGGTGCTTTTCTCCTATGGCGTTAGTAATCGAAGGAACGGTACGGCTTGGAAAACGTCATGTCCTTCGTGACCACGACGTTGAAGCGATACCCCGGCCGAATTTCCAGCGTCGGCGAAATGCTCAGGTTCTTGGCGATGAGTTGCGCCGTAACCTGGCCGAGCTGCTGGCCGAGGGCTTCGCTTAGGGCACTGCTGGCGCTCGGTGCGCCATAGGTGTTTGTGGCCTGGTTCTGGCGTTGGCTGTAGGTGATGCCTGCTGTCACGCCGGACATGAGGAAGGCCGAGCCGAACAGGCGCACATAGTGGTTGTTCACCTGGTCGTGGAAGCCCGCGTATCCCGCGCTGTCCGCGCCTGGCATCGCGCCAATGTCCATCGCCTTGCCATCGGGGAACACGATGCGTTGCCACGCAACCAGCACGCGCGCTTGGCCGTAGGCCACGTCGCTCGAATACGAGCCGACGAGGCGCGATCCCTGCGGGATCAACAGGTGCTTGCCGGTCGGTGTGTCGTACACGTCCTGCGCGACCTGGGCCATGATTTGGCCCGGCAGATCGGAGTTGATGCCCGAAATGAGCGTGGCCGGCACGACGAAGCCCGCGCGCAGCTCGAACGGTGTGCGCGGCGCTTCCGGCTGCGAATCCAGCTTCCAGCGGTCGCCCTGCCCACCTTGGCCGAACTGCGCCATGCTGTTGCGCCCGCCGCCGCTGGTCGAGGTTTGCAGGAGCTGCGGCGCACCGCCCGCGCCCATGCCGCCGGCGGCCGGAGCCGCGCCGCCACCACCGACGCCCATGCCGCGAATCTGCGCCAGGCGTGCTTGATAGGCGGCGGTCGGATCGTTGCTGCGCTGCGCGTCGATTTGCTGCTGCACCGCTGCGATGCGGTTCAGCATTTCATCGCGCGTCTGCGGCGTGCCGGTGTAGGTGCTCGGGCCACCCGGCGCGGAGCCGTTGCTACGCGGGGCATCCACGCGCACGGTGGTCTTGGCCTTCACGGCTTCGCCGAACATCTGCATCTTCGCCATGCGGATGCGCTGGGCCTCGTCGTCGTTCACCGGCTGGCCCGGGTTGCCGGGGTTGGCCGGCGGGGCCGGCGGCGCGTCCGGGTTGGACGGCCGCGCGATCTCCAGCGGAGCCGACGCCGGGCCGGTCGGCATGTCGGGCACCTTGAGCGGGCTTGCCGGCTCGATCAAGCCGCCGGTCTTGTCGCCTGCGATCTCCTTGGCGAACATCGACGTGTTGCCGGCCTTCTCCTTGGGGCCGTCCGCCGGCGCGTTCTGCTTGGCCGCGCGATCCGCCGCGACCAGGGCCATGACCAGCACGAACGACAGCAGGACGCCGCCGAGGATGTACATGGGCATGTTGTTGACGCGACGGACGCCCGCCTTCTTGGACACTTCGCCAGGCGAAGCGTCAGGTGCCATCTGATCGGCGTTTTCTGTCATGGCGTCACTCCTTGCGCACCCAGTACCCGGCCGGCGCGAACGTGCCGTTTTGCGCCAGGTAAGGGCGGGTGATGGATTGATTGCCGACCATCAAGGTCAGGCGGTACAGGTTCGAGTCGCCAGCCTGGTCGAGCACGTAGCGCAACGGCAGGCCGCCCGACGCGGCCGTGGTGGCCGGTGCGCTCGCCTGCGATGCCGCCGAGGCCGGGGCCTGCGTGGAAGCGCCGGCCGGGGCGTACTCCAGGAGGGCATAGCCCTTGTCGCGCAGCGACTTGACGAGCGCCTGGCCGAACGGATCGGGCGTCGGCTGTTGCAGCTCCAGGCGCGTGCGCGCCGGCGCGTACAGCGTGGCGAGCTGCTGCACCGCGTCGGTGGCGAGCTTCTGCTGATCGAGCGCGGCCGACTGGACGAAGTTGCCGTACTGGCTGGTGGTTGCGCAGCCGCCGAGGCCCAGGGCGAGGGCGAGCAGCGCGAGAGAGACGATCTTGCGCATGGTCACTTCCTCCGGCTGATGGTCACGCGGTCTTGGCTACTGCCAACACCGGCAATCAGGATCGCGCGGTCAAACACCGTGTCCACGATGTAGCGATTGCCCTGCACGCGGTAATTGACCAGCACCGTTTCGTCGTCGGTGAACAAGCCGCCCTCTTTGCGCACGACCAGGAGCGTCGGCGCTTCGGTCTGCTGCATCGTGCCGGGCATTTCGATGATGGTCTTGCGGCCATCGTTGTAGACGCGCACAGGCTTCCAGCTCGCCGACCCGGACAGCTCATAGTCGAACGAGAGATCGCCCAGGTACTCGCCCGTCGCCGGCAGGGTGTTGTCGGTGCGTTCCTGCTTCTCGCGGCGCTGGATCGCGTCCCACTTGGCTTGCGCTTCCTCGGGGTACGTGAACGAGACTTGCGGCATGTACTCGGTGCGATGCGAGCGCAGGCGGAAGTGGTAGCTGCGGCGGTTCGTGGTCACAACCAGGCTGGTTTCGAGGCCCACGTCCATCGGCTTGATGATGAGGTGCTGAACCTCGGTCGCGCCGCTGCCGGTGATGGCCGGTTCCACCGTCCACCTGGCCGTGTCGCCCAGGTTGATCGAGTTCACTTGTTCGCCGGGCTGCAAGGCCACGTCGCACACCTGGAGCACCGCGCAAACGATGCTCGGCTGCTGCGCGCCGTACACGAACTTGATGGCACCGCCCGAGCCGGCCACCGGCTTGATGCCGGTCGCCGACCCCGCTTCCCACCGTTTGGCGATGGCGAGCGCCGCGCGCTCTTGAGCGGTCAGCGTCGGGTTGGTCTTGTTGAAATACTTGTCGGCAATGTCGTCGCCAGGGGCGGCCAGAGCCAGGGAGGGCACCGCCACAGCAGCGCCCACGATCAAAGCGGAGAGGGTTTTCTTCATGGTGGATGACCTCGAATTCATTGGATGCGGGACCAGGAGTAATCACGCACGTAGATGCTCAACGGGTTGTTCCGCAGTTGCTCATCGGTGGTGTTGGGCGTGACCTCGGCGATGTAGGTAGTCACGAGCGCGCGCCAGGTGACGGGCTGACCTTTCAGCGTGCCTTGGCGGTCGCGCGTGGTTTCCACCCACTCGACTTGCCAGGTGTCGGGCGTTTGCGGGATGACGGTCTTGATCTCGACGCTGACCATTTCCTTCTCGGCGCGCTTGAACGGGCTGGAATCGGGCGTGCCGTTCAACCACTCGTTCATCTTTGGCGTCGCCGGATCGTTGGGGGCGAGCATCGAGTACGCCTTGAACACGCACTTGCGCTGCAAGGCCACGTCAGGCGACACCATGCGCGCGCAGCTCATCCAGTCCGCAACGGCGGCGTGGATGACACGCGGATCGGCCTTCCCTGCGGCCTGCACCGGGCCGGCGGCCACCGTCTGGCCCAGCTTGTCCACCTCGACCACGTAGGGGATGAACTTCGACTGGCTGCCGATGTGGATCACGCCACCCACGCCGGCCAGCGCGATCAACAGCGACAGGATGCCTATC